>NZ_NEUF01000147.1 GCF_002910915.1 Streptomyces sp. SM10 | reverse complement strand
CCTGGTGGATGGCGGGGTCGTAGCAGGTGCCGTCGCGCCAGCAGGCCCACATCACGCGAAGCCAGGCGCGGGCCAGGATGCGGATGGCGTGGGGGTGTCGTTTCTGGCGGGCTCGGGCGTCGTTGTAGATTTTCGCGGCCCAGTCGCTGCCGTGCCGGCTGTTGTCGGCGAAGGCGGTCAGGGCGACGCGGGCTCTGCGGTTGGTCGCGAAGCGGAAGGCGACGGTGCGGGACTTGCCCGACGCTCGGGTCACGGGGACGACCCCGGCCTCGGCGATGAGCTGCTCGCTGGTGCGGGCGCGTTCCAGGAGCGGGCCGATCTCACCGATGATCTGGCCGAGGCTGACCCTGCCGATGCGCGGCATCGTCGCGAACAGCGGCGCGTAGGTGTGGGTTTCGACCGCCTCGGCGATGGTCTTGTCCAGCGTGCGGATGGTCGTGCGGATGCCCTTCACCAGCTGGACCTGGACCTGGACCAGCTGCTCGACGACTGCCTCGCTGAGGCGGGAGGCCGCCTTCGGGGCCGTCCGCAGGCGTTCGATCAGGACACCTCCGGGCTTCCTGCCGGAGTAGCCGTGGCGCTTGCACCAGGCTTCGAGGCGTCCGGCGGTAAGCCTCGCGGCGGAGGCCGGGGTGGGGTAGCGCTCCAGGAAGGCCATGGCGATGTCGCTGTCGAGGTTGGCGAACACGGCCTTGCCTCCGGGCCAGTGCATGTCCAGCAGCGCGGCAAGCTGGTTGACCGCCGCGATGCGGG
Organism: Streptomyces sp. SM10; assembly: GCF_002910915.1. Taxonomy (GTDB): domain Bacteria; phylum Actinomycetota; class Actinomycetes; order Streptomycetales; family Streptomycetaceae; genus Streptomyces. The sequence goes on along the minus strand of NZ_NEUF01000147.1, from coordinate 44,287 downwards.
CCTCGACGTGGTCGGCGCGGGTCCGGGTGAGGGCCTGCAGATCGAGGGTGGCCTGCTCGGTGGGCTCCAGCCGGGGCAGCAAGTGGCCGTCGGTGCGCAGGTAGTCGGCGAGTTTCATGCTGTCGCCCGCGTCGGTCTTGGCCTTGCTGGCGCCCCAGCGCGGGCGCATGGCGTGGAAGGCGTTGGGATGCACGGGCACCACCGGGTGGCCGGCAACCAGCAGCCGGTCCACGGCCAGGCCGCGGCTGGTCTCGATCATCACGGGCAGATCCGCCGGGGCTCCGTGCTTCCCCAGCCGGGCCAGGGTCCTGGCGAATCCCTCTTCGGTGTGGGCGAACTCCCACCGGTCCACGCGTTTTCCGGCGTCGTCCATGACGGTGACGTCATGGGTCTCGGTCGCCCAGTCCCATCCGATGAACACGAAAGAAGTACTCCTGTGACGTCGACGGAGCACCTGCCCGGTGGTGGTGAGGTCGTCTGCCGGGAGCTCATTAATCGGCCCTCTGCGGGGCGTGTCCCTGAAGCCGATCAGACGGCCTCGGCCCGGCGGGGCTGGCGGAACTCATGCTGGCCGTCGAACGGCTCGCACTACTGGCCATGCACCCACCGGGACCGAGAGGTCACAACCCTACCGAAGAGGGCTGCAGAAGGGATGGTCCTCTAATGAGCACGCCCGGCAGCGAGACCGCGACCGGCGGATACCGGGCCCTCGTCGTGACCGCCTCCAATCGCGCTTCCGCCGGGGTGTACGCCGACAAGGGCGGCCCGCTGATCGCCGAGGCCCTCACCGGTCTCGGGTTCGCGGTCGAGGGCCCTCAGATCGTGCCCGACGGCGACCCGGTGGAAGCCGCCCTGCGGGCGGGCGTGGCAGCGGGCTACGACGTGATCGTGACCACCGGCGGCACGGGCATCTCGCCCACCGACGGCACCCCCGAGGCCACCCGCCGCGTCCTGGACCGGGAGATCCCGGGTATCGCCGAGGCGATCCGTGCCGAGGGCAGGGACAAGGTCCCCACCGCCGCGCTCTCCCGCGGCCTCGCGGGCACCGCGGCGGGCACTCTCCTCGTGAATCTGCCGGGCTCGACCGGCGGCGTACGCGACGGACTCGCGGTCCTGAGCAGGCTTCTGGTGCACGCCGTCGACCAGCTGCGCGGTGGAGACCACCCCCGACCGGGGAGCCCGAGCTGAACGTCCGGACCTGGCCGGTGATCCTGACCGACGGCGCCGTCACCCTCCGCCCGATAAAGCTGCGCGACCAGACCATGTGGCGCGAGGTCAACCGGCGTAACCGCGACTGGCTGCGCCCCTGGGAGGCGACCGTCCCGCCACCCGCGCCGGGTGGCGGAGCGGCCCGGCGCCCGACCTACCGTCAGATGATCCGGCACCTGCGCGCGGAGGCGAACGCCGGCCGGATGCTGCCCTTCGCCATCGAGTACGAGGGCCGCCTGGTCGGGCAGTTGACGGTGGCCGGCATCACCTGGGGGTCGATGTGCTCGGGCCATGTCGGCTACTGGGTCGACCAGAGCGTGGCGGGCCGCGGCGTGATGCCGACCGCCGTGGCGCTGGCCGCCGACCACTGTTTCCGCAACGTCGGTCTGCACCGGATCGAGGTGTGCATTCGGCCCGAGAACGGCCCCAGCCGAAGGGTCGTGGAGAAACTCGGATTCCGTGCGGAAGGGCTCCGCCCGCGTTATCTGCACATCGACGGTGCGTGGCGGGACCACCTGATCTTCGCGCTCACCGCCGAGGAGGTGCCCGACGGGCTGCTGCGACGTTGGCGCAGGGTGCGGCCGGGTACCCCGGGTACGTCGAGCACGTCCGGGGAAATGAAATAGGTGTTCGAATTTGATCGCTCCCCGGCGGTAATCCACCTCACTTTCGTCGACTGTTGACCCGAACAATCGCAACAAAAGTCCGTCGTATGAGCCGGATCGTGCGACACGCCGGGCCAATTGGCGGATGCTGCCGTGCAAACCCCTCTACGGTGTGAGAGTGAGCAGCAGCGGCCTCATCTACGCAGTCATCGTCGGGGCCTGGGCCGCCTACTTGGTGCCGATGTGGCTCCGCAGGCAGGACGAGCTCAATGAAGCCCGTCCGACGGAACGCTTCAGCACCGCCATCCGGCTGCTGTCCGGGCGGGCGGCCATGGAGCGCCGTTACGCCAAGGAGTTGCGGGAGCGGGATGCCGAGGAGGCGCCTGGCGACGTGGACCCGGATGCCGTCACGGACCGAATCGAGTCCGTCGACGTCCGGGCCTTTTCCGCGCCCCCGGACCATACGGAAGTGCGGTTGCGCGACCCCGCGCCCGCCCGTCCCGGCCAGGAGCACCCGCGCGAGCGGGAGGCCCCGGTCCGCCGGGAGCGTCGACGGCCCTCCGGGGCGGAGTCCGAGCGCGAGCGGCGGCAGCGGTCGCAGGTCCTGGCGCGCCGCCGGCGTACCACCACGGTCCTCTTCATGGCGTTCACGCTCGGCGCGGTCGTCGCGGCGGTCGGCGGGCTCAGCTTCCTGTGGGCGCCGGCCGTCCCGGCCGTGCTGCTGAGCACGTACATCGTGCATCTGCGCGCGCAGGAACGCCGGCGGTTCGTCTTCACCATGGACCGGCGCCGGGCCGAGGTGGCCGCGCAGCGGCTGCGCGAGAACCGGCCCCGCAGGCACCAGGCCGCCTCCTCGGCTCCCGCCGAGCCCGACGAGGAGCCCGAAGGGCCCGCGCCGGTGCCCACGGTCTCCCCGCAGGAGGCCGGCCGTCGCGCTCTCGTCGAGCAGACGGACCACGCGGAGTGGGTCGACCAGCAGCGCGAGCGCGGACCGGCCCAGGGCGACAGCTGGGAGCCGGTCCCGGTCCCGCTGCCGACCTACGTCACCGCCCCCGTCGCCCCCCGCGCCACGGGCGGGGTCGAGGTCGGCGACCCGGAGACCTGGAGCGCGGCCCGCTCCAGCCCCGCCGAGCCGACCCGCACGGGCACTCGCGACGCCCCGGACACGGCCGCACCCGACGCCGACCAGGCCCCGCGCCGCCGCGGGAACCCGCCCAGGCGCACCCGGGACCGCGGCCGGACGCCCCTCTTCGACCAGTACGACGACGAGGACCGGCCGCGCGCGGCCAACGAGTGAGACCGGCGGCGGACCCGACTCGGTGACCTGCCGGGATACGGATTTCCGAGCACCCCGATGAGGGTGCTAGAGTTTCACTCGTTGCAAGGGCCTGTGGCGCAGTCTGGTAGCGCACCTCGTTCGCATCGAGGGGGTCTGGGGTTCAAATCCCCACAGGTCCACCGCAGCTTAGAGCCCCTACCGGGGAGATTCGGTAGGGGCTCTTCGGCGTCGTACAGCAACGGAGTACAGAACTACTTCCGGTGTGGTGCGCTCGGCGCTCCCAGGCGCTCCCCGGGCAGAGCGGGCGGCGAACGAGCGACTGCAGTTGCGGGCGGACCGCGCGAACCGAGGGCGCCTCAGGCGGGGTCGACGGGCGCGCACCGGCTACCCGTCGGCTTTCTGCTGCCGCAAGTCGCCAGGCTGCACCATCTACGTCGCCCGCGCTGGTCGAGGAAGAGCCAGCCGCAGTCCTCGCTGGGGCACGTGCGGATCGTGAAACGTCGCGGATCCGCGAGCAGTTCCGAGGCGCTGCGGGCGGCAGCGCAGACGGGCAACCGCAGACCGGCGGCGCGGGACGGAAGCCAGCGCCCCAGGCCGTCCTCGCCGCGGGTGAACACGGAAACCCTGCCGGTGTCCTCCACGACACGGGCCACCGCCTTGAAGGCCCGAGCGTCGTCGGGATCGGTCAGGCAGGCGTACAGGTCTCCGCGGAATTCCCGGGCCTCGTCCAGGGCGGCGGCGGCCTTCTCGGGGTGCTGCCGCGCCTGTTCGAGCAGCCAGGAGACGAGGCGGTCGTCCGCCAGGTCCATATGGCCGGCCCACACGGCGAGCGTGGCGTAGCTGCGCAGCCACTCCGAGCCGGGTGGATGAGTGCCGCCCCAGCCCGCGTAGGTGTTGCAGAACTCCAGGGCCGGATGTCCACCGGCGTTCCACGGCAGCCACTCCTCTCCGACCCGCACCGCGTAGACGGGCGCGGGTGGCCGGTCCAGCCGGGGATCGCCCCGCAGGATGCGGTCGTGCAGCGTCCGTAGCTCGGCGCCCGGCTCGATGCCGAACTCGGTCACCAGCAATCGGCGCGTCCTGCGGTACAGCTGGAGGGCATCGGCCTGGCGTCCGCTCCGGTACAGCGCGGTCATCCGGCCGGTGACCAGTCGTTCCCGCTCCGGATGTTTCTGGGCCGGCACCGTCAGATCCGCCGCGACCTGCTCATGCCGTCCCATGGTGAGCTGAGACTCGGCCCACTGCTCCAGGGCGGACAGGCGCAGCTCCCCGATGTGGGCGCCGAGCCGGTCACGAAGCCGGTCGTCGGCCACATCGGCGAGCAGCGGGCCCCTCCACAGCCTGAGGGCCTGGTCGTAGAGGCGCACCCGCTCCGCAGGATCGCCCGTGGCTGCCGCCTGCTGGGCAAGGAGGACGAACTCCTGCACGTCGATCACATGCGGGCCGGGCTCGACGGCATAGCCGCCGTGCGTGGTGCCGATGTGCAGTCCGTGCGGCTTGAGGCCGACGCGCAGCCTGCCGACGTAGGTGTGGACGGTGCTGCGGGCCGAGGCCGGCGCATCGCCGTCCCACAGCAGGTCGATGAGGCGTGTGGTCGTCACGGCACGGCCCGCCTGCAGCAGCAGAATCGACAACAGGCACCGCTCCTGGCGGCGGCTGCCCACCAGCACCCGCTGTCCCTCGTGACAGGCGTGGAACGGACCGAGCAGCTGGAACTCCATGGTGCGGGGCAGCCTAGTCAGCGGACGCGCTTCCTGCCCGGGAGAACGGGGGAAAGCGGTGAGGATTTGGTCAGAGCCAGGGGCGAGGCTGGTATCGGGATCACCCGAACGCCCCTCCCGGACCAGTCTCACCAAGGAGAGACCCATGCGACGAACCGTGCTTGCCCTGCTGACTCTTGCCGCCGTGCTTGCGGGCGCGGTGCCTGCCGCCGCCGCGCCCGGAAGCACGACCAAGGGCTGGGAACCGGCTCCCTCCGCGCCATGGGACGTGGCCGCAGGTGTCCGGTGCGACTTCCCCGTCCACGGCGAGCCCGTTGTCGATGACGTGGTGCAGCGTGTACTGGACACCCACCCCGACGGCTCCGCGAAGCGGGTCGTGTACACGGGTGACCTGGTCGTGCGGGTCACCAACACCGGGACCGGCTCCTTCTACGACGCGGACGCGGGCGGCACGGCCGTCGTCGACTACCGCACCGACGGCTCCCAGCACTGGTCCGTGCTCGGCCCCGTGCTGGTCGGCGTCGGTGAGAGCGGTGGCAACCTGCCGCGCAGCCTGTACATCGTCGACGGCGGGTACACCTTGGACATCAGCTCCACCGGATACAAGACCGTGAACATGGTGTACGGGACGCAGGACGACCTCTGCGCGCGCATCGACTGACCACTCTGCGCCTTGTCCGGCCATGACGCCGGAAACATGCGTGAACGGCCCACCGGACACACGGCCTCGGACCTCGGGGACGGGATCGCCGACGGGGCCAAGAAGGTCGGCAGCGCCCGGATCACGGCGCTCCTGCCGGATCCGGGCGAACTCCGGCAGCCGGCAGGGCGGTCGGGCGCGGCTTGGCCTCCACCGCTGGACCGGGTCCGGCGCTCGGGTCTCGGGGGCCGAGCGCCGGGACCGGTGGTTCGCTCGTTCGGGGGATGCGCAGACCGCTCCCGCCCGGCGCTTGAGCTTCGGGATCCGGGCGCCGGGATCCGAGGTCCGGGATTCGAGCGGTGCTGTACATCCGGGTAAAAAAGGAAAGGTGGGGAGAACCCTCCCGCCCTCCCTGCCCCGTCACGGCCAGCAAGTATGACTAATCGTGACCAACTTGCGGCGCAGAGTCGTGGCTGCTTACGGTGCCCTCAACGAATCGACCCCGACGCGGTGTTAGAGCACCGGCCGGGGTCTCACCGCAAGATCAGAGATAGGCCGATCCCTTGGCTGCTCAGCACCCTAACTCCGTCCCGAGCGCGCCCGCATCCTCGCGGCCCTACCGCAAGGCCCGCAGCGGCTACGGCAAGCGGTCGGCGCCGGACCGGCGTCCCGCCGCGGCTGCCGACTTCGTCCTCCTTCCCGAGCGGGAACGCTACGTCGCCGGGTACGTCGACCATCTGCCCGACGGTGCCGCCATGGACATCAAGTCCCTCGCCAAGGACCTGCCCCTGTACGGCCAGATGGCCATCGGCTCCGCCCTGAGGGCGCTCGCCGTGGCCGGGCATCTGCGCCGGGTGCGCTGCCGCGTCGAAGGTCTCGGTCAGAGCCGCTGGGTGACCCTCACCTTCTGGTCCCGCACCGCCCGTGACAACGAGTGGTGGGCACTCCAACTCGCGGACGCGGAAGGCGAAGTGGCGGATACGGGGCCCGAGGAGCAGAGGGTGCCCGCCACCCCTGTCGTGCCGCGGCAGCGGACCCCCGAGTCATCCGCCCCCGACCCGGCTCCCGTCGACGCCCCGGAAGCCGAACCCGCCCCCGCCGGTCCGTCCCCCGCCTATCTGGCGCTCGCCCGGCTGGGCCGCCTGGAGCCGCGTCTCGCCCTCTCCGCCGCCGACTGTGCCGCCCTGGAGGGCCTGGCCGCCGCATGGTTCGCCCGAGGCGTGGACGCCGACTACCTCACCCGGGCCCTGGCGTCCGGGCTTCCCGAGCAGGTCGGGTCGCCCGTCGGTCTGGTCCGTCGGCGTCTCACCGACAAGATTCCGGCGCGGCTGCCGGACGCCGCCGCGCCGGGCGCGGCACCACCCGCACGCGTCCTCCTCGTCGAATGCGCCGAGTGCGGGCGCCCCGGGCCGGCCGGAGCCCTTCCCGACGGCCTCTGCCGCTCCTGCCGCCAGGCGCCTCCGGTCGACCCCGCCGCGACGGGCGAACCGCCCGCCGAGCGCGACATCGAGGCCCACATGCGCCTCCTGCGGGACAAGCTGCGGATGCCCTGAGCGGCTGGGCTCAGCCCTGCGCGGACATCCGTACGAACGCGGCCCACTGGCCGGGGCCGACCGAGAGGACCGGCCCGCCCGGCCGCTTGGAGTCGCGGACCCGGACGGCGGTGGGGGTGGTGGCCACCTCGACGCACTGCCCGCCGTCTCCGGCGCTGTGGCTGCTCTTGACCCACGTCGGGTCGTCGTCTCGCGACACTGCTCCTGTACTCATTGCTCTCCCAACAGCCTCGCGGTGGCCCGTGGCCACCTCCGGCCTGCCCGCCGACGAGGAGGCCGGGCGTGGGCTGTTGCTGGTCGGCGCGCTGGCCGAGGAGTGGGGTGTCCTGCCGCGGGACGGGGCGCCGGACAAGACCGTATGGGCGGAGATCGAGGGACCGGCGTGTGAACGCGCTGCTCCGGTCCGGGCGACCAGCCGGTAACCTGGGCCTTCCTCGCTCACCCGCCTTGCTGGTGACCGCTGTTGAGGGGGTGCGCGGGCCAGGCGCGGGGTGCGCCTGTTCGTGGTTCCGTATGGAGGGCGTCCTGTGACAGCCGGTATACCCAGCTCCCGTATCGACACCAGCAAGCCGCACCCGGCGCGGGTCTACGACTGGCTGCTCGGCGGGAAGGACAACTACCCGGTCGATCAGGAGGTCGCGGAGAAGCTGCCCGCCGAGGCACGGGCCAACGCGGCGCGGAACCGGGCGTTCATGCACCGGGCCTCCGCCTGGCTCGCGGGGCAGGGCGTCGATCAGTTCCTGGACATCGGCACCGGCATTCCCACCGCGCCGAATCTCCACCAGATCGTCCAGGCGGTGACTCCGGGCGCCAGGGTCGTCTACGCGGACAACGACCCCATCGTCCTGCGGCACGCGGAAGCGCTGCTCGTGAGCCGTCCCGAGGGGGCGACCGACTACATCCACGCGGATGTGCGGCAGCCGGACGCGATCCTCGAGAGCGCGGCGGAGCTGCTGGACTTCGGCAGGCCGGTCGCGCTGTCCCTCATCGCGCTGATGCACTTCCTGCCCGACGAGCAGGACCCGTACGGGATCACCCGCACCCTGGTCGAGGCGCTCCCGTCGGGGAGCCATCTGGTCCTCTCGCACGGGACCGCCGACCAGCACCCGGAGCTGAGGCGGGAGACGGAGTCGGCCTACAGGAAGGGCGCGATCTCTCTGCGGATGCGTACCCGCGCGGAGGTCGAGCCCTTCTTCGAGGGGCTGGAGCTCGTCGCGCCGGGGCTCGTGACGGCGCCCGAGTGGTACCGCGAGGAGCCGGCACCGGTGTACGAGCGGAGCGGCTTCTACGTGGGCGTGGCGCGGGTGCCGTAGGGCGGGAGCCCTGGAAGGGGCGCGGGTCAGGGGTGATGCCGTGCCCGGGAGGCACCGGGGGAGCCTGTTCCCCGGGCGCATCCGGTACGCCTGCTCCGGCCCACCCGCTCGGAGGGGGCCCGCTGGGTCCCGGCCGGCCAGGGGCGGGGGGCGTTTCCTCCGGTGGTGGTCTCCTACGATGCCTGGATGAAGCCTCGAACCCCGCTGAGCCGATGGGAACGGCGCATGCGGACCCCTCTTCTCGTGCTGGCCGTCTTCTTCGCCGTCGCCTATGCCGCGCCCGTCCTCACCCCGGACGCACCGGCCTGGGTGCCCGCGACGTGCCAGGTGGTCGAGTGGGGCGTATGGGCGGCCTTCGCCGCCGACTACGCGGTCCGCCTGGTGCTGGCCCCCGGCAAGTGGGTGTTCGTCCGGAGCCATCCGCTGGACCTGCTGGCCGTCGTCCTGCCGCTGGTCCAGCCGCTGCGCCTGCTGCGGCTGGTGTCCACACTGCTGCTGGTGGGCCGACGGGCCAGGCACGCGCCGCAGATCACGATGACCCTCTACGTCGCCGGCTCCGTCGTCGGACTGATGATGTTCGGTTCGCTCGCGGTGCTCCAGGTGGAGCGGGCCGCACCGAGCGGCAACATCCGCACGCTGGGAGACGCGGTGTGGTGGTCCTTCACCACCATGACGACGGTGGGGTACGGGGACCTGGCACCCACCACCGGGCTCGGCCGGCTGCTCGCGGTGGGGCTGATGATCTCCGGCATCGCGCTGCTCGGTGTCGTGACGGCGAACATCGCGGCCTGGTTCATCTCGCGATTCGAGCGGGACGACGCCGAGGAACGCAAGCAGACGGCCCTCCTGGAGGCGCTCACGGTGGAAGTCGCGGCGCTGCGGGCCGAGGTGGCCCACCTCACGGTCGCGTCGGGCCCCGAGGAACCGAAGGTGCCGGCCCCGTCCTCCGCCACGCCGTAGACGCCGGTCAGCCGGCTCCGGAAGGTCAGCCCAGCGGCTTGGCCATGCAGATGCTGCTGTCGTACGTCCGGTAGTGGCCGAACTTCTCGCAGGGCGTGTAGCCGCTCGACGTGTAGAGCGCGATCGCCTCGGGCTGCTGGTCGCCGGTCTCCAGGACCATGCGCGTGCGGCCGGCGGCGCGGGCGTCGGCCTCCAGTGCGGCGAGGAGACGGCGGGCGAGGCCCCGGCCCCGGCCTTCGGCGACGACGAACATCCGCTTGATCTCGGCGTCGCCGTCGGAGTAGCCCTCCTCGTTCTTCTCCTGGCTGCGCCAGCCGCCGGTGGCCACCGGGCGGTCCTGCTCGTCGTAGGCGAGCAGATACAGGCCACGGGGCGGGTCGAACATCGTGGCGTCCAGGGGTGTGACATCGCCCCCATCGCCGTAGCGCTCGGCGTATTCGAGCTGCACCAGGTCGTTGAGCTTGACGGCATCGGCGTGGTCGAAGGGCCGGGAGCGGATATTCATGCGACATATGGTACAGGTATGCACCATGAGCGTGTAGGTACTGTACCGGGATGCTGACTGTTACCACCGTGAACGTGAACGGGCTCCGTGCCGCCGCGAAGAAGGGCTTCGTCGAGTGGCTGGGGCAGACCGAGGCCGATGTGATCTGCCTCCAGGAAGTCCGCGCCGAGGTGCGGCAACTCCCGGAAGAGCTGCGTGAGCCCGAGGGCTGGCACGTCGTGTACGCGCCGGCCGCGGCCAAGGGGCGTGCGGGTGTGGCCGTCTACACGCGGCGCGCGCCCGAGCGCGTCCAGATCGGCTTCGGCGGGTTCGAGGTCCCGGGGAGTGAGGAATTCGACACCTCCGGGCGGTACGCCGAGGTCGACCTGCCGGGCGTGACGGTCGCCAGCCTCTATCTGCCCTCAGGTGAGGTCGGCACCGAGAGGCAGGAGGAGAAGGAGCGCTTCATGGCGGCCTTCCTCCCCTACCTCCAGGGGCTGAGGGCGCGTGCCGCCGCCGCGGGGCGCGAGGTCGTCGTGTGCGGCGACTGGAACATCGCCCACCAGGAGGCCGACCTCAAGAACTGGAAGGCCAACAAGAAGAACTCCGGCTTCCTCCCGGAGGAGCGCGAGTGGCTGACCCGGGTGTTCGACGAGGCGGCGTACGTCGATGTGGTCCGGTCCGTGCATCCGGAGGAGGAGGGCCCCTACTCCTGGTGGTCCTACCGCGGGCGCGCCTTCGACAACGACGCCGGCTGGCGCATCGACTACCAGGTGGCGACCCCCGGTCTCGCCGCGCGCACCGTGAAGGCCTGGGTGGAGCGTGCCGCCACCCACGGAGAGCGGTGGAGCGACCACGCGCCGGTGACGGCGACGTACGAGCGCTAGTCGCTGTCCGCGGCCCTGTCCTCCCGCAGCCGCCGGTCCAGGGCCATCGACAGCTCCGCGTCCACCACCGCCTGTGCGAGCGTGCGCAGTTGGTCCGGCTCGGTCTGCGCGGTGTGGGTGCGCAGGACGCGTACGAAGAGGTCGGCGAGGGCGTCCGCGTGGGCGCGGACCTCGCGGCCGGAGGTGAGCACGGCGTCGAGGGGGACCCCTGCCCGCACCAGTTCGGACGAGGCGTCCAGGAGGCGGCGGCTGATGTGGACGATCTCGTCGCCGTCGATGCCGAGGTAGCCCAGCTCCATGGATGCGGCGAGGTTCTCCGCCGTGGCCTGGTCCTGGAAGTAGTCGGCGAGCTGCTCGGGGGTGAGCCGGACCGGGGTCTCCTCGGTCGGTTCGCCCAGGCCGAGCACCTCGGCGACGTCGCGGCCGCTGTCGAAGGTCGAGGCGAGGTCGGCGATGCCGTTGAGGGTGTGGCCCCGTTCCAGCAGGCCCGTGATCGTGCGCAGCCGGGCCAGGTGGTGGTCGTCGTACCAGGCGATGCGGCCCTCGCGGCGGGGTGGCTGGATGAGGCCGCGTTCCCGGTAGAAGCGCAGGGTGCGCACGGTGATGCCGGCCTCCTTGGCCAGCTCCTCCATGCGGTACTCACGGTGCTCGCGTCCTTCAGCCACACCCGCACCCTATGTTGTACCGCCGGTAACTTTCCTCGTCCCGACCCCTACCCATCGGTACGGAGCTGCTCTACCCTCCCAACCATGCCAGTGATTGCTGGCAGAGTCCGTTCAGGTACCGCGGGGAGGCGGCAGCATGGCCCAGCACGAGCACGTACGAGTGGCGGTGATCGGATCCGGATTCGGGGGTCTCGGAGCCGCGGTCCGGCTCCGCCGTGAAGGCATCACCGACTTCGTGGTCCTGGAGCGCGCCAGTGCGGTCGGCGGCACCTGGCGGGACAACAGCTACCCGGGCTGCGCCTGCGACGTACCGTCCCACCTGTACTCGTTCTCGTTCGCGCCCAACCCCGACTGGCCGCGCACCTTCTCCGGGCAGCAGCACATACGCGCCTACCTGGAGCATGTCGCCGACACCTTCGGGCTGCGCCCGCACATCAGGCTCGACCACGAAGTCACGGTCATGCGCTGGGACAACGACGCGCTGCACTGGGTGATCGAGGCGGCCGACGGCTCCACGCTCACCGCCGACGCCGTCGTCTCCGCCACCGGCCCGCTCTCCGACCCGAAGCTGCCCGACATCCCCGGGCTCGCCGCCTTCCCCGGCAAGGTCTTCCACTCCGCGCAGTGGGACCACGACTACGACCTGACCGGCAAGCGTGTCGCCGTGATCGGCACCGGCGCCTCCGCGATCCAGATCGTCCCGGAGATCCAGCCCAAGGCCGGCCGGCTCACCCTCTTCCAGCGCACCCCGCCCTGGGTGATGCCGCGTATGGACCGCGCCATCAGCGGCGCCGAGAAGTGGCTGCACCGCGCGCTCCCCTTCACGGCCACCGCGCGCCGCGGACTCCTGTGGGGCATCCGGGAGCTGCAGGTCGGTGCCTTCACCAAGCACCCCAACCAGCTCGGGCTCGTCGAGTCGATAGCCAAGTCCAACATGGCGCGGGCCATCAAGGACCCCGCGCTGCGGGCCAAGCTGACCCCCTCGTACCGCATCGGATGCAAGCGCATCCTGCTCTCCAACGCCTACTACCCGGCGCTCGCCCAGCCGAATGTCGACGTGGTCGACTCGGGCCTGTCCGAGGTGCGGGGCTCCACCCTGGTCGGCTCGGACGGCACGGAGACCGAGGCCGACGTGATCATCCTCGGCACCGGCTTCCACGTGACGGACATGCCGATCGCCGAACGGGTCGTCGGCGCCGACGGCATCACGCTCGCCGAGTCCTGGAAGGACGAGATGCAGGCGCTGCGGGGCGCGACCGCGGCCGGCTTCCCCAACTGGATGACGATCATCGGGCCCAACACCGGCCTCGGGAACTCCTCCATGATCCTCATGATCGAGTCCCAGCTGAACTACATGGCCGACTACATGCGCCAGCTGGACGTCCTGGGCGGGCGGGCGGCGCTCGACGCGCGGCCCGCCGCCGTCGGCGCGTGGAACCGGCGGGTCCAGGAGCGCATGAAGCGGACCGTCTGGAACACCGGCGGCTGCACCAGCTGGTACCTCGACGCCAACGGGCGCAACACCACGGTCTGGCCGGGCACGACGGCCGAGTTCCGGCGCGCCACCCGCTCGGTCGACCTCGGTGAGTACGACGTCCTCCGTCCCCCCGTCACCCACTCCGCGGCGCAGGCCGTGACCGAGGAGGCCGCACGATGAGCCGACCGACGCAGAAGGCGGACACCCCGCCCGTGCCCGTACGTGAACTGAGTGTCGTCTCCGCCGACGGCGCGCGCGTCCACGTCGAACTGCACGGCCCCGAGGGTGCCCCCGCCGTGGTCCTGTCGCACGGCTGGACCTGCAACACCCGTTTCTGGGACGCCCAGGTGCGTGACCTGGCGGTGGACCACCGGGTCGTCGTCTACGACCAGCGGGGACACGGCGGCTCTCCCGCGGCGGGCCCCGGCGGATACAGCACCCGGGCGCTGGCCGACGATCTCGAAGCGGTCCTGAAGGTCACGCTGGAGCCGGGACGGAAAGCGGTGCTCGGCGGGCACTCCATGGGCGGGATGACGATCATGGCGGCCGCCGGACGCGACGCGGTCCGGGAGCACGGGGCGGCCGTGCTGCTGTGCAGCACCGGCAGCTCGCGCCTGACGGCCGAGTCGCTGGTGATCCCGCTGAGGGCCGGCGCCCTCCGCACACGGATGACCGCCGCGGTCCTCGGCGCGCGTGCCCCGCTCGGACCGGTCAACGCGGTGTCCAGGTCGATCCTCAAGTACGCCACGATGGGCCGCGGTTCGGCCCCGGAACGGGTGGAGGCCTGTGCCAGGATCGTCCACGCGTGTCCTCGCGGGGCGCGTGTCGCCTGGGGGCACGTGCTCGCGGAGCTCGACCTGGAGGCGCGCGTGCGGGAGCTGAGGCTGCCCACCGCGGTGATCGCCGGCACGGAGGACCGCCTGACGCCGCCCCTGCACGCGAGGGCCGTCGAAGCGGCGCTGCCGCACAGCCTCGGGCTCACCGAACTGGAGGGCATGGGGCACATGACACCGGTGGAGGCGCCCGAAGCGGTCACGGCGAAGCTCCGCGAACTGGTGGTCACGTACGTCACTGTGGAAGGTGCGGGCAGCACGGCGGCAGCCGTGAGCGAGGAGGAGGTCGCATGAGCGGCAGGCGGAGTCTCGAAGGGCAGGTCGTCGTCGTCACCGGCGCGGCACGGGGAGTGGGTGAGCTGCTGGCGCGCAAGCTGTCGGCGCGCGGCGCCACGCTGGCGCTGGTCGGCCTGGAGCCGGACGAGCTGAAGAAGGTCTCGGAGCGGCTGCACGGCGAGAGCGACCACTGGTACGCGGACGTCACCGACCACGTGGCGATGGGCCGGATCGCCCAGGAGGTGAAGCAGCGCTTCGGGAAGATCGACATCGTCGTCGCCAACGCGGGCGTCGCCACCGGCGGTCCGCTCGTGGACTCCGACCCGGAGGCATGGCGACGGGTCGTCGAGGTCAACCTGATAGGCGGGGCGGTGACCGCGCGGGCGTTCCTGCCGGTGCTCATCGAGAGCCGCGGCTACTTCCTCCAGATAGCGTCCCTGGCCGCGATCACCCCGGCGCCGATGATGAGCGCGTACTGCGCGTCCAAGTCGGGCGTGGAGGCGTTCGCGCACTGCCTGCGCGGCGAGGTCGGCCACCGGGGCGTGAAGGTCGGCGTCGGCTATCTGTCCTGGACCGACACGGACATGGTGCGCGGCGCCGACGAGGACGATGTCATGCGGGAGTTGCGGCAGCGGCTGCCGTGGCCGACGAACCGCACCTACCCCCTGGGCCCGGCGGTCGACCGGATCGTGGCCGGGATCGAACGGCGTTCCGCGCACGTGTACGCGCAGTGGTGGCTGCGGGGGATGCAGTCGATCCGGGGGTACCTGCCGATGGTGATCGGGACCGTCGGGCAGCGTGAGATGAAGCGGTTCGGGACCCGTCTCGACGGTGTGGGCAAGGGGCTGGTGGGCGCCGGCGGTGAGGCGGACCGGGAGGCGCGTACACAGCGTCATTGATCGAAATGCGATGAATGTCCGGGTGTGTAAGTCTGAGCGAGGCCCCACCGGGGCCAACCCCACGCACCCACATAGGAGTGAACAGCATGGGCATCGCAGACCAGTTCAAGGACAAGGCGCAGGAGCTTGCCGACCAGGCCAAGCAGGCGAAGGCCGGCGGCAAGCAGGGCGAGGCGCGCGAGCGTTCCGCCGACCCCCAGCGTCGGCCCGCGGGCCAGGGCCAGGCTCAGGGCCAGGGCCAGGGCCAGGGCCAGGGCCGTCGGCCCGAGGCGCGGGACCGTGCGCAGGGTGGCCAGGACCGCCCGCAGGGCGGCCAGGACCGTCCGCGTGAGCGTTCCGAGCGCTGACGGCTGACGCCTCTGAGCGTCTGCGGTTGGTTGGTTGGGGCGTACCCGGGTTCCCGGGTACGCCCCAACTCGTGCGCTCGGCGTCCCGCGGAGCGTGCGGGGCCCGGGGCTCTGCCCCGGGCCCCGCACCTCAAGACCTCGGGGGCAGTGGGGGCCTGCGGAGGTTCGGGGCCGTGGCGTAGGTGGGGGGCGTGGAGGCCGGGTGGGCGCCCAGGAGGTCCAGGGCGACCCTGACGGCGTCGTCCAGGACCGCGTGACGGCCCTCCGCCCAGTCCAGCGGGGTGCGCAGCGCCTCCAGGTCGGGTTCGACGCCGTGGTTCTCGACGGACCAGCCGTACGTGTCGAACCAGGCCGCGTTCATCGGCACCGTGATCACCGTGCCGTCGCCCAGCCGGTGCCGGCCGGTCATGCCGACCACTCCGCCCCAGGTGCGCTGGCCGACCACCGGCCCCAGCTTCAGCAGCCGGAACGCCGCCGTGATCATGTCCCCGTCGGAGGACGTCGCCTCGTCGGCGAGGGCCACGACCGGCCCCCGGGGCGCGTTGGAGGCGTACGAGACCGCCTGGGCGTTGCGGGTCAGGTCCCAGCCGAGGATCGTGCGGGTGAGCTTCTCGACGACCAGCTCGCTGATGTGGCCGCCCGCGTTCCCCCGCACGTCCACGATCAGCGCCGGGCGCGACACCTCGAGCCGCAGGTCGCGGTTGAACTGCGCCCAGCCGGAACCGCCCATGTCGGGGATGTGCAGATACCCGCACTTGCCGTGGCTCAACTCGCGTACGACCTCGCGGCGTTTGGCGACCCAGTCCTGGTAGCGCAGCGGCCGTTCGTCGACCAGGGGGACGATCGCGATACGGCGCGAGCGGCCACCGCACTCGCCCCCGGCCGGGCGGAACGTCAGGTCCACCGTGGTGCCGCCCGCCGCCGTCAGCAGCGGGTACGGTCCCGCCACCGGGTCGACCGGGCGGCCGTCGACGTGCGTGAGGACGGCCCCCTCCCGGATCCCCGTACCGGCGAGCGGTGAACGCGCCTTGGAGTCGGAGGAGTCGCCGGGCAGGATGCGCTGCACCGTCCAGTCGCCGTCGCGGCACACGAGGTTGGCGCCGAGCAGCCCGATCGCCCGCTGGTAGTGCGGGGGGCCCTCGTTGCGGCGGGCGGGCGCCACGTACGCGTGGGACGTGCCGAGCTCGCCGAGGACCTCGCGCAGCAGGTCCGCGAACTCGTCGGGGGAGGCGACCCGTTCGAGCAGGGGGCGGTACTGCTCCAGCACGCCGTCCCAGTCGATGCCGCACATGTCCGGTTCCCAGAAGTAGGACCGGACGATGCGGCCCGCCTCGCCGTAAGCCTGGCGCCACTCGGCCGCCGGGTCGACGTCGTGCAGGATGCGGCGCAGGTCGAGGAAGACCGTCGTGTCGTTGTCGCCCGGCTCGTTGGACGGCACGGCGCGCAGGTCGCCGTCGTCCATGACGACCAGCCGGGTCGCGTCCCCGCTGACCGCGAACCAGTCGAGGTGGCCGACGAGTTCGGTCTTGCGGGCCTTGGCGATGTTGAAGTGCTCCAGGGTGGGGCGGCCCGACATGTCCGCCGGGTTCGCGAACGTCTCGCCCAGCGCGCCGGAGATCGGCCAGCGCAGCCAGACCAGGCCACCGCCGCTGACCGGCTGGAGCGCCGAGTACTTGGACGCGGAGACCGGGAACGGTGTCACCCGGCTCTCCAGTCCCTCGAACTCCACCATGACCGTCGGCCCCTCGACCGGGGCCTCGGGGATGTCCACCGGGTCCAGGCCGCCCGCCGCGGGCCTGCCGTCCGGGAGCAGGGCGAAGGGGGAGGGGGTGGCCGAGGAGAGGGGGACCAGGTAGGGGCGGCAGCCCAGCGGGAAGGAGAGGTCACCGGTGTGGACGTCGTAGACGGGGTCGAAGCCGCGCCAGGAGAGGAAGGCGAGATAGCGGCCGTCGCCGGTGAAGACGGGGTTCTCGTCCTCGAATCGGCCGTTGGTGACATCCACCGTCACCGGGGCGTCGGGGCCGGTGATCCGGGCGAGCTTGATCTGCCGCAGCGACCGGCCGACGCCGGGATGCGACCAGGTGAGCCAGTGGCCGTCCGGGGAGAAGGCCAGATCGCGGACGGGGCCGTTCACGGAGCGGATGAGCTCGGTGACCCCGTCCCCGGTCGCCCCCGGAGCGGTGAGGATGCCCGGCGGGGCGAGGGTCCTGGGCGGGGCGACGCCCTCGGGAGGTTCCGGCGGGACGGCGGTGCCCGCCCCGTCCGTTTCCGGGGCGTCCCCGCCCGGGGGCGTGCCCAGGACCGCGTCCAGGTCCGCGGGCTCCTCCCCGGTGTCCAGCAGGAGGAGCCTGCCGTCGTTCGACGCGATGGCCAGCCGCTCGCCCTCCGGGTCGGAGACCAGCTCGTGGACCCGGCCCAGCCGGCCGGTGGCCAGCCGGCGGGGCGGTCGGTCGCCGCTGGCGCGGGGGAGGTAGGCGATCTCGACCGCGTCCTCGCCCTCGGCGTCCGTGACGTAGGCGACCTGGCCGCTGCTGCCCAGCATCTCCGGCAGCCGGACCCGCACCCCCGGGGTGTCCGAGATCGTGCGGGCGGGGCCGTCGCGGTGGGTCAGCCAGTACAGGCTGCCGCGTACGGAGACGGCGCTCGCCCGGCCCGTCTCGTCCACGGCGAGCGAGTCGACATGGCTGGACGCCGGCACCTGGTACGTGCGCCGTCCGGTCCGCGGCCCCCCGAGCCGTACCTCCAGCTTGCGGGGCACGGCGTCCGGTGACTCCAGGTCCTCGACCAGCCACAGCTCGCCGGCGCACTGGTAGATCACCCTGGTGCCGTCGCTCGAGGCGTGCCGGGCGTAGAACGCGTCGTGGTCCGTGTGCCGGCGCAGGTCGGTGCCGTCCGCCAGGCAGGAGTACAGGTTTCCGACGCCCTCGTGGTCGGAGAGGAAGGCGATCCGGCGCCCGACGAACATCGGCGCGTCCAGTTGCCCGTCGACGTCCGGCAGCAGCCGCTCGCCGTGGAGCCACAGCCGGCCCGTCGCCCCGCCCCGGTAGCGCTTCCAGGCGGCCGGTTCGTGCGGCGGCCTCCCGGTGAGCAGCAGGGTGCGCCGTGTGCCGTCGACGTCGGCGACCGCGATGTCGGAGACGGGACCCCAGGGGAGCCTGCCGCCGGGGCCGCCGTCGGTGGGGACGCTGTAGGCCCAGGAGAAGTACGAGAACGGCTGGTTGTGCGAGGACACGGCGAGGATCTGGGAGGAGTCGCCCGGGTCGGGGCTCCAGCCGCAGACCCGGGCGTCGGTCGACCCCCAGTAGGTGAGTCTGCGGGCGGGCCCGCCGCCGACGGGGACGAGGTGGATCTCCGGATCGAGCGTGCGCCAGGACGTGTAGGCGATACGGCTGCCGTCGGGCGAGAAACGCGGATGACCGACCCTGGTCCGGTCGACGGTCAGCCGCCACGCCCGGCCGGGGAGCTGCCCCGCCGGGGCGAGCGGGGCGACCCAGAGATCGTCCTCCGCCGTGAAGCAGAGCAAGTCCTCGTGGAGGTGCGGGAAGCGGAGATACGCGACGTCGTCACTCACCCTCCAATGCTTTCCGCGGTGCGGGTCCCCGGCAACTTGTGGTGCGGGACACAAGCGAAACAGTTTCGTTTCGCTGGGCGAGGGGAGTACTCTCAAGGTGTACGAAACAGTTTCGTTCCGTTAGTTGATCTTCGACTGGCGTACGATCCAGCGGGCGCAAGGGAGAGGGGGTCGACATGGCACGCAGCAGACTCACGCCGGAACGCGAGAGCGAGCTGTACGAGGCCGTGCTCGATCTGCTCGGCGAGGTCGGCTACGAAGCCCTGACCATGGACGCCGTTGCCGCCCGCACCCGTTCCAGCAAGGCCACCCTCTACCGCCAGTGGGGGAGCAAGGCCGAGCTGGTCGTCAAGGCGCTCCGGAACGACAAGCCGGTGCACCTCGCCGATGTCGACACCGGTTCGCTCCGCGGTGACTTCCTCGCCGTGATGTCGCGCACCGACGACTGTCAGATGGAGCGGAACTCCGCGCTGATGCGGGGTCTGAGCCATGCCGTCCACACCAACCCCGACCTCTTCCAGGCGCTGCGGGAACTGCTGATCGAGCCGGAGATGACCGGCCTCGGGACGCTGCTCCAGCGCGCCGTGGACCGAGGGGAAGTGCGCCCGGACAATCCGGCGCTCTCCTATGTACCGCACATGATGATCGGCGCCTTCGCCGCTCGCGAGCTGGTCGAGGACCGGCCCGTCGACCAGGCGTTCCTCACCGACTACGCGGAAGCCGTGGTGTTCCCCGCCCTCGGCGTCTGACGTCCCCAGTCCTTCCGTGATTCCGTACGACCTGTCTCCCCGACGCTCCACCTGACACGCCGCTCTCGTCGTCGGGCTGGTTCCTCACGCCCTCTTCCACTCAACGACCTGACCGGGAGTACCCCCTCCGTGGCTACATTCCTGTACAAACTCGGACGGCTCGCCTTCCGGCGACGCATTTCTGTCGCCCTGATGTGGGTGGCGCTGCTGGCCCTGGCCGTCGTCGGCGCCTCCTCCGCGGCCACCGCCACCTCCAGCTCCTTCTCGATCCCCGGCACGGAGGCCCAGAAGGCCTTCGACCTGCTGGAGGAACGTTTCCCTGGAGGCAGCGCCGACGGCGCGACCGCCCGGGTCGTCTTCAAGGCCCCCGAGGGGGAGAAGGTCACCGGCGCGGCCAACAAGGCCGAGATCCAGGGGATCGTCGGTGACCTGAAGTCCGGCTCGGACCAGATCGCCTCGGTCGCCGACCCGTACAAGGCGAACGCCGTCAGCAAGGACGGCTCGACCGCCTACATCTCCGTCTCCTACAAGGTCAGCTCCATGGAGCTGACCGACCCGACGCGTGAGGCCCTTCAGGACGTGGGCCACGACGCGCAGGACAGCGGGATGAAGGTGGAGATCGGCGGTGACGCGCTCCAGGTGATGCCGGAGACGGGGGCCACCGAGATCATCGGTGTCGCCATCGCCGCCGTCGTGCTGGTCATCACCTTCGGCTCGCTGATCGCCGCGGGGCTGCCGCTGCTGACCGCCCTCATCGGGGTCGGCATCGGGGTCTCCACGATCACCGCGCTGGCCAACGTCCTGGACCTCGGCTCCACCACCTCCACGCTCGCGATGATGATCGGCCTCGCGGTCGGCATCGACTACGCGCTCTTCATCGTGTCCCGCTACCGCGCCGAACTGGCCGAGGGCCGGGAGCGCGAGGAAGCCGCCGGACGGGCCGTCGGAACGGCGGGCTCCGCAGTGGTCTTCGCCGGGCTGACCGTGGTCATCGCGCTGGTCGGACTCGCCGTCGTCAACATCCCGATGCTGTCGAAGATGGGCTTCGCCGCCGCGGGCACCGTCGCCATCGCCGTCCTCATCGCGCTCACCCTCGTCCCGGCACTCCTGGGCTTCGCGGGCAAGCAGGTCATGGGGCGCAAGGCGCGCAAGGCCGCCGAGGCGGAGAACAAGCCCGACGCGAAGCCGAACATGGGCACCCGCTGGGCGCGGTTCGTGCTGCGCCGCCCGGTGTGGGTGCTGCTGGTGGGCGTCGTCGGCCTCGGCGCGATCGCCGTACCGGCCGCCTCGCTGGAGATGGGCCTCCCGGACGACGGCGCCCAGCCGAAGTCGACCACGCAGCGCCAGGCGTACGACATGCTCTCCGACGGCTTCGGCCCCGGGTTCAACGGTCCGCTGCTGGTCGTCGTCGACACCAAGGACAGCTCCGACGGCAAGGCCGCGGTGAGCAGGGTCTCCGACGACATCGAGGGCACCAGCGGTGTCGCGGCCGTCACCCCGGCCACCTTCGACAAGGCCGGCGACACGGCGACCATCACGGTCATCCCCAAGGACCGGCCGAGCTCCGTCGAGACGGAGAACGTCGTCCACGCCATCCGTGACTCGGGTGGAGACGTCAAGAGCGAGACGGGTGCCGAGGTGCTGGTCACCGGCGCCACGGCGATGAACATCGACTTCTCGCAGAAGATGAACGACGCGCTGCTGCCCTACCTGGCGCTCGTCGTCGGCCTGGCGTTCCTGCTGCTGATGGTGGTCTTCCGCTCCATCCTCGTCCCGCTGAAGGCGGCCCTCGGCTTCCTGCTCTCGGTGGTCGCGGCCCTCGGCGCGGTCGTCGCGGTCTTCCAGTGGGGCTGGCTCGGCTCGCTCTTCGGGGTCGAGCAGACCGGTCCGATCATGAGCATGATGCCGATCTTCATGGTCGGCGTGGTCTTCGGTCTCGCGATGGACTACGAGGTCTTCCTGGTCACGCGGATGCGTGAGGCCTACGTCCACGGGGAGAGCCCCGGTCAGGCGATCGTCACCGGCTTCAAGCACGGTGCACGGGTGGTCACGGCCGCCGCGGTGATCATGATGGCCGTCTTCTCCGGTTTCATCGGCTCCTCGGAGCAGATGATCAAGATGATCGGCTTCTCGCTGGCCATCGCCGTCTTCTTCGACGCGTTCGTGGTCCGCATGGCCATCGTGCCCGCCGTGCTCGCCCTGCTGGGCAAGCGGGCCTGGTGGCTGCCGCGCTGGCTGGACCGTGTGCTGCCCAACGTGGACGTGGAGGGCGAGGGCCTGCGCAAGGGCGCCTCCGACTCCGACGGCCCGGCCGAGGGCGGCGGCGAGCGGGAGCTGGTCCGCGTCTGACCCACCTGGACCCCGGGGCCCGCGCCTGAGCGGAGTGCGGCCCCGGAGCGCCGGTTACCTGTGGGGACGGGGGACCGGGGCGACGAAGAGCCCCCGTGCACGCGGCACGGGGGCTCTTGCCGTGGTCAGGCGGGGGTGGCCGGGGCGGTGGCGGCCGGCGGGCGCTTCGCCGTCTTCGGGCGGGTCCGCGACAGGAAGCGGATCACCGGGGCGATGTCGAACTGGAAGACGGCGACGCCGTCCGGCGAGTGCAGCTCCAGGACCAGCTGGGCCCGGCCGCACGGCCATATCCGTATGTCGCCGCGGGTGACGGGGGAGCGCAGTCCGCGTTCCAGGAGGTCGAGGCCGAAGGCCCAGTCGACGCCTCCGGGCAGCCGGACGTGGACGGTCCTCGGCTCCTCGGGGTCACAGCGCAGTTCGACAGGGACCAGCCGGGGGTCGGGGCCGTCGGTGATGAGCCGGGCTCGGGCGTGCTCTTGGATCACGAGGGACATGGCCGGCTCCTCCTGTGTGAAAATCTCTCCCCCTAATGTCCCATATTTTCCCATTTGGGCATGTCGGGGGGTGGGGTAGTTGGCGTCCCTGCGCTCTTGCGAACTGTTTGCAACAGGGCACTATCATTGAGCGGTTCCCGACCCCGCCCTGAGTAACGCCGAAAGCGGAGCCACTCCATGCATGTACCCGACGGTTTCATCAACGCACCCGTCTCCGCCGTCGCGGGTGTCGTCGCCGCAGGCGCGGTCGCCGTCAGCCTCCGCGGCGCCCGGCGTGAACTGGACGAACGCACGGCGCCGCTCGCGGGGCTCGTCGCCGCCTTCATCTTCGCCGTGCAGATGCTGAACTTCCCGGTCGCCGCCGGCACCAGCGGGCACCTCCTGGGCGGGGCCCTGGCGGCGATCCTGGTCGGGCCCTTCACCGGGGTGCTCTGCATAGCCGTCGTCCTGCTGATGCAGGGAATCCTCTTCGCCGACGGCGGCCTCACCGCGCTCGGCGTGAACATCACGGTGATGGGCGTCGTCACCGTCCTCGTCGCCTACGGCCTCTTCCGCGGACTGACCCGGGTGCTGCCCCGCACCCGCCGCTCGACGACCGCCGCCGCCTTCGTGGCCGCCCTGGTCTCCGTGCCGGCCGCCGCCGCCGTGTTCACCCTGATCTACGCCGTCGGCGGGACCACCGACGTACCCATCGGCAAGGTCCTCACCGCGATGGTCGGCGTCCACGTCCTGATCGGCATCGGGGAGGCGGCGATCACCGCGCTGACCGTCGGCGCCGTGATCGCGGTACGTCCCGACCTGGTGCACGGGGCGCGCGGACTCGCCGCGCCGCTCAAGCTCCGCGTCGACGGTGAACTCATCGATGCCCCTGCCGCCCCGGCCCCCGCCTCGCCCGCCCCGGCCGCCACCCGCTCCACGCGCACGGTGTGGGCCACCGGACTGGTCGCCGCCCTCGTCCTCGCGGGCTTCGTCTCCTTCTACGCCTCCGCGAACCCCGACGGCCTGGAGAAGGTCGCCGCCGACAAGGGCATCGACGAGAAGGTCCAGGAACACGGTGCGGCCGACTCCCCGCTCGCCGACTACGGCGTCAAGGACATCGGCAACGCCCGCGTCTCCGGCGGCCTCGCCGGAGTCATCGGCGTCGGCGTCACCGTCGCCGTCGGCAGCGGGGTGTTCTGGGCGGTCCGCAAGCGCCGGGCGCCGGAGGCACCCACCGCCCGCACGACCGAGTCCGTCTGACATGGGCGCCGGCCACGCGCACACGCTCTACCGGCACGGGCACACGCCCGTCCACGCCCTGCCCCCGCACTGCAAGCTGGCCGCCGTCCTCTGCTTCGTCGTGGTCGTGGTCTCCACCCCGCGCGAGGTCGTCTGGGCCTTCGCGCTCTACGCGGCGCTGCTCGCCGCCGTCGCCGCGGTGGCCCGGCTCTCGCCCGGTCTCCTGCTGAAGCGGCTGGTCATCGAGGTGCCGTTCGTCGCGTTCGCGCTGCTCATGCCGTTCGTGGTGCCCGGCGAGCAGACCGAACTGCTCGGCGTCTCCGTCAGCGTCCCCGGCCTCTGGGGCGCCTGGAACGTCCTCGCCAAGGGCACCCTCGGCGTCGCCGCCTCGGTGATCCTTGCCTCCACCACCGAGCTGCGGTCCCTGCTGCTCGGCCTCCAGCGGCTCAGGCTGCCCCCGCTGCTCGTCCAGATCGCCTCCTTCATGATCCGGTACGGCGACGTCATCACCGACGAACTGCGCCGGATGTCGATCGCCCGCCGCTCCCGCGGTTTCGAGGCCAGAGGCGTCCGCCAGTGGGGTGTCCTCGCCAAGACGGCGGGCGCCCTGTTCATCCGGTCCTACGAACGCGGCGAGCGCGTCCACCTCGCGATGGTCAGCCGCGGTTACACGGGGACCATGCCGGTGATCGACGAGGTGACCGCCTCGCGCACCGAGTGGGCGCACGCGGCGGCACTCCCCGTGCTGGCCCTCGTCGTGTGTCTGCTGGGATGGACCCTATGAGCCAGTCCACCGCCCCCGCCCCGTCCCTCGAGGTCAGCGGCCTCGCCTACGCCTACCCCGACGGTCACCAGGCCCTCTTCGGCGTCGACCTGACCGTGGCCCGCGGTGAACGCGTCGCCCTCCTCGGCCCCAACGGCGCGGGCAAGACCACGCTCGTCCTCCACCTCAACGGCATCCTCGACGCGGGCGCCGGCACCGTCCGGGTCGCCGGGCTGCCCGTGGAGAAGCGGAATCTCGCCGAGATCCGCCGCCGGGTCGGCATCGTCTTCCAGGACCCCGACGACCAGCTCTTCATGCCGACCGTCCGCGAGGACGTCGCCTTCGGGCCCGCAGCGGCCGGACTGCGCGGCCCGGAGCTGGAGGACCGCGTCCTCACCGCGCTCCGCCGGGTCGGCATGGAGGAGTACGCGGCACGGCCCCCGCACCACCTCTCCTTCGGCCAGCGCCGACGGGTCGCCGTCGCCACCGTCCTCGCCATGGAGCCGGAGATCCTCGTCCTGGACGAGCCCTCCTCCAACCTGGACCCGGCCTCCCGCCGCGAACTCGCCGACATCCTGCGCTCCCTGGACGTCACCGTCCTGATGGTCACCCACGACCTGCCGTACGCCCTCGAACTCTGCCCGCGCGCCGTCATCCTCAGCGACGGGGTGATCGCCGCCGACGACCGCACACAGGACCTGCTCTGCGACGACGCCCTCATGCGCCGGCACCGGCTGGAGCTGCCCTTCGGCTTCGACCCGCGTTCCGTGTCCGTTCCGCGACCGTGAACAGATGGTGACCCGCCACCCGTTCGACCTGCGGCGCGATGCACCATGGGGGGATGAGCGGGAGCGCGGGAGCAGGCGTGGATGTACGGGGCACGGTGGCGCCGGGGTTCGAGGCGGTACGGGACGCCTTCGTCGGTAACTTCGAGCAGCGCGGGGAACGGGGAGCGGCCGTCGCCCTCTACCGCCACGGTCGCAAGGTCGTCGACCTGTGGTCCGGCACGAGGGACGTCGACGGGGCCGAACCCTGGGCCGTGGACACCGTGCAGGTCGTGCGTTCGGCCGGGAAGGGGGTCGCCGCGGCCGTCCCCCTCCTGTTGCACCAGCGCGGACAGGTGGACCTGGACGCCCCGGTCGGCACGTACTGGCCGGAGTTCAAGGCGAACGGCAAGGAGCGCGTCCTCGTACGCCACCTGCTCGCCCACCGTGCGGGGCTGGCCGCCCTCGACACGACACTGACGCCCGCGGAGGCGGTGGACCACTTCTCCGGGCCGGAGGCCGTCGCCGCCCAACGGCCCGAGTGGGAGCCCGGGACCGACCACGGCTACCACGCCCAGACCTACAGCTGGCTCATCGGCGAGCTGGTCCGCAGGGCCACCGGGCGCACCATCGGCCGCTGGATAGCCGAGGAGATCGCACGCCCCCTCGGCCTGGACTTCTGGTTCGGGCTCCCGGAGGACGAGGCCCACCGCATCGGGCGCATCGGACCGGTCGAACCCCCGCAGGCCCAGGGCGGCGCGACCCTGCGGGTGCGGCCCAAGCGGTCCGTCGTCGAGGCCTACGCCGACCCGGGCTCCCTCACCCGCCGCGCCTTCGGGGCGATCGACCCCTTCCCCGACGAGAACGACCCCGCCTACCGTGCGGCCGAACTCCCCGCGTCCAACGGGGTCGCCACCGCGCGCGGACTCGCCCGCTGCTACGCGGCGATGATCGGCGAGGTCGACGGCCAGCGGCTGTTCGCCCCCGCCACCCTCACCCTGGCCCGGACCGAGGAGTCCGCGGGACCGGACCGGGTCCTGGTCGTCAACACCCGTTTCGGCCTCGGCTACATGCTCCACGGCCCCGCCGCGCCGCTGCTGGGGCCCGGGTCCTTCGGGCACCCCGGCCGGGGCGGCTCGCTGGGCTTCGCCGACCCCGAATCGGGCATCGCGCTCGGCTACGTGACGAACGGTCTGCAGAAGGGAGTTACCGCCGACCCCCGTGCCCAGGCCCTGGTCAGGGCAGTACGTTCGGCGCTATGACTCTTCCTCGCTTCCACGGGTACGCAGCGCTCCTCACCGGAGCCGGACGCGGCATCGGGGCGGCCACCGCCCGCCGTCTCGCCGCCGAGGGCGCGGCCGTCCTGGTCACCGACCTGGACGCCGCGCGGGCCGAAGACACGGCGACCGCGATACGCGAGGCGGGCGGCACCGCCGAACCGCTGGCCTGCGACGTGGGCGACCGGGCGGCGGTCGAGGCGGCGGTGGCGCACGCCGTCACCGCCTTCGGGCGCCTCGACGTCCTCGTCAACAACGCCTACGCCGACCACCAGGACGCCCCGCTCTTCGAGGACGAGGCCGACGAACAGTGGGCCCGCGGCCTCGACATCACGCTCACCGGCGCCTACCGCTGCTCCCGCGCCGCCCTGCCGCACCTGGTGGCCTCCGGTCGGGGCGCCATCGTCAACATCGGCTCGGTCAACGGCGAGCAGGACTTCGGCGGCCACGCCTACAGCGCCGCCAAGGCGGGCCTGGCCAGCCTCACCCGTACGCTCGCCGGCCACGCCGGGCCGCGCGGGGTCCGCGTCAACCTCATCGCCCCCGGCACGATCCGCACGGACGCCTGGACGGGCCGCGACGCCGAACTGGAGCGTGCGAGCGCCCTCTACCCGCTCGGCCGCGTCGGCGAACCCGACGACATCGCGTCCGCCGTCGCCTTCCTCGCCTCCCGCGAAGCGGCCTGGATCACCGGCACCACCCTGCGGGTCGACGGCGGCATCCTGGCGGTCAACACGGGCTTCCGCGCGGCGATGACGGGGAACGCCTGAACCCGCGTTCGCGGCAGGACGCCGGATCGCCAGGTGCCCTGGCGATCCGGCGGCGGTGACGTCCACGCCCGAGTGCCGCTCAGCTCGTGTGCAGCATCAGCCCGATGCCCACCACCATCAGACCGGCGGCCGCGATTCGTGGCGCCCCGAAACGCTCCTTGAAGAACACCGCGCCGATCGCGGCGCCGACGATGATCGAGGACTCGCGCAGGGCGGCGATCGGGGCGAGCGGGGCCTTCGTCTGGGCCCACAGGACGAGACCGTACGCGGTGACCGACAGCGCGGCGCCGAGGAGGCCCCGCGCGGCGAACGGGGCGAGCTGGGGGATCAGTTCGCCCCGGCGCCGCCAGAACGCGTACGTGGGGATGGCGATCCCCTCGAAGATCATCAGCCAGGCGACGTAGCCGAGCGGGGTTCCGGAGGCGCGCACCCCGGCCCCGTCGACCGTGGTGTACCCGGCGATGGCCAGCCCCGTGGCGAGGGCCGCCAGGATCGCCGGCCAGTGGGGGCGCTCGCCGGAGCCGCGGATGCCCCACAGGGCCAGCCCGACGAGCCCCGCCGAGGCCACGGCGACGCCCGCCGTCGCCCAGGCGTCCGGGCGCTCGCCGAGGAAGACGGCGGCCAGGACCGTCACGACGAGCGGAGCCGTCCCGCGGGCGATCGGATACATCTGGCCGAAGTCGCCCAGGGTGAACGACCGCATCAGCAGCACCATGTACGCCACGTGCAGGGCCGCCGAGACGAGCAGGTAGGGCCAGGCGCCCGCGGCCGGGAGCGGGGCGAAGCAGGCCAGCAGGAGCCCGATCAGCACCCCGCCGCCGGAGATGAGGGTGAAGGACAGCAGCTGGTCGCGTATGGCGTGGGCGATCGCGTTCCAGCCGGCGTGCGTGAACGCGGCGGCCAGGACGGCCGCCGCCACCAGTGGGGTCACGCGTTCCGCTCGCGTACGTCCACGAGGGTGCCGCCCGCGAGGTCGACGAGGGTGGCGGGATCGAGCCGGAAGACGGCGTGCGGGTGGCCGGCCGCCGCCCACACCACCGGGTGGGAGAGCAGCCCGCGGTCGGCCAGCACCCGGGTCTTCGTGCGGTGGCCGAAGGGCGGCACGCCGCCGATCGCGTATCCGGTGGTCTCCCTGACGAGGTCGGCCCGCGCCCGCTCGACCTTCCCGGCGCCCAGCTCGCCCCGCACGAGCTCCAGGTCCACCCGCGACGCACCGTCCATCAGGACCAGGACCGGCACGCCGTCCGCCTCGAAGATCAGGGACTTGACGATCTGGCTGAGCTCGCAGCCGATCGCCGCGGCGGCCTCGACCGCGGTGCGGGTGGCGTCGGGGAAGCGGCGTACCTCGACGTCGAGACCCAGCTCCCGCAGGGCTTCGGCGAACCGGGGGTGGGCATCGGACGGGGCCGTGGCCGGGGTGGCGTCGGAAGTGCTCATGCCCCGCACGCTACTGAACCGGGCCGGGCGCGCACCACATCGATGAGGCTGTCGCCGCGCGACGGCGACGGGGGCGGGACGACGGCGGGAAGCAGGCCGGGCCGGAGGCGTGATCCGCCTCCGGCCCGGCCCGCTGTGGTCGTGCGTGTTCAGGACCCGGCGCGCAGCACCGCCGCCACCACCGGGCCGGCCGCATCGCCGCCGTGGCCGCCGGACTGGACGACCGCCGCTGCCGCGAGGTCGTCGCTGAAGCCGGTGAACCAGCTGTTGGACGTGCCCTGCCCGTCGACCTCGGCCGATCCGGTCTTGGCGCCCTTGTCGCCGCCGACCGAGGCCATGGCGGCCTTGCCGGTGCCCCAGGAGGCGGTGGCCCGCATCATGTCGTTCAGCTGCCGGGTGACGTTCGGCGACAGCGAGCGCGAGGCGGTGGCGAGCGGGCGGTCGTCCAGGGACTGCGGGACGATCACGGGCTGACGGAACGTCCCGTTGCGGGCGGTCGCCGTGATGGACGCGATGTTGAGCGCGTTCATCTGCACGGTGCCCTGGCCTATGTACTGGGCCGCGGCCACGCCGCCGCTCTCCTCGGGCACGCTGCCGTCCCAGGAGACCACGCCGGTCTTCCAGTCCAGGCCGATCCCGAAGACGTCACGCGCCTCCTTGGCGAGGGCGGCGTCGTCGTGCACGTCGTCGATCTTCTTGATGAAGGCCGTGTTGCAGGAACGGGCGAAGCTCGTGGTGAACGTGTCCGAGTCCGGCAGCGAGAAGTAGTCCAGGTTGTGGAAGGTGTTCCCCTGGTACATGACGTCCTTGGGGCACTCGATCGGGCTGGTCGCCGAGGTGATGCCCTTCTCGATGAGCATCGCGGCCGTCATGATCTTCAGGGTGGAGCCGGGCGCCTGCTGGCCCTGCATCGCCGCGTTGAAGCCGGTCGCCGGGTTGTTGGCCACGGCGCGGATCGATCCGGTGGACGGCCGCACGGCGACCACCGACGCTCCGCTGAACTGCTTGACCGCCTTCTCGGCGGCCGCCTGCGCGTCCGCGTCGAGCGTGGTTTGGAGCTTGCCGGGCTTCCCCTTGGCGAGCGTCAGCAGCGTGGTGTCCGGCAGCTGTTCGTCCGCGGGCTCGATCCAGGTCTCGATCCCGGGAGAGCCGCCGGTGGTGTCGCCGTACTTCTTACGCAGGCTGTCCAGGATCGGCCCGAGCGACGGGTACGTCTCCTTGTCCAGCACCTTGCCGTTGTGGTCGACGGCCTCGATCGCCGCCGTCGAGGACTCGCCGGTCCTCAGCGTGGCGCCCTCGGTCAGCTCCGGATGGATCACCGTGGGCTCCCAGTCGACGAGCGCCTTCCCGGTCGTCAGCCCCCGCACGACGGCGAGTTCCGAGGAGTACGACCAGGGCTTGGTCTTCCCCTCGTAGGACACCGTCGCCTTCACCGTGTAGGGCACCTTCGTGCCGACGGCGGGCCCCGGTGTGATCACGGCCTCGGTGACGTGCGCGTCGTCGGCGTACCCGGCCAGTACCGGCTCGGCGACGGACTCGTTGTTCGTGAGCCCTGCGGCGGCCTGCGCGTCACCGGACGCCCACGCCGCGAGGAAGCCCTTGGCGGTCTCCTCGATCTCCTCCTTGCCCGGCGGCCCGGTCTTCACCTCGGACGACGCGGCGGCCGTCTCGGTGTCCCCGCCCCCGTCACCACCCAGCACCACGTCGTACACGCCGTACCCGAGCCCTCCGGCCACCAGTACGAACACTCCGCCGACGATCGCGACCTTCGCTCCACTGCGCATCTGCGCTGTCCCCCTCCCCAGGAGTTCTCTTGAACGTGTTCAAGAGACGCTTCCCTGGGCACCCTACGGGACAACAGGGGTCTCTGAGGAGGTTGTTACCGGACCGCGACGCACCCTGGATAGCGCTTTCTCGCCAACCCGCGCCCAGGCCCGGACGTACCGCGCAGGACGCTCTCCGCCCCGGCCGCCGATGGGGGCACCCTCAGGACGCGCCCCATCGTGCCTCTCCCCGCTACACCCACGTGTCCAGCCACATCCGGTCGCGCCAGGACGTGTCCGGGATCGACGTGCCCGTGTAGAGCGGCCAGAAGTAGATGAAGTTCCAGACGATCAGCAGCACCAGCACCCCTGCCGCGATCGCGCCCAGGGTGCGTCTCCGGTCGCCCGTGGGATCGGCCTTCTCCAGGCCCAGGCGGTGTCTGGTGCCCGTGCCGGCCGCCGGGCCCAGGAGGGCGCCGATCGTCATCGTGACCGCCAGGCAGAGGAACGGCACGAAGACGACCGCGTAGAAGAGGAAGATCGTCCGCTCCTGGTAGAAGAACCAGGGCACCCAGCCCGCCGCCACCCCGCACGCGATCGCGCCCGCCCGCCAGTCGCGGCGGAAGAACCAGCGCCACAGCACGTACAGGAGGGCCACGCACGCCGCCCACCAGAGCAGCGGGGTACCCAGCGCCAGGACCTCGCGGGCGCACTTGCGCGTCTCGGAGGTGAGGCAGCCCGTCTGCTCCTCGTAGAAGTACGAGACGGGCCGGCCCAGGACGATCCAGCTCCACGGATTGGACTGGTAGGTGTGCCCGGAGGTCAGGCCGACGTGGAACTCGTAGACCTGGTACTCGTAGTGCCACAGGCTGCGCAGCCAGTCAGGGAGCCAGGTCCAGCTGCCGCCCTTGCCCTGGGTGGCCGCCCAGTTGCGGTAGTAGCCCTTGTCCGTGACGATCCAGCCGGTCCACGAGACGAGGTACGTGCCGAGGGCGACCGGCACCGTGGAGACGAACGCGGGCAGCAGGTCCCGCAGCAGCACCGCACGGTAGGGCTGCACGGCGCCCGCCGTCCGCCGCGCGCCGACGTCCCAGACCACCGCCATCACGCCGAACGCGGCCAGGATGTAGAGCCCGTTCCACTTCGTGGCGAAGGCAAGACCGAGCATCAGCCCGGCCGCGATCCGCCACGGGCGCCACCCGAGGCGGAGCGTTTCCGCGAGGTGCGCGTCCGGGCGCAGGAGCCCCTCCTCGTCGACCGGCAGCGCCGCGGCCAGCTTGCGGCGGGCCCAGTCGCGGTCGATGAGGAAGCAGCCGAACGCCGCCAGCACGAAGAACATCAGCACCAGGTCGAGCAGCGCCGTGCGGCTCATCACGAAGTGCAGCCCGTCCACGGCCAGCAGAGTGCCCGCGAGGCAGCCCAGGAAGGTCGAGCGGAACAGCCGGCGGCCGATGCGGCACAGCATCAGGACCGAGAGGGTGCCGAGGAGCGCCACCATGAAGCGCCAGCCGAACGGGGTGAAGCCGAAGAGCTGCTCACCGATCCCGATGATCCACTTGCCGACCGGCGGATGGACGACGTAACCCGGGTCGACCGGGATGTCCACCGAGGAGGGGTCGCTGAGGATCTGCTTGTCGATGTCCTTCGGCCAGGAACCCTCGTAGCCCTGGTTGATCAGCGCCCAGGCGTCCTTGGCGTAGTACGTCTCGTCGAATATCACCGCCTTCGGGCTGCCGAGGTTCCAGAAGCGCAGCACCCCGGCCACCAGGGCGACCAGCAGGGGCCCGCCCCAGGCGGACCAGCGCACCAGGCGCCCGGCGAGCGCCGGCGGCACCGCGACCACGTTCCAGAACTGGCGGCCGGGGCGGCTGTAGGGCGGGACCAGACGCTCGCGCAGCCCCGTCTCCGGCCGTGGGGAATGGCCGAAGCGGCGCAGCCGCCGCTGCCAGGAAGGCTGCTGGTCGCCGGGGCCGTCCCCGGCGTCATTGCCCTGCTGGGCCTCGGGCGCAGTACTCGTCACCGCGCCATCGTAGGGAACGCATCTGTGCGAGTGGTGCCGCCCGTGCTGGGAGGATGGCCGATGTGACTGGAACGACTGGAACGCTCGTACTCGCAGGGACCCCCATCGGTGACGTCGCGGACGCCCCGCCACGGCTCGCCGCCGAGCTGGAGACGGCCGACGTCGTGGCCGCCGAGGACACCCGGCGGCTGCGCCGGCTCACCCAGGCCCTGGGCATCCACACGACAGGGCGTGTCGTGTCCTACTTCGAGGGCAACGAGTCGGCGCGTACGCCCGAACTCGTCGAGGCGCTGGCCGGCGGTGCGCGCGTCCTGCTCGTCACCGACGCGGGGATGCCGTCCGTCTCCGACCCCGGCTACCGGCTCGTCGCCGCCGCCGTGGAGCAGGACATCAAGGTGACCGCCGTGCCCGGCCCCTCCGCCGTGCTGACCGCGCTCGCGCTGTCCGCCCTGCCCGTGGACCGCTTCTGCTTCGAGGGCTTCCTGCCGCGCAAGGCGGGCGAGCGCCTCGGAAAGCTGCGCGAGGTCGCCGGCGAACGCCGCACCATGGTCTTCTTCGAGGCCCCGCACCGGCTGGACGACACCCTCGCCGCGATGGCCGAGGTCTTCGGGGCCGACCGCAGGGCCGCCGTGTGCCGGGAGCTGACCAAGACGTACGAAGAGGTGAAGCGCGGCCCGCTGGGCGACCTGGCCCTCTGGGCGGCCGAGGGCGTGCGCGGCGAGATCACCGTCGTCGTCGAGGGCGCCACGGAGTCCGGCGAGGAACTGGACGCCGAGGAGCTGGTGCGCAGGGTGCAGGTGCGCGAGGAGGCGGGGGAGCGGCGCAAGGAGGCGATCGCGGCGGTCGCCGCCGAGGCCGGGCTGCCCAAGCGCGAGGTGTTCGATGCGGTGGTCGCGGCAAAGAACGCGGCTCGGACCGGCCAGGATCAGGGCAAAGGACTAGCCTGAAACGTAAAGCGCAAGCCGCGTACCGGGCCCTTTGCCCACGGATCGGCCAAAACCGTTCCAACACTCGGCAGACCTGGTGCGCCGCCCCCGGGTGAAGGCGTCCACTTGAGGTGGCACGCATCATCCGGAGTGCTTGTCCGGAGTGCTTGTCCATCGGACAAGAGGAGCAGGCATGAGTGAGATCGCAGCAACCACCGTGCACGAGGCGTACGCCTTCGCCTGTATGCGGTGCGGACACGGCTGGGAACAGGCCTACGAGATAGAGCACCACGTCGACGGCTCGGGCAACGCCTTCGTCGTGTACAAGGCGGACGGAGAGCGGGTCCCCTCACCGTTGTCCACCCCGACCTGCACCAACTGTGGCGGCCATGTGGTCCGGATCATGCGCGCCGGCCGGGTCTCCACCGTCCAGCGGCTGCTCCAGCCCCAAAAGACCGCACCTCCGGAGGCCGGGGCGGACAGGATCGCCGCCACCGCCGTGCCGTCCTCCGGGACCGCCACGCACCACTGGCAGCTGTCCGATCTGCTGCGCCCCTTCCACCGTCGGTGAGCCCGCCCACCGGCGGTGAGCGAGGGCCCGTGCCCTCGTAGAGTCGGGGGCATGAGCCGTACCGACGCCCCGCCGCTCCCCGAACCCCTCCGGGTTCCGGTCGCCGATTCACACACCCATCTGGACATGCAGGACGGAACCGTCGAGGAGGGCCTGGCCCGCGCCGCGGCGGTCAACGTGACCGCCGTCGTCCAGGTGGGCTGCGACGTGAAGGGCTCGCACTGGGCCGCCGAGACCGCGGCCGCCCACCCGTCCGTGCACGCCGCCGTGGCCCTGCACCCCAACGAGGCGCCCCGCATCGTGCACGGGGACCCCGAGGGCACGGCCCGCCAGGGGGCCCGCGAGCCCGGCGGGAAGGCGGCGCTCGACGAGGCGCTCGCCGAGATCGACGCGCTCGCCGCCCTCCCCCACGTACGCGCCGTCGGCGAGACCGGCCTCGACTTCTTCCGTACGGGCCCCGAGGGCATCGCCTCCCAGGAGGAGTCCTTCCGCGCTCACATCGAGATCGCCAAGCGCCACGGCAAGGCCCTGGTCATCCATGACCGCGAGGCCCACGAGGACGTGCTGCGCGTCCTCGCCGACGCGGGCGCGCCGGAGCGGACCGTCTTCCACTGCTACTCCGGGGACGCCGAGATGGCCCGGATCTGCGCGGCGGCCGGATACTTCATGTCCTTCGCCGGCAACGTGACCTTCAAGAACGCGCAGCCGCTGCGCGACGCGCTGGCCGTCGCCCCCGCCGAGCTGGTGCTCGTCGAGACCGACGCCCCCTTCCTCACCCCCGCCCCGTACCGCGGACGGCCCAACGCCCCCTACCTCGTTCCGGTCACGCTCCGCGCGATGGCCGAGGTGAGGGGCGTCGACGAGGACAGCCTCGCCGCCACCGTCTACGACAACACCGCGCGGGCGTTCGACTTCTGACGCTCCGGGCCGGCCCAGGTCGACACGTCAGGTAATCGTACGACTTTGGACGGTGATGGAACCTCGGCTACCGTGCCCGCGCATAGGGGTCGGCAGCCGGAGTTCCTGGAGCGTCGTGGGCCATTCGCAGGGCAGTCACCGCGCACCGCGCGGCGGTGGGCGTACGGGGCGGCGCCGGTGCGGGTCCCCGCCCCGGCGCCGCCCCGCTCCCTCCACGAGGAGCGGACGATCGTCGCCGGCTCCTGGCACGGCCTGCTCCCGGTCCACGACCCGACCGTGCTGGACACCCCGCTGGTGCCCCCGCCGGCGGCCGTGCGGAAGCAGCCCACCGGGCACCGGGCGGTCCGGCGGCACCGGAGCGCGCCCGAGGGGCTGCGGCGGCTCGTCCCCCGCGCGCTGGTCCTCGCCGTCCTGGCCGGCGGCACCGCCGCCTTCCTCGCCCAGGACAAGGCCGTCCGCGTCAGCGTCGACGGGACGTCGCGCACCCTGCACACCTTCGCCGACGACGTCGGTGAGCTGCTCGACGCGGAGGGCGTCACGGTCGGCACCGGCGACACCGTCGCCCCCGCCCCCGCCACCGGGCTGGACGACGGCGACCAGGTCACCGTCCACCGGGAGA
This sequence comes from Streptomyces sp. SM10, assembly GCF_002910915.1. Lineage (GTDB taxonomy): Bacteria > Actinomycetota > Actinomycetes > Streptomycetales > Streptomycetaceae > Streptomyces. The sequence goes on along the minus strand of NZ_NEUF01000147.1, from coordinate 8,930 downwards.
CACGCGGGTCCGGGCCCGGGCCGGGCGGCGGCCCCCGGGCCCCGTGGCGGCCGTAGGCTTAACGGGTGAGCACCACAGAGCCCGACGCCCTTCTGGGCCCCGCAGACATCCGCGAGCTGGCCGCAGCGCTGGGCGTACGCCCCACCAAGCAGCGCGGCCAGAACTTCGTCATCGACGCCAACACGGTCCGCAGGATCGTACGCACCGCCGAGGTGCGGCCCGACGACGTGGTGGTCGAGGTGGGCCCCGGTCTGGGGTCGCTGACCCTGGCCCTGCTGGAGGCGGCCGACCGGGTCGTCGCCGTGGAGATCGACGACGTGCTCGCGGGCGCCCTGCCGGCCACGGTCGCCGCCCGGCTGCCCGGACGCGCGGACCGCTTCGCCCTGGTCCACTCGGACGCGATGCTGGTCACGGAGCTGCCCGGCCCGGCGCCCACCGCGCTCGTCGCCAACCTGCCCTACAACGTCGCCGTGCCGGTCCTGCTCACCATGCTGGAGCGCTTCCCCACCATCGAGCGGACGCTCGTGATGGTCCAGGCCGAGGTCGCCGACCGGCTGGCCGCCCGCCCCGGCAACAAGGTCTACGGCGTGCCCTCGGTCAAGGCCAACTGGTACGCCGACGTCAAGCGCGCCGGGTCGATCGGCCGCACCGTCTTCTGGCCCGCGCCCAACGTCGACTCGGGGCTGGTGTCCCTGGTGCGGCGCGCCGAACCGGTCCCGACCACCGCGAGCCGGGCCGAGGTGTTCGCCGTCGTGGACGCCGCCTTCGCCCAGCGCCGCAAGACGCTCCGCGCCGCCCTGGCCGGCTGGGCGGGTTCCGCACCGGCCGCCGAGGCGGCCCTGACCGCCGCGGGGATCTCCCCGCAGGCGCGGGGCGAGGCCCTGACCGTCGAGGAGTTCGCCGCCATCGCCGAGAACAAGCCGGAGCCCTCCGCATGACCCGCAGCGTCACCGTCCGCGTCCCCGCCAAGGTCAACGCGCAGCTCGCGGTGGGCGCCCCCCGGCCCGACGGCTTCCACGACCTGGCCAACGTCTTCCTCGCCGTCGGCCTGTACGACGAGGTCACCGTCACCCCCGCCGAGGCGCTGCGCGTCACCTGCTCCGGACCGGACGCCGGCCAGGTCCCGCTGGACGCCACCAACCTCGCGGCCCGCGCCGCGATCGCCCTGGCAGCCCAGCGCGGCATCGCCCCCGACGTCCACATCCACATCGCCAAGGACATCCCCGTCGCCGGCGGCATGGCGGGCGGCAGCGCCGACGGCGCCGCCGCGCTGCTGGCCTGCGACGCCCTGTGGGCCACCGGGGCGAGCCAGGAGGAACTCCTTAAGATCTGCGCCGAGCTGGGCAGCGACGTGCCCTTCAGCCTCATCGGCGGGGCGGCGCTCGGTGTCGGACGCGGCGAGCAGCTCACCCCGATCGAGGTCGGCGGAACCTTCCACTGGGTCTTCGCCGTCGCCGACGGCGGGCTCTCCACCCCGGCCGTGTACGGCGAGTTCGACCGGCTCACCGCCGGCACCGACGTACCCGAGCCGTCCGCGTCGCCCGCGCTCCTGACCGCCCTGCGCAAGGGGGACACCACCGCGCTCGCGGGCGCCCTGTCCAACGACCTCCAGGCCGCCGCACTCTCCCTGCGCCCCTCGCTGGCCGGCACCCTCGCGGCGGGCACCGCCGCCGGAGCCCTGGCCGCCCTCGTCTCGGGATCCGGGCCGACGACGGCGTTCCTCGCCGCCGACGCGGAGTCGGCGCGCACGGTGGCCGCCGCCCTGCTGGCGTCGGGCACGTGCCGCAGCGCGCGGGTGGCGGTATCGCCGGCACCGGGGGCCACCGTCGTCTGACGGCGGGCACCCGGGCGGAATCCGCCTGTGGCGCGGCACGCAGTCGCGGGCGGAGCGGCGTCTCAGCCGAGCTTCAGCGTGTCCTTCGCCAGTTCGTACGCCGGGAGCATCTCCTCGTGCTCCTGCGAGTCCAGTCCGCCCAGGTGCACCACGACCGGGCCCTTCGGGGTGGAGACCGCGAAGGCCCGCTCCGTCTTCGGCTCGTCCAGCAGCTCGCCGCTCACCGTGTAGACGACCTCGGCGGCGGGCACCGCGCCCGCCTCGGCCTCCTCGTACGCGGCCTTCGACGCGTTCGGGTCGCCGGCCACGAAGTCCTCCAGCGCCGCGCGCGGGGGCGTGTCCGGACCCTTGCCCTGCCAGACCCGGAGGTAGCCGATGTTCCCGGCCGGCTTGGCGTCGATCTCGCAGACCATCGTGGCCGAGCCCTGCTCGCCCAGCGCGGCGAGGTCGGAAGCCGGCTCCACCGTGACCGCCTGCGGCTTCCAGCCCGCCGCCAGGTCGAAGGTCACCGGGAGCTCGCACGCCGACCCGGCGGCGCCGAGCGTGCCGCCCTTCGCCGGGGCCGCGCTCCCGGCCGACTTCGCGGGGGCGCTGTCCCCGTTCTTCCCCGTGTCCGCCGCCGTGTCGCCCCCGGACGACGAACAGCCGGCCAGCACGGCCGCCGTCAGGACCGCCGGAACCAGTGTCCGTATCGCGCCACGCATCATGAAGTCCCCACCCCAGAGATGTTCCGAACCGCTCCGACCTGGGGTTACTCCCCATGATCGATCGCCGCACGCTATCGCACCCCGCGCGGCGACTACTCTGGGACGTCGAGCGGTCCCCGACGCAGGGATCCCCTAGGCAGGAGTGAAATGGCCGTCAATCTGGTCAATGTCGAGCAGGTCAGCAAGGTGTACGGCACCCGTGCCCTGCTCGACGGCGTATCCCTCGGGGTGTCCGAGGGCGACCGGATCGGCGTCGTCGGCCGGAACGGCGACGGCAAGACGACGCTCATCCGGATGCTCGCCAAGCTGGAGGAGGCGGACACCGGCCGCGTCACCCACAACGGCGGGCTGCGCCTCGGTGTCCTGACCCAGCACGACTCGCTGGACCCGACGGCCACCATCCGGCACGAGGTGATCGGCGACCTCGAGGACCACGAGTGGGCGGGCAGCGCCAAGATCCGTGACGTCCTGACCGGGCTCTTCGGCGGCCTCGCCCTCCCCGGCTTCGAGCACGGCCTGGACACCGTCATCGCCCCGCTCTCCGGCGGCGAGCGGCGCCGGATCGCGCTGGCCAAGCTGCTCATCGGCGAGCCCGACCTGATCGTCCTCGACGAGCCGACCAACCACCTCGACGTCGAGGGCATCTCCTGGCTGGCCGGCCATCTGCGGGCCCGGCGCTCCGCGCTCGTCTGCGTCACCCACGACCGGTGGTTCCTCGACCAGGTCTGCACCAGCATGTGGGACGTCCAGCGCGGTGCCGTCCACGAGTACGAGGGCGGCTACAGCGACTACGTGTTCGCGCGGGCCGAGCGGGAGCGGATCGCCGCCACCGAGGAGTCCAAGCGGCAGAACCTGATGCGCAAGGAGCTGGCCTGGCTGCGTCGGGGTGCCCCCGCCCGTACGTCCAAGCCGCGCTACCGCATCGAGGCCGCCAACGAGCTGATCGCCGATGTGCCGCCCCCGCGCGACACCAGCGAGCTGATGAAGTTCGCCAACGCCCGCCTCGGCAAGACCGTCTTCGACCTGGAGGACGTGACCGTCCAGGCCGGGCCCAAGACCCTGCTCACCCACCTCACCTGGCAGCTCGGCCCGGGTGACCGCATCGGCCTGGTCGGCGTCAACGGAGCCGGCAAGACCTCGCTGCTGCGGGCCCTCGCCGAGGCGTCCCGCAGCCAGGGCGACGTGCAGCCCGCCGAGGGGAAGGTCGTCGTCGGCAAGACGGTGAAGCTCGCCTACCTCTCCCAGGAGGTCGCCGAGCTCAACCCGAACCTGCGCGTCCTCGAAGCGGTCCAGCAGGTGCGCGACCGCGTCGACCTCGGCAAGGGCCGGGAGATGACCGCAGGTCAGCTCTGCGAGCAGTTCGGCTTCGTCAAGGAGAAGCAGTGGACCCCGGTCGGGGACCTCTCCGGTGGTGAGCGGCGCCGGCTGCAGATCCTGCGTCTGCTGATGGACGAGCCCAACGTCCTCTTCCTCGACGAGCCCACCAACGACCTGGACATCGAGACGCTGACCCAGCTGGAGGACCTCCTCGACGGCTGGCCCGGGTCGATGATCGTGATCTCCCACGACCGGTTCTTCATCGAGCGCACCACCGACAAGGTGATGGCGCTCCTCGGCGACCGGGCGCTGCGGATGCTCCCGCGCGGCATCGACGAGTACATCGAGCGCAGGCAGCGCATGGAGGAGACGGCCACACCCGCCTCCGCCGCGGCGGCCTCCGCGCCCAAGGCAGCGCCGGCCGAGACCGTCTCGCCGCAGGCGGCGCGTGCCGCGAAGAAGGAACTGCAGAAGGTCGAGCGGCAGCTCGACAAGATGTCGACCAGGGAGACCACGCTGCACGCGCAGATCGCCGACAACGCCACCGACTTCGCGAAGGTCGCCGAGCTCGACGCCGAGCTGCGTGAACTGGTCGCGGAGCGGGACGTGCTGGAGATGCGCTGGCTGGAACTGGCCGAGGACGCCTGAGAGAGGGGGCGGAGCGGGTGATAGAAAAGAGGACCGCTCCGCCTGGATGACCGTGCGGATCAATGTCCGCACGAGGGGGATCCGCCGATGACCCAGCCGCCCGGCCAGCAACCGCCGCAGGGAGGCTTCGGGGCACCGTACGACCCTCCGCCGGGGCCCGCGTACGGATACCCGCCCCAGCAACCGGGCACGGCTCCCGGACCGTATGCCCAGCAGCCCGGTCCGTACGGGCAGCCGCCGCAGGGCGGTTACGGATTCCCGTCGCAGCCGCAGCCGGTCGCGGCGCCCCAGGGGCCGGGCGGCGGTGGCCGCTTCAAGGGCAGGACCGGCATGGTCGTCGGCGCCGTGCTCGCCCTGGCCCTGATCGTCGGCGGGGGCGTCTGGTTCGCCCTGGGCGATGACGACGCGAAGAAGCCCGCGGCCGGAGGGACGTCCGGCCCCTCGACCGCACCGGAGCAGGGCGACGGCACGAGCCACGCCGCGAGTGACGTGGAGCTTGCCGGGCAGCTCGACGCCCGCCGCGAACCGGGCGAGGCCAAGGTCCGGTGGTTGCAGAGCCTGGGCACCGACCTCCCCGGCCGGGCCATGGGCGTGTACGGCCCCTGGGAGGCCGGGGACGTCGTCGCCAAGGCCATGTACCGGACGGTGTCGGGCTACTCGACGGCCGACGGCACGGAGCGGTGGAGCCTGCGGATGCCCGAGGACATCTGCGCGGCGCCCACTCGCCCGACCACGGACGGCAGGATCGTGGTCGCGGTCGAGGCGGCGGACTCCGACACCGGTGCGGACTGCTCCGTCCTGCAGATGATCGACCTGCGCACGGGGAAGCCGGGCTGGAGGAAGACCCTGGAGAAGGCCGCCGTCACGGACACCGAGAGGCGGGTCGTCATGGCGGCGAACGGCGACACGGTGACGTACTCGCGCCCCGGCCACGTCCACACCTACCGGGTGGGCGACGGGCAGGAGCTGTTCGGCGCGCAGCCCCGCGACTGCCGGTCCTACGCCTTCCTCAGCGGTGCCCGGACGATCGCCGCGGCGGACTGCCCGGGCGGTAACCAGATCCAGGAGTTCGACCCCGCGTCCGGGAAGAAGCAGTGGACGTACGCACTCGAGAAGGACTGGTTCATCGACCAGGTCTACTCCGTCAGCCCCCTGGTCGTCTCGGTGCAGAAGGGCGACACCTGGCGGGTCCTGGCCCTGCGGGACAACGGCACCCTGCGGTCGCGCATCGAGCTCGGCACCCGGGACGTCGATCTCGGCTTCGCCGACTACGAGGTGAGGTGCGGGGGATACCTGGTGGTGACCCGCAACAGGGACGACTGCGCGGGGGTGGCGGCGGACGACGACACGTTCTACGTGTCGACCAAGCGGAAGCACGTCGAGTTCGACGTGGACAACCGGATCGTCGCCTTCGACCTGAACACAGGCGAGCAGAAGTGGACGGCCGACGCCCCCCTGGGGCGGAGGATGGAACCGCTGCGCACGGAGGGCGGGAAGCTGCTGCTCTACGTGGCGGCCACCAGGACGCAGGGAGGCGCGATCGCCACGCTCGGTCCCACCGGCGGGACCCCGCGGACCGTGCTGACCCATCCGGCGTCGACGGCCACGATCGAGGCGGGCATGACCGCGGCCGAGGTCCTCTACGAGGACGGCCGTTCGCTCCTCACCCTGCCGCTGGTCGGCATGGAGGAGGACGACGAGGCCGAGGCGGACATGAAGACCATGATCGCCTTCGGGGAGTGAACGGGCCGGCGGACGGACCGCCACGCGGCCGGTGCCACGGAGAGCTTCGCCCGGGCGTGTGCGCGAACCGGGCGCCGGACCGCGAGAGCGGTGGGAGAGGAGTGCGGGATCCGTCCGCCGGGGCGTACACGCGGCCCCGCTGAGGAATCCGGCATCAGCGGTCGACACCCGAGAGCTCGCTCCACGAGCCGAAGGGCGTCTGGCAGGGCAGCCGTTCCTCCCCTCTTCCGTGGCGGGTCGGCGAGGAGGGGGAGGCGACAGCCGTCCTGGGCCCCGGTGAACAGGCGCCGGTCTGCGGGGATTCTGCGAAATGGGCACGTTTCGCATCGAGTTGAAGCGCTGTCGGAAACCGGTGCACGCGCGGCGCCCGGCGGTGCGTAACGACGGCATCACGGCCCGGTTCTCCCTTGGGAACAGGGGGTGGACCGAACCGGTGCCGGGTGTGGTGCGGGTGGTACAAAGAAGCCCCGCTCGACTGTCGTAACGCCGCGGAAGCCATGCCCGATTCGCTCCTTTCCGGGGGGAATTCAGAGATTTCTTGTACCTGATCCTCTGAGCCCAGCGGAATCGCGGGGGAGACCGGAACGGGCACCGGAACCGCACGAAGGGGGACGTGCTGATGACCCAGCCGCCCAGCCAGCAACCGCCGCAGGGGGGCTTCGGGGCTCCGCAGGAACCGCAGGGCACTCCTCAGCCGCCGTCCCAGCCGCCGTCACCACCTGCGGCGCCGCCGCAGACGCCGCCCGGGCCCCCGCAGACGCCGCCCCCGGCGACGCCGCCCCCCGCGCAGCCCGGTTACGGCTACCCGCAGGCGCCCGGAGCGCAGCCCGGCTACGGCTACCCGCAGGCGCCCGGGCAGGCGCCCGGGCAGGCCGACCCCGGCCCGTACGCCCAGCAGCCCGGTCCCTACGGCGCCCCGTCCGGTCCGTACGCCCAGCAGCAGGGCCCGTACGGTCAGCAGCCCGGCCCCTACGGCCAGCAGCCCGGATACGGCTACCCGCAGCAGCAGTACCCCGGCGCGCCCGCGCCCGGCGGCACCGGTGGCGGCCCCTTCAAGGGCAAGCCCGCCGTCATCATCGGTGCGGCGCTCGCCGCGCTCCTCGTCATCGGCGGAGGCGTCTTCCTCGCGGTGGGCGGCGGTGACGACGACGAGAAGAAGCCCGTCTCCAAGTCCAGCAGCGGCGCCGTGGACCCCAGCACCTCGCCCAGCGTCGACCAGGGCGACGGCAAGGGCGACGGCCGCGAGGCCAACGACGACCTGAACGCCGGTCGCAAGGAGGGCGAGGCGAAGGTCCTCTGGCTGACGACGAACGACGTCGACCTGCCGCGCAACGGCGCGGACGTGTACGGCCCGTGGATCGTGGGGGACACGATCGTCAAGGGCATGTACCGCTCGGTCGTCGGTTATTCGGTGGCCGACGGCAAGGAGAAGTGGAAGCTTCCGCTCTCCACCGACCTGTGCGCGGCACCAGGGGCGGCCACTGCCGACGGCAAGATCGTCATCGGTGTGAAGAACGGCACCACGGACAAGTCCACCTGCGCCGATCTGCAGATGGTCGACCTCAACACCGGCAAGGCCGGCTGGAAGAAGTCGATCAAGAAGAACGGCAACTTCGACCTGCTGTCCGACATCAATATCGCGATCAGCGGTGACACCGTGGCTGTCGGCCGCACGAGCAACTCCAACGGCTACCGGGTCAGCGACGGCAAGGAGCTGTTCGGCACCCCGTCGAGCGGCTGCAAGCCGTTCTCCTTCGCCGGCGGTCCCAAGCTGATCGCCGCGGCAGCCTGCCGCACCGAGTACGGGGAAGCCCCGCAGAACCAGATCCAGGAGATCGACCCGGCCACCGGGAAGGCCAAGTGGACGTACCAGCCCAAGGTCGGCTGGGAGGTCGACAAGGTCTACTCGGTGAGCCCTCTCGTCGTCTCGCTGACCCACAGGGAGGACAAGAAGTGGGGCGTCCTCGCGCTCAAGGAGGACGGAAAGCTCCGCTCCCAGCTGGTCAGTGACAAGGGGGAGAAGCTCTCCGTCGACTGCGCCGGCCTCGTGAACTTCGGTCGAAACCTGGAAGACTGCATGGGCGTGGCCGCCGACGCCGACACCTTCTACATGATGACCGAGGACGACACCAGCGGCAGCGCCCGCACCAACAAGGTCGTCGCCTTCGACCTGAACACCGGCAAGACCAAGTGGAAGTCCGCGGCCCCCGCCGAGCGCACCATGAAGCCGCTGCGCATGGAGGGCGGCAACGTCCTGGTCTACCTGGAGCCCTCGTACGACAAGGGCGGTGCGATCGCGACGATCGCGCCGACCGGAGGCGCGCCCAAGGTGCTGCTGCAGCACCTGGACTCGACGACCGGGATCGAGAACTTCTTCTCGTCCAAGGTCGTCTACGCGGGCGGCCGTTCCTTCATCGTCAGCGACCGCGTCAGCGCGAGCAACGACGAGGAAGAGCTGGAACAGACGACCATGATGGCCTTCGGCAAGTGACGGCCGACGACGGCAGCAGCCCCTTCTTCTCAGACTCCGCAGAGGTACGTACGCCATGACCCAGCCGCCCCAGCCGCCCAACGACCCGCCCCAGGGCGGGTTCGGTGCCCCGCAGGACCCGCCGCCCGGCGGATTCGGCGCGCCCACGCCGCCGCCCGGGCAGCCCGGCATGCCCCCGCAGGGGTACGGC
>NZ_NEUF01000146.1 GCF_002910915.1 Streptomyces sp. SM10 | reverse complement strand
TACGTCGCCAGCAAAGCCTGCGCCTCGATCGGGTCACCCAACTTCGTCCCCGTACCGTGCGCCTCCACCGCATCCACCTGCGAAGCCGACAATCCGGCATTCGCCAACGCCTGCCGGATCACCCGCTGCTGCGACGGACCATTCGGCGCCGTCAGACCGTTCGACGCACCATCCTGATTCACCGCACTGCCCCGCACCACCGCCAGGACCCGATGGCCGTTGCGCCGCGCATCCGACAGACGCTCCACCAGCAGCATGCCCACACCCTCGCCCCAGCCGGTGCCGTCGGCTCCTGCGGCGAAGGACTTGCAGCGGCCGTCCACCGCGAGAGCTCGTTGCCGGGAGAACTCCACGAACGTGCCAGGGGTGGCCATGACCGTCACCCCACCGGCCAGCGCCATCGAACACTCACCCGACCGCAACGCCTGAATCGCCCAGTGCAACGCCACCAACGACGACGAACACGCCGTATCCACCGTCACCGCCGGGCCCTCGAGCCCCAACGTGTACGACACCCGACCCGACGCCACACTGCCTGCGGTGCCCGTGGTGAGGTGCCCTTCCAGGCTTTCGGCGGATGCAGCGGCATAGGCCGCGAAGTCGTGGTACATGAGTCCGGCGAAGACGCCTGTGTCGCTGCCCCGCAGAGAGGCGGGATCGATGTCGGCTGATTCCACCGCTTCCCAGGAGGCTTCCAGGAGCAGTCGCTGTTGTGGATCCATCGCTACCGCCTCGCGCGGCGAGATCCCGAAGAACTCCGCATCGAAGTGGGTGGCGTCGTGCAGGAACCCGCCTTCGCGGGTGTAAGACGTGCCGGGGTTGTCCGGGTCGGGGTCGAACAGCGCGTCCACGTCCCAGCCCCGGTCGGCCGGGATGCCAGTGACCGCGTCGCCGGCGGTGGAGAGAAGGCGCCACAGGTCCTTCGGTCCGGACACTCCGCCGGGATAGCGACAACTCATGCCGATGATCGCGATCGGGTCGTCCACGGTGGTGCCGGCCGTCCCGGCAGCCACGGTCGGCTCGCTGTGCGTACCCAGTACCTCCGCCCGGATGAATCCGGCCAGCGTCGAGGGGGTCGGGTAGTCGAAGACCAGGGTCGCCGGCAGCCGCAGGCCCACGACTGCGTTGAGCCGGTTACGAAGATCCACGGCGGTCAGGGAGTCGAACCCGAGATCGGTGAAGACCTGCCGGGGTTTGACCGCGTCGCCGGAGCTGTGGCCCAGGGTCGAAGCGACCTCGTTGCGTACGAGTTCAAGGACGTGTGCCTCTTGCTCCGCGGGCGCCAGCCTGAGGAGGGTGCGTGCGAAGGACTGGGAGCGGTCATCGCCGGCTTCGGCGTGGCGCCGGTCAGGCATCCGTACCAGGCCCCGCAGCATCAGCGGAGTCATCTCCGGCCGTACCCGCAGGGCAGCCGTGTCCACACGGATCGGCACCAGCACGGCCTCGCCGGGGAGCGCCCCGGCCGCATCGAACAGCTTGAGCCCTTGTTCCGTGGTCAAGGGCGTCAGACCGCCCCGGGCCATCCGCCGCAGATCATCCGCGCCGAGCTGCCCGGTCATCTCGCTGGCCTGGGCCCACAAGCCCCAGGCCAGGGACTGCCCCGCCAGCCCCTCCGCCTTCCGCACTTCGGCCAGGGCATCGAGGAACGCGTTCGCCGCCGCGTAGTTCGCCTGCCCCGCACCACCGAACACACCGGCCGCCGAGGAGAACAACGTGAACATCGACAGACCCATGCCACGCGTCAACTCATGCAGATTCCACGCCGCATCAACCTTCGGCCGCAACACCGCCGACAACCGCTCCGACG
>NZ_NEUF01000145.1 GCF_002910915.1 Streptomyces sp. SM10 | reverse complement strand
CGCCTCATACAACTCACGACCCATACCCGACCGCTGCGCACCCTGACCCGAGAACAACACCGCCGACCGGCCTGACGAGACCGTTCCCCTGGTCGTCAGGTCACCGATGACCACCGCACGGTGATTCATGGCCGCACGCGTCGTCACCAGCGAGAACCCCACGTCCAGCGGTTCGTGCTCCCGGGCGAACGGGGAGAGCCGTGCCACCTGCGCCGACAGGCCGGCCTCGGACTTCGCCGACACCACCCACGGCACCACCGGCAGAGCCACCGTAGGCTCGTGGCGCTCCTCGACCACCGGGATGTGCTCGACGATCACGTGGGCGTTGGTTCCGCTGATCCCGAACGACGACACACCCGCCCGGCGCGCCTCGCCCGTCTCCGGCCACGCCACCGACTCCGTCAGCAACTCCACCGAACCCGCCGACCAGTCCACCTGAGGTGTCGGCGCGTCGACATGGAGGGTACGCGGCAGCGTTCCATGCCGCATCGCCATCACCATCTTGATGACACCGGCAACGCCGGCCGCGGCCTGGGTGTGACCGATGTTCGATTTGATCGATCCGAGCCACAACGGACGGCCCTCCGACCGCCCCTGCCCGTACGTCGCCAGCAGCGCCTGCGCCTCGATCGGGTCGCCCAGCGTCGTACCCGTACCGTGCGCCTCCACCGCGTCCACCTGCACCGGGGACAGCCCGGCGTTCGCCAGCGCCTGCCGGATCACCCGCTGCTGCGACGGACCGTTCGGCGCCGTCAGACCGTTCGAAGCACCGTCCTGGTTCACCGCGCTGCCCCGCACCACCGCCAGCACCTCGTGCCCATGGTGCCGCGCGTCCGACAGGCGCTCCAGGAGCAGCATGCCCACGCCCTCACCCCAGCCGGTACCGTCGGCGCCCGCGGCGAACGACTTGCACCGGCCGTCCGCAGCCAGGCCACGCTGACGGCTGAACTCGATGAAGCTGCCCGGGGTGGCCATCACACTGGCACCGCCGGCCAGCGCCATCGAACACTCGCCCGACCGCAGGGCCTGCGCCGCGAGGTGCAGGGCCACCAGGGAGGACGAGCAAGCGGTGTCGACCGTTACGGCAGGGCCTTCGAGACCGAGCGTGTACGAGACACGGCCGGATACGACGCTGCCGGAGGTACCGGTGGCGAGGTATCCCTCGACACCTTCCGGGACGGTGGCGAGCTGAGCCACGTAGTCGTGGTACATCAGCCCGGCGAAGACGCCGGTGCTCGTGCCGCGTAGTGACGCCGGGTCGATCCCCGCCGACTCGATGGCCTCCCAGGAGCCCTCCAGCAAAAGCCTCTGCTGGGGGTCCATCGCCAGCGCCTCACGCGGCGAGATCCCGAAGAAGCCCGGGTCGAACTCCGCCGCGTCGTGCAGGAAGCCGCCTTCGCGGGTGAAGGAGGTGCCGGGGTTGTCCGGGTCGGGATCATAAAGCCCTTCCACGTCCCAGTTCCGGTCCGTGGGCAGGCCCGTGATGCCCTCGTGGCCACCGGCCACCAGCTCCCACAGCTTGCGGGGCGACTCCGCTCCTCCGGGGAACCGGCAGCTCATGCCCACGATGACGACCGGGTCGTCCTCGGTGGCGGTGGCGGTCAGGGCCGGCCGGCCGGTGGCGACTTCAGCCTGTACGCCGACGATCTCGGTCCGTACGTAGTCGGCCATCGCGAACGGCGTCGGGTAGTCGAACACCAGCGTGGCCGGCAGGCGCAGTCCCGTGGCCGCACTCATTCGGTTGCGGAGCTCGACAGCGGTGAGCGAGTCGAAGCCCAGCTCGGTGAACGCCCGCTCAGGCTGCACCGCCTCGCCGGAGTCGTGCCCGAGGACAGCAGCCGCTTGGGCTCTGACCAGATCCTGCACCAACTGGTGCTGTTCGGCTGGAGGGAGGGCAAGGAGGGTGCGTCCGAAGGATGCGGATCGATCGGTGCCGGAGTCGGCCTGCCGCCGGTCAGGCACCCGTACCAGGCCCCGCAGCATCAGCGGAGTCATCTCCGGCCGTACCCGCAGGGCAGCCATGTCGACACGGATCGGCACCAGCACGGCCTCGTCGGCCAGGCCGCCGGCCAGGTCGAACAGCTCGAGCCCCTGCTCCGAGGACAACGGCGTCAGACCGCCCCGGGCCATCCGCCGCAGATCATCCGCGCCGAGCTGCCCGGTCATCTCGCTGGCCTGGGCCCACAAGCCCCAGGCCAGGGACTGCCCCGCCAGCCCCTCCGCCTTCCGCACTTCGGCCAGGGCATCGAGGAACGCGTTCGCCGCCGCGTAGTTCGCCTGCCCCGCACCACCGAACACACCGGCCGCCGAGGAGAACAACGTGAACATCGACAAATCCATGCCACGCGTCAACTCATGCAGATTCCACGCCGCATCAACCTTCGGCCGCAACACCGCCGACAACCGCTCCGACG
>NZ_NEUF01000144.1 GCF_002910915.1 Streptomyces sp. SM10 | reverse complement strand
GTTCGGGTGCCTGTCGTGTGGATCTGCCGACGTATGCCTTTCAGCGTGAGCATTTTTGGCTGGCGTCTCTTCCGGTGGGTTCGGTTGATGGGTCGGGGCTGGGGGCGCGTGCGGTTGATCATCCTCTGTTGAGTGCGGAGGTGTCCCTTGCTGAGGGGGACGGGCTGGTGTTGACGGGGCGGTTGTCGCTTCAGTCGCACGGTTGGCTTGTGGATCATGTGGTGCTGGGTTCCGTTCTGTTGCCGGGTACGGCGTTTGTGGAGTTGGTGCTGTATGCGGGGGAGCGGGTGGGGTGTGGGTATCTGGAGGAGTTGACGCTGCAGGCGCCGTTGGTGATGCCTGAGCGTGGTGGTATGTCGTTGCAGTTGTCGGTGGGTGGGCCTTCGGCGGACGGGCGTCGGGTGGTGAGCGTGCACTCACGGTCGGCAGAGGACGCCGATGGCGAGTGGGTGCGGCACGCGACGGGAGTGCTGTCCGCAGTGGGTGCCGGCAGAGCAGTGGCATTGGAGGAGTGGCCGCCGCGGGACGCGACGGCAGTGGGGGTGGACGGGTTCTACGAGGAGTTGCTCGGGCTCGGGTATGGGTATGGCCCTGCCTTCCAGGGGCTGCGGGCGGTGTGGCGGCGCGGCGACGAGGTGTTCGCCGAGGTTGCGTTGCCGGAGGAGATTTCCGGTGAGGGCTTCGGCGTGCATCCGGCCTTGCTGGACTCGGCGTTGCACGCGATGGGGCTGTCCGGTGGCCGCGCTGAGGACGCTGGAGGAACAGGCCTGCCGTTCGCGTGGTCGGGGGTTTCTCTTCATGCTGTGGGTGCGTCGGTTCTGAGGGTGCGGATCGCGCCGGCTGGTTCTGGTGTGTCGTTGGTGCTGGCTGATGCGGTCGGTGGGCCGGTGGCGTCGGTGGATTCGTTGGTGCTGAGGCCGGTGTCGGCGGAGCAGGTGCAGTCGTCCGGTGTGTTGCGTGATGCGTTGTTCCGGGTCGGGTGGGTCGAGCACGCGCTTGGTGTGGAGGGTGTTGCCCTCGATGTCCGGGTGGTCGCGGCTCTGGATGTGTTGGATGCGGTGCCGGGTGTGGTGGCGGTGTCGTTCGCGGAGGCCGGCTCCGGTGCTGGGGATGTGGTGTCTCGTACGCATGAGGTTGCGGG
>NZ_NEUF01000143.1 GCF_002910915.1 Streptomyces sp. SM10 | reverse complement strand
GGCCCCGGACGCGCACGACCGGAGTCTGGCCGACCCGGCCCCAGGACCTCGCGCGTGGCGGCCTCAGCGACTGGCTGGCTTCGTCCTCGAAGACGATCCAGGCTCCGCGGGCCGCCGCTGTGCTTTTACCTCCGGCCACACCTCCTTCTTCCACAACTCCACTGCTTCGTCGTCCCGTTCGATCGCTCTGCGGGCCGGCTGCTGCCAGGACCAGCCGTGCCGCTTCAGCAGCCGCCATGTCCCCTCCACCGTGTAGCCGACGTGGAACAGCCGCCCGATCAACGTCTTCACCCGCGCCAGTGTCCAGCGCTGATCCGCCCAGCCGTGGGCGAGGGGGCCGCGCTCCAACTCGCGCTCAAGCCGAATGATTTGAGCTGAAGAAAGCCTCGGACGGCCTGGTGACCCCTTCGAGCGGACACCTTCCACACCTCGCTCCCGCCACTGCCGGCGCCAGCGCTCCACCGACCGCTCGCTCACCCTCAGCGCGGCCGCGATCTCCCTGTTCTTCCTGCCATCCTCGAAACGGCCGACCGCCTCCAGCCGGATCCGTTCCCTCGCCACCCTCTTGGCATCGGTCAAGCCGCCGCCCTGCGCGTATCTCACACCACACAGCTACCGACCCGGCTCAGCCGCCGTCAGGCGAACGACCCGACATCACCCAATCAAGTTCAGTAGTTCAGAGCGTCACAGATCCGAGTGAGCCCAGTAAGCGCTACGCTACAGATGGGGAGTGGGCTTACTGCGGTCATGAGCATGCCCCCGGATGTTGGCACGGCTTTCCGGTTGAGTGGAGGAGAGTACCTCAAAAGCTCCGAAATGCATGGTTAGCCTCACGGAAGGTAAAAAAGCGGAGCGTTAAGGAGCATTGGTGAGTGCAATGACTGGAAGCAATTGGGAGATGCTTGCCGGCGACCCGACTCAACTTGCCCTAAAGCTTTCATTTTTGCGTAACCCTCACGGTGCTGACGATAAGGCAGTCCCTGAAGAGGCTGCCTCATGGGGTTCGTTCGAGCTGTGGGTGGGTGGTGAAAACCTATGCGCCCATCTTGAGCAAGGTGAGGTTCTCTCTGCGTCGCATTGGTATATTCTGCCGCTCCTCGAATGGTTTACCGTGAACTGGGATGTACTCTTCCATGAGGAGCGCCTAGCCCTAAAGAACGCCGGTACTTCTGCTGCCGATAATATGGCGAGAACTAAAAGTCCACCTTTGACGCTCAAGGAATTCGACGAGTTTTCTTGGATGGATGAATGGGCGTCGTGGTGGGATCGGCACAGTTTTCGTTCGCGCCGAGAAGGTGGCCTTTTCCCCGATGTGTATTTTCGGCGCTATAGGGACACCTTGGAAGTGTCGACAGGTGCGGAGAATCTGGTGGGAATTCCAGACGATTTCACATTCTTGGCACCCAATCGACGATACGAGGTCAATCCTCGGGATGCGGCAAGCGCAATCTTTTCGGTGATTCAGGCAGCTTCTGAAGAGCTGGCTAGGCGAGTTGCAGGGCAGTCCGAAAGAATTGATCGGCTCGTAAATGCAGTTAATTCCCTCGCGGGGCCAGATCGAAAGTTGAAGCGGTACGCTCTTCTCGCTGGGTGCGGTGACGACGTTGAGTCCTATCAGCGAATCACGACTCTCGTTGATGGCGTATTCGATGCTGTACCGCAAACTGTTAAGGAGCGTATTACAGGTTCCAATCGGGATACTGATCTCGTGGTCTCGGGTAGCGCCTATGCGCAACTCGTGTATGGGGCGTACAGTCCGGAGTTGCAAGATGATGATATCCGTCTCATCGCCGGTACACTTCTGGAAAACTACACCGATGACGCCTCGGCATGGCTCAATAAGCTCTCTCTGCCTCTTGACCTGGCTGAAGTGAAAGATCTCAGTCCTGGTGAGCAAGGGAGTTGGCTGGGCGAGAAATCCTGCGAGCTCCTACTTGCCGACATTGATGAAGCAACGTGGATTGATATCCATGGCGTTTTGGATTCGCTTGGAGTGGGAAAGGGGCAACTCCCCCTTTCCGACCGGTCGATCAGGGCGATTTCGGTATTTGGTCCTACCCAGCGCCCGAAGGTTCTCTCCAATCCCTCTTTCAGATGGGGTAACACTTCGGAGATCGAGCGGTTTACTATGGCTCACGAACTCTGCCATCTGCTAATCGATCGAGATCATGCTGACGAGCTAGCGGTCGCCTCAGGGCCGTGGGCCCCAATGGCTATTGAGCAAAGAGCGAATGCCTTTGCTGCGTCTTTCTTGATGCCGACATGGCTATTGAGGGGCGTTATCGCTTCAGCAGGTGCGGATGTGAGAGAGTTCGACACTATCACTCAGATCGCAACTTCACTGCGTGTCAGTGTGACGACGACCATTGACCGACTTCTGAATTTGGGGGAACTCGATCCGGCGGAGCGCTACTCACTCAAGGCTCAATGGGCAAGCAATCGTTACCGGGATCGAGAGTAGCGTGCCACCCGATTGCACTCAGAGAGCGCCCTTTGAGTGCGACCCTATTCCTGCGGAGTCTGCCACCCTGCTCCCGATGTTGGCCATTGGCAATCGCTCGGCCAGTAGCGTATCGGGAGCAGGAGTGCAGAAAGTGGACCGCAGTTGGGAAGATTCAGCGGGCCCGAGGGGGGCGGCGCAAGAGGCGATCCATGTGTCGCATTGCCTCCCGTCGATGCTCATCGGATACGTGAGTGTAGATGTTCATTGTGACGGCGATCTGTGAGTGCCCCAAGATCTCCATCACGACCCGTGCCGGCACACCAGCGGCGAACAACAGCGTGGCGCATCCGTGTCGAGCGTCGTGAAGCCTAATTCGGCGCAGTCCCGCATCCTCCGTGATGCGTTCGAACGACCGGCTGAGGTTGCGCGGTTCGATCGTTCGCCCAGTCCTGGTTGTGAATACGTAGTCGCTCTCATGCCAGTCAAGCCCTGCGGCGAGGCGCTGAGATGCCTGACGGAGGCGCTGCCAGCGTAGCGGCGCCACGCACATGAGCGGGACGGGAAGGGCTCGTGTGCGCCTGTTCTTGGTTGAGTCCGCGTACAGCTCCTTCTGTACCCGCTGAATCTGATTCCGCACTGTGAGCGTGCGGCGCTCCAGGTCGATGTCTGACCAGCGCAGTCCGAGGACCTCTCCTCGACGCAGCCCCAGAGCCACGGCGAGCACGAACGCCGCGTACAGCGGATCCTTCCTGGCAGCCTCCAGGAACGTCGTCGTCTCCTCCAGGTTCCACGGCTTCAGCTCCCGCGACTGAACCCGCGGGGCCGGGACGAGTTTGACCACGTTCCTGCTGATCAACTCCTCGCGGCAGGCGGCCGTAAGAGCGCTGCGGAGAACGCGGTGCGACTCCTTGGCTGTGGCAGCCGACGCCTGTGCCGTCACCTCTGTGAGCATGCGGCGCACATCGGCGGCCCCAAGGGTCTCCAGACGTTTGGAGCCGATGCGCGGGATCAGGTAGCGGCGCACGTGCGTCTCGTACTTGGCGTACGTCGTCTTCTTGCGGTCGTCCCTGACGAACTCCTCCAGCCAGTAGGGCAGCCATTTGCCCTCGTTGTCAGTGCTTCCCTCTACTCTCGAGCGGAGAGCACCGCAGCGAAGGGGATGCAGATGCAGAGCCACCAGCCCGTACCCGCCAAGCCGTGGCGCGACCGTGGTAACTCACTCGGCTACATCCAAGGCGGCACTGAGGTCCAGGCGGATCTGCTCCGGCAGGTACTCGCTCAACTGCCCAGCGACGGAGATCGTTTGCTGGATTGGCTAACACCGGAAGGGAAGCGCATCAGTGCTCGTTGCGAGGACTTGTGCCGGCGGGTGCTCTCCGCGCCTGGTCTCGCCGAGCGGTCGGGCGGGGACCAGTGGCAGGCGAGCGCCTATGCGCAGGAGTGGCTGGAGAACAAGGACAACGCATTCCTGACCGCTCATCTGCATGCGCGTGTGAAGTTCTTCGGTGAGCTTCTTTCTGCGATCGAGGATGAGACGAAGCACGCGGATCTGCTGCAGGTGGCCACAGAGAAGTACGGTCTGAACTGGACAACTCTGTCACCCGTGCGGGACCGCACGGGGTGGCTCAGGAGCTTGGGGATGATCGAGTTGTGGGGCCAGCGCGTCGTGAGGACCGCACTGGGGGACAGCATGCTGGAAGTTCTTCCGCTCTGTCCGCCGGAGACGGCCCGGGGGGAAGGGGAGGAGATCCTCGAGTCAGCCAACGATGCGGGGGCAATTGCATTCTTGGGCGACTCCATGCAGTTGGAGCAGGTCGACCTTAGGAACCGCCGCACCCTGATCGGCTACATCCCACGGGGCAACGCTTCAGACAACCGTGATGGGGATTCGACCCTGACAGTGGCCGCTGCCTTGCGCAGATTGGTAGCTCTGTTGGGTGATGGTGCAGGGCTTGAAGAGTTCGGTGAGCTATGCGGAAACGAGTTCGGAATCAGTAAGACATCTTTCACCACGATGATGCATGCCCTACGGCACACCGGACTTATCGAGCAGACATCGTTCAATCGTTTCGCGCCGAGCGAGGAGGCACACCGGCTCATCGACGAGGGGAACGGGCAATTGCTCGTCGTGTATCTGCATGCCCGGTATTTGTTCTTCGGTGAGATCTTGCACCATTTGGAAAAGCCTGCGACTACCTCGGCGCTGGTGACTCTGGCGAAGGAAATGTACGGCTATGCCCAGGCGTCGAATGGGGAGGTCCGTCTCAGGCTCGGGTTTCTCCAGGATGCGGGCCTGGTCGAACGGGTGGATTGGCAGCGGTTCCGTGTTACTGCGGCCGGGCGGAGTTTTGTCAAAAACCTGACACTTCAGCTTCCGGCCAAAGGTGAGACGGAGGAAACTGGTGCGGCAGGGCTGCAAGACGCGCCCTCTTCCTTGCTATCTGAGGAAGTCATCGCCCAGCTGCGGCAGTACGGAAATGTTGGTACGGAAAGTCGAGAGTTCGAGGAAGCGGTTGCACGCGCGTTTGCCTTTCTCGGGTTCCAGGCCGAGCATCTAGGCGGATCGGGCCGCACGGACGTTCTGGGCATCGCACAGCTGGCCGCAAAGGACCGCTTCCGGATCATCGTGGACGCGAAGAGTTCAGGGAACGGCCAAGTCGCCGAATCCAGCATTAAGTTCGACGCGCTACGCGATCACAAAAGAAAGCACAAGGCCGATCACGTAGTCGTTGTAGGGCCGGAGTTTGCTCCACGCCTCAAAAACTGGGCGGTGGAGAACGAGGTTATCCTTCTGCGGATCGACGAACTCGCCGCACTGCTCGACTCTCACTCGCGAAATCCGATGCCCCTTACCGAACTCCGGGATTCCTTTTCGCGAATCGATACGTTCAGCGACGACCTGGCCGAGCGATACCAGGCTCTGGAACGACGGTCATTGCTCATGCGCAGGATCATCGACTTGGCTTTCCAGGAAGCCGTGGACGAAGATCCCGTCGACGACGGGTACATCAGTGTAGAGAACATTCTCTATGCTTTGCGGAAGGAGTTCACGCCCCGACCGTCCCGGCAAGAGGTAGACGAGTTGATGACGTTCCTTTCGAGTCCTATTGTGGCCGGGCTGGAATCCATCAAGGGCCGTCACAAACTGATCGATTCGCCCCGGAACCTTGCGCTACGCCTATCCGGTCTGGGCGGCACTTTCGCCAGGGGGTGAGGGCTATTACTCCGGCTAATCACCTGGCAGCCGCGCCGGCGGCCTGCCGCAACCAGCTTCGCTCTCGCATCCACTGGTGTGACATGTAGTGGCACCCGGTTGCTCGAATCTGCAGGGCGCCTATCGGCGGAGCGTGTGCCAGATGCGTGCCAGATCGAGCGGTCATTCACGGTTGATTGGGGTGTGAGGCGGTGCAGGCACGGGCTGACAGGCCTGGTGCTGCTATACGGTTGTTGACCAGCCAGGACGTGCCCATGATCGGCGCCAGGCTTACAAAGCAGATGTCGGCGGTTCGAAACCGTCCGCGCCCACCAACAGGAACGCCCCCGCAGCACGTCGCTGCGGGGGCGTTGACGGTAGTAGGTGACGGCAGTTCCTCGGGCGTATCGCGCTCGGCGTGAGGGGAGAACATGCCGTGACTGGGGTGGCCGGTTCCACGGTCTCAGCCAGCCGCTTCGGGGTACTCCTTTAAGATCATGGCTCCGCCGTTGTGCTGACTGTGCAGCACGGACGGCCCGACTCGCCGGCAGCCCGGAGCCCAGCCCGGAAGTTGCTCCAGCCGAAAGCCGCTCCGCCAGTGGTGCGGACAGCTGTGAGGACTCGGAAGGCTCTGTGGGTGAACGAGGTGCAGAGGTCCGGATTCCGGGAACTCCCGTTCGTTGTGTCTGTGGTGGACCCGTCTACGTGGGTACGGGGATCACTTCGGACATGGTGCGCTCGGATCCGGGCGCGGGGGTTGGGGGCGTGGTTGTGAAGGGCTTTTCCACTGGCGCACGGTCGAGATCCGGGGACGCCGATGAGACGGGCGAGGGCAGGCGGAAGGAACGCTCCTTCTGGAGGGAGCTGCCGATCCTCGTCGTCCTGGCGTTGGTGCTCTCTCTGGGCATCAAGATGTTCTTCGTGCAGGCGTTCTCGATCCCGTCCGAGTCGATGCAGAACACGCTGCAGGTGGGCGACCGTGTGTTGGTCGACAAGCTGACTCCGTGGTTCGGGTCCAAGCCGCAGCGCGGGGAGGTCGTGGTCTTCCATGACCCGGGTGGGTGGCTCCCTGGGAGGACCGGGGAGCCGAACGCGGTGCAGAAGGCTCTGAGCTTCGTCGGCCTGATGCCGTCGGCGGACGAGAAGGACCTGATCAAGCGGGTGATCGCGGTGGGAGGTGACACCGTGGAGTGCTCGGGGAGCGGCCCTGTGAAGGTCAATGGGGATGCGCTGGAGGATGCGTTCGTCTACCCGGGCAACACTCCGTGCGGCGACAAGCCCTTCGGGCCGATCGACGTGCCCAAGGGGAAGATCTGGGTGATGGGTGACCACCGACAGGACTCCTCGGACTCCCGGTACCACCAGGACCTGCCCGGTGGCGGCACCATCGACGAGGATCAGGTCATAGGCCGGGCTTTCGTCGTCGCGTGGCCGGTCACGCGCTGGGCGCCGCTGTCGGCGTCACGGTAGCGAGCCTCTCTGCGTGTTCCGACTTCGCGCAGACCGGCGGTGGACTCAGCTGTCCCTCCGGAGCCCTGTGATGCCGGATCAGGTGATGCCTGCGAGAGACGGTGGCGCACGGTCGGCTCTCCGGGCCGCCCCCGGGACAGGCCGGACGACGGACCGCCGGGGCCGCAGTCAGGGGGTCCTGTACGTGACCACCGCGCGGGCGGCCGGGCCACGGAAGGCGTCCGGGTTGATGTCGGAGCGTTCCACCAGGACGTTGACGAAGGAGCCGTCGTAGGCCCATGCGGGGCCCCTGAGAGCGGGACCGCACAGGCCTACCGGGTGATCGGATTCGCCGTCGCCCAGCCCGTACATACCGCCGCTCTGCTTGTCGAACGGGGGCGCGCCCTCGGCGAGGAGGCCGGACCGGTGGAGGAATTCCGGTATCCGGCTGCTCAGGAAGGAGATTCGGGCAGTGCCGTCCTCGGTGAAGTAGTGGACGTCGGAGGCGTCCTCGGGGATCGGGGCGTTGCCGATGCCGATCACGCTCGACAACGGCGCGTCGCTCCCCTCGCAGGCCCGGGCGTCGCCGAACGGGTGGAAGAGATCGTCCTGGAACAGCCAGACGAGCCCTCCGACCGGGATGGCCAGGACGAGTGCGGCGATCCCCAGGCGGGACAGCAGGCCTCTCGGCCGGGTCCTGCCGTCGGCCTCGGTCTGCGCGTCGGCTCTTCCCGAACCACCCATGACTGCTCCCCCGGACGTGCACGTTCTCCCTGCGGACACGCGGATCCTACGCCGGTGATCCGCTCTCCTCTGCGGGCCGTCCAGGCCATCGCCCGGACGGCAAGTCCTCTCCCCAGGCGCTGCTTTGGTGGCTGATCGCTCAGACACGCTCCAGCGGGCGGTGCGGGCCCGGCGGGAGTTCGGCTTCGACGGTGTCGTGCGGGCGCACCGGGCCGCCGTGGCGGACCACGGCCATGACGCCGGACTTGAACGTGAAGTCCCCCGAGGCCGGGTCGATGGCGAAGACCTCTCCGAGAAGGCCCTGCCGGAAGTCGTTGATCTTCGCGCACGGGTTGCGCAGGCCCGTCACCTCCACCACCGCCTGGTCGCCGAGGTGCAGCAGGGTGCCTGTGGGGAGGGCGAGCAGATCGATGTCCCGGGTGGTGATGTTCTCGCCGAGCTGACCCGCGGCGACGGCATAGCCCTTGAGGGCGAGTTCACCGAAGAGCTCCTCGTGCATCAGGTGCACCTGACGCAGATTGGGCAGGTCGGGTTCGTACGTCATGCGGAACTGATGGCGGATCGTCTCGCCCGCGTGCACGTCCCCTTCGACACCCAGTCCGGCGAGCAGGGTGACGGACTCGCGATTGGGCTTGCTGAACGAGTACGTCGCGTTGCTGCTCACTGCTGTGATCCGGCCTGCCATGGTCCGTCCTTCGCGCGGTTCGGTGTGGTGCGTCAACGAGCCAGCAACGCTGTGCGGCCGAGGATCGTGGCCCAGGGCGGCTCTCGGTCCGCGGGCTCCTGGCGTGGCTCGTGCAGTGGCCAGACGTCCGCCCCGTACACCAGCCGCACGCCTGCCCTCCGCAGCGCCTCGATGTGGCTCTCCCACGCCGGGTGGCGCGCGTGTGCCGCGTTGATCCGCGGGAACACCACCACCGGGACGCCGGTCGTGCCCAGAGCTTCGCTCACCTGCGTCAGCGCCTGGTTGTCCGCGATGCCCGTGGCCAGCTTGGCCACGTAGTTCGCGCTCGCCGGGGCGACGACGCAGCAGTCGGCGACGGGGTGCGGGCGGGGCTCCGTCGGCAGACGGGGGGTGTCGCGTACCGGCAGGCCGGTCAGAGACTCCAGCCGGTCCAGCTCACCGTCGGCCCTCAGCCATCGGCCGGCGTTCGGGGTGAGCGTCACGGCCACCTGCCAGCCGAGGGCGATGGCCGGTTCGACCAGGCCGATGCGCAGCCTCTGGACTCCGTCGGTCGCCGTACCCACGACTGCCAGTACTCCGCGTGTGTTCGCACTCACCGTTCCTCCGCCCTCTGCGCGGTCCGCCTTCCGGCCCGCGCTACCGCAGAGACCTACCACGAGCCCGGCGGCCGCCGGTAGGCCCTGTCCGTACGACAGGGCGCCGGTCGGAGACGCCGAGGTCCTGGTGCATGAGGCTGTGCAGGGCGTCCTTGAGGAGTGCGTGGACGTGGCCAGGCCGTCGCCCCGGCCGCCCCGCTGGTCCCGGGATGCGCGAGGGCGGGGGGCGGGGGACCGTGGAGGCATGTCCGGACTTCCGCCCGTGATCGTGTATCCGCCCTCGCCGACCGGTGGGCGGCGGGTGACCGTGCGTGGGCAGATCGTGGGGCTGGCGCACGGGCGTGGGGATGTGGCCTCGTTCCTGCGGCGGGCCGGGCTCGCCCAGGGGGCCGACGAGATCGATCTGGACCAGCCGGAGTTGATCGAGTGGCGGGGCGGGGATCTCGACACCTGGCGCTGAGTACGGGGTGCCGGGTGGTGTTCACCATGGAAGACGGGCCGGGGCGGGCCGTCAGCTGCGGGAGCGCCACGGCAGGGCGGGCCGCCACCCGAACGGGTGCGTCGGGGTCGTGGCGGGGGCGCCCTGCGCACAGGGTCGGATCTGCCCGCAGCCGTGCGGGACGGTCGTCGAGCGGAGGAGTCCCATGGCCCAGTCAGCATCCGAACCCGGCACCTCGCGCCCCTCCTCCACCGATCCCGGGGGCCCCTGGGCGGCGGGCGGGGTGATGTTCGCGGGGGTCGTGCTCCTCGTCGACGGCATCCTCGCCATCGTCAAGGGGATCGCGGGCATCGCGTCCGACGAGGTGTACACGCGCATCAGCAACTACACGTTCAAGTTCGACGTCACCGCCTGGGGCTGGATCCACCTCGTCCTCGGGGTGCTCCTCGTGTTCGTCGGGTGGGGCATCCTCAAGGGCGCGGCGTGGGCCTGGGGTGTGGGCATCGGGCTGGCCGCGCTGAACCTGGTCGCGAATTTCGTCTGGCTGCCGTACCAGCCGGTGTGGGCGGTCATCTCCGTGGCGCTCGACACCTTCGTGATCTGGGCCCTGTGCTCCCACCGGGCGAAGCCGGTCATCTGACGTGAACCCCGGGCGAGGTGGCATGGAACCGGACGCGATCACGGCGCTGGCCGCCGAGGCGTACGTCTACGGGTCGCCGCTCGTCCGCCAGCTGTCGGCGGTCCGGGCATGCCTCCAGGAGGGGTGCGGTGCCCTGGCGCCGTCGCCGTTCAACGACTTCGCCCATGCCGACGGGCCGGCGACGCCCGGGACGCACGTCCCGTTCGCCCCGGCCGACCTCGTCGACGCGCTCGCCCAGCTCGACCTGTCAGGGGGGCCGGTCAGGCTGCACGTCCCGGACACCGCCGGTGCGTACTACGTCCTCCAGTTCGTGGACGCGTGGGGCAACGCCTTCGCCTATCTCGGGCCCCGGGCGACCGGAAGCGGCGAGGGGGACTGGCTGGTCGTGCCGCCCGGATGGTCCGTCACCGTGCCCGACGTGGTGTCGGGGGTGATCGACGCGCCCACCTCGGTCGTCTCCGTCGTCGGCCGCCTGGCGTGCGACGGCCCCGAGGACATGCCGCGGGTCAGGGCGCTCCAGCAGGAGCTCACCCTCACGCATCTGGGCGATCGTGCTCACCGGACCGGGCTCCCCGCGACCGAGTCCGGGGTCCCTGGGGAGCTGAGGTTCTTCGAGGAGCTCCGCGTGTGGATGGCGGACTTCCCGCCCGCCGCGGCCGATCGCGCGTACCAGGACCGCTTCCAGCCGCTGGGGCTCCTGGAGGAGGGCATCTCGCCGTACGTGTCGGCCGGGCCCTCTCTCGCGCGCGGTCTGGGGCGCGGGCTCGCGCTGGGCAGGCTGCGGGTGGAGGAGGCGGCGCGGCGGCCCGTGGCCGGCGGACCGCCGGGTTCGTGGCAGACGGTGCCGCACCTGCGCGACTACAACCTGGACCACCTCGGTGTCGGCACCCTCGGCTCACCGGAGTGGAGGATTCCCGACCGGGAGGCGTCGTACCTGGTCAGGGCGGTGGCGGCGCGGCGGGGCCGGTGGCTTCCGCACGGGTACGAGGCGGTGTACGCGCACACGTCCCGTGACTCCCGGGGCCACTCGCTCACCGGTGCCCACCGCTACGTCCTGCGCCTGGCACAGCCGCCGCCGGTCCGGGCCTTCTGGTCGCTGACCGTGTACGACAGTCCTGGGGGTCACCTGGTCGTGAACGCGGCGGACCGGTACGCGATCGGCGACCGGACACCGGGGCTCGTGTACGGCGCGGACGGCTCGCTGACGCTGCACCTGTCCGCCGAGCGGCCCGAGGCCCCGGAGGCGGCCGCGAACTGGCTGCCGGTGCCGGCCGGGGCCTTCCTGCCGCTGATGCGTCTGCACCTGCCCGGGCAGCCCGTACTCGACGGAACCTACGTCCTCCCGCCGTTCGCGAGGGCACCGGACCGACGGACCTCCGCGGACGCTCCGTAGGTCCCCGGGCGCGTTGTCAGTGGTACGTCGCACACTGGAGGCATGTGCCGCAGCATCAAGACGCTTCGTCCGCCCGCCATCCCCGAAGAGGCCACCGAGGAGGAGATGAGAGCCGCCGCCCTGCAGTACGTCCGCAAGGTCTCGGGCTTCCGCGCGCCCGCCGCGCACAACCAGGAGGTCTTCGACCGCGCCGTGGCCGAGATCGCCGAGTCGACCCAGCGGCTGCTGGACGGCCTGGAGATACGGGGCGCCGCCCGGGTCTGAGCGAGGTCCCGGGTGCTCAGGTCCCGGCCGGGGCCCCGGCGGCAGGGGCCGCCGAGGCGTGGGCGGGGCGGCGGATGACCACGGCCGCCAGCGCACCGGCCAGGAACAGGGCGAGGACCGAGACGGCCGTGCCCATCCAGCCCGCGCCCAGCCACTGGCCGCCGAAGTAGCCGAGGCCCACGCTGTAGACCGCCCAGGCCACTCCGGCGACGGCGGACCAGGGCAGAAATTCCTTCACCTTGCGGTGTGCGGCCCCCGCGCCCAGGGAGACGACGGAGCGGCCGGCCGGGGCGAAACGGGCGATGACCACGAGCGCGCCCCCGCCACGGCTCAGCGCCGCACCGAGGCGTTCCTGCGCGGAGGTGAGGCGGCGCGACCGGGCGATCGCCCGGTCGAGGCGGTCACCGCCGCGCCAGGCCAGGCGGTAGGCGACGAGGTCACCGAGGACCGAGGCGGTGGCTGCGCAGAGGGTCAGAGCCACGAGCGAGGGCACCTGCCGGGTGGCCTCGCCGGCCGTGGCTGTGACGGTGGTGGTGCCCGCGGCCGCAGCCGTGGCAGCGGTGATCACCAGCACGCCACTGGGGAGGACGGGCAGCAGGACGTCGAGGAGGACCGAGAGGGCGACCACCGCGTAGATCCATGGGCTGCCGGTCAGCGCGCCCACACTCTCGAGCACTTTCTACTCCCCGATTCCGTGTTCCGTGTCAACGCCGCGACGTCGCAGGGGAGCGGCATGAGCGGCAGGCTCAGCTGTACAGCGTACGCCTGCCGTTCACCCGGTTCACCTGGTATTCGCCGGGTGGGCGGCGGATGTTGCGCAGGTCACGTGACGGCCCCGGCCCCCCTCGGGAGGAGGGGGGGCCGGGGCGCGGGGCGCGGGAGGTCAGACCGTGACGGCCCGGGCCTTCTCCGGGGCGGGTGCGCCCTCACGCGCGGAGCCACCGCGCGAGGAGAACAGCCGGTCCACGGCCACGGCTCCGGGGCCGGTGAAGACCAGTAGCAGGAAGGCCCAGCAGAAGACCGTCGATGCCTCGCCGCCGTTCTGCAGGGGGAACAGCGACTCGGGCTGGTGGACCTTGAAGTACGCGTAGGCCATGGAGCCGGAGGAGATCAGAGCGGCGATCCGGGTACCGAGGCCGAGTGCGACCAGAGTGCCGCCGACGAGCTGGATCACCGCGGCGTACCAGCCGGGCCAGGTGCCGGTCGGCACGGTGCCGCCGCCCATGGGGCCGCCGAGGACCCCGAAGAGGGAGGCGGCGCCGTGGCAGGCGAAGAGGAAGCCGACGACGGCCCGGAAGAGGCCGAGTGCGTAGGGCTGGGCCCGGTTCAGACGAGTGGACATGGGGGGTGGGGCTCCTTCGGTCTGGGGACGTGAACCGATCGGGGCCCATCAGGTTAGGGTGACCTCATAAGTGCTTGCAAGTTCAACATTCTGTCGACTGACTGAAAGGTGGTCATTCGTTCGAGGTCAGCGAGCGCTCCAGAACGGTCTCGAGCTGTGATCCCGTGGGTGTGGCCCTGGCCTGAACCAATGTCAGCGCAGCTTTCCGGCCGCGCAGGGTGAGGGTCATGAGCTGATTGCCGAACCACGGCCCGCCCGTTCTCCGCCAGCGCGTCGGGCGGCTCCCCGTCCGTCCGTGGAGCGCCAGCGCGCGCCCGAGCCACCGGCCCGCCCGGCTCCAGCCGAACCGGAAGCCGGCGCGCATGTATCCGGGGATCGAGTTGTGGACGGGGGAGCAGGTCAGTTGCAGGACGTGTGCGGCGGGCGTGCCGTCCGGTGTGGAATCGGACCACCGGGGTTCGGCGATGTAGGCATGGTGCACATCGCCCGAGAGCACGCAAATCGTCGCGGGGGCGTCATGGGCGCGTCCGGCTTCCCTCAGCAGCTCCGACAGTCGGCGGAAGGATTCCGGGAACGCGGCCCAATGCTCCAGGTCACCGGCCCGGCGCACCTTCTCCCCGCGGCGCGCCCAGCGTTCGCCGCGCTCCCCGCGGCACAGGGCCGCGTTCCATGTCTCCGCGTCGTGTATGAGGTGCGGCAGCAGCCACGGGAGCGAGGTGCCGATCAGCAGATGGTCGAACGCGCCGGGGTCCGTGAGCATCTCGTCGCGCAGCCACCGGGCCTCCTCGTCGCGGAGCATCGCCCGTTGCTCCTCCTCCAGGGCCCGGGCCGCGCGCGTGTCCACCATCAGCAGCCGTACTCGGCCGAAAACACGCCGGTAGCTCCACCGGGTCCGCGTGGGATCGGCGTCGGCGTCGGCCGCGTGGCGCCGCAGCGTCTCGGTGCCGTCCGGGGCGGTGCGTACGGCCGCGTAGACGGGGTCGGCCTCCAAGGCGTCGGGGGAGAGGTTGCCGAGGTGTTGATAGACCCAGTACGACATGAGCCCGCTGACGATCCGCTCGTGCCACCACGGCGTGCGGCGCATGTCCCGGACCCAGGCCGCGCTGGTGTTCCAGTCGTCCACGACGTCGTGGTCGTCGAAGATCAT
Source organism: Streptomyces sp. SM10 (assembly GCF_002910915.1). Classification (GTDB taxonomy): domain Bacteria; phylum Actinomycetota; class Actinomycetes; order Streptomycetales; family Streptomycetaceae; genus Streptomyces. The sequence goes on along the minus strand of NZ_NEUF01000143.1, from coordinate 3,143 downwards.
GCAGCTGGGGACCGTGGAGAGCAGCCACCGCACGTCCGGGTCGCGCCAGGACTCGTCGTAGAGGTGGGTGTACTCCTCGTAGTCCGCGACCTCGGCGCCCGGCGCCTCCTCCAGGTCGCGGCGTGCCGCGAGCCGCTTCCTGGTGGCCGCCGAGGTCTCGTCCGCGTACACCTGGTCGCCGAGGAGCAGGAGGACGTCGGGGCGTACGGCCTCCGGGTCGGCGGCGAGACGCACGGCCAGGGTGTCGAGCGCGTCGGGGCCGATCGCGTCGTGCCCGTGGGCGGGCGGTGCGGCCCAGCGGCAGGAACCGAAGGCGACCCGGACCGGATCCGCCTCGTCCGGCTGCGGCACGGCGGGGGTGGTGATCGTGCTCGGCGGGAAGCGGGAGTCCTCGGGCGGCCAGACGCGGCGGCCGTCGAGCAGCACCTCGTAAGGTGTGGTCGAACCGGCCGTCAGGCCCGTCACCACCACGAGGGCGTAGTGGTGCCCCTCGACCGCGAAGGTGGGCGAGGCGCCGGTCGCCCCGTCGGCGCAGCGGACCTCCGCCGTGCAGGGCCTGGTCGCCTCCACCCAGACCGTCGCCCGGGAGCCGGACTCCCAGTCGACGTACCTCAGCAGCGGTCCCAGGCGTAGCCCGGCCATGTGTGCCCTCCTCGCGTCGCCGTCACCGGTGGCTCCGTAGGGTACGGAACGACGGAGGAGGGCGGGTAGGCCCGCCGGGGCGGGAGGGTGGGTCAGCAGCCGTTCAGGACGGACTGGAGGGCGCTCTTCTCGGTGGAGTCGACCTTCAGGTCGTAGTAGTGCTTCACGTGCACCCAGGCGCGGGCGTAGGTGCAGCGGTAGGCCGTGCGCGGCGGGAGCCACTCGCCCGGATCCCGGTCACCCTTGGACTGGTTGACGTTGTCGGTGACCGCGATGAGCTGAGGGCGGGTCAGGTCGTTGGCGAAGGACTGGCGCTGGGCGGTGGTCCAGCCGCTGGCTCCGGAGCGCCAGGCTTCGGCGAGCGGCACCATGTGGTCGATGTCCAGGTCCCCGGAGGCGGTCCAGGTGGCGCCGTCGTACTGCGAGTACCAACTGCCGCTGGTGGCGGCGCAGGAGGAGTCCTGGACGACGCCGGTGCCGTCGCGCTTCAGGACCACTTCACGGGTGTTGCAGGCCCCCGACTGGGTGATCCAGTGCGGGAACTTGTCGCGGCTGTAGCCGGAGGAGGAGCCCTCGGTGGAGACGGTGAGCTGGCTCAGGTACGAACGGGCGGTCGAGGCGCTGACCGGGGTGGGCATCGCGGCCTGGGCGGTGGGGGCCGTGAGAAGGCCGGTGGTTGCGGCGAGCGCGGCCGAGGCGGCGACGACGGCTATGCGACGCGCGTAGATACCGGACATGCGAACTCCCTTGGTGTGGGGGGACGTTGGGCAGCGACCTGTGGAGCCAGGCCATCGTGGCGGCGCCGGGTTTCGGTGGGGTGGTCGCCAGGTAACAGGGTGGCGACATGCGCACGTCACATCAAGGGGTAGGGCGGTAGTTCTGACGTCCCGTCCGAAGGCTGTTCGAGGAGCGAGGTTGACGGACCGGTGGTCCGGGGGTGGTCAGGACGCACCCCCTAGGGTCAATGCCGTTCGGTTAGCCGTCTGGCGGGTTTGGCAACGTACGGATCTCGATGTGGACGGTGGTCTTGTGGGTGCGATGGTCGATGTCGCGGCCGACGGCGCGGTACTTGGAACTGATCGCTCGTTTCTTCACGCGGGGCCGGGACCGTTCTCGGCGGGCGGGTAGGAGGCCGTTGAGTATGGCGGTGCCGATCCGGCCGACGAGGTCGATCCGGGTGTGGGTGATGATGCCGGCCGCACGGATGATCTGGTCACGTGCCGTGTTCAGCGCGATGGTGAATGCGGCGCGGTCGGGGTCGATGTCGGGCCGGTGCAGGACAGCGTCGCTCATCGCGGTGCGTAGTGCCTGGTAGGCGACCAGGAGTGCCCAGGTCTCCTGGGTGACGGCTGCCGGGTGGCGTCCGCGCAGGACTCTGCCACCGAGGATGGTCGATTTCAGCTCGCAGTAGCTGGTCTCGATTTCCCAGCGCTCGCGGTAGAGCCTGACCAGTGCGGTGGCGGGTGCCTCGTCCGGGTCGAGCAGGCTGGTGACAAGCCGGTAGGTGCTACGAGTGACGGGGCGCTTGCCGGTGCCGTCGGTGGGGGTGAGAGTGATGGTGGCCTCGATGACGCGGACGGTGACTTCCCCTATGCGGGACAGGAACGTGCCGTCGGGCAGCCGGCGCCCGATCGGCAACTTGAGAGCCGTGGTGTGGGTCTTGGCACGGATGAGGAAGTCCGCGCCGGTGGAGGCGACCGTGCTCACGAAGGCGGTGGCGGAGAAGTTCCGGTCGCCCAGCAGCAGCGTTCCGGGCCGTAGCGCTCCGGTCGTGCCCGCGGTGGTGGCCAGGTCGCGGGCGTAGGTCAGTTCGCCGGTCGCGTCGGTGCCGAAGACGGCGTCCAGGAGGGTTCGGGTCCCGCAGGCCACCAGCGTGACCAGACGCAGCATCGGGTATCCGGCCGGCCCGTTCTGTCCTGCCTTCGCCTTGGGGAACACTTGCAGGTTCGCGGGTGTGTCCGGCAGGGCGATCTGGGTGCCGTCGATCGCGACCACCAGTCTGCCCGCGAACCGTGTCATTTGTGTCGCGGCCACTGCTGCGGGGCCTTTGACCAGGTCGAAGAGTGCTTTCAACGGTTTGGGGCCGACGCGTCGCATCGCGGCCGTGATCGATGAACCCGCCGGCACGGGCAGCGGCGCGGGCAGTGAGGCGGTCAGCCGGGACCAGATCCCGGTCCAGCCCAGGCCGGTGAACAGCGCGCCTGCGAGCAGGAGGTAGACCACCACCCGCGACGGCAGCCGCCGCACCCGCTGCTGCAGACCACCCGCGGATGCGAGCGCCTCATCGACGAGATGGAAGGGAACAACCTGGGTCAACTCGCCCAGGTGCCCCACGGCAAACACACCGGGGGCATGCGTAATGACAGAATCGGACACAGCAGCCCTTGTGGAGGAACACGAGTCTTGGCGGACCCGAGAACCACTACAAGGGCTGCACCCGTATCACCAGCCGAAACGCCGAGCATTGCGCCGCAGATCGAACCTCTAACCGAACGGCATTG
>NZ_NEUF01000142.1 GCF_002910915.1 Streptomyces sp. SM10 | reverse complement strand
GCTAGTGCCGCGTCAGGCAACGTTTGCCCTGTTGTGACGTGACGCGCCGTCCCGGTGCTGTGCCGGGCGGCGCGTGGCCGTCACCCTGTCCAGGTGGCAGAGCGAGTACGCGTACGCGAGATCGACGATGATGAGGGCAGACGGCTGCTGCGGATCATCCGCCGGGGCACCGGGTCGGTGGTGACCTGGCGGCGGGCCCAGATGGTCCTGCTGTCCGCGCAGAGCATGCCGGTGGCGAAGATCGCCGAGGTCACCTTCACCAGCGCGGACCGGGTCCGGGATGTGATCCACAACTTCAACGCCGACGGCTTCGAGTCGCTGTATCCGAAGTACAAGGGCGGGCGTCCGAAGACGTTCACACTGCCCGAGCGGCGCGAGATCAAAAAGATCGCGAAGTCGAAGCCGACCGAGCACGACCTGCCGTTCTCCACCTGGAGCCTGACCAAGCTGGCGGACTTCCTGGTCGCCGAGGGGGTGGTCGACGACATCAGCCACGAGGGCCTGCGCATCCTGCTCCGCGAGGAAGGCGTCTCCTTTCAACGCCTGAAGACCTGGAAGACCTCCCGCGATCCGGACTACGCGGCCAAGAAGGCCCGGGTCGAGCACCTCTACGCGATCGCCGACGGGGAGGTCATACCCGAGGTGGACGAGCCCGAAGTCATCTTCTGCGTGGACGAGTTCGGGCCGCTCAACCTGATGCCCCACCCCGGCCGGCAATGGGCCGAGCGCGGCGGGAAACACAAGGACCCCGACCGCGCACCGCGCCGCAGGCGGCGGGCGACCTACAACCGCTACGGCGGAGTACGGCACCTGTTCGCCGCCCTGGACCTGGCCAGGGACAAGCTCTACGGCCACATCAAGCCGATCAAGAAGCGCACCCAGTTCCTGGAGTTCTGCCGCTATCTGCGCAGCCTCTACCCGCCCCAGGTCCGCATCGCGATCGTCTGCGACAACTTCTCCCCGCACCTGACCACCAAGAAGTGCCAGCGGGTCGGCACCTGGGCCACGGCGAACAACGTCGAAATTGCCTACACCCCGACCAACAGCTCCTGGCTCAACCGGATCGAGGCCCAGTTCACCGCCCTTCGCTACTTCACCCTCGACGGCACCGACCACGCCAGCCACAAGGAGCAGGGCAGCATGATCCGCCGCTACATCATCTGGCGAAACAAGCACACCGCCGATATTCGCTTGCGCACCCTCGTCACACGGGTCAACGTCGCCTGACACCTGACGAAGGAAGAGAAAATGACCACGCAGACCCACCCCGTCGACCACGAACTCATCCAGGCCGCGGCGCACGTCGCTCGCACCCGCTGCCGGGGCGACAACCACACGATGGCAGCCGCGGCCCGCGCCCAGGACGGCCGGATCGTCACCACCGTGAATGCCTACCACTTCACGGGAGGTCCCTGCGCCGAGATGGTCCTCATCGGCGCGGCAGCCGCCCAGGGCGCCTACGAGCTCAACACGATCGTCGCGGTGGGCGACCGCGACCGAGGAGTTGTTCCCCCATGCGGCCGGTGTCGTCAGGTCCTCCTCGACTACTTCCCGTCCCTCAAGGTCATCGTCGGCGAAGGCGACCGCATCCGAACCGTCCTCATCACCGACCTGCTGCCCGAAAGCTACGTCTGGGCCGACCACCAGCTCGGCGCTGAGTGAACCGCTCCACCGAGCACCATCTGGCACCGCTGCCGACAACAGGGCGAACGTTGCCTGACGCGGCACTAGCAAACGAACCTGACCATGCGGCAGCTCGCGCTGCCGTTGGGGTCTGGATGTGGCTGCGTCCCGGTGATATCTGTTGAGATCGCCAAGCGCAGCAGGGGGGATGGCGTGACGAGCCAGCACGACGGTCAGCCGGGGGGCGAAGAGCAGCGGGCACTGACAGTGCTGCCGCCTAGGCTCAGCATGCCAAGGATGGCGACGCCGAAGCAGACGGTCACTTTCCTGATGGGCCCCGACGAATTCGAGGAGTTCGTGAAGGAATGGGTGCCGACGCAGGGGGCGAAGTACGACCTCGTTGAACGGCAGGGGGGCGCGGGGGACCACGGAATCGACGTGGCGGGCTTCCTGACACAGGCGAAGCTGGAGGGGGAATGGCACAACTACCAGTGCAAGCAGTACAAGCGAGATCTGTCCTGGACCACTGCGGCCCAGGAGATGCGGAAGATGTTCGTGGCCGCCGCGGCCGGTCACTTCACCGTCCCCAGTCGCTACGTCTTCGTTGCTCTCACCTTCGCTGCCAGCCTGAAGCGCATCCTCTCGAAGCCGTCCGAGTGCCGGGCAAAGTTCTTGGAGGAGCTGTCTACGACCAGAGACAAGCTCGTGGCCAAGCTGGATGATGACGAGCGCCGCAAGGTCAAGGAGCTGGCGGAAGGCACCGACTTCGGCATGTTCTCGTGCATCGATCTCGATCAGGTACTCATAGAGCACATGACGACGCCGCACTGGCTCGCGCGTTTTCCGCACGTTCCTCCGGCGAACGGGCCGAGCAAGCTGACTCCTCCCGAGCGGCCCCGCCACGACGAGGCGCGGTATGTGCAGCGCCTCGTCGATGTCTACCGGGAGCGGTTTCCCGACAAGATCAACACCCTGGAGCAGGTCGAGGACGTGGCCGAGGCCAAGGGGCACCTCCTGCGGCAGCGGGTGGCCTTTTTCGCCGCCGAGTCCGTGCGCGTGTTCGCGCGAGACTCGACCACGCCTGAATACTTCGACCAGGTCAAAGAAGATATCTACACAATTGTTGTGGAGGAGTCGGAGCGGTCTCACCCGAACGGCTGGGAACGCCACGCAGCCGTCGCGATCTGCGCGGGAACCGTGGAAGTGACCGAGACGATCCTCAAGCCCTACGTGGGGCCGGAGGTCCGCAAGGGGGTATGTCACCACCTCGCGAACGACAACCGCCTTATCTGGTGCCGGGAGGGAGAACAGTGACCCCGCTCAACAGCCCACTTGAGGTTGGCGTCCGGGCCCTTGTCCTTCTGGCCGAGAGCCGCCCCCGGCCCTTGGACCTCGCCCAGCTCGTCGCGCTGGACTACCTCGTACTCCACAGCGGCGAGTTCGACGGCCCGCGCAGCCTCCACCCCGACCTGCCAGCCCGGGAGGGCGAGCTCGGCAGGAAGCGCGAACTTCTCGAACAGGGGCTTCTCGTGCTGATCCGGGCCGGGCTGGCCGACCTCGTCAGCAGCGAGGGCGGCCTCATGTACGCGGCCACCGAAACCGGCCATACCTTCATCGAGGTGCTGGAAGCCCCTTACGTCGCCTCTCTGCGCGAGCGCGCTGAGTGGGCTCTCCGCCACTACGCCTCCCCAGCGCACGCCCGCAGCGTGACCCACCAGATCATCAACCGTGCCGCAACAGGCTCCGCATCCGAAGGGGCTGGCCATGGCTGACCTGCGTCTGACACATCTCACCTACGCCTCCGCGACCAAGCCGCTCGCCACAGTGGACTTCGACCCGTCCCTCACCGTCGTCTACGGCGCCTCGGACACAGGCAAGTCGTTCGTCGCGGAGTCCATCGAGTACATGCTCGGCGGCAGCAAGCTCGACCTCGTCTCCGAAGCCGAGGGATACAGCCAGATCCTCCTCGGCCTCGAACTCGACGACGGCACCCCGCTCACCCTGCTGCGCGCCCCGGACAGCAACACCATCCACGTGCACTGGGCCGACCTGCGGGAGTTGGTCACCCGCCCCTCCGACTTCGACGTCACGGCCAAGCACACGGCGCGCAGCAAGAACAGCCTCTCTCAGTTCCTCCTCGGCAACCTAGGATGGAGCGACCGGCGCATCCGCACGAACGATGCCGGCGGCACCCGCGAGTTGCGCCTGAGCGACCTGGTACACCTCTCGGTCGTCCCCGAGAACCGCATGGTCGACAAACGCTCCCCAGTCCTGCACTCCTCCTCGGCCAACGGGAAAACCGCGGCAACATCCGTCATGCGGCTGCTACTGACAGGAGAAAGCGACGCCGAAGCCACCACCGGCATGAACGCCGGCCAGCGCCGCGTCAACAAAGGACAAGTCAGCCTCCTCGACCGGATCATCGTCGACCTGCAGACCAAGCTCAGGACCTCTGAGAACGTCCAGGAACTCCGCGACCGGCACCGGCGACTGCAGACAACCATCGACGGCTACTCCCGCGCAGTCGAGACCATCACCCAACAGCACCTGAACTCCGTGGCTCACCGTATGTCGGTCACAGAGGAGCTGGCAGGGATCGAAGCACGCCTGGCCGAGGTCGGCGACCTCATGTCCCGGTTCACCCTGCTGGAAAAGCAATACCGCTCCGACATCGACCGGCTCGTCATGGTCACCGAGGCCGGCAACCTCCTAGGGTTCTTCAAGGTTGGCACCTGCGTCTTCTGCGGCGCCGAACCCGAACACCAGCACCCCGACCACAGCGAACGCGAGACGACCCAGCTGCATCTCGCAGTGGAGACTGAGATGGCCAAGACCACCTCCCTCCTCGATGACCTTCTCCCGACCATGCGCGACCTGCGCAGTCAGCTCGAAGAGCTCAGCAGCCGCAGGGAGGAACTGAGGGCATCCGCTGCTCGCCTCGACGCGGACATCTCCGTCACCCGAGGCCGGCTCGCCCCCCTGCGCGAGGACATGGACCAGCATCTGGAGGCCCGCTCGGCAATCGAACGGGACCTGGATCTTCACCAGCGCATCGAGGAACTGGAAGAACGCAGGTCGCACCTGGACGGTGAAGCCGCAACGCCCGCCCACCGGCCCACCGACTACATTCCGAACCGGGCACTCTCCGCTTTTGACCAAGTTCTCCGGCACACCCTGGAAGCGTGGAAGGTGCCCTCCGTCGAGTACGCGGAGTACGACCAGTACCAGATGGAGATCAGGGCAGGAAACCGACTGCGGGCCTCTCGGGGCAAAGGCGTCCGTTCCGTACTGCACTCCGCTTTCACTACGGCCCTGGCCCACTACTGCCGTGAACACGACCGGCCCCACCCCGGGCTCGTCGTCCTCGACTCGCCCGTCGTCACCTACCGGGCCCCCCATGAAAGCGACCCCCAGGGGGACGCCCCAGGTGACGACGTACCGATGACATCGACCGTCGTCGATCACTTCTACCGGAACATGCTCACCTTCCCAGGACAGGTGATCATCTTCGAGAATCCTGACCCACCCCGCGACGTCATCGCCCAGGCCCGCACCCACCGGTTCGGCCTGCATGAAGGCGACCGTGCCGGTTTCTTCCCTTCAAGCCGGGAGAGGCGGCCAGGTCCGTGAACGGCTGAGGTCACGAGCGACGAGCCGTAGGAACGGCGACCACCGTCCAGTAGATCCCAACGGGAGTGCACGACCTCGCCTTCTGGCACACATCACGCCGCTTTGGAGACATGCGAAACGGCGGAACCCATCGCCCACTCAACAGCAGCCACGACCTCGTCGTCCGATGCCTCCAGCAGGTGTCCATACCGGTCGACGGTCGTCGTGATCGACTCATGGCCGAGGCGGGCCTGAATCACAGGCAGTGGGACCTTGCCGGCGATGAGCCAGGAGGCGTGCGTGTGGCGGAGGTCGTGGACGCGCGGACGCTTGGTGAGGCCGACGGCGTTGGCGGCGTCGATGGCAGGCTTCCAGCGGTGTGCGTAGAACACGCCGGAGTGCCAGGCCCCGCCTTCTGGCGCGGTGAAGATCAGGTCGGTCGGCTTCTTCCCCTGGCAGCGGCGCTGGAACAGCTTCACCTGCTCCGGGGTAAGCACGAGCGTCCGGCGTGACTTCTTGGTCTTGGGGGCGCCGAGGAACGTCCCGCCCTCTCCACGCCGCTTCCAGGCGCGCTGCACGCGGAGCGTCGGCCGCTTCGACGCGAAGGTGAAGTCCCGGGGTTGCAGAGCGGTTATCTCGCCCCATCGGAGGCCGGTGCTCACCAGGGCATCGACGATGTCGACGGCGTCGGCGCGCACGTGTGTCTTGAGGAGTGCGTACTCCTCGGGTTCAAGGAAGACCTCGTCATCCTCGGTGTCGTTCCCCTTGGGCAAGCGCGTGTGGGCGCACGGGTTCGAGTCGCGTAGGGCGGGATCGGCGCTCACGGCGGACTGGAAGATGCTGTAGAGCAAACCGTGGAGGTTGGCAATGGTCTTCGGGGCGTACGCCCGGCGCTTCGTACCGGCTGGGTGCAGAGGGCCGAGCCTCCCGTTCTGAAGGTCCAGAATCCACCGGCTGACGTGGTCCCGGGTAAGCCTGCTCCCGCGGTCGGAGACTGACAGCTCGCCGAACCACGGGATCATGTGGTTATCGATGAACCGTGTGTAGTTGGTTCTGGTGTGCTCGGATATGTCCGTGAGTAGCCCCACGTAGGCGTGCGCGTAGACCGCAAACTTCTCTGAGTCCGGCAGCGGGGGCTCGTCAGCCTCAACGAACCCCTCCCCCTTGACCCACCCCGGCGGCCATTGCTGTCCGTGACCGTTGACCAGATCACGGAAGCGCTTCGCTTGATCGTCATCGTCGAAGGTCTCGCGACACCAGGCCCCCGTCCGGGAGCCGCCGGCCCGCCACATGACGGTGTACGAGGGGTCTCCGGACAGCCGGGAATTGGTCTTGATGTAAGCCATGGGAGTAAGCGTACGAGGCTTCGGTGCGGCGTTCGTGCGGCGAACGCCTTGCCTGCCTAGCGTGAAACCTACGTTTTCGCAGGTCACGACGTTTCTGCTGTGGTGGGGCGGGTGGGACTCGAACCCACGGCCGACGGATTATGAGTCCGCTGCTCTAACCGGCTGAGCTACCGCCCCTTTACGGCGTGGCGCGTACATGTGTACGCGCCGTCTGCCGCAGCATAGCCGGTCATACGATCTCCTGCTGGCGATGGTCTGCTTCGCGTGACCATGAAGACAGTGCAGCGTGCTGCCCGGTTCCAGGCGATGCGGAATCACCCCGAAAGAGTCACGGGCCGCCCCTGTGGGGCACACGAAAGAGGGCCCCGAAGGGCCCTCTTCCGTTCCGCTCCCCCGACTGGACTCGAACCAGTAACCCTCCGGTTAACAGCCGAATGCTCTGCCAATTGAGCTACAGGGGATCGCGCTCCCCCGACTGGACTCGAACCAGTAACCTGCCGGTTAACAGCCGGCTGCTCTGCCAATTGAGCTACAGGGGATTGCTGCGTTGCCTCGAATCGTACCTGCCTGGCTGCTGCCGAGCGGCGCGCGTTCGCTGCGACACATACATTAGCGCAAGCAGGGGGGTGCTCCGCCAATCGGTATGCCCCGGGGTGATCTCGGGTGTCTGCGGGTAGGCGGGCAGCACACGTCGCACGGAGCGAAGGAAGGGTGGCAGCCATGCGGTACCGGCTCACGTTCATCGCCGGAGTGGCGCTCGGTTACGTGCTCGGCACGCGAGCCGGGCGCGAGCGCTACGAGCAGCTCAAGAAGGCCGCGCAGCAGCTGGCCGAGAATCCCGCGGTGCGGAACGCGGCGGAGTCCGCCGCGCACGGCAGCCGGGACTTCGCCGGCAAGGCGTACCACTCGGTGAGCGAGAAGGTCGGGGACAAGGTCCCCGTGTCCGTCTCCGACCGGGTGCGCTCGCTGCGTGAGCGCAGCGGCCAGAACGGCAGCGACGACTGGGGCACGACGAACACCTGAGGCTCGTTCCCGTACCGGGTACCGCCCGGTACGGGAACGGTCCCGCGTGCGGCAGAATCGTGTCCATGGGCATAGTGGCCGGCTTGGACAGTTCTTCCGCCTTCACGCACATCGTGGTCTGCGACGCAGACACCGGTGCGGTGCTGCGGCAGGGGTACGCCGCGCATCCCGTCGAGGCCAAGGCCTCCGAGGTGGATCCGCAGGCGTGGCTGCTCTCACTCGGTGAGGCGGCCTCCGGAGGGCTGCTCGAAGGCGTGCAGGCCATCGGTGTGTCCGCGCAGCAGCACGGGCTGGTGCCGCTGGACCGCCAGGGGAATCTCGTACGGCAGGCGCTGCTCGGCAACGACCGCCGGGCGCAGGCCGCCGCGGCCGACCTGATCGACGGACTCGGAGGGCGACGGCCCTGGGCCGAGGCCGTCGGGGCCGTGCCGCAGGCCGCGCAGCCGGTGGCGAAGCTGCGCTGGCTGGCCCGGACCGAACCGGAGAACGCGCAGCGGGTCGCCGCCGTCCTGCAGCCCCACGACTGGCTCGTGTGGCAGCTCCTCGGCCGTCCCGCCCGCCGGACGACCGACCGCGGTGCCGCGTCCGGCACCGGTTACTGGTCGGCGGGTTCCGCGTCCTACCGGCCCGACCTCGTGGAACTCGCGCTCGGCCACCAGGCCGCGCTGCCCGAGGTCCTCGGCCCGGCCGACGCCGCGGGGACCACTCCGGAGGGACTGCTGATCTCGGCGGGCACCGGCGAGACGATGGCCGCGGCCTTCGGGCTGGGCGTCGCCGTCGGGGACGCCGTCGTGTCACTGGGGGCCTCGGGTTCGGTGATGGCCGTGCACCACGAGGCGCTGGCCGACCCCACGGGGATGATCACCTCCTTCGCCGACGCCACCGGGATGCACCTCCCGGTGGTCCACACGTCGAACGCGGTGCGCGCACTGCGCGGCACCGCCGAGATGCTGGGTCTCGACGGAGGCCTGGACGAACTCTCCGCACTGGCCCTGAAGTCGACGCCCGGCGCCTCCGGGCTCGTCCTGCTGCCGTACCTGGAGGGTGAGCGCACCCCCCAACTGCCGCACACCGCGGGGACGCTCAGCGGGCTGCGGCGCGAGTCGATGAAGCCGGAGCACCTGGCGCGGGCCGCCTTCGAGGGCATGCTCTGCTCGCTGGCCGACGCGCTGGACGTGCTGCGCGACCGGGGCGTGGAGGTGCGGCGGGTGTTCCTGCTGGGCGGAGCGGCCGAGCTACCCGCCGTGCAGGCGCTGGCGCCCGCGCTGTTCGGCACCCAGGTCGTCGTGCCGCAGCCCGCCGAGTACGCGGCGCTGGGTGCGGCCCGGCAGGCCGCGTGGGCCCTCGGGGTCTCGCAGGGGACGCTCGATCCACGTACTCCCCCGGCTTGGCAGGGCGCCGCGGCGCAGGTGCTTGAGCCGGGTGAGGAGCTCCCGGTCGGCCGTGCGGTACGCCAGCAGTACGGCGCGACCCGGGACCAGATCCACCCCGGGGCCTTCGACACCACTGTCTGAGAAGTCCGGGATTTGACCCGGGCTTGAGCAAAAGCGTTCGCCGTCGGGGTGTGGCGTACCGGAGGATGGATCGGCCTCTGTCCGTCGCCGACCGAGAGACACGCGTGCTCATAAAACTCCTGCGGACCCATCTGGGTCCGTACAGACAGCCCATCGTGCTGCTGGTGCTGCTCCAGCTCCTGCAGACCTGCGCCAGCCTCTATCTGCCCAGCCTCAACGCGGACATCATCGACAACGGTGTCGTGCAGGGCGACACGGGTTACATCCTTCAGTTCGGCGCCGTGATGATCGCGGTCAGCGTCATCCAGATCGTCTGCAACATCGGGGCTGTCTACTACGGCGCCCGGACCGCGTCCGCGCTCGGGCGCGACGTACGGGCGTCGGTCTTCGGCCGGGTGCAGTCGTTCTCCGCGCGTGAGGTGGGACGGTTCGGGGCACCTTCGCTGATCACCCGTACGACCAATGACGTCCAGCAGGTCCAGATGCTCGTCCTGATGGCGTTCACGCTGATGGTCTCGGCGCCCATCATGTGCGTCGGCGGCGTCATCATGGCGCTCGGCCAGGACGTCCCCCTGTCGGCGGTGCTGCTGGCCGTGCTGCCCGTCCTCGGGATCTCGGTGAGCCTCATCGTGCGGCGGATGCGTCCGCTGTTCCGCACGATGCAGGTGCGGCTGGACACGGTGAACCGCGTGCTGCGCGAACAGATCACCGGCAACCGTGTCATCCGCGCCTTCAACCGTGACGGCTACGAGGAGGAGCGCTTCCGCGGCGCCAACACGGAGCTGACGGGCGTCGCGGTGTCGACGGGCCGGCTGATGGCCCTCATGTTCCCGACCGTGATGACGGTGGTGAACCTGTCGTCCATCGCGGTGGTCTGGTTCGGGGCGCACCGCATCGACAGCGGAGGGATGCAGATCGGGGCGCTGACCGCGTTCCTCGCGTATCTGATGCAGATCGTCATGTCGGTGATGATGGCCACCTTCATGTTCATCATGGTGCCGCGCGCCGAGGTCTGTGCCGAGCGCATCCAGGAGGTCCTGGAGACCGAGTCAAGTGTGGTGCCGCCCACCGCGCCGGTCACGAAGCTGCTCAAGCACGGGCATCTGGAGATCCGGGGCGCCCAGTTCCGCTACCCGGGCGCCGAGGAGCCGGTACTGCGTTCGGTCGATCTCGTGGCGAGGCCCGGGGAGACGACCGCGATCATCGGGTCGACGGGCAGCGGGAAGTCGACGCTGCTCGGGCTCGTGCCGAGGCTGTTCGACGCGACCGACGGCGACGTGCTCGTCGACGGCACGGACGTGCGGACGCTTGATCCGGTCCTGCTGGCGAAGTCCGTGAGCCTGGTCCCGCAGAAGCCGTATCTGTTCTCGGGGACGGTCGCGACGAATCTGCGCTACGGCAATCCGGACGCGACCGACGAGGAGCTGTGGCACGCCCTGGAGGTGGCGCAGGCGAAGGACTTCGTGGAACGGCTGGAGCACGGTCTGGACGCGCCGATCGCACAGGGCGGCACCAACGTCTCCGGTGGCCAGCGGCAGCGGCTCGCGATCGCGCGGACACTGGTGCAGCGGCCGGAGATCTACCTGTTCGACGACTCGTTCTCGGCCCTGGACTACGCGACGGACGCCGCGCTGCGCGGTGCGCTGTCCCAGGAGACGGCGGGAGCGACCGTGGTCATCGTGGCGCAGCGGGTGTCCACGATCCGTGACGCCGACCGGATCCTGGTGCTGGACGAGGGCCGGCTCGTCGGGACCGGCACCCATCACGAGCTGATGGGCGGAAACGAAACCTACCGGGAGATCGTGCTCTCCCAGCTGACGGAAGCGGAGGCCGCCTGATGGCAGGGCCGGGCGGACGGATGATGGCAGGGCCCACCGAGCGGTCCATGGACTTCAAGGGGTCGGGCAAGCGGCTGCTGCGGCGGTTCAGCAAGGAGAAGTCCTCGCTGTATCTGATGCTGGGCGCGGGGACGCTGAGCGTGGCGCTGTCGGTGGTGGGGCCGAAGATCCTCGGCGGGGCCACGGACCTGATCTTCGCGGGTGTCGTCGGCGGGCAGATGCCGGACGGTGCGACGAAGCAGCAGACCATCGACGGCCTGCGCGAGCAGGGCAGCGGCGGACTCGCCGACATGCTGAGCGGGGTGGACTTCGTCCCCGGTGACGGCATCGACTTCGGTGCGGTCGGCAGCGTCCTGCTGGCGGCGCTGGCCGTGTACGTCGGCGCGGGGCTGCTGATGCTGGTGTCGAGCCGGGTGTCGATCCGTGTGATCAACCGCGTCGTCTTCCAACTGCGCGAGGACCTCCAGACGAAGCTCTCGCGGCTGCCTCTGTCGTACTTCGACAAGCAGCAGCGCGGCGAGGTCCTGAGCCGGGCGACGAACGACATCGACAACATCTCGCAGACGATGCAGCAGACGATGGGCCAGCTCATCAACTCCCTGCTGACCATCGTCGGCGTACTGATCATGATGTTCTGGATCTCGCCGCTCCTCGCCCTGGTCGCTCTGGTGACGATCCCGCTGTCGGTGCTCGTCGCCACGCGGGTCGGCAAGCGGTCGCAGCCGCACTTCGTGGCGCAGTGGAAGGTGACGGGCAAGCTCAACGCCCACATCGAGGAGATGTACACCGGCCACGCCCTGGTGAAGGTCTTCGGGCGCCAGGAGGAGTCCGCGACGGACTTCGCCGAGCAGAACGACGCGCTGTACGAGGCGGGCTTCAAGGCCCAGTTCAACAGCGGGATCATGCAGCCGCTGATGATGTTCGTGTCGAACCTGAACTACGTGCTGGTCGCGGTCGTCGGCGGGCTGCGGGTGGCTTCGGGCTCGCTCTCGATCGGTGACGTGCAGGCGTTCATCCAGTACTCGCGGCAGTTCTCGATGCCGCTGACGCAGGTCGCCTCGATGGCGAACCTGGTGCAGTCGGGCATCGCGTCGGCCGAGCGGGTCTTCGGCCTGCTGGACGCCGAGGAGCAGGGGCCGGACCCGGACCCGGCCGAGCGGCCGGAGGAGGTGCGCGGCAGCGTCGCGCTGGAGCACGTGTCCTTCCGCTACGACCCGGAGAAGCCGCTCATCGAGGACCTCTCGCTGAGCGTGGAGCCGGGCCACACGGTCGCGATCGTCGGGCCGACCGGGGCGGGCAAGACGACGCTGGTCAATCTGCTGATGCGGTTCTACGAGGTGACGGGCGGCCGGATCACCCTCGACGGGGTCGACGTGGCGCGGATGTCGCGTGACGAACTGCGGTCGGGCATAGGCATGGTGCTCCAGGACACCTGGCTGTTCGGCGGCACGATCGCGGAGAACATCGCCTACGGCGCCTCGCGCGAGGTGACGCGGGAGGCGATCGAGGAGGCGGCGCGGGCGGCCCACGCCGACCGCTTCGTCCGTACGCTGCCCGACGGCTACGACACGGTGATCGACGACGAGGGCGCGGGCGTCAGCGCGGGTGAGAAGCAGCTGATCACCATCGCGCGGGCGTTCCTGTCCGACCCGGTGATCCTGGTGCTGGACGAGGCCACCAGCTCGGTGGACACCCGGACCGAGGTGCTGATCCAGAAGGCGATGGCGCGGCTGGCCCACGGGCGTACGAGCTTCGTGATCGCCCACCGGCTCTCCACCATCAGGGACGCGGACGTGATCCTGGTGATGGAGAACGGCTCGATCGTCGAGCAGGGCACGCACGACGAGCTGCTCGGCGCCGAGGGCGCCTACGCCCGGCTGTACGCCGCGCAGTTCGCACAGGCGCTGGCCGAGGTCGACTGATGCGGACCGGACGGCCGTCGAGGCGTCCCCCGGCGGCCGTCCGGTCTCAGTCCAGGTAGCCCCGGAGCTGGTCGGCGAAGGCGTGGTCCCGCAGCTTGTCGAGCGTCTTGGACTCGATCTGGCGGATGCGTTCGCGGGTCACGCCGAAGATCCTCCCTATCTCCTCCAGCGTGCGCGGCCGCCCGTCGTCCAGGCCGTAACGCAGCTGGACGACCTTCCTCTCGCGCTCCCCGAGGGTGGAGAGCACCGCTTCGAGGTGTGCGCGCAGCAGGAGGAAGGCCGCGGACTCGACGGGTGAGGCGGCGTCGCCGTCCTCGATGAGGTCGCCGAAGGCCACGTCGTCCTCCTCGCCGACGGGGGCGTGCAGGGAGACGGGCTCCTGGGCGAGGCGCAGTATCTCGCCGACGCGTTCGGGCGTGAGGTCGAGCTGGGCGGCGACCTCTTCGGCGGTGGGCTCGTAGCAGCGTTCCTGGAGTATGCGGCGCTGGACACGGACGACCCGGTTGATCAGCTCGACGACGTGCACCGGGACCCTGATGGTCCTGGCCTGGTCGGCCAGCGCCCGGGACATGGCCTGGCGGATCCACCAGGTCGCGTACGTGGAGAACTTGTAGCCCCGGGCGTAGTCGAACTTCTCGACCGCCCTGATCAGCCCGAGGTTCCCCTCCTGGACCAGGTCGAGCATGGTCAGGCCCCGGCCGACGTAACGCTTGGCCACGGAGACGACGAGGCGGAGGTTGGCCTCGATGAGCCGGCGTTTCGCCATCCGCCCCATGACCACGAGGCGGTCCAGGTCGAAGGCGAGCCGGGAGTCCGGGTCGGGGGTGCGGGCGAGCCGTTGCTCGGCGAAGAGCCCCGCCTCGACGCGGCGGGCGAGGTCCACCTCATCGGCGGCGCTCAGCAGCGGAATCCGACCGATCTCGCGTAAGTACTGGCGGAAGAGGTCGGAGGACGGGCCGCCTGCTTCCGGGCGGCCGCGCGGCACGGGGAGCTCGGGGCGTTCCACCGGTTCCTCCAGCACCGGTTCGGGCATGCCCGCCGTCTCCAGGTGGTGTGCGACCCGGTTCTGCGCGGGAATCGCCGGGACGAGCTCGGTCGTGATCGGCACGGTCCGGGTCTGCACGGGGGCGACCTCCAGGTGATCGCTGCGCGGATCGCGGGATGGAGGTCCGCCCTCGGCGGACCGGCCGCGCTCCGATGACTCAGGCACCGCCATCCAGTGTGGGGTACGACACATCACTGCCACGAGGGGCGTGCGGTGACTTTTTGCGTCCGGAGGGTGACGGGGTGCTGATCACGCCCGATCCGGACGAGGCAGGACAAGAGGCCCTAGAGGCAATGCCGTTCGGTTAGCCGTCTGGCGGGTTTGGCAACGTACGGATCTCGATGTGGACGGTGGTCTTGTGGGTGCGATGGTCGATGTCGCGGCCGACGGCGCGGTACTTGGAACTGATCGCTCGTTTCTTCACGCGGGGCCGGGACCGTTCTCGGCGGGCGGGTAGGAGGCCGTTGAGTATGGCGGTGCCGATCCGGCCGACGAGGTCGATCCGGGTGTGGGTGATGATGCCGGCCGCACGGATGATCTGGTCACGTGCCGTGTTCAGCGCGATGGTGAATGCGGCGCGGTCGGGGTCGATGTCGGGCCGGTGCAGGACAGCGTCGCTCATCGCGGTGCGTAGTGCCTGGTAGGCGACCAGGAGTGCCCAGGTCTCCTGGGTGACGGCTGCCGGGTGGCGTCCGCGCAGGACTCTGCCACCGAGGATGGTCGATTTCAGCTCGCAGTAGCTGGTCTCGATTTCCCAGCGCTCGCGGTAGAGCCTGACCAGTGCGGTGGCGGGTGCCTCGTCCGGGTCGAGCAGGCTGGTGACAAGCCGGTAGGTGCTACGAGTGACGGGGCGCTTGCCGGTGCCGTCGGTGGGGGTGAGAGTGATGGTGGCCTCGATGACGCGGACGGTGACTTCCCCTATGCGGGACAGGAACGTGCCGTCGGGCAGCCGGCGCCCGATCGGCAACTTGAGAGCCGTGGTGTGGGTCTTGGCACGGATGAGGAAGTCCGCGCCGGTGGAGGCGACCGTGCTCACGAAGGCGGTGGCGGAGAAGTTCCGGTCGCCCAGCAGCAGCGTTCCGGGCCGTAGCGCTCCGGTCGTGCCCGCGGTGGTGGCCAGGTCGCGGGCGTAGGTCAGTTCGCCGGTCGCGTCGGTGCCGAAGACGGCGTCCAGGAGGGTTCGGGTCCCGCAGGCCACCAGCGTGACCAGACGCAGCATCGGGTATCCGGCCGGCCCGTTCTGTCCTGCCTTCGCCTTGGGGAACACTTGCAGGTTCGCGGGTGTGTCCGGCAGGGCGATCTGGGTGCCGTCGATCGCGACCACCAGTCTGCCCGCGAACCGTGTCATTTGTGTCGCGGCCACTGCTGCGGGGCCTTTGACCAGGTCGAAGAGTGCTTTCAACGGTTTGGGGCCGACGCGTCGCATCGCGGCCGTGATCGATGAACCCGCCGGCACGGGCAGCGGCGCGGGCAGTGAGGCGGTCAGCCGGGACCAGATCCCGGTCCAGCCCAGGCCGGTGAACAGCGCGCCTGCGAGCAGGAGGTAGACCACCACCCGCGACGGCAGCCGCCGCACCCGCTGCTGCAGACCACCCGCGGATGCGAGCGCCTCATCGACGAGATGGAAGGGAACAACCTGGGTCAACTCGCCCAGGTGCCCCACGGCAAACACACCGGGGGCATGCGTAATGACAGAATCGGACACAGCAGCCCTTGTGGAGGAACACGAGTCTTGGCGGACCCGAGAACCACTACAAGGGCTGCACCCGTATCACCAGCCGAAACGCCGAGCATTGCGCCGCAGATCGAACCTCTAACCGAACGGCATTG
>NZ_NEUF01000141.1 GCF_002910915.1 Streptomyces sp. SM10 | reverse complement strand
CCGCACCGCCGTCGCCTCGTACTTCACGGCTCCCGGCCGCTTCGCGACCGTCTCGGCCGCCGCCGCCCCGGGCATCGCCGCCGCGCCGCTCGGCGCGCATCCGGCGATGGCACGTCTCCTGCTGCACCGCTACGACCAGGCAGCGGCCGGTACCGACCCGGCGCACGACGCCCTGACGCACCCCCGCCTCCTGGCCTCAGCCTGACCCTTCCTGTCAGCCCACCGGGCTAATGTCGGAGACATGGACGGTACGCACGACCCCAGGGACACGCCCTACGGCACCGCTGACACCGAGCGCTGGGACACCGAGCCGGACAAACGCCCCGGCCGCACCGCCTTCCAGCGCGACCGCGCACGGGTGCTGCACTCCGCCGCCCTGCGCAGGCTCGCCGGCAAGACCCAGGTCGTCACACCGGGCACCCGCGGTCTGGCCTGGGACGCCAGCCCCCGCACCCGTCTCACCCACTCCCTGGAGTGCGCCCAGGTCGGCCGGGAGCTCGGTGCCGCGCTCGGCTGCGACCCCGACCTCGTGGAGGCGGCCTGTCTCGCCCACGACATGGGCCACCCGCCCTTCGGCCACAACGGCGAACAGGCGCTCAACGACTTCGCGTCGGACTGCGGCGGCTTCGAGGGCAACGCCCAGTCGCTGCGCCTGCTGACCCGCCTGGAGCCCAAGCGCTTCGTCCGCGACCCCCGCAGCGGTGAGCTCGTCAGCGTCGGGCTCAACCTGTCCCGGGCCGCCCTGGACGCCGCCACCAAGTACCCCTGGCCCAGGGGCGCGCACCCCACGGACCCGGGGTCACCCAAGTTCGGTGTGTACGAGGACGACCTGCCCGTCTTCGAGTGGGTCCGCAAGGGCGCCCCGCAGGACCGCAAGTGCTTCGAGGCGCAGGTCATGGACTGGTCCGACGACGTCGCCTACTCCGTGCACGACTTCGAGGACGGGCTGCACGCCGGGCACATCGACCCCGGCTGCCTCTTCTCCGAGCCGGAACGCCAGGAGATCTGGGACGTCGCCGTCGGACGGTACGTCCCCGTGGACACCGACCGCCAGGAGCTCGCCGAGGCCCTCGACCGGCTCACCGCCCAGGAGTGGTGGCCGCACGGCTACGACGGCACCGCGGTCGCCCAGGCCCGTCTGAAGGACGCGACGAGCCAGCTCATCGGCAGGTTCTGCCTCGCGGCCGAGGCCGCCACCCACGCGGCGTACGGCCCCGGACGGCTCGGCAGATACGGCGCGGAGCTCATCGTCCCGCGCGAGGTGCGCAACGAGTGCGCCGTCCTCAAGGCGGTCGCGGACCGCTACGTCATGCAGCGCGCCGAGCAGGAGGTCATCCGCGCCGACCAGCGGATCGTCATCGCGGAGCTCGCCGCGGCCCTCACCGCCCGCGCGCCCGAGGGCCTCGAACCGCAGTTCCGCGCCCTGTACGCGGAGGCCCCCGACGACCGGGCGCGCAAGCGGGTCATCGTCGACCAGATCGCCGCATTGACGGACGCTTCCGCGCGGTCCCTCCACGGGACACTCACGGGCGCCCGGCAGACTGGACCATGACCGGGCCACATGCCAGCGGCTGTGACCTGATCGGGGCACACCCTCTTTCGCCATCACGCCGCGTGCGGGACGCTCGCAGGTGGCGGCGCCGCGCAGCACAGTACCGAGGAGGCATCAAGTGGTCGACGCACATCGGACGTTCGTCATCATCGGCGGAGGACTCGCCGGAGCGAAGGCGGCCGAGACACTCCGGGCGGAGGGCTTCAGCGGCCGGGTGATCCTCATCGGGGACGAGCGCGACCATCCCTACGAACGGCCTCCCCTCTCCAAGGGCTACCTGCTGGGCAAGGACGAGCGGGACTCCGTCTTCGTCCACAGGACCGCCTGGTACGCCGGCGCGGACATCGAGCTCCACCTCGGCCAGGTGGTCACCTCCATCGACCGGGCCGGCCGGTCCGTGCAGCTCGGCGACAACACCGTCGTCCACTACGACAAGCTGCTGCTCGCCACCGGCGCCGAGCCCCGGCGGCTCGACATCCCGGGCACCGACCTGGTCGGCGTCCACCACCTCCGCCGTCTCGCCCACTCCGAACGGCTGCGGGGCGTCCTCGCGGCCCTCGGCCGGGACAACGGCCACCTGGTGATCGCCGGAGCCGGCTGGATCGGTCTGGAGGTCGCCGCGGCGGCCCGCGGCTACGGCGCCGAGGTCACCGTCGTCGCACCCTCCGCGACCCCGCTGCACCACGTCGTCGGCCCGGAGGTCGGCCAGATCTTCACCGATCTGCACGCCGAGCACGGGGTCCGCTTCCACTTCGGCGCACGCCTCACCGAGATCACCGGACAGGACGGTCTCGTCCTCGCCGCCCGCACCGACGACGGTGAGGAGCACCCCGCCCACGACGTGCTCGCCGCGATCGGCGCCGCGCCGCGCACCTCGCTCGCGGAGGCCGCGGGGCTCGCCATGGCGGCCCGCTCCGAGGGCGGCGGTGTCGTCGTCGACGCCTCCCTGCGCACCAGCGATCCGCACATCTTCGCCGCCGGGGACATCGCCTCCGTGGACCATCCGCTCTTCGGCGGCCGGCTGCGCGTGGAGCACTGGGCGAACGCCCTGAACAGCGGACCGGCCGCCGCGAAGGCCATGCTCGGCCAGGACGTCTCGTACGACCGGGTGCCGTACTTCTTCTCCGACCAGTACGACCTCGGCCTGGAGTACTCCGGCTGGGCGCCGCCCGGCTCGTACGACCAGGTCGTCATCCGCGGCGACGCGGGCAAGCGCGAGTTCATCGCCTTCTGGCTGAAGGACAACCGCGTCCTGGCCGGGATGAACGTCAATGTGTGGGACGTCACCGAGGACATCCAGAAGCTGGTCAAGGCCGCCCGGCCGGTCGCCCCGGATGCCCTGGGCGACCCCTCGGTGCCCCTGGATTCCCTGCTCTGACCGGTGGCCCGGCCTCCCGGGAACGGCCGGCACCGGTGGCGGAGCCCCGCCGCCGGCCGGTCCCGGACGGCCGGCCCCACCCGTAGACTTCACCCGTGGCAGGCAGGATCAATGACGACGACGTGAAGGCGGTCCGGGACGCGGTCCCGATCGACGCCGTCGTGTCCGAGTACCTCCAGCTCAAGAACGCCGGCGGCGGGAACCTCAAGGGACTCTGCCCCTTCCACGACGAGAAGTCCCCCTCCTTCCAGGTGAGCCCGGGCAAGGGCCTGTTCCACTGCTTCGGCTGCCAGGAGGGCGGCGACACGATCGCCTTCGTGATGAAGATCGATCACCTCACCTTCTCCGAGACGGTCGAGCGCCTCGCCGCCAAGGCGGGCATCACCCTGCGGTACGAGGAGGGCGGCTACAACCCCTCCCACCAGCGCGGCGAGCGCATCCGGCTGGTCGAGGCACACAAGATCGCCGCGGACTTCTACCGCGAGCAGCTGAACGGCCCCGAGGCCGAGATCGGCCGGAAGTTCCTCGCCGGACGCGGCTTCGACCAGGACGCGGCCGCCCATTTCGGTGTCGGCTACAGCCCCGCCGGCTGGGACCACCTCACCCGCTTCCTGCGCGGCAAGGGGTTCAGCGACAAGGAGCTCATCAGCTCCGGGCTCTCCCAGGACGGCCGCCGGGGCCCGATCGACCGTTTCCGCGGCCGGCTCATGTGGCCGATCAGTGACACCTCCGGCGAGATCGTCGGCTTCGGCGCCCGCAAGCTGCGCGACGACGACAACGGCCCGAAGTACCTCAACACCCCCGAGACCTCGATCTACAAGAAGTCCCAGGTGCTGTACGGCATCGACCTGGCCAAGAAGGACATCGCCAAGGCGAGCCGAGCCGTCGTCGTCGAGGGGTACACCGACGTCATGGCCTGCCACCTCGCCGGCGTCACCACGGCCATCGCCACCTGCGGCACGGCGTTCGGCAACGACCACATCAAGATCCTCCGCAGGCTCCTGATGGACAACGGCAGTGCCCGGGTGATCTTCACCTTCGACGGTGACGCCGCAGGCCAGAAGGCTGCGCTGCGCGCCTTCGAGGACGACCAGAAGTTCGCCGCCGAGACCTACATCGCGATCGCCCCGGACAACATGGACCCGTGTGACCTGCGGCTCGCCAAGGGCGACGACGCGGTCCGCGACCTGGTCGAACCGCGCACCCCGCTCTTCGAATTCGCGCTCCGCCAGATCGTCGGCCGGTACGACCTGGAGACCCCCGCAGGCCGCGCCGCAGCGCTCGACGAGGCGGGGCCCGTGGTCGCCCGCATCAAGAACAGCTCCTCGCAGCACGAGGTCGCCGTCCAGCTGGCCGGCCTGCTGGGCATCCTCGACACCCAGTTCGTCGTCAAGCGCGTCGGCCAGCTCGCCCGCTGGGCCCGCGACCGGGGCGAGCGCGGACCCGCGCAGGGCGGGCCGCCCCGTGGCGGCCCCCCGCAGCAGCAGACGCAGGCCCCGAAGGCGCCCCAGGGGCCCGCGCTCAACCTCCGCAGCCCCGCCCACCGCACCGAGCGCGAGCTGCTCAAGCTGGCCCTGCAGAAGCCCGCCCTCGTCTCGCCCGCCTTCGACGCCTACGGCATCGACGAGTTCACCGCCCCGCCCTACGCGGCGGTGCGCCAGTGCATCGCGGAGGCGGGGGGCGCCGAACAGGGTCTGGCCGAGACGCGCGAGTACCTGGTCAACGTGCTGGACGCGGCGCCCGACAACACCGTGCGCAACCTCGTCACGGAGCTCGCCGTCGAGGTGTTCCACGGCAAGACGATCGACGAGACGTACGCGGGCATGCAGCTCGTCCAGGTCCGTCTGCGCGCCGTCGACCGCCGGATCGGCGACGTCCAGGGCAGCCTGGCCCGCCTGGGCAGCAACGTCGCCCCGGACCACCTGGCCGCCGCGCAGAACGAGGTCTGGGTCCTCCAGCAGTACGCCCAGTCGCTGCGGAGCCACGGCGCCGACGCCCTCTAGGGCCAATGCCGTTCGGTTAGAGGTTCGATCTGCGGCGCAATGCTCGGCGTTTCGGCTGGTGATACGGGTGCAGCCCTTGTAGTGGTTCTCGGGTCCGCCAAGACTCGTGTTCCTCCACAAGGGCTGCTGTGTCCGATTCTGTCATTACGCATGCCCCCGGTGTGTTTGCCGTGGGGCACCTGGGCGAGTTGACCCAGGTTGTTCCCTTCCATCTCGTCGATGAGGCGCTCGCATCCGCGGGTGGTCTGCAGCAGCGGGTGCGGCGGCTGCCGTCGCGGGTGGTGGTCTACCTCCTGCTCGCAGGCGCGCTGTTCACCGGCCTGGGCTGGACCGGGATCTGGTCCCGGCTGACCGCCTCACTGCCCGCGCCGCTGCCCGTGCCGGCGGGTTCATCGATCACGGCCGCGATGCGACGCGTCGGCCCCAAACCGTTGAAAGCACTCTTCGACCTGGTCAAAGGCCCCGCAGCAGTGGCCGCGACACAAATGACACGGTTCGCGGGCAGACTGGTGGTCGCGATCGACGGCACCCAGATCGCCCTGCCGGACACACCCGCGAACCTGCAAGTGTTCCCCAAGGCGAAGGCAGGACAGAACGGGCCGGCCGGATACCCGATGCTGCGTCTGGTCACGCTGGTGGCCTGCGGGACCCGAACCCTCCTGGACGCCGTCTTCGGCACCGACGCGACCGGCGAACTGACCTACGCCCGCGACCTGGCCACCACCGCGGGCACGACCGGAGCGCTACGGCCCGGAACGCTGCTGCTGGGCGACCGGAACTTCTCCGCCACCGCCTTCGTGAGCACGGTCGCCTCCACCGGCGCGGACTTCCTCATCCGTGCCAAGACCCACACCACGGCTCTCAAGTTGCCGATCGGGCGCCGGCTGCCCGACGGCACGTTCCTGTCCCGCATAGGGGAAGTCACCGTCCGCGTCATCGAGGCCACCATCACTCTCACCCCCACCGACGGCACCGGCAAGCGCCCCGTCACTCGTAGCACCTACCGGCTTGTCACCAGCCTGCTCGACCCGGACGAGGCACCCGCCACCGCACTGGTCAGGCTCTACCGCGAGCGCTGGGAAATCGAGACCAGCTACTGCGAGCTGAAATCGACCATCCTCGGTGGCAGAGTCCTGCGCGGACGCCACCCGGCAGCCGTCACCCAGGAGACCTGGGCACTCCTGGTCGCCTACCAGGCACTACGCACCGCGATGAGCGACGCTGTCCTGCACCGGCCCGACATCGACCCCGACCGCGCCGCATTCACCATCGCGCTGAACACGGCACGTGACCAGATCATCCGTGCGGCCGGCATCATCACCCACACCCGGATCGACCTCGTCGGCCGGATCGGCACCGCCATACTCAACGGCCTCCTACCCGCCCGCCGAGAACGGTCCCGGCCCCGCGTGAAGAAACGAGCGATCAGTTCCAAGTACCGCGCCGTCGGCCGCGACATCGACCATCGCACCCACAAGACCACCGTCCACATCGAGATCCGTACGTTGCCAAACCCGCCAGACGGCTAA
>NZ_NEUF01000140.1 GCF_002910915.1 Streptomyces sp. SM10 | reverse complement strand
GCGCGGGCTCGGTTCGTGGCGTGTGATGTGGCTGATCGTGTGGCGTTGGCGGGGGTGTTGGACGGTGTGGAGGCCGGGCACCCGCTGACGGGTGTGGTGCATACCGCCGGCGTCTTGGATGACGGTGTGGTGTCGTCGCTGACGTCGGAGCGGTTGTCGGCGGTGTTGCGGCCGAAGGTTGATGCGGCGTGGAATCTGCATGAGTTGACGCGCGACATGGATCTGTCGATGTTCACGCTGTTCTCTTCTGCTGCGGCGACGCTGGGGTCGTCGGGGCAGGCGAATTATGCGGCGGCGAACGCGTTTGTTGATGCGTTGGCCGAGGTTCGGCGGGCTGATGGGCTGGTGGGTCTGTCGCTGGGCTGGGGGCCCTGGGCGGAAGGCGGGATGCTCGGGCGTCTCGACGCCGCCGACCTTCAGCGCATGGCCCGCGCCGGCCTGCCTGCACTTACGGCCGATCAGGGTGTCGCCCTGTTCGACGCCGCAGAGACGACCGGGCAGGCTGCGGTTCTTCCGCTACGTCTCGATCTCCCGGTCCTGCGCCAGGGCGCTGCCTCCAACGGTGTGGCCCCGCTGCTGCAAGGCCTCGTACGCGTGTCGGGACGCCGCGTCGCGAAGTCCGGGGCGGTCGAATCGGTTCTTGCCGACCGTCTGCGAGGCATGGAGGAGGCAGAACGAGTCCGACTGTTCCTGGACCTCGTGCGAGGTGAAGTCGCACTCGTACTCGGGCATGCGTCAGGGGACTCGGTCACCTCCGGGCAAGCGTTCAAGGAGCTGGGCTTCGACTCGCTGACTGCCGTCGAGCTCCGAAACCGTTTGAACGAGGTGACCGGACTCCGTCTGCCCGCCACGCTGATCTTCGACTACCCCACTCCGGAGTCGCTCGCCGAGTACATCCACGACGAGCTCGTAGGCGGCCAGGACGAGCTGAGCCGGAATGTTGCTGCTGTCGGCCACGCCCTGGACGACGATCCCATCGCGATCGTCGGCATGAGTTGCCGGTACCCCGGCGGCGTCCTCAGTCCCGAGGATCTCTGGCAGTTGACGATCGGTGGAGGCGACGGCGTCGCACCGTTTCCCACGGACCGGGGGTGGGACCTGAACGGCGTCTACGACCCCGACCCGGACAACCGGACTGCCTCGTACACCGCGGAGGGCGGCTTCCTGTACGACGCGGGGCAGTTCGACCCGGCGTTCTTCGGCATCTCCCCCCACGAGGCGCTGGCGATGGACCCACAGCAGCGCCTGCTGCTGGAGGCCACCTGGGAGGCGTTCGAGCGTGCGGGCATCGACCCGGGCACACTGCGCGGGAGCCGGACCGGTGTGTATGCGGGCATGATGTACCACGACTACGCATCGCAGACCGCCTCCGTGCCGGAAGGCGTTGACGGATTCCTGGGCATCGGCACCTCGGGCAGTGTCCTGTCGGGACGGGTGGCGTACACCTTCGGTCTCGAGGGGCCGACCATGACCATCGACACGGCTTGCTCGTCATCGTTGGTCGCCCTGCACCTGGCCGCTCAGGCCCTGAGGTCCGGCGAGTGCACGATGGCGCTGGCCGGGGGCGTGACGGTGATGTCCACTCCGGGCGCCTTCATCGAATTCAGCCGTCAGGGCGGCCTGGCTTCGGATGGCCGGTGCAAGTCCTTCTCCGCGAGTGCGGACGGCACCGGGTGGTCCGAGGGCGTGGGCATGCTGCTGGTTGAGCGGCTCTCCGACGCGCGGCGTAACGGTCACCCTGTGCTCGCTCTCGTGCGGGGGTCAGCCGTGAACCAGGACGGAGCGTCGAACGGTCTGACGGCGCCGAACGGTCCGTCCCAGCAGCGGGTGATCCGGCAGGCTCTTGCCGACTCCGGCCTGTCGGCCTCCCAAGTGGACGCCGTGGAGGCGCACGGTACGGGTACGACGCTGGGTGACCCGATCGAGGCGCAGGCCCTGCTGGCGACGTACGGGCAGGAGCGGCCGGAAGGGCGGCCGCTGTGGCTGGGGTCGCTGAAGTCGAACCTCGGACACACGCAGGCCGCGGCTGGTGTGGCCGGGATCATCAAGATGGTGATGGCGATGCGGCACGGTGTGCTGCCGCAGACGCTGCACGTGGACGAGCCGACGCCACAGGTCGACTGGGAGTCCGGGGACGTCCAGCTGCTGACCGAGCCGCGTGAATGGCCCGAGACGGGCGAACCGCGACGGGTCGGCGTCTCGTCCTTCGGCGTCAGTGGTACGAACGCACATGTCATCCTGGAGCAGCCTTCTGAGACAGCGGTGACGGACGC
>NZ_NEUF01000139.1 GCF_002910915.1 Streptomyces sp. SM10 | reverse complement strand
CCTGGTGGATGGCGGGGTCGTAGCAGGTGCCGTCGCGCCAGCAGGCCCACATCACGCGAAGCCAGGCGCGGGCCAGGATGCGGATGGCGTGGGGGTGTCGTTTCTGGCGGGCTCGGGCGTCGTTGTAGATTTTCGCGGCCCAGTCGCTGCCGTGCCGGCTGTTGTCGGCGAAGGCGGTCAGGGCGACGCGGGCTCTGCGGTTGGTCGCGAAGCGGAAGGCGACGGTGCGGGACTTGCCCGACGCTCGGGTCACGGGGACGACCCCGGCCTCGGCGATGAGCTGCTCGCTGGTGCGGGCGCGTTCCAGGAGCGGGCCGATCTCACCGATGATCTGGCCGAGGCTGACCCTGCCGATGCGCGGCATCGTCGCGAACAGCGGCGCGTAGGTGTGGGTTTCGACCGCCTCGGCGATGGTCTTGTCCAGCGTGCGGATGGTCGTGCGGATGCCCTTCACCAGCTGGACCTGGACCTGGACCAGCTGCTCGACGACTGCCTCGCTGAGGCGGGAGGCCGCCTTCGGGGCCGTCCGCAGGCGTTCGATCAGGACACCTCCGGGCTTCCTGCCGGAGTAGCCGTGGCGCTTGCACCAGGCTTCGAGGCGTCCGGCGGTAAGCCTCGCGGCGGAGGCCGGGGTGGGGTAGCGCTCCAGGAAGGCCATGGCGATGTCGCTGTCGAGGTTGGCGAACACGGCCTTGCCTCCGGGCCAGTGCATGTCCAGCAGCGCGGCAAGCTGGTTGACCGCCGCGATGCGGGCCTCGACGTGGTCGGCGCGGGTCCGGGTGAGGGCCTGCAGATCGAGGGTGGCCTGCTCGGTGGGCTCCAGCCGGGGCAGCAAGTGGCCGTCGGTGCGCAGGTAGTCGGCGAGTTTCATGCTGTCGCCCGCGTCGGTCTTGGCCTTGCTGGCGCCCCAGCGCGGGCGCATGGCGTGGAAGGCGTTGGGATGCACGGGCACCACCGGGTGGCCGGCAACCAGCAGCCGGTCCACGGCCAGGCCGCGGCTGGTCTCGATCATCACGGGCAGATCCGCCGGGGCTCCGTGCTTCCCCAGCCGGGCCAGGGTCCTGGCGAATCCCTCTTCGGTGTGGGCGAACTCCCACCGGTCCACGCGTTTTCCGGCGTCGTCCATGACGGTGACGTCATGGGTCTCGGTCGCCCAGTCCCATCCGATGAACACGAAAGAAGTACTCCTGTGACGTCGACGGAGCACCTGCCCGGTGGTGGTGAGGTCGTCTGCCGGGAGCTCATTAATCGGCCCTCTGCGGGGCGTGTCCCTGAAGCCGATCAGACGGCCTCGGCCCGGCGGGGCTGGCGGAACTCATGCTGGCCGTCGAACGGCTCGCACTACTGGCCATGCACCCACCGGGACCGAGAGGTCACAACCCTACCGAAGAGGGCTGCAGAAGGGATGGTCCTCTAATGAGCACGGCCGAGTTGCACACGCTGACCGGGGCGTACGCCCTGCACGCACTGCCGGAGGACGAGCGTCTCTCGTTCGAACGGCATCTGGGTGCGTGCGAGGCGTGCACCCAGGAAGTACGGGAGCTGTCCGCCACCGCCGCCCGGCTCGGACTCGCCGTCTCCGCCTCCCCGCCGCCCGCGCTGCGGGAGAGGGTGCTGAGGGACATCACGACCGTACGGCAGGAGCCGCCGTCCCACGGGCGCAGCGCCCGCTCCGGGTCCTCCCCCGGCCGGGCCGGCCGCTGGTCGACGTACGCGCTCGCCGCCTGCATCGCCGCCGCTGCCGCGTTCGGCGGGGTCGCGGTGTGGCAGAACCAGGTCGCGCAGGACGCCCGGCAGGAGACGGCGCAGGCCCAGCAGCACAACGAGCAGGTGGCGCGGGTGCTGACGGCCGCGGACGCCACGACCAGCGTGTCGGACCTGATGAACGGGGCCCGGGGCACGGTGGTGGTCTCCAAGAGCGTGAACCGCGCGGTGTTCCTGGCCTCGGACCTGAGCCGGCCGCCCAGCGGCAAGGTGTACGAGCTCTGGTACAACGACGGGGGTGTCATGCGGCCCGCCGGTCTGATGAACCCGTCAGCGACCGACGACGCGGTCCTGATGGACGGCCCGGTGGACAACGCCTCGGGCATGGGCATCACGGTCGAGCCGGAGGGCGGCTCCGAGCAGCCGACCACGGAGCCAGTGGCCCTGGTGGAGTTCCAGGACGCCTGAGCACCGGGGCGACCACCGCTCCCTCCACGCTGCCCCGGGCACGGCCTTGCGACAGAGGCCGTGCCCGGGGCAGCCGTCGTCCTGGGTCGCGGTGCCCGCGGTGCTGGTGCAGGGTGGCAGGGACGCGTCCTCCCCTCGATCGTTCGATCATGGTGCGGGCAGGTGACGGCCCGGGCGCGCGCAGCGAACCGACCGCTCACAGCGCCCGAGGACAGGTGGGGCCATGAACACCGTCGAAGAGACGATCGAAGTAGCCGTGCCGGTGAGTACCGCCTACAACCAGTGGACGCAGTTCAAGAGCTTCCCGCGGTTCATGACCGCGGTGAGGAAGGTCGAGCAGATCCGGCCCAACCTCACCCGCTGGGTGGTCGGGTTCGGTCCGGTGCGGCACGAGTTCGACGCGGAGATCGTGGACCAGCGGCCCGACTCCCTCGTGGCGTGGCGCAGCCTGGGCCAGCGTCTCGGGCACCGGGGTGAGGTGTCGTTCCGCGAGACGGCACCCGGCCGTACCGAGCTGTCCGTACGCATCAGCGTCAGGCCTCACGGCTCCGGGGACCGCCTCACCCGCGCCCCCGGATTCCTGAGCCGCGCGGTCCGGGCCGAGCTCGGTCACTTCAAGGAGTTCATCGAAGGGCTGGGGTGGGAGGGCGGCGCCTGGCGCGGAACCATCCGCGACGGCCACGTCCGGCCCATGGAGCCGGAGCCGGCCAGGAGCCGGGTCCCCCACTGGCCCGTCGGCTGACCCGTACGTCCCGGAGCAGGAGCAAGGAAACGAGAGGGTACGTCCGATGAAGAAGGCCCCGGGCGAAGAGCCGGACGAACAGCTCACCGTGACCGCGCCCAAGGAGTGGGCGGCGGGGGTGCCCGCCGTGACGCACGCCCTGGAGTACTCCCTCTCGGAGACGTCGGTCCGGCGGACCGGAGTGACGCTGCTGACGATGAACCAGGTGGGCGGAATCGACTGCCCCGGATGTGCCTGGGCGGATCCGTCCCCCGGCCACCGGCACCTCAACGAATACTGCGAGAACGGCGCCAAGCACATCAACGACGAGGCGACGTCGCGGCGCGTCACGGCGGACTTCTTCCGCCGGCACACGGTCTCCGAACTGGGCCGGCGGTCCGACCTCTGGCTCAACCAGCAGGGCAGGCTCACGGAGCCGATGGTCAAGCGGCCCGGCTCCGACCACTACGAGCCGATCAGCTGGCACGACGCCCTCGGTCTGCTGGCCGAGGAGCTGAAGGCGCTGGGCACACCCGACGAGGCGGTCTTCTACACCTCGGGCCGGGTCAGCAACGAGGCGGCTTTCCTCCTCCAGCTCTTCGCCAGGGTCCTCGGCACCAACAACCTGCCCGACTGCAGCAACATGTGCCACGAGTCCAGCGGCTTCGCGCTGCACGAGACCCTGGGCACCGGCAAGGGCACGGTCAGCCTCGAGGACATCCACCACGCCGACCTGATCCTCGTCGTGGGACAGAACCCGGGCACCAACCATCCGCGTCAGCTCTCCGCGCTGGAGGAGGCCAAGAAGAACGGCGCCCGCATCATCGCGGTGAACGCCCTGCCGGAGGCCGGCCTGCTCCGGTTCAAGAACCCCCAGGAGCCCCGCGGTGTCGTCGGACGCGGGGTCCGGATCGCCGATCAGTTCCTGCAGATCCGCAGCGGCGGCGACCTCGCACTGTTCCAGGGGCTGAACCGGATGCTGTTGGAGGCGGAGGACGCCCGGCCGGGCACCGTCCTCGACCAGGAGTTCATCCGCTCGGACACCAGCGGCTTCGAGGAGTTCTCCCGCCACGCCCGCACCGTCGCCTGGGAGGACGTGCTCAGCGCGACCGCGCTGACCCGCGAGGAGATCGAGAAGGTCAGGGACGAGGTCCTGCGCAGTGAGCGCGTCATCGTCTGCTGGGCCATGGGGGTGACGCAGCAGAGGCACGGGGTCCCCACGATCAGGGAGATCGTCAACTTCCTGCTGCTGCGCGGGAACCTCGGCCGGGCCGGGGCGGGGGCCTGCCCGGTGCGCGGCCACAGCAACGTCCAGGGCGACCGGACGATGGGCGTCTGGGAGCAGATGCCCGACTCCTTCCTCGACGCCCTGGGGGACGAGTTCGGCTTCGATCCGCCCCGCGCCCACGGGCTCGACTCGGTGAACTCGATCCGGGCGATGGGCGAGGGCCGCGTCAAGGTGTTCGTCGGCGTCGCGGGCAACT
The DNA here is from genome assembly GCF_002910915.1 of Streptomyces sp. SM10. Classification (GTDB taxonomy): domain Bacteria; phylum Actinomycetota; class Actinomycetes; order Streptomycetales; family Streptomycetaceae; genus Streptomyces. Next base: position 111,495 of record NZ_NEUF01000139.1, on the reverse strand, counting down.
TCGTACGGGCCGCTCCTGACAGCGCCGTCACCGAGGACGCCATGCGGCGGTGCGCCCTCACCGCGCACATCTCCACCAAGCTCAACCGGTCCCACACCGTCTGCGGCCGGACCGCGCTGATCCTGCCCACGCTGGGCCGCACCGAACGGGACATCCAGGCGACGGGTGAGCAGTTCATCACCGTGGAGAACTCGATGAGCGAGGTGCACAGCTCCCACGGGCGCCTGGAGCCGGCGTCCAAGGTCCTGCTCAGCGAGGTCGCCATCCTGTGCCGGCTCGCCGCCCGGACGCTCGACGGCACGTCCGCCGTGCCCTGGGCGGAGTTCGAGGCGGACTACGGCACCATCCGGAACCGGATCTCCCGCGTCGTGCCCGGGCTGCACGACTTCAACCGCCGGGTGGCCCGCCCCGGGGGCATCAGACTGCCCAACCCGGTCAACGAGGGCGTCTACGCCACGGCCACCGGCAAGGCCATGTTCACCTGCAACGACTGGGAGATGCTGCACGCTCCCGAGGGCCATCTGCTGTTGCAGAGCCTGCGGTCCCACGACCAGTGGAACACCGTCCCCTACACGGACAACGACCGCTACCGGGGTATCCACGGAAGCCGCCGGGTGGTGCTGGTGAACCCCGAGGACGTGACCCGGCTCGGGCTGTCACCCGGGCAGAGCGTCGACCTGGTGAGTGTGTGGGCCGACAGCGCCGGGCGCCGGGCGGAGAACTTCACGGTGGTGCCCTACCCGACGGCGCTCGGCTGCGCCGCGGCCTACTACCCCGAGACGAACGTCCTGCTGCCCCTGGACAGCGTGGCGGAGACCAGCAACCAGCCGACCGCCAAGGGCATGGTCGTCCGGCTCGAACCCGTGGTGGCCGGCGGCAAGTGAACCGGCGGCAGGGAGCGCGAGCCTCGTCACCCGGTGACGAGGCTCGCGACGAGGTTGATGGCGGTGGCGAGAACGCTGGTGCCGAACACGTAGGACAGCAGGGTGTGGCGCAGCACGATGGCCCGCACCTGCGAGCGGGAGACGTCGGTGTCGGACACCTGGTAGGTCATGCCGAGGTTGTAGCTGGAGTAGAAGAACCGCCGTCCTGGGGGCGGGGCCGGAGCCCCTCGCGCTCGTCCGGTGCATCGTGGCCCTGGAGTTCCTGCTGGAACGCGTCGTCGCCCGTAACTACGCCCTCGGAGTCGTCTTCCTCACGCCGCTGGCGCTGCTCCTGAGCGATCTGTCCGCGCCCGCGCCGGCCGGGGAGCTGGTCCTGGACCGTGTGCTCGGCAGTGGCCTGGGCATCGTCGTCGGGCTGTTGTGCGCGCTCGGCCTTGACCTGCGGGCTCTCCCGGAGGGGGATCCGGGAGAGCCCACAGGTCAGCGGTGTCGGGGCGGGCGCGGGAAGAAGCCGCTGGTGCGGGCCAGGTACTCCTCGTACCCCGGGCGTCCGGCCATGTGCCGCTCCAACAGGGCCTTTCCGCTGCCCATGGTCAGCAGGAGGCTCATCACCACGGGCGACACGAGCGTCGCGGCGGCGGCCCCGGGGTTCGCGCAGACGAGGAGGAACAGCCCCCACCAGACGCAGAAGTCACCGAAGTAGTTGGGGTGCCGGGTCCAGGACCACAGACCCCGGTCCATGATCCGCCCCTTGTTCGCGGGGTCGGCCTTGAAGCGGGCCAGCTGGCTGTCCCCCACCGCTTCGAAGACGAGTCCCACCGCCCACAGCGCGGTCCCCGCCCACGCCCACCACCCCGGCGGGCCCGTCAGGTAGCAGGCGGCCTGCACGGGCAGGGAGATCAGCCAGACGAGCACGCCCTGGAGGAGGTAGACCTTGCGCAGGGCGTACAGGGCGGGGCTGCCGGGCGCCTTGGCGAGCATGGCCTCGTAGCGCGGGTCCTCCCCGTGGCCCCGGCCCCGCCGGCCGATGTGCACGGCCAGCCGCAGGCCCCAGAGGACGGTGAGCACGGTGACCAGGAGACGGCTGCCGCCGTCACCGTCGCCGGCCGACATCGCGTACGAGGCGAGGGCCACGGCCGCGAAGCCCAGCCCCCACGCCACGTCGACGATCCGGTGCATCCCCTTGCGCAGCGCGACCAGGAACGTCACGAGCATGACGCCGAGGGCCGCTCCGGCAGCGGCCGGCAGGTTCTGGGCGAACTCCGCCCACGCGAAGCCGGTCACCGGGAGCCCACCGGGGCAGGTGCGCCGGCCTGGAGCGGGACACGGCGGGTCTCCGGGTACCAGCCGTGCCGGGTCGGCGGCAGGCCCGCCGACCCGGCCGCGTCGGGCCGCACCGAGAGGATCTGGTCGACGCCCATGCGCCGTTCCTCGAAGGCGAGGGCGCCGCCGACCAGGTAGAGGCGCCACACCCGGGCCGTCTCCTCCCCCACCAGGGCCACGAATTCCGGCCAGCGCTCCTCCAGGGTGCGGCGCCAGGCCTCGACGGTCAGGACGTAGTGCTCACGCATCGACTCGACGTCACGCACCTCCAGTCCGGCGTCCTCCAGCAGCCCGACGGTCTCGCCGACCGGACGCATGTGCATGTCGGGCGCGATGTACGACTCGATGAACGCGCCGCCGCCGGGGGCGGTCGTGCCGCGGGACATCTGCTGGACCAGGGCACGCCCCCGCGGCCGGAGCACCGAGTGGAGCAGGGCGGTGAAGGCCGGGTACTCGGCGTCGCCGACGTGTTCCCCCATCTCGACGGTGGACACGGCGTCGTACCCGCCGAGGAAGCCAGGCTGATCGGCGACGTCGCGGTAGTCGCAGCGGTGGACCTCGACGAGATCCTCCAGCCCGCGCGCCTCCACCTGGCCGCGTACGTAGGCGGCCTGCTCCGCGGCGAGCGTGACGGCGGTGACCCGGACGCCGTGCCGGGCTGCCGCGTGGAGCGTCAGGGAACCCCAGCCGCATCCGATGTCGAGCAGCCGCGCACCGGCCGTCAGCCCGAGCTTGCGGCAGATCAGTTCCAGCTTGTCGCGCTGGGCGTCGGCCGGTCCGTAGCCGGGGGCGTCGCTGCTCCAGTAGCCGCAGGAGTACGCCATGGTCTCGTCGAGCAGCAGGGAGTAGAAGGCGTTCGACAGGTCGTAGTGATGGCTGATGGCCGCCCGGTCGCGCGCCTTGCTGTGCAGCGTGCCCCGGAGGCCGGCACGGGACCCGGGAACCGGCGGACGGGGTCCGACGGCGCCCAGGCGCAGGGCCGTCCCCGCGGCCCGGACGCGGTCGGCGAGGGCGGGCCGGGGCGCCTTCAGTCCGTGGTCGCGCCCGGCGCGGCGCATGGCGCGCAGACCGTCCGCGAGATCGTCGGCGAGGTCGATGTCCCCGGTGATGTAGGCCTCGGCGAGGCCGAGTTCGCCCGGCTGCCACAGAAGGCGGCGCAGCGCACGCCGGGAGCGGACGTGCACGGTGGGCGCGTCCTCGGGGCCGGTCTCGCTGCCGTCCCACATCCTGATCCTGACCGGCGGCGGGCCGCCGAGGAACTGCTCGATGACCGGAGCGATCCGCTGCGCGGCTCCGGTGCCCGGGGTGGCGGTGGAGGTGTTCACGCGGTGTCCTCACGGGTCAGGAGAATCTGCTGCACATCGAGGTAGCCGGACCGGAACCCCGCCTCTGAGTAGGCGAGGTAGAAGGACCACATGCGGCGGAAGGTCGCGTCGAAGCCCAGCGCGTCGACCTGGGCTGCCCGCTCCTCGAAACGCTCGCGCCAGAGCCGCAGGGTCTCGGCGTAGTGCATGCCGTAGGTGCTGCGCTGCCTCGTCCGCAGACCGGTGTGAGCGGTGGTGACGCGCTCGACGGCCTCGGTGGAGGGGAGCAGCCCGCCGGGGAAGATGTACTTCTGGATCCAGGTGTAGGTGGAGCGGCTGGCGCGCATCCGGTCGTCCGGCATCGTGATGGCCTGGAGGGCGATCCGTCCGCCGGGCGCGAGACGCTCCTCCAGCGTCCGGAAGTACACGGGCCAGAACTCCTGGCCGACCGCCTCAATCATCTCGACGCTGACGATCGCGTCGTACTCCCCGGTGATGTCCCGGTAGTCGCAGAGGCGCACGTCGACCCGGTCCTCGTGGCCAGCCTCGCGGATCCGCGCTCTGGCCAGTTCCCGCTGCTCACGGGAGAGCGTGACGGTGGTGACCCGGGCGCCGCGCGCGGCGGCGCGTACGGCGAGTTCGCCCCAGCCGGTGCCGATCTCCAGCAGTTCGGTTCCCCGGCGCACGCCTGCCAGGTCGAGCAGCCTGTCGATCTTGCGGTGCTGGGCGGCGGGCAGCAGGTCGTGCTCGGCCGGGAATCCACGGAAGACGGCCGAGGAGTAGGTGAGCGTCTCGTCGAGGAAGAGCGCGAAGAGGTCGTTCGAGAGGTCGTAGTGGTGGCTGATGTTGTCGCGGGAGCCCTCGGGGGTGTTGGCCTGGGAGGCGGGCTGCCGCAGCGCCCACAGACCCCGGAGCTTCTGGAGCGGTGCGGGTACGAGGTCGGCCGCGTGCCCGGCGAGGACGCTCAGGACACCGACCAGGTCGGGCGAGTCCCACTCCCCGGCCATGTACGACTCGCCGAAGCCGACGAGTCCGCCCGCGCCGATCCGCCGGAAGAAGGCGTCGGGCCGGCGGACCTCCATGAGGGGCCCGCCCAGGCCGATGCTGTCGCGGCCGGCGAACCGGGCGCGCAGCGGCAGCCGGGCGAGGGCGTGCCTGACGACCCGTTCGGCGACGGCGGTCCGGAGGCCGGACCCGCGTGGCTGGGCGGCGACATCGGGCCAGCGGCCGGGGTCCACGCCCGCGAACGGGGTCGTGACGGCCCGGCTCTGAGCCGGAATGGTGCCGCTTCGGGTGGGAGCGACCGGCGTGGTGGGAGGAGTGGAAGAGGTGGGCACCTTCACTGCATGCCTTCCTGGGTGTGGTGACGGGGACGTGGTTGCACGGGCAGCCGGCGCAGGAAGAGCCGGATGCCGTGGAGGCGGATGGCGGCGGACACCACCGCGGTGGAGAAGGGGTGGCGGAGGAAGAGGCGGACCAGCTGGGCGGGCGTTCCGGGGCGTCGGGTGCCTCGTACGGTCGCCGTGAACGGGCGGGTGTCCTCGCGTTCCAGGTGGATCGTCAGACTCAGCCGGCGGTCGGGCTCGGGCAGCCGCATCCGGTAGTCGCCGTCCACCGGGAAGAACGGCGAGACGTAGAAGTCCTTGCCGGTCACCGCCCGGTCCGCGGCATCCGGGCGCAGCAGGTAGCAGTGGCGCTCGCCGTAGGTGTTGTGCACCTCGGCGACCACGCACAGGGGGGTGCCGTCGGAGCGGTGGCACCAGTAGACGGTCAGCGGGTTGAAGACGTGTCCGAAGACGCGGGCCTGGGTGAGCATCGTGACGGTGCCGTCGGCGAGATCGACGCCCCGGGACCGGAGGAAACGTTCGAGTCCGGCCCGCACGGTGGGTGCCGTGCCGCCGAAGTGGTCGCGTGCGTCGAAGCCTGCCAGCGGGCGCAGCACGGCGGGCAGCCGCGGCGGGCTGTCCGGGTCGATGAGCCAGAGGAAGGTGCGGTGCCGCAGGCCGTACCTGCGGGGCGCGGTCCGCACATGGGTGATGGTGCACGGGTAGAGGGCGCCGCTCACCACGTCACCCCCAGTGCGGCGGCCGCCTCGACCCCCGAACGGCAGCCGTCCTCGTGGAAGCCCCAGCTGTGGTAGGCCCCCGCGTAGGCGGTGACCGGCCCCGAGAGCGCGGGCAGCCGGGCCTGGGCGGCGACCGATTCCGGGGTGAAGACGGGGTGTTCGTAGACCATGCGGGCCCGTACGAGATCGGGGGCGACCCGGTCGGCGCCGTTCAGCGTGACGACGAACCGCTCGGGGGCGTCCAGCCGCTGGAGGCGGTTCATGTCGTAGCTGACGGTGACCCGGTCGGCGTCGGCCGCGCAGGAAGGCATCAGGTAGTTCCAGGAGGCCGCGGCACCCCGGCTCCGCGGCAGGAGGGTCGTGTCGGTGTGCAGCAGCGTGGGGTTGCGGGAGTACCGGAACGCGCCGAGGGTTTGCCGCTCCTCGTCGGTGGGGTCGGCGAGGAGCCGCAGCGCCTGGTCGGGGTGGGTGGCGACGACCACCGCGTCGAACTCCTCGGTGGTGCCGTCCCCGGCGACGATCTCCACGCCGTCGTCGTGCCGTCGGACCGTCCTGACCGGGGTGGCCGTGCGCACGGAGTGCACCTGCTTCGCCACGTGGTCGACGTACGCGCGGGATCCTCCGGTGACGGTGCGCCAGACCGGTGAGTCACCGATCGAGAGCATCCCGTGATGCTCCAGGAACCTGAAGAGGTAGCGGGCCGGATAGCGCAGCGCGGTCACCGGATCGCAGGACCAGACCGCCGAGACCATGGGCGTCAGGAAGTGGGCCGAGAAGTACGGGGAGAACCGGCCGCGGGCCGCGAAGTCGCCCAGGGTCGTCGTCGCCGCGCCTTCCGGCAGGGCGAGCAGCGCCCGGGCCGCCCGGTGGAACCGGGGTACCTCGGTCAGCATCCTCAGGTAGGGGCCGCGCAGGAGGGACCCGGGGCGGGCGAACAGTCCGGCGGCGCCCCGCGCTCCCGCGTACTCGAGTCCGCAGCCCTCGCAGCGCACGGACATGCTCATCTCCGACTCCTGGGTGGCCACATCGAGTTCGTCGAAGAGCCGCAGGAGGTGCGGGTAGGTCCGCCGGTTGTGGACGATGAATCCCGAGTCGACGCGGTGCGTCCGGCCGTCCGACGAGCTCAGGTCGTGGGTGTGCGCGTGCCCGCCGACGCGCTCGTCGGCCTCGAAGAGCGTCACGTCGTGCGCCTTCCCCAGCACGTGCGCGGCGGTCAGACCCGCCACCCCGCTCCCCACCACGGCTGTGCGCCGCCGCTCCCTTGTCATTCGGTTCCCTCCGGTGTTCCGCCTGGCCAGGGCACTGCTTCAGCGCCCCTCAGAGGTCATTCGAAGCCGGTGGCGTCGCGGATTGGCCGATGATCAGACTTCCTTCTATCGAGTGAACGACCAATCCGCCGGGCGAGCAGCGCCGAACTCCCGGTGTGACAACAGACCGATACGTTTCGCAGAAGCAAGGGACTCCCGGCACCCGGCGAGCCCGCTGGGCGCGTGCTGCCTTCGCCGCGCTCAGCGGTCTGATCGCCGGGTTCACCGCCCTGTGCGTCGCCGAACTGGTCGCCGCTGCCGTCCGCCCCGAGGCGGGTCCGGTCACAGCCGTGGGCGGTGCGGTCATCGACCGCACCCCCGCGCCCGTCAAGGACTTCGCTGTACGGAACTTCGGCACCGACGACAAGCTGGTCCTGCAGCTCGGGATCCTCGTCCTCCTGGCGCTCTTCGCCATGGCGGTAGGGGTTCTGGCGCTACGGCACCGGTGGACCGGCGCTGCGGCCGTACTGGTCTTCGGTGTGGTCGGGGCGGTCGCCGCGATCGGGCGGCCGGAAGGCCGCCCGCTCGACGCACTGCCCTCGGTCGTGGGCGCCCTGGTGGCCGCAGGAGTGCTGTATCTCCTGGCCGGACGGCTGGCCCCGGTCCCCGTAGCGTCTCCCGCGGCTGGGGAGACGGACGGTGGGGAACAGGGCGCCTTCGACCGCCGCGGGTTCGTCATCGCGGCGACCGCAGCCGCGGCGGCCTCGGCCGGCGCGGGACTCCTGGGGCGACAGCTCCAGGCGTCCCAGCTGGCCGGGGCCTCCGCCTCGCGCGGTGACATCGTGCTGCCGTCCCCGGCCTCGGCCGCTCCCCCGATACCGGGCGGAGCCGATCTGGACATCCGGGGTCTGAGTTCCTTCACCACCCCGAACAAGGACTTCTACCGGGTGGACACGGCTCTGGTGGTCCCGCGTGTCGACGCCGACACGTGGCGGCTGCGGATCCACGGCAAGGGGGTGGCGCGACCCGTCACCCTCAGCTTCCAGGACCTCCTGGGGCGCGAGCTCGTCGAGCGCGACATCACGCTGACCTGCGTGTCCAACCAGGTGGGCGGCCCCTATGTGGGCACGGCCCGGTGGATCGGCGTGCGGCTCGCCGATCTGCTGCGCGAGGCCGGGGTGAAGCCTCCGTCCAAGGGCGGGCGCGCGGACCAGCTCGTGTCGCGCTCCGTGGACGGGATGACGATCGGGACGCCGGTCGAGGACGTCATGGACGGCCGTGACGCTCTGCTCGCGGTCGGCATGAACGGCGAACCGCTGCCGTTCGACCACGGCTTCCCCGTCCGGATGGTCGTCCCCGGTCTCTACGGCTACGTCTCGGCGTGCAAGTGGATCCAGGACATCGAGCTCACGACGTTCGACGCGTACGACGCCTACTGGGTCAAGCGCGACTGGTCCCGCGAGGCACCCGTCAAGACCCAGTCACGGATCGACACCCCGCGCCCCTTCGCCGCCCCGCGTGCGGGGAAGGTGCCGGTCGCCGGTGTCGCCTGGGCCCAGCACCGGGGCATCGCCCGGGTCGAGGTCCGGGTGGACGGCGGCGAGTGGCACACCGCGCGGCTGGCCGCCGAGGCCGGCCGTGACACCTGGCGCCAGTGGGTGTGGGAGTGGCCTGCCACGACCGGCCACCACACCCTCGAGGTCCGCGCGACGGACCGTACCGGCGCCACACAGACCGACAGGCGGGTCGGCACCGTACCCGACGGTGCGACCGGTTGGCACTCGGTGGTGGTCGACGTGACCTGACCTCCGGCCGCGAACCGAACTCTCTCTTTCCTTCCCTCTGTTGAACAACGATCCAATACAGGAGAACACCATGAACAACCGTCACCTTCGCCGCATCGCCGTCACCGTCTCCGCCGCGGCGCTGCTGCCGCTCGCGCTGACCGCCTGCTCCGGTGACTCCGACAACACCTCGTCCGACGCCGGTGCCGACAAGGCCGCGTCGAGCGCCCCGGCCAAGGAGACCGAGAGCGCCGCGACCATGGACGAGCCGTTCGGCCCGGGCTGCGCGTCGGTCCCGAAGGACGGCGCGGGCTCGTTCGCGGGCATGGCCCAGGACCCGGTCGCCACGGCCGCGTCGAACAACCCGGCCCTCTCCACCCTGGTCGCGGCGGTCAAGCAGGCCGGCCTCGTCGACACCCTGAACAGCGCCGAGAACATCACGGTGTTCGCTCCCACCAACGACGCCTTCGCCAAGATCCCGAAGGCCGACCTGGACAAGCTCCTCGCGAACAAGGCCGAGCTGACCAAGGTGCTCACCGCGCACGTGGTCGGCGAGAAGCTGACGCCGAAGCAGCTCGAGAAGGGCTCCTTCGACACCCTGGCCAAGACCCCGCTGACGACGGCGGGTTCGGGCGAGGAGTACACCGTGAACGACTCCTCCAAGGTCGTCTGCGGCAACGTCCCGACCGCCAACGCCACGGTCTACATCGTCGACACCGTCCTGATGCCGGCGAGCTGATCCCGCGGCCGTCGGTACGCTGACGGCATGACCCCGACGAGCCCCGAGGACCGCGCTCTCCGACCCCACGGCCGGAGCGGCGCGGGCCACGGGGCTCGTGCCGTGGGCGCGGTCGTCGGGTCCGCGGTGGGTGACGCCCTGGGCGCCCCCTTCGAGTTCGGGCTCCCCGGCGTCTGGAGCGCCAGGTTCCCGGACGGGGCGGGGGCACCGACAGGGTGACCACGGTGACGGGCGACCTGGCGGGCGCGGTATACGGGATCGGCGCCGTGCCGGAGCACTGGACGCGCCCTCTCCACGTACCGCTTCCCGGATACGGGGGCCGCGTGCTGCGGGCCGGGGACCTGGAGGTACTGGCCCGCCGACTCGACGGAACCGCAGAATCCGACCACCGGAAGACCTACACATAAGGGATACATAAGAGCACACTGGTCTCAAGAGCTGATGACCGCACTTCTTCACCGCGGTCGCTCCGGCAAGTCCGAAGGAGACCATCCTCATGAGTAACCTCTCGCATACCGGAAGGGACGTTTCCGGGAACACCAGAGACGTCTCCGGACACACCGGAAGGGACATCTCCGGGCACCCCGACGCCGACGAGATGCGTGCGCGCCACGACCGTGTGATGGGCGGGGGCGGCGGCCGCACGACCGCGATGGCGGACGCACCGGTCTTCCTGCTGGGTCTGTACTGCGCCGTCTCGCCGTGGGTGCTCCACTTCACCGCGAGCCAGCCGTCCCTGGTGACGCACAACCTCGTCATCGGCATCGCGATAGCCGTGCTGGCACTCTGCTTCACCGCCATGCCCGAGCGGATGACCGGGATGAGCATCGCCATCGTCGCCCTGGGCGCGTGGCTGATCGTGTCGACCTGGGTCGTGGGCCAGAGCCCGGACATGGGCGTCATCCTCAACAACGTGATCGTCGGTGGTCTGGCGATCGTGCTGGGGGCGGCCTGCGCGGGACTTTCGATGAAGAACAGAAAGACGACCTGACGGGAGAACGCGCGGAAGTGGCCGCAGACGCACAAGGCCTGCGGCCACTTCCGCTGCTCACTCCCCGAGCGTCGCCCGCCCGGGGCCGATCACCCCACCGAGCTGTACGCCACCACACCGCGCAGCACCGCGTCGACGGCCTTGTGGGCGTTCTTCGGGACCGAACTCCCGTCCCGGGGCGCGGCGGCGGCGATCTGGCCGAGCACGTCGATGACCTGCTTGCACCAGCGCACGAAGTCCCCGGCCGGCATCTCCGCCTCGCGGAGCACCTCGTCCAGCGTCCGGCCGGAAGCCCACATGTAGACCGCCCAGGCGAAACCGAGGTCGGGTTCGCGCTGGCCGACCCCCTCCGTCTGACTGATCTTGAAGTCCTCCTCCAGGGCATCGAGCCGGCCCCAGATCCGGACCATCTCGCCCATCGCGACCCTCGCCGGTCCGGAGGGCAGCTTGGGCGCGACCGCGTCGTCCGCCTGGCGCGCCTCGTAGACCAGCGCCGAGACGCAGGCGGCCAGCTCCGCGGGGTTGAGCCCCTCCCAGACGCCCTCCCGCAGGCACTCGCTGGCCAGCAGGTCGAGCTCGCCGTAGAGCCGCGCCAGCCGCCGGCCGTTGTCGGTGACCTCGTTGCCCCGCAGGTAGTCGAGCTCGGTGAGGAGCGCGACGATGCGGTCGAAGGTCCGGGCGATGGTGTTCGTCCGCCCCTCGATGCGCTGCTCCAGCTGCCGGGTGTCGCGCTGCAGCCGGTGGTAGCGCTCCGCCCAGCGGGCGTGGTCCTCACGCTCGTCGCACCCGTGGCAGGGATGGGCGCGCAACTCCGTGCGGAGCCGGGCGATCTCCCGGTCGTCGGCCGCGGCGGCCCGCTGCTTGCGGTGCCGCCCCGGGTCGATGTGCCCGGCCTTGCTCCGCAGGGCGGAGGCCAGGTCGCGACGCGACTGGGGTGAGCGCGGGTTGAAGGACTTGGGCACCCTCATGCGCTCCAGCGCCTCGACCGGCACCGGGAAGTCGATGTGGGCCAGCCGCTTCACCTGCCGTTCGGCGGTGAGCACCAGAGGGCGCGGTCCGTCGTGGTACTCCAGCCCGCGATGGCCGTTGGTCCGCCCCGCGGGCAGTCCGGGGTCGAGGACCAGGGCGAGCCCGGCGAACTTGCCGGTGGGGACGTGGATGACGTCCCCGGGCTTCAGCTTCTCCAGGGACGACGCGGCGGCCGCCCGCCGCTGGGCCGCGCCCTGCTTGGCCAGCTCGGTCTCACGGTCCTTGAGGTCGCGGCGCAGCCGCGCGTACTCCTCGAAGTCCCCGAGGTGGCAGGTCATGCCCTCCTTGTAGCCTTCGAGCCCCTCCTCGTTGCGCTGGACCTGACGGGAGATCCCGACGACGGACCGGTCCGCCTGGAACTGCGCGAAGGAGGTCTCCAGCAGCTCGCGCGAGCGGTGCCGCCCGAACTGCTGCACGAGGTTGACGGCCATGTTGTACGAGGGCCTGAAGCTGGAACGCAGCGGATACGTACGCGTTCCGGCGAGCCCGGCGAGCGCGCCCGGGTCCATACCCCGCTGCCACAGGACGACCGCGTGGCCCTCGACGTCGATCCCCCGGCGTCCGGCCCGCCCGGTCAGCTGCGTGTACTCGCCCGGCGTGATGTCGGCGTGCTGCTCGCCGTTCCACTTGACGAGCTTCTCGAGCACGACGGAACGCGCCGGCATGTTGATGCCGAGTGCCAGCGTCTCCGTCGCGAAGACGGCCTTGACCAGACCGCGGACGAACAGCTCCTCCACGACCTCCTTGAAGGTCGGCAGCATCCCCGCGTGGTGCGCGGCAATGCCCCGCTCCAGCCCTTCGAGCCACTCGTAGTAGCCGAGGACGTGCAGGTCCTCACCGGGGATGGACGCGGTCCGCTCCTCGACGATCTCCCGCACCAGCCGACGCTTGTCCTCGTCGTTCAGCCGCAGTCCGGCCTGCAGGCACTGCTGCACCGCCGCCTGGCAGCCGGCCCGGCTGAAGATGAAGGTGATGGCGGGCAGGAGCCCCTCGGCGTCGAGCCGGTCGATGACCTCGGGCCGGGACGGGGTCCAGATGCGGCTGCGCTGACGGCGCTCGCGCTCACGGTCGGCCTCGCGCACCATCTTGCCGCGACGGCGCTCGCGCGGGTTGTATCCGCGCTGGTTCTCCATGCGGGCGAGCCGGACGAGATCGGGGCTGACCTCACGCCTGCCGGTGCCGCGGCCGCCGTGGTCCGTCTCCTCCTCGAAGAGGTCGTACATCCGGCGCCCGGCCATGACGTGCTGCCACAGCGGGACGGGCCGGTGCTCGGAGACGATCACCTGGGTGTCGCCGCGGACGGTGTCCAGCCAGTCGCCGAACTCCTCGGCGTTGGACACGGTCGCCGACAGCGAGACCAGGGTCACCGACTCCGGCAGGTGGATGATCACTTCCTCCCACACGGCACCCCGGAAGCGGTCGGAGAGGTAGTGCACCTCGTCCATGACCACATAGCCGAGGCCGGTGAGGGCCTGGGAGCCCGCGTACAGCATGTTGCGCAGGACCTCGGTCGTCATGACGACCACGGGTGCGTCCGCGTTCACGCTGTTGTCACCGGTCAGCAGGCCGACCTTGTCCGCGCCGTAGCGCCGCACGAGATCGGCGAACTTCTGGTTGGACAGCGCCTTGATGGGCGTCGTGTAGAAGCACTTCCGGCCCTGCAGCAGGGCCATGTGAACGGCGAACTCGCCGACGATCGTCTTGCCCGACCCCGTGGGGGCCGCGACCAGCACCCCCTTGCCTGCTTCCACGGCCTGACAGGCCTCGATCTGGAACGGGTCCAGTCCGAACTCGTACATCTCGCGGAAGGGCCCGAGAGCCGTGGCCTGCTCGGCCGCACGGACCCGGGACGCCTGGTATCGCTCAGCTGGTGAGAGGTCCTCTGTCATCTTGGTACGAGCCTACCCGCCTCGTATGACAGTCAGCCCGATCTTTGTTTCACGGCGCCAGGACCCGGACCGCGCCGGGTACGCAGGTGGCGGTGAGCGGTAGCGCGCCCAGCGGCTCACCGTCCGCGTAGGCGGTGACACCACCGGCGGCCAGCTCGATCGAGGAGACCCGGTGCACGGTGACCTTCGGATGCCCCAGGTGCGTCCCCCGGTACACCTTGGGGAAGACTTTGAGCAGGGTGGTGCGGCTGCAGTCGCCGACCACGGTCACGTCGAAGAGCCCGTCGTCCATGACGGCGTCGGCGCAGATCCGCATGCCGCCGCCGTACGAGGTCCCGTTGCCCACCGCGATCAGCGTCGCCTGGATCTCGGTGACCGGGCCGCCGTCCAGCCGGATGCGGTACGGGGTCGGCCGGAAGGCGGCCAGCTCGGCGAGGATCGCCAGGTCGTACTTGAAGCGCCCGCCGACCCAGCTCATCCGGTTCCCGCGGTCGTTGACCCGGGAGTCGAAGCCCGAGGCCAGCACGGAGCCGAACCAGCGCTCCCCGACCCGGCCGAGGTCGATCGCCCGCGCCGTCCCGGCCTTGAGCAGCCCGGCGGCGAGCCGTCCGGCGGCGGCCGGATCGCGGACCGGCAGCCCGAGCGCGCGGGCGAAGTCGTTGCCGGTGCCGACGGCCACGGCACCGAGCGGTGTCGCGGTGCCGGCGACGGCCTGCAGGGCGAGGGACATCAAGCCGTCCCCGCCCACGGCTATCAGCGCTCCCGTGCCGGCCGCCACGGCCTCACGGGCCCGCCGCAGGGCGTCGTCGGCGTCCTCGCCGAGCACGGTGCGTACGGAGAATCCCGCGTCCCGCAAAGCCGAAGCGGCCGGCTGCGCGGCACGCGCGCCCCGGCCGCTTCCCGCGGTGGGATTGACGAAGAGGGTGATCTCGCTGGTCACCCGCGGGACCTTACAAGGTCAGGTGATGTCGTCGTAACCGTTGAGCCGCTTCGTCCGGCCACCGTCCGCGTCTCCGCCGGCCTGCTCGGGCAGGGCCGGGCGTGAGACGGACTCGACCGCACCGACCGCCTCGGGTGTGAGGTCAAGGTCCGACGCCTCGTCGTCGTCGAGCTCGGCGTCGGGGTTGTTGCGGCGCCTGCGCTTGTCGTTGAGCAGCGAGAAGCCGACCGCGACGAAGTACAGGACCGCCAGCGGGCCTGCCAGCAGGAGCATCGACAGGGGGTCGCCGCCCGGGGTGGCGATGGCGCCGAACGCGGTGAGGCCGATGATCATCCCACGCCACCAGGCCAGCATGCGCCGACCGCTCAGCACCCCGGTCATGTTCAGCAGGATGAGCAGCAGCGGCAGCTCGAAGGCCAGGCCGAAGACGAGCACCATGCGGGTGATCAGATCGAGGAAGTCGTCGAGCGGCAGCAGGTTCTTCACGTTGTCGGGCGTGAAGCCCAGCATGATCTCGGCGGTCTGCGGCAGGATCCAGTAGGCGATCCAGGCACCGGCGACGAAGAGCGGGACGCCCGCCGCCGCGAAAGCGAAGGAGTAGCGCTTCTCCTGCTTGTGCAGGCCCGGAGCGACGAACGCCCACAGCTGGTAGAGCCACACGGGGGTGGCCACCAGCACGCCCGTCATCAGGGCGACCTTCAGAGCGATGGTGAACGGCGACAGCAGACCGTTGGTGGTCATCTCCGCGCACGGACGACCGTTGATCATGGTCACGGCGCCGTTCTTGCAGCCGACCGAGTCCAGGATCGGCTTCATCAGGAACTCGAAGATCTCCTTCTGGAAGAAGGCGGCGACGACCACGGCGATCAGGATCGCCAGGACCGACTTCAGCAGCCGGTTGCGCAGCTCACGCAGGTGATCGAGGAGGGGCATCCGCCCCTCGTCGTCCTTCTCCTGCTTGCGGGCAGACTTGAGCAACCCACTTCCCTCGTCTCGTACGGCGGCTTCCGGTGCTGAGGATCAGCTGTCAGCTCTGGGTGGTGGGCTTGGCCTCGTTGACCGGGCGGGAGCTCTCGTTGACCGGGCGGGAGCTGGTGACATCCCCCGGAGCGGCCTGGATCGTGCGCGCGGTGGCCGCGGGCGGAGTGGTGTCCGCGACGGTCTCCGAGGTGGGCTCCGCGGTCTCCGCGCCGTCCTTCTTCATGGCCTTGGCCTCGCTCTTGAGGATGCGGGCCGACTTGCCGAGCGAACGCGCCATGTCGGGAAGCTTCTTGGCACCGAAGAGCAGCAGGATGACAGCGATGATCAGAACGATCTCGAGGGGCTTCAGATTGCCGATCATGTGCGACTTCCTTCTCACTGAGGCGTCTGGAGGGTGGGCTCGCTACCCGTTCGACCGGGCAGTCGTCCGATCGTCGCGCTGGCTGCGATCGTAACCCGCAGGGGTAAACGCGAGGCAATGTCCGTGCGTACTCCCGCTTGCGGCCCGCACCTCACTGCCTGGGCCGTTCCAGCAGCGTACCCCCCGAACCAGTGAATCAGGAGGCCGCGCCCGGCTATCGCAGGGCCTCTCCCGTATCGGCGAGCGTGGTGGCCGCTCGTTCGAGATCCTCCGCCGCTCGGTTGATCCGCTGCGTGGTCGCGGCGACCTGTCCCGCGAGCCTCCGTGCCTCGACGAAGACCTTGACGGCCAGCACGCCGAGCACGGCCAGACCGGCGAATCCCAGAGCGATGGCGAGCATGGGCCAGAACATGGACGGATCCTCGATGTGTCTCGTCACCGCAGGGCGGTGTGCAGGCGCAGTGTCCGCACCCCGCCGCCGCTGAGGAGCTCGATGATGCGCTCCCCGGCCGGCTTGCGGACCGCGGAACCGCACGCGGGGCAGGTGAAGGAGTAGAAGGTCGTACGGCGGCTGGCTCCTATCGCCAGCCGCAGCGCCCCGGCCGCGAGCTCGAACCGCTGACGGCAGTCCGGACAGGCGGCGCGGAACTGTACGGCGTCGGACACAGGGACCGGAACGGGTCCGGTCTGCCTGCTCGATATCGCAGTCATATGACCTCTGTCTCCTCGGTGCACCGGTGGCCGCCTCTCAGAGTGCGCCGTCGTAGGCGGCCAGTGCCTCACGCGCCGCCGCCCTGGCGCTCTCGGCAAGGTCCGGGGGCGAGGTGATGCGTCCCTCGCCGCCCAGCCGCAGGGCGAGCCTGCGCAGGGAGGCGGGGTCGGGGGTGCGGAGCGTGATCCGCAGGCCGCCGTCGGGCAGCTCTTCGGCACTGTCGTGGGGGTAGTACTCGGCGACCCACCGGCCGCCGGGACCGACCTCGATCACGACCTCCGGGTCCTCGGCCGCCGGCTGCACCAGCCCGGCGGAGAGATCGCGGAGCTCCAGCTCCGGCGGGGCGGACGGGGCGTCGAGGAGCCTGATCTCGGCGACCCGGTCGAGCCGGAAGGTGCGCCGCGCCTCGGTGAGCCGGCACCAGCCCTCCATATAGGTGTGGCCGACGGCGAACAGCCGGATCGGGTCCACCTCGCGTTCGGTCAGCTCGTCGCGGGCCGGTGAGTAGTAGCGCAGCCAGAGCCGGCGACGCTCGGAGATCGCCCGGTCCACGTCGGCGAAGACCCCGCCCTCGGACTCGAAGGTGACCGAGAGCCGCGAGCTGGCGGCCCCCACCTCCCCGGCCGCCGTCTCCAGCTTGGCGGTCGCGCGCACCAGGGCCTGCCGGTCGCTCTCGCGCAGGCCGGGGAGCGTGGCGACGGCACGGGCCGCCACGAGGAGCGCGGTCGCCTCGTCGGCCGCGAGCCGCAGCGGCTCGGCGACGTCGTCCGGGTTGTGCCACCAGATCCGGTCGCCGTCGGTGTCGATGTCCAGCAGGTCACCGCCGCGGAAGCTGGTCCCGCACATGGGCAGCACGTCGAGGTCGGAGATCAGCTCGTCCTCGGTGATCCCGAAGGCCCGGGCCACGTCCTGGACGTGCGCGCCGGGGCGCTCACGCAGATACGTGACGAGGGAGAGCATCCGCCGGGTCTGGTCGATCGCGTTCGTGGCCACGAGTACGGGTCCCCTCAGTCCTTGGCCACGGCGCGCAGCCGGTCCATCACGTCGGCCCGCAGATCGGCGGGCTCGCTCACGACCACGTCGGGCCCGAACTCCACGAGCCAGGCGTCCAGCCCGTGTCCGTACGGAATCTCCAACTCGTCCCAGCCGTCACCGAGTTCCCGTACCGATATCGCGCGGGAGCGCAGCGGGTAGCCGGAACCTGCCCGGAGCCTGATGCGGGCGGTCCTGGTGGCGGTCTCGCCCGCCCAGCTCTCCACGGTCTCGCGGACGGTGACGGCGTCGGGGACGGGCGCCGTGAAGGCTCCCGCGCGGGAGCGGACCCGGCCCGAGATCCGGGACAGCCGGAAGACGCGCTCGGCCCCCCGGTCGCGGTCCCAGCCGGCGAGGTACCAGTGGCCGCGCCAGCACTCGAGCGTCCAGGGCTCGACCTGGCGCTGATCGGGACGGGCGGCGTTGCCCTTGCGGTAGTCGAAGGTGACCGGGCGGCGGTCACGGCAGGCGAGCATCAGCGGCTCGAAGGCGGCCTCGTGGACGGGGATGCGGGGTTCCAGGGCGCTGTGCACCTCGTAGGCGTCCTCGGCCTCCGGCATTCCGGCCGCGCGCAGCTTCTGCAGGGCGCCGCTGGCGGCGCCGGCCAGCCGGGCCTGCTGCCAGACCTTGGCGGCGAGCCCGAGGGCCGCGGCCTCCTCGGCGTCCAGGGTGATGGGGGGCAGCCGGTTGCTGTCGCGGCGTGCGAGGTAACCGGTGTCGCCGTCCAGGTTCTCCACGGTCTCGATGACCAGGCCGAGTTCGCGCAGATCGTCCTTGTCGCGCTCGAACATCCGGTTGAAGGACTCGTCGGATCCCGCCTCGAGGTAGGCCTCGATGGATCCGCGGAGCTCACGCTTGCTGAGCGGGCGCCGGGTACCCAGCAGACACAGCGCCAGGTTCATCAGCCGTTCGGCCTTGGCAATCGCCATCGACGCCCTTTCTCGACGTGCTCTCCGACCGTCGACCGTACCGCCCCGGGGTGTCCGGACCAAAGTGAGGGCCCGCGCCTTGCGGCACGGGCCCTCACTGGGGTAAACGGACGGATCAGACGCCGACGAGGTCGCAGACGAAGATCAGGGTCTCGCCCGGGGCGATGGCGCCGCCGCCCGCGCCGCGGTCGCCGTAGGCGAGGTGCGCGGGAATGGTCAGCTGGCGACGGCCGCCGACCTTCATGCCCTGGACGCCCTTGTCCCAGCCGGCGATGACCTGGCCGCCACCGAGCTGGAACTGCAGCGGGGTGCCGCGGTTCCACGAGGCGTCGAACTCCTCGCCGGTGGAGAAGGCCACACCGACGTAGTGCACGGAGACCGTCTGGCCGGCCTGGGCCACCGGGCCATCGCCCTCCCAGATGTCCTTGATCTCCAGGTCGGCCGGCGGCTCGCCACCCGGGAAGTCGATCTCGGGCTTGTCGATGCTCACTGAACTGCTCCTCTTACCTATGAACTGGTCAACCGGGACAGTCTTACATCTTCGTCAGAATGTCCACGGCCCACACGAGCGTCGAGTTGGCGGGGATGGTCTGCTGGGCCTGGTCCCCGAACGCCTGGTCCGGCGGCATGACGAGCAGGACGCGACTGCCGACCTTCTTGCCGACCAGACCGGCCTTGAGTCCCTTGACGGTGACCTGGGCCAGCGGGAAGCTCGCGACCTTGCCCGTGTCGTACGTGCTGTCGAACTTCTTCGCACCCTTCCACAGGTAGGCCTCGTAGTTCACGACCACTGTGTCGCTCTCCTTGACGGCCTCACCCTTGGACTCGAGGATGTAGTTCGAGACCAGCTTCTTGGGCGGGTCGCTCTTCGGGATCGTGACCTTCGGCGCCTTGCCGTCGGTGTTGTCGCCGACCTTGGGCAGGTCGATGTCGTCCTGGGCGACCGCGGTGCCCTCCGGGGACTTCGGGACCGGCTTGCCGTTCACCACGTCGACGACGAAGACGAGGGTGGCGTTGGGCTTGATGTCCTCACCCTGGCCCTGCTCTCCGTAGCCGAGCTCCGGCGGGATGACCAGCTGGACGCGGCTGCCGACCTTCTGGCCGACGAGCCCCTGCTCCCAGCCGGGGATGACCATACCGGCACCGAGGATGAGCCCGAACGGCTGCTTGCGGTCGAAGCTGTTGTCGAACGGCTTGGTGGAGTCCCACGCCTGCCCGAGGTAGTTGACCTGGATCGCGTCGCCGTTCTTGAGTTTCACGCCGTCACCCTCACTGATGACGTCGGTCTTCAGTTCCTTGGGGGGGTCACCCTCCCCCTTGGCCAGAGTGGGCTTCTCGCCGAATTTCGCGCCCGCGGTGATCGCGGGGTCGCCCTTGGACGAAGCGGAGTCGGAGGCCTTGTCGTCGCCGCATGCCGCTGTGGACAGCAGCAGAAGGGGGACGACGAGAAGGCCGGCAAGTCGGCGCACTGGTTCCTCAGATCTCAGACGGCACGTGAATGGTCCCCCGACACTCTAGGCGGAGCGAAGGGCCCCGTACGAGGAACGTACGGGGCCCGGTCACCTACGGGGTGGACTTCTCCGTCCCGGATCACATGCCCGCGATCAGCTTCTCCACCCGGTCGTCGACGGAACGGAAAGGGTCCTTGCACAGCACGGTGCGCTGCGCCTGGTCGTTGAGCTTGAGGTGGACCCAGTCGACGGTGAAGTCCCGCCGCTGCTCCTGGGCCCGGCGGATGAAGTCTCCGCGCAGCCGCGCCCTGGTCGTCTGCGGGGGCACCGACTTGCCCTCGAAGATCTTCATGTCGTTGCAGATCCTGGCTGCCTGGCCCTTGCGCTCCAGGAGGTAGTAGAGCCCGCGCCGCCGGTGGATGTCGTGGTAGGCGAGGTCTATCTGAGCGACCCTCGGATTCGACATGGTCATGTTGTGCTTGGCCCGGTACCGCTCGATGAGCTTGTACTTCATGACCCAGTCGATCTCGGTGCCGATCCTGTCGAGGTCCTCGGCCTCGATGGCGTCCAGCGCGCGGCCCCACAGCTCGAGGACCTGGTCGACCGTGCCGGTGCGGATGCCACGGCGTTCGACGAAGTCGACGGCCTTCTCGTAGTACTCGCGCTGGACCTCGATGGCCGATGCCTCGCGGCCGCTGGCCAGGCGCACCTTCCGCTGTCCCGTGATGTCGTGGCTGACCTCGCGGATGGCCCGGATCGGGTTCTCCAGGGTCAGGTCGCGCATCACCGTGCCCGCCTCGATCATGCGCAGCACGAGGTCGGTGGCACCGACCTTGAGGAGCATGGTCGTCTCGGACATGTTGGAGTCACCGACGATGACGTGGAGACGGCGGTACCGCTCCGCGTCGGCGTGCGGTTCGTCCCGGGTGTTGATGATCGGCCGGGAGCGCGTCGTCGCGGAACTGACGCCCTCCCAGATGTGCTCGGCCCGCTGGCTCACGCAGTAGACGGCTCCGCGCGGCGTCTGCAGCACCTTGCCGGCACCGCAGATCAGCTGACGGGTGACGAGGAACGGAATGAGGATGTCCGCGAGACGGGAGAATTCCCCGTGCCGGGCCACGAGGTAGTTCTCGTGGCACCCGTAGGAGTTTCCTGCCGAGTCGGTGTTGTTCTTGAAGAGATAGACGTCGCCCGCGATTCCCTCCTCGTGCAGGCGGCGTTCGGCGTCGACGAGCAGACCTTCGAGAATGCGCTCGCCGGCCTTGTCGTGCGTGACCAGTTCGGTCACGTTGTCGCATTCGGGTGTCGCGTATTCCGGATGCGATCCCACGTCGAGGTACAGGCGGGCGCCGTTCCGCAGGAAGACATTGCTGCTGCGGCCCCATGACACAACACGGCGGAAGAGGTAGCGCGCCACTTCGTCAGGTGACAGTCGGCGCTGTCCCCTGAACGTGCACGTGACGCCGTACTCGTTCTCCAGCCCGAAAATGCGGCGGTCCATGACTGAACATTACGCCTTATGGCCTGAGCTGAAACCGGGTTCGGCAGCACCGTTTCGATCATTTTCCGAACCGGCCACAACTGCGGGCGTACGCCCGGGAGCTGCGAGGACCCTTCCGGTGGCCAGCAGGACCAGCAGCGCCGCCACTCCACCGGCCCCCGCGACGGCGAAACTCCACGCCGTCCCGCCTAGCTCGACCGCCGGGCCGGCCACCGCCGTTCCGGCCGCCGCGCCCACCCCGAAGGTCGTCACGAGCCAGGAGAACGCCTCGGTCACCGTCCCCTGCGGCGCGTGCCGGTCCACGACGATGAACGAGCAGGCGATCGCCGGGGCGAGGAAGACCCCGGCGAGCGCCGCCAGCGCGGTCATGGCGGGCACACCGGGCGTCAGCATCAGCGGCAGGTACCCCAGGGCCAGCAGCGCGACGACGACCCTCAGCCTGCGCTCGGGCGGCCCCGCCCACTGCCGCGCCCCGTACACCGCTCCCCCGACGAGCGCGCCGAGGCCGAGCGCGGCCATCAGCCAGCCGTACACGGACTCCCGGCCGTGGTCGTCGGCGTAGGCGACACCGGCCACGGTGATCGAGCCGAGGGCGAGCCCGACGAAGAAGAAGGCGCCGAGCAGGGCGAGCAGCCCGCGGGAGCGCAGGGCGCCGAGCCAGTGGGCCTCGCGGGGCGCCGAGCGCCAGGTCCTGGAGGGTTCGGACAGGACGACGGACAGCGCTCCGAGGACCCCGAGGGCGTTGATGACCAGGAGGGCGGCGGCGGGTGAGCGGAGGGAGACCAGGACGGTCACGAGGAGCGGTCCCACGGTGAACATGACCTCCTGGGCCACCGCGTCCATGGCGTACGCCCGGTGCACCCGGTCCTCGCGGCCCAGGACCGTGGGCCACAGGGCCCGCAGGCCGCCCTCCAGCGGGGGCGTGAAGACACCGGCCACGACGACCGCCGCGTACGCCGCGGGGAGCGAGCCGAGGCCCAGCAGGGCCAGTGCGGCCATGCCGAGGGCGGAGACGACCGCCGCGGGGAGCTGCACCCGCGGCTGGCCGTGCAGGTCCACCGCCCGGCCCAGGAGGGGCTGCCCCGCCGCCGTGGCGAGACCGTACGCGGCCGCGAGGGCGCCGGCCAGGGTGTAGCTGCCGCCCTCGGCCCGGGTGAACAGCACGATCGCGATGTGCGCGGTGCCGTTGGGCAGCCGCCCCACCAGCGTCCCCGCCAGCAGCCTGGCGGCGTGCCGCGTCCTGAGGATGTCCAGATATCCCGCGGCCATGTCCGCCCCTCTCCCCCGACGGCGTCAGGGCCTCGGGGTTTTACGTATAACGTCGCCGTTCATACGTACCATGTGGGCAACCGGGAGTCCATCCCGCGCATCCGGCCCGACCCGTCACGGAGGCATGAGTGAGCAGCGCGCGCCGGCCCGCCCCACCGCGGCCCACCAGCCGTGACGTGGCACGGGCCGCGGACGTCTCGCAGGCCACGGTCTCGCTCGTGCTCGGCGAGAAATGGCGGGGCCGGGTGTCGGCGGCCACCGCCGACCGGGTCCGCGACAGCGCGCGGAGCCTCGGCTACCGACCGAATCTCGCCGCCCGCAGCCTCCGCCTGGGCCGCACGCGCACGGCGCTCCTCGTCGTCCCCGCGCTGACGAACGAATTCTTCGCGCGCGTCTACACCGGCGCGGCGGCGGTCGCCGCGGAGCACGACTTCGGCGTGGTCCTCTACCCGTCCCCCGACGGCACAGGACCCGCCAGGGACCCCTTCGACCCGGCGCGCGCGGCGCTCGACGGCGTGATCGCCTCGTCGATGGCGGCCGATGCCCTGGGGGCGCTGCGGGGCGCGGAGCTTCCCCTGGTGATGCTCGACAGCGACCCGGGGGACCAGAGCGCCGCCGCGCGCGTGAATCTCGACATCGCGGACGGGATGCGGCAGGTGACGGACCATCTTCTGGGGCTCGGGCACCGCCGGATCGTGCACCTCGCGTCCGCCGTGGACACCTGGACCTTCGCGGTGCGCGCCCGGGCCCTGCGGGACGCCGTGGGCGAGGTCCCGGGAGCGGTCCTGCGGACCGTCGGCGCGCCGCTGGACGTACGGGCCGGGCGCGAGGCGGCCGAGGCGGTCCTGGCCTCCTCCGGCCCCCTGCCCACGGCCATCGTCTGCGACGACGACATCCTGGCCGCCGGCGCCTGCAAGGCCGTGCGCAGACGGGGGCTTCGGGTGCCCGACGACATCTCCGTGACCGGCTTCGACGACCTGGCGCTCGCCACGGCGGTGGAACCGGAGCTCACCACGGTGCGCCTCCCGGCCGAACAGGTGGGCGAGCGGGGCATGACGGCTCTGCTCGACGTCCTGGACGGCCGGGCGCCCGCGCACCACGATCTCCCCGTCCAGCTGGTGGTGCGGGGCTCCACCGCTCCCCCGCCCACCGCATGACGGTGTCCCCGGCCACCGCACGCGGGACCGGGGACACAGCCTTCGGCCACTACTCCTTGGTGGGCTCGCCCTTGCCCTCGTCGGGGGTGTCCGTACCGGCGGCCGGCGTACTGCCGTCCTCGGGCTCCTCCGTGTCGGACGGAGCGTCCGTCGGGGTCGCCCCCGCGCCGTCCGCGTCCAGGAGCCTGGTCAGCTGACGGCCGACGATCCGCTTGAACTTGCGCTGCTGCGGCCGCGTGCGGTCCAGGACCGCGACCTCGAGCCGCTCGGCGGGGATCTCCCGCTCATTGCCGTTGGCCTCACGGGACAGCGCCTGCACGGCCAGCTTGAGCGCCTCGGCGAGCGACATCCCGTCACGGTGGCGCTGGTCGAGGAAACTGCTGATCTGCTCGGCGTTCCCGCCGACGGCGACCGAGCCGTGCTCGTCCACGATGGAACCGTCGTGCGGCAGCCGGTAGATCTGGTCGCCCTCGGGCCCGGCACCGACCTCGGCGACCACCAGCTCCACCTCGTACGGCTTCTCGGCCGCACTGGAGAAGATGGTGCCGAGCGTCTGCGCGTAGACGTTGGCCAGCCCACGGGCCGTCACGTCGTCACGGTCGTAGGTGTATCCCCGCAGATCGGCGTAGCGGACTCCGCCGATCCGGAGGTTCTCGTACTCGTTGTACTTGCCGGCGGCGGCGAAGCCGATCCGGTCGTAGATCTCGCTGAACTTGTGCAGCGCGCGGGACGGGTTCTCGCCGACGAACACAATGCCGTCGGCGAACTGCAGCACAACCAGGCTGCGACCACGGGCGATGCCCTTCCGGGCGTATTCCGCCCGGTCGGCCATGGCCTGCTGGGGTGAGACATAGAACGGCGTCGACACCGGCTATCCGTCCCTTTCTGTCAGTGACGAGTGCATCGGAGAAGCATCGGGCCGGTCAGAGCAGGGCGGCGCGGGGGCCGTCGGGCTGCTCGAGCCGGCGCTCCAGGATCGCGCGCGCGATCTCCGAGGATTCCGTGTCGTTCAGCTTGCGGAAGCCCTCGTCGGTGATGACGGTGACGATCGGGTAGATCCGGCGGGCCACGTCCGGGCCACCGGTCGCCGAGTCGTCGTCGGCCGCGTCGTACAGCGCCTGCACGACCAGGGTGAGCGTCTGCTCCTCCGTGAGGTCGTTGCGGTACAGCTTCTTCATCGACCCGCGTGCGAAGACGGAGCCGGAGCCGGTGGCCGCGTAACCGTGTTCCTCGGAACGCCCGCCGGTGACGTCGTACGAGAAGATCCGGCCCTTCTCGCGGTCGACGTCGTACCCCGCGAAGAGCGGGACGACCGCCAGGCCCTGCATGGCCATCGCCAGATTGCTGCGGATCATCGTGGAGAGGCGGTTGGCCTTGCCCTCCAGGGAGAGCGTGGCGCCCTCGACCTTCTCGAAGTGCTCCAGCTCCAGCTGGAACAGCTTGACCATCTCCACGGCGAGCCCCGCCGTGCCGGCGATCCCCACCGCCGAGTACTCGTCGGCCGGGAACACCTTCTCGATGTCGCGCTGCGCGATCATGTTGCCCATGGTCGCCCGCCGGTCACCGGCAAGCACCACTCCGCCGGGGAAGGAGGCCGCGACGATCGTGGTGCCGTGCGGCGCCTCGACGGCGCCCTGCAGCGGCGGCAGGCTGCGGTTGCCGGGAAGGATCCCGGGTGAGTGGTCGGACAGGAAGTCCATGAACGACGACGAACCCGGCGTCAGGAAGGCAGCTGGTAGACGCCCGGTGCTACGAGTGTTGGCTTCCACGCGTTTCCCTCCAGGTATGCGATGGCCCTGCGTAAGCAGTCAGGAACATCCCCCAACGTGCCGATGGCCGAATTGCAGTTGAAGCAGTACGCCCCGGACCCTACCCGCCCCGTGACGGTGATCAACATGATCCGGGGCCGGAAGCGCCTCCGTGGGATGCCCGGTGCGTCCGGGGCATCCCACGGAGGACGCCGGCCGACTGAGCGAGCTCGTCGGCGAGCGGTCCCGACCGGATCTCCGGGCTGCTACTCGCCGCCCTTTTGGACGAACGATCGAACGAAATCCTCGGCATTGGACTCGAGTACGTCGTCGATCTCGTCCAGGACGTCGTCCACGTCGTCGCTGAGCTTCTCCTGCCGCTCCGCGAGGTCCTCGGACGCCTGCGCCTCCTGCGCCTGCTCCTCGGCCTCCTCGGTGGAACGTGTCGCCTTCTGCTGTCCGCCGCCGGTGTCCTTGGTCGCCATGTAGCTCACCCCGCTCGGTTCGAAGCACTTGATCAGACCCTACCCACGGGGTCCGACATTGGCCCGGTACTTTCCTCAACGTCCGGAGGTCATCTGATTGATTCCCAGCCGGAGCGCCTTTCAGCCCCCCGTGAGCGTCCGGACCAGCTCTTCCGCGGTGCGGCAGCGGTCCAGGAGGCCCTCGACATGGGCGCGTGTACCACGCAACGGTTCCATCGTGGGCACCCGCTGCAGCGAGTCACGGTCGGGCAGGTCGAAGATGACCGAGTCCCAGGAGGCCGCGGCGACGTCGTCCGCGTACTGCTCCAGGCACCGGCCCCGGAAATAGGCCCGGGTGTCCTCGGGCGGCTTCGTACGGGCCCGCTCGACCTCATTCTCGTCGAGGAGCCGTTTGATCTTCCCGCGGGCCGCCAAACGGTTGTACAGGCCCTTGTCGGCCCGTACGTCGGCGTACTGGAGGTCCACGAGGTGCAGGCGCGGGGCGTCCCAGTCCAGGCCGTCACGGCGCCTGTAGCCCTCCATGAGCTCTCGCTTGGCGATCCAGTCCAGCTCGCCCGACAGGCTCATCGGGTCGTTCTCCAGACGGTTCAGGGTGTCCTCCCAGCGGGCCAGGACGTCCTTGGTCTGCTCGTCGGCGTCGGCCCCGTACCGCTCCTCGACGTATTTGCGGCCCAGCTCGAAGTACTCCATCTGGAGCTGTACAGCGGTGAGTGTCCGGCCGCTGCGGAGCGTGACCAGCTGCTTCAGTGCCGGGTCGTGGGAGACCTGGTGCAGGGTACGGACCGGCTGGTCGACCGCCAGGTCGACGTTGATGAAGCCGTCCTCGATCATGGCCAGGACCAGGGAGGTGGTGCCGAGCTTCAGATAGGTCGAGATCTCGGAGAGATTCGCGTCGCCGATGATCACGTGGAGCCTGCGGTACTTCTCGGCGTCGGAGTGCGGTTCGTCGCGGGTGTTGATGATGGGGCGCTTCAGCGTGGTCTCGAGGCCGACCTCGACCTCGAAGTAGTCGGCGCGCTGGCTGATCTGGAATCCGTGCTCGTGGCCGTCCTGGCCGATGCCCACGCGCCCGGCGCCGGTGACCACCTGGCGGGACACGAAGAACGGGGTCAGGTGGCGCACGATGTCCGAGAAGGGGGTCTCCCGCTTCATCAGGTAGTTCTCGTGCGTGCCGTAGGACGCGCCCTTGTTGTCGGTGTTGTTCTTGTAGAGGTGGATCGGCTGGGCGCCGGGGATCGCGGCGGCCCGTTCCGCCGCCTCCGCCATCACCCGCTCGCCGGCCTTGTCCCAGAGCACCGCGTCCAGCGGATTGGTGATCTCCGGTGAGCTGTATTCGGGGTGCGCGTGGTCGACGTACAGCCGCGCACCGTTGGTCAGGATGACATTGGCCAGGCCGATGTCCTCGTCGGTGAGCTGGCTGGAGTCCGCGGTCTCGCGGGCGAGGTCGAAGCCTCGCGCGTCGCGCAGCGGATTCTCCTCCTCGAAGTCCCAGCGGGCGCGGCGCGCCCGGTGCATCGCCGCCGCGTAGGCGTTGACGATCTGGGACGAGGTGAGCATGGCATTGGCGTTGGGTTGACCGGGAACGGAGATCCCGTACTCCGTCTCGATGCCCATTACTCGCCGTACGGTCATGCGGCCCTCCTTGCCCGGCGGTGCACCCGTCCGGGAGCACCGCTCAAGTACCGCTGCTGGTCCGCGGTGCCCGTCCCCGCACTGCGCGACTCGGCGGTACGTCAGAGCCTAGAGCGCCTCTGCGCCGGTGGGGAGATCAATTGCGTCATTGTTCGGGTGTGGCCGGACCTGCCGGGAAAACGGCCGGCTGCGGATACCCTGCCGGGCATCCGCAGCCGGTCTGCGTTCTACAGGTACTGTCCGGTATTTGCCACCGTGTCGATGGAGCGACCGGTGTCTGCGCCCTGCTTTCCGGTGACGAGTGTGCGGATGAAGACGATCCGCTCACCCTTCTTTCCGGAAATCCTGGCCCAGTCGTCCGGGTTGGTGGTGTTGGGCAGGTCCTCGTTCTCCTTGAACTCGTCCACGCACGCCTGGAGGAGATGGGAGACGCGCAGGCCCTTCTGGCCCTGCTCGAGGAATGCCTTGATGGCCATTTTCTTCGCCCGGTCCACGATGTTCTGAATCATCGCGCCGGAGTTGAAGTCCTTGAAGTACAGGACTTCCTTGTCGCCGTTCGCATAGGTGACCTCGAGGAAGCGGTTCTCCTCGGATTCCGTGTACATCCGCTCCACGACCGACTGGATCATCGCGTGGGCGGCGGCCTCCTTCGAGCCCGTGTGCTCGGCCAGGTCGTCCGAGTGCAGCGGCAGGGAGGGCGTGAGGTACTTCGCGAAGATGTCCTTCGCCGCCTCCGCGTCCGGACGCTCGATCTTGATCTTCACATCGAGACGGCCGGGCCGCAGGATCGCGGGGTCGATCATGTCCTCGCGGTTGGAGGCGCCGATGACGATGACGTTCTCCAGGCCCTCCACGCCGTCGATCTCGGCGAGCAGCTGGGGGACGATGGTGTTCTCCACGTCCGAGCTGACACCGGAACCACGGGTGCGGAAGAGCGATTCCATCTCGTCGAAGAAGACGATGACGGGGGTGCCCTCGCTCGCCTTCTCCCGGGCACGCTGGAAGACGAGGCGGATGTGCCGCTCGGTCTCGCCGACGTACTTGTTGAGGAGCTCGGGGCCCTTGATATTGAGGAAGTAGCTCTTCCCCGCGGGCTGTCCGGTGACCTCGGCGACCTTCTTGGCCAGCGAGTTGGCGACGGCCTTGGCAATGAGCGTCTTGCCGCAGCCCGGAGGGCCGTAGAGCAGGATGCCCTTCGGCGGACGCAGTTCGTGCTCCCTGAAGAGGTCGGGGTGGAGGTACGGGAGCTCGACCGCATCGCGGATCAGTTCGATCTGGTCGCCCAGACCGCCGATCTTGTTGTAGTCGATGTCCGGGACCTCTTCGAGGACGAGCTCCTCGACCTCGCTCTTGGGGACCACTTCGTAGACGTAGCCGGACCTGGGTTCGAGCAGAAGGGCGTCGCCGGGACGGATGGTGATGTCCAGGAGGGGCTCGGCGAGCCGCACCACCCGTTCCTCGTCGGTGTGCCCGACCACCAGGGCGCGCTCGCCGTCCTCGAGGATCTCCTTGAGGGTGACGATGTCCCCGGCCCGCTCGAATTCCATGGCCTCGACCACGTTGAGCGCCTCGTTGAGCATGACTTCCTGGCCTCGCCGGAGGCCTTCGAGCTCGACGCTGGGACTGACGTTCACCCGGAGCTTGCGGCCCCCGGTGAAGATGTCGCAGGTGTCGTCCTCGTTGGCCTGCAGGAAGACGCCGAAGCCGGCCGGCGGCTGCGCGAGCCGGTCGACCTCCTCCTTGAGGGCCACGATCTGGTCGCGGGCCTCGCGGAGTGTGTTGGCGAGCCGCTCGTTCTGCGCGGACACGCCTGCCAGGTTGGTCTGCAACTCGACGATCCGCTCTTCGAGAATCCTCGAATGACGCGGAGAGTCGGCGAGCTTACGTCGCAGGACGGCGATTTCCTGCTCGAGATAGGCAACCTGGCCGGCTGGGTCTTCTGACCCCCGCACGGGCCGGGTGCCGCGGTTGATGTCGTCGTCGTGGGCTGCCACGGTCCTCACCTCCTCCAAGGGGAGCTGGACGCTTCCTGACCCTACCTGGGTGGGTGATGATTGAAACCCCTAGATCACAAAGACCCGGGAGCGTGTCCGATCTTCACCCTTGCGCTCTCCCTCACGCCAAGGGAATACCCACCCTTCGGCACCGGAAAGCAGCCGGTTGTATCGTCGAAGCGTTCAACACCCGTCAGGGCTGGCTTCAATTGGTGCAGATACGCAGGGAACGGCAGGACACATGACCGTGCAGCAGGACGCTCAGGCCGACAGCGACACGCAGGATCTCGAGGTCTGGATCGACCAGGATCTCTGTACGGGCGACGGCATCTGCGTGCAGTACGCACCTGAGGTGTTCGAGCTGGACATCGACGGCCTGGCCTATGTGAAGAGCTCCCAGGACGAGCTCCTCCAGGACAAGGGCGCCACCACTCCGGTGCCCCTGCCCCTCCTCCAGGACGTCGTGGATTCGGCCAAGGAATGCCCGGGCGACTGCATTCACGTACGTCGTGTTTCGGACAGTGTGGAAGTCTTCGGGCCGGACGCGGAGTGACGGTCAGACGCCCTGCGCGGTGCTTCCGGCGGGGGCGGCGGACTTGATGAACGCGTTGCCCTTCCACTGCCAGACGGCGCTCTCCTGCTCGTCGGGGCAGCAGCGTGGCACGTCGGCCGAGGAGTAGCCGAGCAGCGTGGCCGAAATGCGGCCGTCACGGACGGTGAAGTCGGTGACGTTGAGTTTCTGAGCGGGGTCCACCAGGGTCGCCACGACCCGGGGCGCGGCCCCGCTCGGCTGTGTCACGACGTAGACGCCACTGGGCGGGGTGCCGGACCCCGCGGCGCAGCGGACGACGGCGACGGTCTCGGGGCCGCCGTCCCCGTCGAGATCCCCCGGAGCGCTGTCGGCCACCGTCTGCCCTGCGGCGCCGCAGTCCAGCGGGAAGGTGACCGCTGCCGCGTCGGGCGCCGTCGCGTCGGGCGCACCGCCCTGCGTGGACACCCGGTGCTCGGACGCCGCAGCCGTGGCGGTGGCCGCCTCGGGCTGGAGCAGGCCCGCGGCGGCGACGACCGCGGCCATGGCCGTCGCCGTGGCGAGCCAGTGCACCGGCTTGGCGTCGGTGTGCGCGAGGTCCGGGAGCGCGGAGGTCTGCACGCGGTATGTCTCCTGTGGTTCCTGGAGGCCCGGGTGGGCGGTGCCGAACGGGCGTCGGCGGGCGGGGGTGGCCAGCATCGTGCCACACCTCACACCCCAAGGGAACGGCGGGGTCCGCCGGGCAGCGGAAAAGGCGCCGCCGCCGGGCTCCGGGGTCGGTCCGGGAGCTCGGCGGCGGCGCCTTGGCGTCCTACGGGGTCAGTCGCGGGCGGCGGAGCCGCCCCGGCTGTTGGGGCCCTCGTAGTCCTCGCCGTAGGCGCCCTTGGACGGGCGGCGGCGGCGCACCGGCGGCTCGACGCCGTCCGCGAGACGGCGGGC
This sequence comes from Streptomyces sp. SM10, assembly GCF_002910915.1. Taxonomy (GTDB): domain Bacteria; phylum Actinomycetota; class Actinomycetes; order Streptomycetales; family Streptomycetaceae; genus Streptomyces. The sequence continues at coordinate 80,580 of NZ_NEUF01000139.1, read as the reverse complement.
GGTGACGAGGAAGCCGGTGTGGCCGATCATCCGGTGGTCGGGCCGGACGGCCAGACCCTCCACGTGCCAGTTGCGGATCATCGACTCCCAGGGCTGGGGTTCGGCGAAGCAGCCGATCTCACGGATGGACTCGACGGTCCGCGAGAGCTGGGTCGTGGTCGCGACGTACGCGCAGAGGATGCCTCCGGGCACCAGGGCCTTGGACACGGCCTCGAGGCATTCCCAGGGGGCGAGCATGTCCAGGACGACGCGGTCGACGTCGGTGTCCGAGAGGTTGTCCTGGAGGTCGCCGACGGTCAGCTGCCAGGCGGGGTGCGGCGAGCCGAAGTAGCGCTCGACGTTCTGCTGGGCGATCTCGGCGAAGTCCTCGCGGCGCTCGTAGGAGTGCAGCATGCCCTGCTCGCCGATGGCGCGCAGCAGGAAGGTGCTGAGCGCACCCGAGCCGACGCCGGCTTCGACGACACGGGCGCCGGGGAAGATGTCGCCGAAGGCGAGGATCTGCCCCGCGTCCTTCGGGTAGACCACGGCGGCACCGCGGGGCATGGACAGGACGTAGTCGGGGAGCAGGGGGCGCAGCGCGAGATAGGCGACGTTTCCCGTGGTACGGACAACACTGCCCTCGGGAGCACCGATCAGCTCGTCGTGCGGGAAAGAACCCTTGTGGGTGTGGAAGTTCTTTCCGGCTTCGAGCGTGAAGGTGTAGTGGCGTCCCTTGGGGTCGGTGAGCTGGACCTGGTCCCCGACTTTGAATGGGCCGCGACGGCGGGCGGCACCGGTCGGTTCGGACATGTGACCAGCCTACCGGTATTTCGGGGGCCGCCTCCCGGGGCGTCAGGCCGACGGGCGGGCCATGGCCTTGATGAAGGCGCGCTCGACGTCGGCGGTGGAGAGGACTCCGTAGATCTCGCCGGTGTCCTCGACGACGAGGTACTCGGTGGCCGGGGTGGCCTTCAGCCGGTCCAGGAGGGCCTCGCCCGCGAGTTCGGCGGGGACCTTCATGCCGTCGGTGAGGTCCTGGGCGAGGCCGCTGACGGCCACCCAGGGCCGGCGGTGCTCGGGGACGCCGGCGATGGCCGCCTCCCGGACGACGCCCTTGGGGCTGCCCTGTCCGTCGACGACGACCAGAGCCCGGGCGCCTGCCTCGTTGGCCCGGCGGAGCGCCTCGGAGAGCGGGGTGGCGGACTCGACGGGCACGGCACGCCGTGTGAGGGTACGGGCGCGGAGTTCGGGGAGGTGCTCCCGGAGCCGGGCCGTCCGCAGGCTGTTCCCCGCCCCGGTCCAGATGATCGCCGCGAGGATCGCCGCGAGGAGGGCGTCGGTGACGGTCTCGAAGCCGCTGATCTTCCCGGTGGCGTTGCCCAGGGCTCCGGAATGGGTGAGCAGCGGGAGACCGACGAAGACGGTGATGGCCAGGCCCCGGCCGACCCAGGCGGCGGCGACGGTGCCGCTCATCGGCTTGCCCGTGATCTTCCAGACGACGGCGCGGAGCATGCGTCCGCCGTCCAGGGGCAGTCCGGGCAGCAGGTTGAAGGCCGCGACGATGAGGTTGGAGACCATCAGTCCGGCGAGGAGCACGCCGGGGACGGTGCCCGCCTCGACGAACTGGAGCGGGATGTAGAAGACGCCGCCGAGGGCGAGGGAGAGCAGGGGCCCCACGAAGGCGAGGACGAACTCACGGCCGGGGGTCTCCGTCTCCTTCTCGATCTCGGAGACACCGCCGAAGAACTGGAGCTGGATGCGGCGCACCGGCAGCTTGTAGCGCAGGGCGGCGACGGTGTGGGCGAGTTCGTGGACCAGGACGGACGCGTAGAAGGCGATCGCGAAGAAGAGGGCGACCAGGTAGCGGGCGCCGCCGAGCTCCGGCAGGACGCGGTCGAGCTGGCCGCCGAAGACCCAGGTGATCAGAGCCGCGACGACGAACCAGCTGGGTGCCACGTACACCGGCACTCCGAAGGGGCGGCCCATGAGGATGCCGCCGCCGGGATCTGCCGGACGCCGTGGCTTGTCCTTCTTCGGTCCGGTGCCGGGGTCCGTACCCCCTGCGCCGGGCTGCGGGCGCCCGCTGTCGCCGCTCTCGTCCACGGGGTCCCTTCGGTCGGTGGCCTCTGCCACGATCATGCTGTGCGCGAGCTCTGTCGTCGATGGTATGCCGCTGGGTGTCGGTGGCGGGCCGTAGGGTCTTCGACATGACGTCCGTACCGCGCCCGCCTCAGCCACCCTCGTCCCTGTCGCCCTCGCGCGCGAGCGATTTCATGCGGTGCCCCCTGCTGTACCGCTTCCGGGTCATCGACAAGCTGCCCGAGAAGCCCAGTGAGGCTGCTACCCGGGGCACGCTGGTGCATGCGGTGCTGGAGCGGCTGTTCGACGCCCCGGCGGCGGACCGTACGGCGCCCAAGGCCAAGGCGCTGATCCCCGGCCAGTGGGACCGGCTGCTCGAGTCGAAGCCCGAGCTGACGGAGCTGTTCGAGGGGGATCCCGGCGGGGAGCGGCTCGCGGGGTGGCTGGGCGAGGCGGAGCGGCTGGTGGAGCGGTGGTTCTCACTGGAGGACCCGACCCGCCTGGAGCCGGCCGAGCGGGAGCTGTTCGTCGAGACGGAGCTGGATTCGGGGCTGCGGCTGCGCGGGGTGATCGACCGCGTCGACGTGACCCCGGCGGGCGAGGTCCGCATCGTCGACTACAAGACGGGCAAGGCTCCGCGGCCGGAGTACGCGGAGGGCGCGCTGTTCCAGATGAAGTTCTACGCCCTGGTGGTGTGGCGCCTGAAGAACGTGGTGCCCCGCCGGCTCCAGCTGGTCTATCTCGGCAGCGGGGACGTGCTGACGTACGACCCCGTCCCCGCCGACCTCGAGCGGGTGGAGCGCAAGCTGCTCGCACTGTGGGACGCGATCCGGCTGGCCACCGAGACGGGCGAGTGGCGGCCGAGGCCGACGAAGCTGTGCGGCTGGTGCGACCACCAGGCGGTCTGTCCGGAGTTCGGTGGGACTCCCCCGGTCTATCCGCTGTCCGTGCGCCCGGCCGAATCGGTGGAAGCTGTGCAGGGCAGAATGGAGCCGGACCGGTCCGGGGCCGGCCGGCCGGTGGCCCTCGAAGGCCCTTAAGGAGATCACGTGGCTATCCGCGTCCTGCTCGTCGATGATCAACCGCTGCTGCGCACCGGCTTCCGGATGATCCTGGAGGCGGAAGGTGATCTCGCGGTGGTCGGTGAGGCCGGTGACGGTCTGCAGGCCATCGACCAGGTGCGGGCGCTGCAGCCCGATGTCGTGCTCATGGACATCCGGATGCCCCGGATGGACGGGGTCGAGGCGACCCGCCAGATCACGGGGCCGGGACGGGACGGTCCGGCGAAGGTCCTGGTGCTGACGACCTTCGACCTCGACGAGTACGTGGTGGAGGCGCTCCGCGCGGGTGCCAGCGGCTTCCTGCTGAAGGACGCACCGGCCAACGAGCTGGTGCAGGCCATCCGGGTGGTGGCCGCGGGTGAGGCGATGCTGGCACCGAGCATCACGCGCCGGCTGCTCGACAAGTACGCCGACCATCTGCCGTCGGGCGAGGACCCCGTTCCGGACGCCCTGCACACGCTCACCGATCGTGAGGTGGAGGTGCTGAAGCTGGTGGCGCGCGGACTGTCGAACGCGGAGATCGCGGCCGACCTCTTCGTGAGCGAGACGACGGTCAAGACCCATGTGGGCCATGTGCTGACGAAGTTGGGGCTGCGCGACCGGGTGCAGGCCGCCGTCTACGCCTACGAGAGCGGGCTGGTGCGTCCCGGCGCCCAGTGAGGGCGCGGTGCGAGGACGAAACCGGCGCGGTCCGGGGCCTGTGGCCCCGGACCGCGCCGGTTTCGGACGGTGTCGCGTCAGGAGTCGCCGCGGCCCAGCTCCCAGAGCTGGAGGTCGGCCGAGGAGTTGACGGCGTACTCCACTCCGGTCAGCCCGTCGAGGGAGGCGACGTACTGCTTGCCCTGCCAGACCGGGAGCATGGGGACGTCGTTGGCAACGATGTCCTGGAGCCTCTCGAAGGCGGGGCCGGCGGCGCTGCGGTCGGCCTCGCGGCGGGACTGCGGGATGAGCGTGTTCTGCGCCGTGGCCGACTCGTAGGGCGAGTTGAGGAAGTTGTTCTTGTCGAGGAACGGCGCCGTGTAGTTGTCCGCGTCCGGGAAGTCGGGGAACCAGCCCATGCCGTAGACCGCGTAGTCGCCCTTCTTCTGGGCGGGGCGGTACTCGGCCCACGGAGTGCCCTTGACGTCGACGTCGAACAGCTTCGAGTCGTTGAGCTGCTTCGCCAGCGTCTCGAACTCGGCCTTGGTGGCGGGGCCGTAGTGGTCGGTCGTGTAGTGCAGCGTGAACTTCACCGGGGTGCTGATGCCGGCCTTCTCCAGGAGCTGGGCGGCTCCGGCGACACTGGGCTCCCCGTACTTGTTGAAGAACGAGTTGGTGTGGCTGGTGATGCCCGACGGGATCAGCGAGTAGAGGGGCTCGGCCGTGCTGCCGTACACCTTGCTCGCGATGGAACCGCGGTCGATGACCTGCGCCACCGCCTGGCGGACGGCCTTGTCCTCCACCACGGGGTCCTCGGTGTTGAACGCGAGGTAGCTGATGGCGAGGCCGGGCATCTCGGTGAGCTTCTCGCCCTCCTTCGGCTCCGCGAGCATCGTCTGGGCCTGCTCGGGCGACATGGTGCGCGTCATCATGTCGATCTTCTTGTCGGCGAGCGCCTTGCCCATCGCGGCCGCGTCGGGGAAGAGGTCCAGCTCGACCTTCTCGTTGCTGATCTTCAGATCGCCCTTGTACTTCGGGTTCTTGGTGAAGACCACCTTGACGACCTGGTCGCCCTTGACCTCGGGCTCCATGGTGTAGGGACCGGAACCGTCGACCTGGAAGCCCTCACGGGCCGTCTTCGCCGGGTACTTGTCCTTCTGGACGATGCCGGCGGGCGGCGTGGCGAGCTTGTACGGGAACGTCGCGTCCGGGGTGCTCAGGTGGAAGACGACCTGGTTCTCGCCCTTGGTCTCGATCGTGTCGATGTTGGCGAGCAGACCGACCGGGCCGCTCTCGTCCTTGATGTCGATGACCCGCTGGATGGAGTACTTCACGTCCTCCGGAGTGACCGGGGTGCCGTCGGCGAAGGTGAGCCCCTTGCGCAGGGTGCAGCGGTAGCTCTCGTTCTCCGTGTCGGTGAAAGCGCAGCTCTCGGCCGCCTCTGGCACGGGCTCGCCGCCGCCGCGCGGTATGTGGGTCAGGGTCTGCACCGTCTGGCGCAGCACGTTCCACACGCCCGCCTCGTAGCCGATGGCCGGGTCGAGCGGTGCCGGGTTGTCCTTCGAGGCGATGAACTGGTCCGTTGTCCCGACCACGATGGCATCGCCCCCGTCGTCCGACCCGCCACAGGCGGCGAGCACGGGCGCGAGCAGGCCCACTACGGCCGGCAGCACCAGCGTCTTGCGGTTCATCTGGACGTTCTCCCTCATTCCGGCATGTGAGAAAACCGAGATTAGTAGGCGCCGCAGGGGGCCTTGACCGGTGCCGTCCGGCCTCGTATCCACTCGGTGATCACCGATGACGGGTTGTCCATGTCACGCTCGGGAACGTTTCGTACACCACTCCATGAAACCGGACGTATGGGTTCCCCAAACGGACATCCGGACCAGCCCGGAGCACCCTCGAATGTCACGTCGAGTGACGAATATCACGCACCCGGGCCGATCATCGCATTGACATGGACCTGATCCAGGCGCCCGGGGGAGACGGCGCCACGGACCGGAGTGCGCCCCTCTCCCCCGGTGGCGAGCACGTCACCGGGGGAGGAACGCCCTCACCGCACGCCGGCGGTCACTCGTCCGTGACCAGTCCGCGCAGGAAGGCCAGGTCCACCTGTTCCAGCGAGGGCACGACGACCCTTCCCGGCGCCGGGGCGATCGGCGCCACGGACGGTACGGCGACGACGCGGCAGCCCGCGGCCTCGGCCGCCGCGACACCCGTCGCCGTGTCCTCGATGACCGCGCAGCGCCGGGGATCCGCCCCGAATCCCGCGGCGGCCGCGAGGTAGGGGTCGGGGTGGGGCTTGGTGCGGGCCACCTCGTCCCCCGCGACCGTGAGAGCGAAGTGGTGACGGCCCACCGAGTCCAGTACGCGGTCGATGATGCGCCGGTGGGAGGCGGAGACCAGGGCGGTGGGCACCTCGTGCGCGGCGAGCTCGGCGAGCAGCCGGGCGGCGCCCGGCATCAGCGGGACACCACGCCCGATGCGCTTCTCGAAGCGGTCGTTGAGCAGCACGGTGAGCTCCTCGAGGGAGATACCGGCACCGGTGACCTCGATGAGATAGCCGGCGCTCCGGGTCATCGGCCCGCCGACGACCACGTCGCGCCACGCCTCCTCGAGCCGGTGACCGAGGTCGGCGAAGACCTCGACCTCCACGTCCCACCAGAATCCTTCGGTGTCGACCAGTGTGCCGTCCATGTCGAGCAGGACTGCTTGCAGCGCCGACCCTTCGGCCGTACGGATCAGGGACGCGGGGACCGTACTGGTCATCCGGCACACCTCCATGAGGGACGAGAAGGCCGGCCGCCTTCCCGGTGGGAACGGCGACCGGCCTGCACTGGACCGACCAGTCTACGACTCGTGCTCCTGAAGCGCGCGGAGTGGGGACCTACCGCGCGTTGAACAGTTCGCTACCGTGCGTTGAAGTACTTCGCCTCCGGGTGGTGGATGACGATCGCGTCCGTGGACTGCTCGGGGTGCAGCTGGAACTCCTCGGAGAGCTTCACCCCGATCCTCTCGGGCTCCAGCAGCTCGGCGATCTTCGCCCGGTCCTCGAGGTCCGGGCAGGCGCCGTAGCCCAGGGAGAAGCGGGCCCCGCGGTACTTCAGCGCGAACATGTCCTCGACGTCGGACGGGTCCTCCCCGGCGAAGCCGAGCTCGCTGCGGACCCGCGCGTGCCAGTACTCGGCGAGAGCCTCGGCCAGCTGCACGGACAGCCCGTGCAGTTCCAGGTAGTCGCGGTAGGAGTTCGACTCGAAGAGCTCGGCGGTGGCCCCGCCGATCCTCGAACCGACCGTGACGACCTGGAGTCCGATCACGTCCGTCTCCCCCGACTCCTCGGGGCGGAAGAAGTCCGCGAGGCAGAGCCGGCGGCCCCGTCGCTGGCGGGGGAAGGTGAAGCGGGTGCGCTCCGAGCCGTCCTCGTGCAGCAGGATCAGGTCGTCGCCCTTGGAGACGCAGGGGAAGTAGCCGTAGACGACGGCGGCCTCCAGCAGGTTCTCGGTGTGGAGCTTGTCGAGCCAGCCGCGCAGGTGGGGCCGGCCCTCCCGCTCCACGAGCTCCTCGTACGTCGGGCCGTCACCGGCACGGGCCTGCTTGAGGCCCCACTGCCCCTTGAAGAGGGCGCCCTCGTCCAGCCAGGAGGCGTACTCCTTGAGCTGGATGCCCTTGACGACCCGGGTGCCCCAGAACGGCGGCTCGGGGACCGGGTTGGTGACGGAGACGTCGGAACGCACGCCCTCCTCGGGCTCCTCGACCTCCGGCACGGCCGTGTCGCGCTTGGGCACACGGCGCTGCTTGAGCTCGGGGAGGACGGCACCCGGGACTCCGCGCTTGACCCCGATGAGCGCGTCCATGAGGCGCAGCCCCTCGAAGGCGTCGCGGGCGTAGCGGACCTCGCCCTCGTAGATCTCGTGCAGGTCCTGCTCGACGTAGGCCCGGGTCAGGGCGGCGCCGCCCAGGATGACCGGGTACTCGGCGGCCAGCTTGCGCTGGTTGAGCTCCTGGAGGTTCTCCTTCATGATCACGGTGGACTTGACCAGGAGGCCGGACATGCCGATGACGTCGGCGCGGTTCTCCTCGGCGGCTTCCAGGATCGCGGAGACGGGCTGCTTGATGCCGATGTTGACGACGTTGTAGCCGTTGTTGGACAGGATGATGTCGACGAGGTTCTTGCCGATGTCGTGGACGTCGCCGCGGACGGTGGCCAGCACGATGGTGCCCTTGCCCTCGGCGTCCGACTTCTCCATGTGCGGCTCCAGGTGGGCCACCGCGGTCTTCATGACCTCGGCGGACTGGAGCACGAAGGGCAGCTGCATCTGGCCGGAGCCGAAGAGCTCGCCCACGACCTTCATGCCCTCCAGGAGGGTGTCGTTGACGATGTCGAGGGCGGGCCGGGTCTCCAGCGCCTCGTCGAGGTCGGCCTCCAGCCCCTTCTTCTCGCCGTCGATGATCCGGCGCTGGAGGCGCTCGTCGAGCGGCAGCGCGAGGAGTTCCTCGGCCTTGCCCTCCTTCATCGACTTCATGTTGACGCCCTCGAAGAGCTCCATGAGCCGCTGCAGCGGGTCGTAGCCTTCGGCGCGGCGGTCGTGGATCAGGTCGTGGGCGGCCTTGACCTGCTCCTCATCCAGCCGGGCGATCGGCAGGATCTTCGACGCGTGCACGATCGCGGAGTCGAGACCGGCCTTGACGCACTCGTCGAGGAAGACCGAGTTCAGGACGACACGGGCCGCAGGATTCAGGCCGAAGGAGATGTTGGAGAGGCCCAGCGTCGTCTGGACGTCGGGGTGGCGCCGCTTCAGCTCGCGGATCGCCTCGATGGTGGCGATGCCGTCCTTCCGCGACTCCTCCTGCCCTGTGCAGATGGTGAAGGTGAGGCAGTCGATGAGGATGTCCGACTCGTTGATGCCCCAGTTGCCGGTGAGGTCCTCGATGAGCCGCTCCGCGATGGCGACCTTGTGCTCGACGGTGCGGGCCTGGCCCTCCTCGTCGATCGTCAGGGCGATCAGTGCGGCACCGTGCTCGGCGGCCAGCCGCGTCACCTTCACGAAGCGCGACTCGGGCCCGTCTCCGTCCTCGTAGTTCACCGAGTTCAGGACCGCGCGCCCGCCGAGCATCTCCAGACCGGCCTGCAGCACGGGCAGCTCGGTGGAGTCCAGCACGATCGGCAGGGTGGAGGCCGTGGCGAACCGCCCGGCCAGCTCCTTCATGTCGGCGACACCGTCGCGGCCGACGTAGTCGACGCAGAGGTCGAGCAGGTGCGCGCCCTCGCGGATCTGGTCGCGGGCCATCTCCACGCAGTCGTCCCACCGGGCCTCCAGCATGGCCTCGCGGAACTTCTTGGACCCGTTGGCGTTCGTCCGCTCGCCGATGGCGAGGTACGAGGTGTCCTGACGGAAGGGCACGGACTGGTAGAGGGAGGCGGCGCCGGGCTCGGGGCGCGGGTCGCGGACGGCCGGCGTGAGGGCGCGGGCCCGCTCGACGACCTGGCGCAGATGCTCGGGCGTCGTACCGCAGCAGCCGCCGATCAGGGACAGGCCGTAGTCGGTGACGAAGGTCTCCTGCGCGTCCGCCAGACCCTCCGGGCCGAGCGGGAAGTGCGCGCCGTCCTTGGTCAGGACGGGCAGGCCCGCGTTCGGCATGCACATCAGCGGTGTACGCGAGTGCTGTGCCAGATAGCGCAGGTGCTCGCTCATCTCGTCCGGCCCCGTCGAACAGTTCAGCCCGATCAGGTCGATGCCCAGCGGCTCCAGGGCGGTCAGCGCGGCGCCGATCTCGGAGCCGAGCAACATGACGCCGGTCGTCTCGAAGGCGAGCGAGCAGATCAGCGGCACGTCGACACCCAGGGCCTCCATCGCCCGGCGGGCGCCGATGAGGCTGGACTTCGTCTGCAGCAGGTCCTGCGTGGTCTCCACGATCAGGGCGTCCGCACCGCCGGCGAGCAGGCCTTCCGCGTTCTGCTGGTAGCCGTCCCGCAGCACGTCGTACGCGATGTGGCCGAGCGAGGGCAGCTTGGTGCCGGGACCCACGGAGCCGAGCACCCAGCGCTGGCGGCCGTCCTTCGCGGTGAACTCGTCGGCGACCTCGCGGGCGATACGGGCACCCGACTCGGACAGTTCGACGATCCGGTCAGCGATCTCGTACTCGTTCGCCGCCGAGTGGTTCGCGCCGAAGGTGTTCGTCTCGACGCAGTCGACGCCGACCGAGAAGTACTCCTCGTGCACCGAGCGGACGATGTCGGGGCGGGTGACGTTCAGGATCTCGTTGCAGCCCTCGAGGTTCTCGAAGTCCTCGAGGGTGGGGTCCTGGGCCTGGAGCATGGTGCCCATGGCACCGTCGGCCACCACCACCCGGGTGGCGAGCGCCTCACGGAGCGCTGCGGCCCGGGTCCGGCTGTCAGCTGAGGGGGTCGGCAACGAGGCCATGGATGTTCTCCCTGGGATGCGACGGCTGTCGGCTTTGCGCCCTTCTGCGGAGGGGGCACGCCGCCAGCGTAGCCGGGAGGCGCCCGGGCCGGTCATCGCGTCCCACGGGGCGGACTGCATGCTGTGCGGGGAACGGGCCCCGTCGCGGGGTGGCGCAGAATCTTCGCGCCACCGGACAGAGGTCGACATCGACCGATAGTGTTCAGCATTGTCGAACCGAGGTGGAGGAGTACGGCGCGATGGCGAAGAACATCCAGTCGCTCGAGCGGGCAGCGGCGATGCTGCGTCTGCTGGCGGGCGGCGAGCGTCGGCTCGGCCTGTCCGACATCTCGTCGTCGCTCGGTCTGGCCAAAGGTACCGCGCACGGCATTCTGCGCACCCTCCAGCACGAGGGCTTCGTCGAGCAGGACACGGCCTCCGGCCGCTACCAGCTCGGCGCGGAGCTGCTGCGCCTGGGCAACAGCTATCTCGACGTGCACGAACTGCGGGCCCGCGCGCTGGTGTGGACCGACGACCTGGCCCGCTCGAGCGGCGAGAGCGTCCACCTGGGCGTTCTGCACCAGCGCGGCGTCCTGATCGTCCACCACGTCTTCCGGCCCGACGACAGCCGCCAGGTGCTCGAGGTCGGCGCCATGCAGCCGCTGCACTCCACCGCCCTGGGCAAGGTGCTCGCCGCCTACGACCCGGTCGCGCACAGCGAGGCCACCGAGGTGGAACGGCGCTCCTTCACCCCGCGCACCGTCACGGGCGACGCGGAGTTCGAGTCCCTGCTCGACCTGATCCGGGCGCGGGGCTGGGCGGCCGACGTGGAGGAGACCTGGGAGGGCGTGGCGGCCGTGGCCGCCCCCGTTCACGACCGGCGCAGGATGCCGGTCGGCGCCGTGGCCGTGACGGGCGCCGTGGAGCGCGTCTGCGCCGGCGGCGAACTCCGGCCCGAGCTCGTCGCCGCCGTACGGGACTGCGCCCGCGCCGTCTCCCGGGATCTGGGCGCCGGGCGCTTCTGAGCCCACCCGGGCCACATCACGGGGATCCGGACCCCGGCCGCTTCCGAGTACCCGCGAGCCGCCTCCCGGGATCCGGACGCCCCTGAGCACAGCCCGCTCCATCGGTAACGATCGAGTCGCGCGTCACAGACCCCTTGACGGACCCCTCATCGGAGAGAAACATGGCCGTTCACCGGTCGGCATTGCCGAACACCTAACGGCAATACGCGTTAGAGTGTGACAGTGCCGAGGGCCGGTCAAGCCCTACAGGTGACGTACCCGCTCTTCAGGGGTACCCATCTGGGGCGCGATCCACCGGAGGGACCCGGTGTTTCGCCATTCCCCTGGACGAAGGACAAAGGAGTCGCGGGTGTCCAGCTCCGACATCTTCATCGGCGAGACCATCGGTACCGCCATACTCATCCTGCTCGGCGGCGGTGTCTGTGCCGCCGTCACGCTCAAGCGCTCGAAAGCGAGGAACGCCGGCTGGCTGGCCATCACCTTCGGGTGGGGCTTCGCCGTACTGACCGGTGCCTACATCGCCTCCGGTGTGTCCGGTGCGCACCTCAATCCGGCGGTCACCATCGGCCTCGCGATCCAGGGCGGCACCGCCTGGAGCGATGTGCCCCTGTATCTCGTCTCCGAACTGTTCGGCGCGATGATCGGCGCCGTGCTCGTGTGGGCCGTCTACTACGGACAGTTCCACGCGCACCTCACCGATCCCGAGATCCTGGAGGACCAGCCGGCCGAGGAAGGTCTGGTCGACCAGACCTCGGCGCCGAAGGCCGGCCCCGTACTCGGCATCTTCACCACGGGTCCGGAGATCCGGAACGCGGTGCAGAACGTGGTCACGGAGGTCATCGCGACCTTCGTCCTGGTCCTGGCGATCCTCACGCAGGGTCTCAACGACGAGGGCAACGGTCTCGGCGCGCTCGGCGCCCTGATCACCGCTCTGGTGGTCGTCGGGATCGGCCTGTCGCTCGGCGGGCCGACCGGCTACGCGATCAACCCGGTACGCGACCTCGGTCCGCGCATCGTGCACGCGCTGCTGCCACTGCCGAACAAGGGCGGGTCGGACTGGGGCTACGCCTGGGTACCGGTGGTAGGACCGCTCATCGGGGCCGCACTGGCCGGCGGGCTCTACAACCTCGCCTTCGCCTGAGCCGCACCCTCCACACCACACAGACCTCCGGGAGCCAACCGTGACCGACGCACACACCACCGGCCCGTTCATCGCGGCCATCGACCAGGGCACCACCTCCAGCCGCTGCATCGTCTTCGACAAGGACGGCCGGATCGTCTCCGTCGACCAGAAGGAGCACGAGCAGATCTTCCCCAAGCCGGGCTGGGTCGAGCACGACGCCAAGGAGATCTGGGAGAACGTCCAGGAGGTCGTCGCCGGGGCGATCGTCAAGGCCGGCATCACCTCCGCCGACGTCAAGGCGATCGGCATCACCAACCAGCGCGAGACGACCCTGCTGTGGGACAGGAACACCGGTGAGCCGGTGCACAACGCCCTCGTCTGGCAGGACACCCGCACCGACGCCCTCTGCAAGGAGCTCGGCCGCAACGTCGGCCAGGACCGCTTCCGCCGCGAGACCGGGCTGCCGCTCGCCTCGTACTTCGCGGCCCCGAAGATCCGCTGGCTGCTGGACAACGTCGAGGGCCTGCGCGAGCGCGCCGAGCGCGGCGACATCCTCTTCGGCACCATGGACTCCTGGGTCATCTGGAATCTGACCGGCGGCACCGAGGGCGGCGTCCACGTCACCGACGTCACCAACGCCTCGCGCACCCTTCTGATGAACCTGCACACCATGCAGTGGGACGACAAAATCCTCAGCTCGATCGGCATCCCCTCCGCCGTGCTCCCGGAGATCCGGTCCTCCGCCGAGGTCTACGGCGCGGCCAAGGGCGGCGTGCTCGACGGCGTCCCGGTGGCATCCGCGCTCGGTGACCAGCAGGCCGCGCTGTTCGGCCAGACGTGTTTCGCCGAGGGCGAGGCCAAGTCCACGTACGGCACCGGCACCTTCATGCTGATCAACACCGGCGAGACCCCCGTCAACTCCTACAACGGGCTGCTGACGACGGTCGGCTACCGGATCGGCGACCAGAAGGCGGTGTACGCCCTGGAGGGCTCCATCGCCGTCACCGGATCGCTCGTCCAGTGGATGCGCGACCAGATGGGCCTGATCAAGTCCGCGGCCGAGATCGAGACGCTCGCCTCGTCCGTCGAGGACAACGGCGGCGCCTACTTCGTGCCCGCCTTCTCCGGCCTGTTCGCGCCCTACTGGCGTCCCGACGCCCGCGGTGTGATCGCCGGCCTCACCCGGTACGTGACCAAGGCGCACATCGCCCGGGCCGTGCTCGAGGCCACCGCCTGGCAGACCCGTGAGATCAGCGACGCCATGACCAAGGACTCCGGCGTGGAACTGACCGCGCTCAGGGTCGACGGCGGTATGACCTCCAACAACCTGCTGATGCAGACGCTCTCCGACTTCCTGGACGCACCCGTGGTGCGCCCGATGGTCGCCGAGACGACCTGCCTCGGCGCGGCCTACGCCGCCGGCCTCGCCGTCGGCTTCTGGCCGGACACCGACGCGCTGCGCGCCAACTGGCGCCGTGCGGCCGAGTGGACACCCCGTATGGACGCGGCCACCCGTGACCGCGAGTACAAGAGCTGGCTCAAGGCCGTCGAACGGACCATGGGCTGGATCGACGACGACGAGAGCTGAGGAGCAATCGACATGACCACCCTGCAGAGCGTCCCCGCCCTCGGGACGCATCCGGCCTCCGGCTCCCTCCCGAGCCGCGCCGAGACCCGGGAGCAGCTTTCCAAGGCGACGTACGACCTCCTGGTGATCGGCGGCGGCATCCTGGGCATCTCCACCGCCTGGCATGCCGCGCAGTCCGGACTGCGGGTGGCCCTGGTGGACGCCGGCGACTTCGCCGGCGCCACCTCCTCCGCCTCCTCCAAGCTGCTCCACGGCGGTCTGCGCTACCTCCAGACCGGCGCGGTGAAGCTGGTCGCGGAGAACCACTTCGAGCGGCGCGCGGTGTCCCGTCAGGTCGCCCCGCACCTGGCCAATCCGCTCACCTTCTACCTGCCCGTCTACAAGGGCGGCCCGCACGGCGCCGCCAAGCTCGGCGCCGGCGTCTTCGCCTACTCGGCCCTGTCGGCGTTCGGTGACGGCGTCGGCCATGTGATCAGCCCGGCCAAGGCTCAGCGTGACGTCCCGGAGCTGCGCACGGACAACCTGAAGGCCGTCGCGGTCTACGGCGACGACCAGATGAACGACGCCCGGATGGCGCTGATGACGGTCCGCGCGGCCGTCGACGCGGGCGCCGTCGTCCTCAACCACGCCTCGGTCACCGGACTGCGGTTCACCAAGGGCCGGGTCACGGGCGCCGAGCTGGAGGACCGCCAGGACGGCACGGAGTTCGGCGTCGACGCCCGCCTCGTGCTCAACGCCACGGGCCCGTGGGTCGATCACCTGCGCAAGCTGGAGGACCCGAACGCGGCGCCTTCCATACGTCTGTCCAAGGGCGCCCACCTGGTCCTCAAGCGCACCCGCCCGTGGAAGGCCGCACTGGCGACGCCGATCGACAAGTACCGGATCACGTTCGCCCTTCCGTGGGAGGACATGCTGCTGCTCGGCACGACCGACGAGGAGTACGAGGGCGACCCGGCCGATGTCTCGGTCACCGAGAAGGACACCGCGCAGATCCTCGACGAGGCGGCGTTCTCCGTACGGGACCAGCAGCTGTCCCGGGATCTGATCACCTACTCCTTCGCGGGACTGCGGGTGCTGCCCGGCGGTCCGGGCGGCACGGCCAAGGCCAAGCGGGAGACGGTCGTCACCGAAGGGCGCGGCGGGATGCTGTCGGTCGCCGGCGGCAAGTGGACGACGTTCCGCCACATCGGCCGCACGGTCATGAACAAGCTGGCCGAACTGCCCGGGCGCCCGCTCGCCGAGGACATGGAGCCGATGGCGCGGCTGCCGCGGAAGGTGCCGCTGCCGGGCATCGCCAACCCGAACGCGGTGGCGCACCGGCTGCTGGTCGACGGCGGTACTCCGGGACCGCGGATGTCGGCCGACACGGCCCGGCACCTCGCCACCCACTACGGCTCGCTCTCCTTCGACATCGCCCGGCTCGCGAACGAGAACCCGGCGCTGGCCGAGCGCATCCACCCCGACGCCCCGGAGATCTGGGCGCAGGTGGCGTACGCGCGCGACCGTGAGTGGGCGCAGACGGCGGACGACGTGCTGCGCCGACGGACGACGCTGACGATCCGGGGCCTGGCCACCGACGACGTCCGGGGCCGGGTCGAGGACATGCTGGCCGACGGGCGCTGACGGCGCCTCAGCACCTCTCAGGGGCGGCCTCCCGGGTGCGGGGGGCCGCCCCTGCGGCATGGGGGCTCGCACCTGGCGGCATAATGAGGCGATACATCGGATGTCTTGTGCGCGAGGAGGCCCCACATGGCCGTCACCGACGAAGCGATCGAGAAGATCAAAGGAATGATCGTCTCGGGTGCGCTGGCCCCGGGCGACCGGCTTCCCAAGGAGAGCGAACTCGCCGCCGAGCTGGGCCTGTCGCGCAACTCGCTGCGCGAGGCGGTGCGCGCGCTGTCGCTGATCCGGATCCTCGACGTCCGCCAGGGCGACGGCACCTACGTCACCAGCCTGGACCCGCAACTGCTCCTGGAGGCCCTCAGCTTCGTGGTGGACTTCCACCGCGACGACACGGTGCTGGAGTTCCTGGCGGTCCGCCGGATCCTGGAGCCCGCGGCGACGGCGATGGCGGCCCTGCTCATCGAGGAAGGGCAACTCGACTCCCTGAGCGCCCAGTTGGACTCACTGGGCCCGAATCCCTCGGTGGAGAGGCTGGTCGCCGCAGATCTGGAGTTCCACCGCGGGATCGTCCGGTCCTCCGGCAACTCGGTGCTGTGCTCCCTGCTGGACGGCCTCTCCGGCCCGACCACACGGGCCAGGGTGTGGCGCGGGCTGACCCAGCAGGACGCGGTCAGCAGGACCCTCCACGAGCACCGGGCGATCCTTGCCGCGCTGCGGGACCGGGACGCGGAGGCGGCCCGGTCCTGGGCGACGGTGCACGTGGCGAGCGTGGAGCAGTGGCTGCGCTCAACCCTGTGAGGGTGTGGCGGGGCGCAGCCGCAGCCCCTGCATCCCGCCGTCGACGGCGAGGGCGGTGCCGGTGACGGACGCGGCCGCCGGGCTCGCGAGGTAGACGACGGCGGCGGCGACCTCGTCGGCGGAGACCAGCCGCCCCAGGGGCTGGCGCGCGTCGAGCGCGGCGCGCTCGACGGCGGGGTCCTCGGCGCGGTCGAGCAGGCGGCCGACCCAGGGGGTGTCGGCCGTACCGGGGTTGACGCAGTTGACCCTGATCCCCTCCCGGACGTGGTCGGCCGCCATGGCCAGGGTGAGGGAGAGCACGGCGCCCTTGCTCGCGCTGTAGAGCGCGCGCTGCGGCAGACCGGCGGTCGCGGCGATGGAGCAGGTCTGGGTGATCGAGACGGCTCCCGGGCATACGGCGGCGGCACGGCGCAGATGCGGCAGTGCGTGCCGGGCGGCGCGGACCATGCCGAGCACGTTGACGTCCAGGACGCGGGTCCACTCCGCGTCGCCGTTCTCCTCCACGGTGCCGACCGATCCGATCCCCGCGTTGGACACCAGGGTGTGCAGGCCGCCCAGCTCCTCGGCGGCCCGCTCGACCGCGCCCCGTACGGCGTCGTCGTCCGTCACGTCGGCGGTGAGCGCGAGCGCCCCTTCGGGAGCGCCCTCCGGATCGAGGTCGAGGACGGCGACGCGGGCCCCGCGGGCGAGCAGCAGGGCCGCCACGGCGGCCCCGATGCCCGAAGCGCCGCCCGTCACCAGGGCGGACAGTCCGTCGAAATCCTGCGTACCGGTCATCGGGCGGTCTCCTCGGGTGTGCGGCGGGCCTGCCAGACGGGGCCCTGCGGATAGCGGTGTCCGGCGATCGAGGCGGGGAGCATCCGGGCCGAGAAGCCCGGTGCGCGCGGGGTGACGTAGCGGCCCTCCTCGATGACGGCCGGCTCGGCGAAGTGCTCGTGGAGATGGTCGACGTACTCGATGACCCGGTCCTCGCGGCTGCCGGAGACCGCGACGTAGTCGAACATCGAGAGGTGCTGGACCAGTTCGCACAGTCCGACGCCTCCGGCGTGCGGGCAGACCGGGATTCCGAACCTGGCGGCGAGCAGCAGCACCGCGAGGTTCTCGTTGACGCCGGCGACGCGTGCGGCGTCGATCTGCACGAAGTCGACGGCCCCCGCCTGGAGCAGTTGTTTGAACACGACCCGGTTGGCGACGTGTTCGCCGGTGGCGACCTTGACGGGCTGTCCGGCGCGCACGGCGGCATGGCCGAGCACGTCGTCGGGGCTGGTCGGTTCCTCGATCCAGTACGGGTCGTACGGGGCGAGCGCGCGCATCCACTCCACCGCCCCGGTCACGTCCCAGCGCTGGTTGGCGTCGACGGCGATCCGGATGCCGGGGCCGACGGTCCGGCGGACGAGCGAGAGCCTGCGGACGTCGTCGTCCAGATCGGCCCCGACCTTCAGCTTGATCTGGGTGAAGCCGTCGGCGACGGCCTCCTTGCACAGGCGCACGAGCTTGTCGTCGTCGTATCCGAGCCAGCCGGGCGACGTCGTGTACGCCGGGTACCCCTCGGCGAGCAGCCGTTCGGTGCGCTCGGCACGGCCCGGCTCCGCGGCGCGGAGGATACCGAGCGCCTCCCGGGGGGTGAGGGCGTCCGTGAGGTAGCGGAAGTCGACGAGGGAGACGAGGTCCTCCGGGGTCATCTCCGCCAGGAACTGCCAGACGGGTCTGCCCGCGAGTCGCGCCGCGAGGTCCCAGGCCGCGTTGACGACGGCTCCGGCCGCCATGTGCATCACCCCCTTCTCGGGGCCGAGCCAGCGCAGTTGCGAGTCGTGCGTGAGCCTGCGGTGGAGGGCGGCGAGGCCGGCCGCGGTGCGCGGGACGGGACGGCCCACGACGTGGCTGCGGAGCGCCTGGATGGCAGCCGCCATGACATCGTTGCCGCGTCCGATGGTGAAGCAGAACCCGTGTCCCTCCTCACTCGCGCCGCCGTCGGTGCGCAGGACGACGTAGGCGGCGGAGTAGTCGGGGTCGGGGTTCATGGCGTCCGAGCCGTCCAGCAGCTCCGAGGTGGGAAAACGGATGTCCTCGACCTCGAGATCCGTGACGGTCAGACTCATGTGCGCCCCCAGGGGAATAACATCGGATCTCTCAACGGTCATCCGATGTATAGCTGCACGAGGGTCTTTCGGTCCAGGGCCCGAGCGGAAATTGATCGTCTTCGGCCGGTACAGCTCGGATGAATCAAGAGATGGCACGCTTCACCTCCGCACGCAAACGGGCTGCGGCGGAACGGGCCGGAAGCCGTAAGGTTGGTCCGTACACAAGGGAACTTCGGAAGGAGGCCTGGGTGATCGAGCTCGAGGGGGTACCCGAGCTGATCGACCCGGTCATGGTGGCCGCGTTCGAGGGCTGGAACGACGCCGGTGACGCCGCCTCCACAGCGGTCGCGCATCTGGACCGGGAGTGGAAGGGCGAGGTCTTCGCGGCGCTCGACGCCGAGGACTACTACGACTTCCAGGTCAACCGGCCCACGGTGTTCATGGAGGGCGGGACGCGCAAGATCACCTGGCCCACGACGCGGCTCTCCGTGGTCAGGGTCGGCGGCGAGAAGCCACGTGACCTGGTGCTGATCCGCGGCATCGAACCCTCCATGCGCTGGCGTTCGTACTGCAACGAGATCCTCGGCTTCGCCCATGAACTGGGCGTGGAGATGGTCGTCGTCCTGGGCGCGCTGCTCGGAGACACCCCGCACACCAGGCCGGTGCCCGTCAGCGGGGTCACCTCCGATCCGGACCTGGCCAGGACCATGGACCTGGAGGAGACCCGCTACGAGGGCCCGACCGGCATCGTGGGCATCCTCCAGGAGGCCTGTACGCATGCGGGCGTGCCGGCGGTCAGCCTCTGGGCGGCGGTGCCGCACTACGTGTCGCAGCCGCCGAACCCGAAGGCGACGCTGGCCCTGTTGAACCGTCTCGAGGATCTGCTCGGGCTGCGGATCCCGCTGGGCGAGCTGCCCGAGGACGCCCGCGCCTGGCAGCTCGGGGTCGACCAGCTGGCCGCCGAGGACAGCGAGGTCGCGGAGTACGTGCAGACGCTGGAGGAGGCCCGGGACACCGCCGAGCTGCCCGAGGCGTCCGGCGAGGCGATCGCCCGCGAGTTCGAGCGCTATCTGCGGCGCAGGGACATCGGCGGCCCCGGACAGGCACCGGGCGGCCACGCCACGGAGAGCGGTGACGTGCCCTATCTGCGGGACACCTCCAGCGGCCGTACGAGGCCGCCGAAGCCGCAGCGGCCGGACAAGGGACGGCCCAAGGAGGGCGACGGGGGCGCGGCGCCCGAGGACCCGCCTGCGGCCGGGCCGGACGAGGACTCCCCGGGCGGCTGATCCCGGCCCGCCGATGTGGAACGGCCCCGGACCTCCGCGACGTCTCGCGAGGTCCGGGACCGTTCGGCGATCCGGGGTACGGGCTAGAGCGCGACGCCCAGAAGGGCGTCGACGGTGCGCGAGACGAGACCGGGCGCGCCCTCGTCCGTGCCGCCGCCCGCGCTCTGCCGCTCGGCCCAGCGGTCCACGGCGGCGAGTGCTGCCGGGGCGTCCAGGTCGTCGGCCAGGGCCTCCCGGACCTCCTCGACCAGGACGTCGGCACAGAGCCCGTCGGGCCGGGAGACGGCCGCACGCCAGCGGGCGAGACGCTCGACGGCGTCGGCGAGGACCTGGTCGGTCCACTCCCAGTCGGACCGGTAGTGGTGCGCGAGCAGGGCGAGCCTGATCGCGGCGGGGTCCACGTCGTCCCGGCGGAGCGCCGACACGAAGACGAGGTTGCCCTTGGACTTGGACATCTTCTCGCCGTTCAGGGCGACCATGCCCGCGTGCACGTAGGCGCGGGCGAACGGGTGCTCGCCGGTGAGCGCCTGGGCGTGCGAGGCGCCCATCTCATGGTGCGGGAAGGCGAGGTCGGAGCCGCCGCCCTGGACGTCGAAGGTCATGCCCAGGTGATCCAGCGCGATGGCGACGCACTCGATGTGCCAGCCGGGCCGTCCGCTGCCGAGGGTGCCGCCGTCCCAGCTCGGCTCGCCCTCACGGGCGGCCATCCAGAGCATCGGGTCGAGCGGGTTCTTCTTGCCGGGGCGCTCCGGGTCCCCGCCGCGCTCGGCGGAGAGCAGGCGCATGGCCTCGGCGTCGAGGCCCGAGACCTCGCCGAAGTGCGGGTCGGACTCGACGGAGAAGTACACGTCTCCCTCGAGTTCGTAGGCGGCGCCGGCGTCGCGGAGGCGCTCGACGAGCGGGACGATGCCGGGTATCGCCTCCACCGCCCCGACGTAGTGCTTCGGGGGAAGCATGCGCAGGGCGGTCATGTCCTCCCGGAAGAGTGCCGTCTCGCGCTCCGCGAGCTCGGTCCAGTCCTCGCCGTCGCGCACGGCCCGCTCCAGCAGCGGATCATCCACGTCGGTCACGTTCTGGACGTAGTGAACCTGCCGCTTGGTGTCGAGCCACACGCGCTGGACGAGGTCGAACGCGTTGTAGGTCGCCGCATGACCCATGTGGGTCGCGTCGTACGGCGTGATGCCGCAGACGTAGATGCGGGCGACGGGACCGGGGTCAAGGGTGATCCGTCCGCCGGTCGCGGTGTCGTGGATCCGAAGGTCGCGGCCCTTGCCAGGAAGGGCGGGGACCTCAGAAGCGGGCCAGGCATGCATGTCATGAGCGTAACCGGACGATGCTTCCGGATACGAACCGGATGGCAGATCGTGGCCGAAGAGGCCCTCTTGCGCGGCGGCCGGTTCTCCCCTTGCCCGCCCGCAGTGGGCCCGCCGCACGGCCGGGACGCCTGGAGCGCCGGTAGGCCCGGGCCGTCAGCGGGCCCAGGACCTCATACGGGCGGCCAGGGGATCGGCGGCCAGTCGCCGCTCGGCTGCGGGTGCCGGCCGGACTTCCGGAGGCTCTCCACACGGCCGCGCAGCGCGTCGACCTCCGCCGTGGTGATGAGTTCCCCCAACCGGGTGGCGAGCACCGCACCCGGCTCCAGACCGGCCGCGAGCCGTTCGAGCACCTCGCCGGCCTCCGCCGTCAGCGGTTCGCCCGCCCACCCCCAGAACAGCGTGCGCAGCTTGTCGTCCGCGTTGAGGGTGACGCCGTGGTCGATTCCGTACAGCCGTCCGCCGGGGGCGGACAGCAGGTGCCCGCCCTTGCGGTCACCGTTGTTGATGACCGCGTCCAGGACCGCGAGCCTGCGCAGCCGGGGGTCGTCGGCGTGGACGAGCAGGGCGGTCCTCCCCTCCCCCACCTCCGCGAGGCCGACGGCCTTCCAGCCGTCCCCCGGCTCCTCGGTGTCGACGAGCGCGAGCAGGGGCGGCAGACCGTCCGGGGGCGCCGTCTCCTCGTCCGCCTCGATCCACAGCTGGCACATCCCCTCGCCGTAGGGGCCCTCCCGCAGCACGGTGGGCGGCACGAGGCCCCAGCCGGTGGCCTCGGAGATCTCGTACGCCGCGACCTCGCGCTGGGCGAGCGTGCCGTCGGGGAAGTCCCACAGCGGCTGTTCGCCGGCGACCGGCTTGTAGACACAGCGGCGTTCCTCGCCCTCGTGGGCGACCGTGCAGTACAGCACCGCGTTGGACGCTCCCCGGACCTGGCCGAGGACGGTGAGCTCCCCCTCGGCGAGCAGGGTGCGCAGCCCGGCCTCCGTCAGGCCCCGCGACGGTATCCGTTCTGGCGCGGACATACGTGTCCTTCCGGGTCGAGGGGGAGGCTGCACAGCGGGCACGGCGGGCGGCCGGAGTTCACGACGTCCAGCGCGCGCTTGGCGAACGCCCGCGCCTGGGCACCGCTGAGGCGGACGCGGAGCATCGGCGGGCCGTTCTCCTCGTCCTGCAGAAGCCTTTCCTCGGCCTCGGCGAGGTCGTCGTCGGAGTCGGCGTCCAGCTCGACCAGCGCCTGGGCCTCGACGATCATGCGCTGCTCCTCGCCGTCCCAGGCGAGCGCCATCGTGCCGACCCTGAACTCCTCCTCGACGGGGGCGTCGAGGGGCGCGGTGTCGCTGACATCCATGGGTGCCACCGCGGGCACCGGTGAATTGCCGCCGGTCCGCCGGACGACCTCGTCGAGGAGTTCGTCGATCCGTTCGGCCAGCGCGGCGACCTGGGTCTTCTCCAGGGCCACACTCGTGACCCGGCCCCGCGAGGATGCCTGCAGGAAAAACGTTCGGCGGCCAGGCAGCCCGACCGTACCGGCCACGAAACGGTCCGGTGGGTCGTAGAGGAACACCTGACGGGACACGTCCTGTCTCCCTTGAGATCGTGATGGCGGATGGGGGCGGCCCCGGGGCCCTGCGGGAGGTCCCGCACGGGCTCTACGGCGCGTCCACCCTACTGCGCGGAGCGATCACGGTGCCCCAGCGCCGCCCCCGACGGCCGCGTCCGTTGCCGTCTCCCCCGCGGCGTCGGCCCCGATGGCCTGTTCTCGCGGTGCCAGAGACGCGAAGTCACCGGTGTCCCCGAGGCGGAGAAGGAACGGGCGCAGCCGGGTGTAGCGGATCGCGGTGACGGAACACGGGTCCGCCTGGATGCGCTGGAAGAGGTCGAGATGCATGCCGAGGGCGTCGGCGACGAGCGACTTGATGATGTCGCCGTGCGAGCACATCACGTACGTGGCGTCCTCACCGTGCTCCGCCTCGATACGCGCGTTCCACTCCCGCACGGCGTCCACCGCGCGCGCCTGCATGGCCCGCATGGACTCCCCGCCGGGGAACACGGCGGCCGAGGGGTGCTGCTGGACGACCTTCATCAGGGGCTCGTCGGAGAGTTCGGCGAGTTTACGGCCCGACCAGTCCCCGTAGTCGCATTCGCTGATCCGGTCCTCGGTGTGCAGGGCGAGGTCCGGGCGGGCGTCGAGGAGCGGCTGGAGCGTCTCGCGGCAGCGCTGCAACGGGCTGCTGACGGCGGCGACGAACCTGAGGGCGGACAGGCGGCCGGGCAGTGCGGCGGCCTGTCCGGCACCGCGTTCGTCGAGGGAGACACCCGGGGTCCGGCCCGCGAGCACTCCGGAGGTGTTGGCGGTCGAGCGTCCGTGGCGTACAAGGATGAGCGTGGGCATACCTGCCAGCGTAGAGGTGCGTGAAGGCCTCGCGGCAGGGAAGAATGCGCGGGTGATCGTCGACTGCGGAATCTACCGGGACGGGCGCCGGACCGAGGGCCCCGCCGACATCTCCGATGCCCTCGACGAGGCACGGGGCAGCGGGGACGCCTTCGTCTGGATCGGGCTGCACGAACCGACGGCGAAGGAGTTCGACCGCGTCAGCAGCGAGTTCGCGCTGCATCCGCTGGCCGTGGAGGACGCTCTGCGCGCCCATCAGCGGCCCAAGCTGGAGATCTACGACGACTCCCTGTTCGTGGTCATCAAGCCGGTGGTCTACGAGCAGCGGAGCGACACCGTCAGCGCCGGCGAGCTCATGCTGTTCATAGGGGACTCGTTCGTCGTCACCGTGCGGCACGGCGAAGGCGCCCCCCTCGCGGCGGTGCGGAGCCGGCTGGAGGCCGAACCGGAGGTCCTCAGGCACGGGCCCACGTCGGTGCTCTACGCGGTGAGCGACGCGGTGGTGGACCACTACATCGAGGTCGCGGCGGAGCTCCAGGTCGATCTGGAGGAGTTGGAGGCCCAGGTCTTCGCCCCGACCGGGTCCAGGGACACCACGAACTCCGCCGCGCGCATCTACACCTTCAAGCGGCAGGTGCTCGAATTCCGCCGCGCCACCAATCCGCTGGGCGCCCCGATGGCGCGGTTGTCGAGCGCGGGCGTGCCGTTCGTCGACAGCGCGTCGCAGCCGTTCTTCCGGGACGTGAACGACCACCTGACGCGTGCCGTCGAGCACGTGGAGGGTCTGGACCGGCTGCTCTCGGACATTCTGTCGGCCCACCTGGCGCAGGTGGGCGTGCGGCAGAACGACGACATGCGGAAGATCTCCGCGTGGGCCGCCATGGCAGCCGTACCGACCATGGTGGCGGGGATCTACGGGATGAACTTCCGCCACATGCCGGAGCTCGGCCAGACGTGGACCTATCCGACGGTGATCGTGCTGATGGGCCTGGCGGTCGCCGGGCTGTACTGCATGTTCAAGCGCCGCGGCTGGATGTAGGCGGCGCCCCTCCTCACGCGTACTCGGTCTCGGGTACGGCCGGGCCGCCCAGCGCGTCACGGAGGGCGGGCTGTTCGAGGCTCACCATGCGCCGCCAGCCCACCACTCGCTCGTAGGCGTAGATCGCGTGGATTCCGGCGGCCAGCACGGCGGCCTTGGTGCGGGACCAGCGCAGCACGGCGCCCATGTGGCTCATCACGGCGAGGCTGACGTCGCGGTACACCCGGATCTCGGCCTCGGCGCACTCCCGCAGGACGGACTGGATCGTCCGGCCGTGCCCGGCGCGGGCGAAGCGCAGGAGCTCCTCGTGGCAGTACGCGAGGTGGTTGTCCTCGTCCCGCGAGATCATCTTCACGGCGCGGCCGAGGACGGGGTGGCCCGCGAAGTGCTTGAGCAGGAGCCGCATCTGTTCGGAGGCCCGCTGCTCGGTGACCCTGCTGTGCGCCAGGTAGACGATGACGTCCCGCTCGGTGAGCGGCTCCTCGCCGCTGAGCCGGTCGTGGGCGAGGCCGATGCCGTGGCGCTCGAGCAGGAGGGTGTAGTCCGTCTCGTACGGCACCGCCACGGGCTGGAGTCCGCGCTGCTTCAGCAGCGCGCCGAAGATCCTGCCGTGCTTGTCCTCGTCCGCACCGTGCCGGGCGACCTTGGGAGCGAGTGCGCTCAGCCCCGGGGGGACGAGTGCGGCGATGCGCCCGTTCTCCCAGCCGCCCTGCGACTCGCCGCCGACAGCGATCGAGCAGAACAGCCGGAACGCCTCGTCGTTGTCGAGGATCTCCTGGAACAGACTCTTTGCCGAGAGCATGACTGCCACCTTCCGCACCGGTGTCCGCAGAGGGACAGTCAAATTCGGTACGCGTCGGTAGGCAACACCAGCGGGACGGGGCAGGGCCGAACGGGCGCCCCGCGGCGGGCCGGACCTGCCCGGGCTGCCCGGGCTGCCCGGGAGGAGTACGGGGCGTAACCCGGGGGCGGTCCGGGGCGTTGTTCCGTACGACGGCCGTGGCGGGGAGGACCCCCGAGCCCCCACCACGGCCGTAGTGCTGCGCCGGAGCCGTCGCTACCGGTTCACGCGGCGAGGCCGGAACGCTCCAGGGCGTCGGTACCCGCGCGCAGGGCCGCGAGCCGCTCGTCGAGCGTGAAGCCGGCCGGCGCGAGGGTCAGCGTCGTGACCCCCGCAGCCGCGTACGCCTGCATCCGGTCGGCGATCCGGTCCACGGAGCCGAGCAGCGTGGTCTGGTCGATGAGCTGGTGGGGCACGGCGGCCGCGGCGCCCGCCTTGTCGCCGGACAGGTACTTGTCCTGGATCTCGGCGGCCTCCTTCTCGTATCCCATGCGCTGGGCGAGCTGGTTGTAGAAGTTCTGCTTGCGGCTGCCCATGCCGCCGACGTAGAGGGCGGTGTACGGACGGAACATGTCGGCGAGGCCGTTGATGTCGTCGCCGACCGCCAGCGGCAGGGTCGGGCAGACGTCGAAGCCCTCCATCGTCTTGCCGGCCTTCTCCCGTCCGGCCCGCAGGTACTGCACCGCGGTCTCCTGGAGGTGGTCGGCGGACGGGAAGATCAGCAGGGCGCCGTCGGCGATCTCGCCGGTCTGCTCGAGGTTCTTCGGGCCGATCGCGGCGATGTAGAGCGGGATGTGTTCACGCTGCGGGTGGACGGTCAGCTTGATGGGCTTGCCGGGGCCGTCGGGCAGCGGCAGGGTCCAGTGCTCGCCCTCGTAGGACAGCCGCTCCCGGGACATCGCGCGGCGCACGATCTCGACGTACTCGCGGGTGCGGGCCAGCGGCTTGTCGAACTTGACGCCGTACCAGCCCTCGGAGACCTGCGGTCCCGAGACGCCGAGGCCGAGGCGGAAGCGGCCGCCGGAGAGCGAGTCCAGGGTGGCCGCGGTCATGGCCGTCATGGCGGGCTGGCGGGCCGGGATCTGCATGATGGCGGAGCCCACGTCGATGGACTCGGTCCTGGCGGCCACCCAGGCGAGCACCGTCGGCACGTCGGAGCCGTACGCCTCGGCCGCCCAGCAGACGTCGTAGCCGAGCCGGTCGGCCTCCTGGGCGACGGCGAGGTTGTCACCGTCCATGCCCGCACCCCAGTAACCGAGATTGATGCCGAGCCGCATAGCCACACTCCCTCTACTGATCAGTAACGTTCCTGTGCCGGGGACTCTAGCGCGGGGCGCCGTGATCCGGCAGGCTCGCCCCCCGGGCCGCGGTTGTCCAGGGGCCTCCACCGCGTGGGGCCCTGGCCAGTAATCTCAGCGCCCATGGAGCAGAGGCATCTCGGCCGTACCGGCCTTCGCGTGTCCCGGATCGGGCTGGGCACGCTCACCTGGGGCCGGGACACCGACGAACACGACGCCGCCGACCAGCTCAAGGCCTTCTGGGACGTGGGCGGCACCCTGATCGACACCGCCGACGTGTACGGCGGCGGCGAGGCCGAACACCTGCTGGGGCGCCTCCTGGACAACCTGGTCCCGCGCGAGGACCTGGTCATCGCGACCAAGGCGGGCAGCGTCGCCGACCCCTACCGGCGCTCCGACGGATCGCGGGGGCACCTGCTCGCCGCGCTGGACGCGTCCCTGCGACGGCTCGGGACGGAGTACGTCGATCTGTGGCAGATCCACGCGTTCGATCCCGTGACCCCGCTGGAGGAGACGCTGCAGGCGCTCGACCTGGCCGTGTCGTCGGGGCGCGTCCGGTATGCCGGAGTGTCCGGTTTCAGCGGCTGGCAGCTGGCCAAGGCGGCCACCTGGCAGCTCGCCGCGCCCGGGCTGCGCACCCGTCTCGCCTGCACGCAGATGGAGTACTCCCTGCTGCAGCGGGGAGTGGAGCGCGAGGTGCTGCCGGCGGCGCTGGACCTCGGGGTGGGGCTGCTGCCGTCGTCCCCGCTCGGCAGGGGGGTGCTGACCGGCAAGTACCGCACCGGTACGCCGTCCGACTCGCGCGGCGCCTCCGAGCGGCTGGCCCCCTTCGTCGAGCCCTACCTCGACGAGGCGGCGAGCAGGATCGTGGACGCGGTGGCCACGGCAGCCGACGGCCTCGCCACGACGCCGCTCCAGGTCGCCCTCGCCTGGGTGCGGGACCGGCCGGGGGTGGTGGCCCCGGTCCTGGGCGCGCGCAACGCGCGGCAGCTGACCGAGGCGTTGTCAGTGGAGGCGCTTAGTCTTCCTGACGAGATCTGCCAGGCGCTCGACGACGTGTCGGCGCCCGTGCACCGCTATCCCGACCAGGACTGGAGCACGCTGTGACTGCGCATCCCCGGGGAGAATCCCCGGACCCCGCGGCCGAGACCCACGAGGCCGGCGAGGACGCCGTCGTCCAGGACGCCGACACGCCCGGCGGCACACCCGAGGAGGACGGCGCGGGGAGCGCAGAGGGGGCGCACGACGGATCAGAGGGCGCAGCGGGGGCGCACGAGGAGGACGCCGACGGCGCGGAGGACGCCCGGGAAGCCGGGCAGCCCCCCGCGGCGGCCGACGCCCCCGCGTTGTCGGAGGCCGAGGCGGAGCTGGCCGCGCAGCGCGAGCTGCGTCTGCGGATCGAGCAGCGCAAGGCGGAGAAGGACGGGCCCGTCGCGGCCGGGACCAAGCTGAGCGGCCCGGCCGCGGATCTGCTCGCGGCCGTACGGGCGGTGGAGAGCGGCGAGAAGCCGGGCACCGCGTTCTTCGACTCACCCGCCTCCGCTCCCGCGCCCCGCCGCGCCGCTCCCGACGCGCCCGCACGGCCCTCTCCCGTTCCCGCTCCCGAGCGGACGGCCCCGCGGGCCGCGTCGCCCGAGGCGGCGGCCTCGGTCGCGGCGGTGCTCGCCGGGGGCGGGGCTCCCGAGGCCCTGGCGGGCCCGGCGGCGGCTTCGCTCGGCGAGGGGGCCGCGGGCGTCCTCCGGGAGGACCCGTGGCAGCTGCTGTCCGTGCCAGGTGTCCGGCCGGAGCAGGCTGACGGCTTCGCACGCGCCCTGCTGGGCGCGGAGTGCGGACCCGACGACGAACGGCGGACGGCGGCCCTGGTGGGGTGGCTGCTGGAGCGGGCCGCGCTGCGGGGTCACACCGCGCTCGACGCCGACGACGCACGGAAGGCGCTGGCGGGGTTCGGGGTCACCGACCCTGCGGAGGCCGTCCAGCACGCCGTCGCGGAGGGCGTCGTGCTGGTCTTCCAGGACGGTGTCGACGCGACGGGCGCGGAGGAGCCGGAGGAGGGGGCCGAGGCGGCGGGCGAGGACGCGGACGCGGACGGCGGCGGGACCGAGGACGACGCGGATCCGGTGCGGGTCCTGCTGGGCCTCGACCGGTACGCCCTCGCCGAGGAGAGCCTCGCCGACGGCCTGGGCCGGCTGATCAACTCCTGCGGGAAGGGGGCCGACTGGACGGACGCCGCTGCCGCCGCCCCGTCTGCTTCGGCGGGCGAGCTGATCCGTGCCGCCGCGACGGCGGGTCTGGTCGCCCACAGCGGGGGCGAGAGCGCCCGGTCGGAACCCGCCGCCCTGATCGCCGCCGCGCAGGGGCTCGGTCTGCGGGCCCTGGGCACCACGCACAGCGCCGACGGCCGGCGCAGGCTGGCCGAGGCCGTCGGCGATCCGCGCCGCGCCGTCACCCTGGCCGCTCTGCTCTCCGGGGAGGACGGTCCCGGCCGGGACGCGGACGGTGCGTTCGCGCTGGACGTGCTGGTGGTGCTGGACGCCCCGCAGGTCGACGTCGAGACGGCGGCGATGCTGGTGGAGTCCCTGGCCGACGGGACGCGGCTGGTCCTGAGCGGCGATCCGGGGGTACTCGGATCGGCTGGTGCGGGCCGGGTGTTCGCCGATGTGACCGCGGCGCGCGCCTGCCCCCACGTGGTCTCGCGCACACCCGACCCCGGGCCGATCGGTGAGCTGGTCTCGGGCATCGGGATCGGTGAGCTCGCCCGGGTCGAGGCCCCCGGGAAGGAGGTGGTGATCGTCCCCGTCCGCGATGCGGGCGAAGCCGTCCACCGCACGGTGCAGCTGGTGGCCGATTCGGTGCCGCGGGCCCTCGGCGTGCCGTCGTCCGACACCCAGGTGATCACCGTCGGGCACGGTGGCTCGGCGGGCACCACCGCGCTGAACGCGGCGCTCAAGCAGCGGCTCAACCCCGGACCGGGCCGCTTCGGCGGATTCGACCCGGGTGACCGGGTCGTCCATGTTCCCGCTCCCGGCAGAGCCGTGCCCGGTTTCGTGGTTTCGGCCGACGGGGAGGGCCTGCACCTGGACTGCGCGGGCACACCCGTCGTCGTGGCGCAGGAGAGGGTGGAGGCCTCCGTACGCCACGGCTGGGCGCTCAGCGCCCACCAGGCGGCCGGGATGCGCTGGCCCGCCGTCGTGGTGGTCCTACCGGGAGACGCGGCCGAGGGGCTCAGCAGGCCCTGGGTCTACACGGCCTTCAGCCGCGGGGAGCGGCACCTGTCCGTGGTGCACGGCGTGGACCAGGCCCTGCCGCGTGCGGTGGCCGAGGTGCCGGCCCAGGAGCGGACGACCCGGCTGCGTCCGCTGCTGGAGGCGCTTCCCACCCCGGACGCCTCGTAACGGAGGGGATCCGCCCCGGCCGGAGCAGGCCGACGGCCCCGGCACGCAGCGTGCCGGGGCCGTCGGACGGTGCGCTCAGGCGCGTTGCGGGAGGCTGCCGTCCTGGTCCCCGTCCAGCTCGTCCTCCTCGTCGAAGACCGCACTGGCGTCGAACCGGCAGACCACCAGTGCGGGGTCGGCCTCGTCGAACGGCGCCCCGAGCCACTCCCCCGGCTCGGGAAGCTCGTCCACGGCGGAGACCCAGAGTGTGGAGTCTCCCTCCTCCAGGCCGAACTCCTTGTGCCGGGAGGCGATCTCGTCCGCCTCGTACTCGCCGAACACCACGCCCAGCGCGGCGTGCACACCCGCGTCGGCCACGGTCGGGACGCCGGCGTCCCGACCGTCCGGATCGAGCTCGGTGAGCCGCTGTGCCTGGGCGATCAGCCGCGCGGGCTCCGCGACCGCGTAGTCGCGCCTGATCAGGACGCTCACGGCATGCGGTTCGTCGGGGCCCTCGTAAGGCGGGAGGGAGTCCTCCGCCCCGGGGATCTCGAAGGGGGTGACCTCGTCGTAGCGGTCGTACAGCAGCTCGTCGTAGACCTCGGCCGCGGCGGCCAGTGCGTTGAACGCGTCGTAGACAGCGGGGTCGTCGTCCCCGGTACGGCGCTCGACTGCCTGGAGGTGGCGGTCGAGCGCGGTTTTGACTGCATCGGCGGCGGCGCGTACCTCGGCAGCGGTGGGCTGCGCAGCATCAGACATGGGACAGACGCTATCCGTACCGGGGGTCTGCCCGCACAATAGATGCGATGCCGGAATACGAATTCATCGACGTGTACGTGCCGCGCGGGGTGTCCCGCAAGGAGGCGGCCCGACTGCTGACCGACCATGCCGAGTACGGGCACTGGGAGTTGGACCGGCTGACGCTGCGCCGTGACGGCAGCCGCCGGGTGCGGCTGCGCCGCCGCATCATCCGCCAGCTCCGGCCCACCTGGTAGGACGGAGCGGGTCCCGCACGCGCGGAACCCGCTCGTCGTGCCGATGCCGCGAAGCCGTTACGCGGCGCTGCGGGAACGCCGGTACAGGACCGTGCCCGCACCTGCGAGCATCAGGCCCGCGCTCGCCGGAACGAGCAGGCCGAGACCGCCCCCACCGGTCTGCGCGAGCTGCTCGCCGGGCACGAGCTGGGGCTCGGGAGCCGGAGGCGCGGGCGGGGTGACCGGCCGCTCCGGGGTGTGCGGCGTCTCCGGCACGACGGGAGGCGGGGCCGTCTCCGAGTCGTTCTCGCAGGAGTTGCCGAAGACCGGGTTGAGCAGTCCGCCGACGGTGACGCTGTTGCCGCAGACGTTCAGGGCGATCTCCAGCGGCGCCTGCACCTGGTTGCCGGAGAGGATCCCGGGGGAACCGGTGGTCTCCGCCTGGGCCGAGGTGCCGGGAGCACGGTGCCTGCCCGTCCCCGCGCCGCCGTCACGGCCGCCGTCGTGCCCGGAGGCGTGGCTGCCGGAGCCGTGCCGGGACTCATCACCGCCGGAGCCGCGCCCGGAGCCGTGCCCGGACGAGGAGCGGTCGTCCGAGGTGTGTCCGCGGCGCGAGTCCGAAGATCCGTTTCCACAGTCGTTTCCGCTCGTGGGGTTGAGCAGACCGGCAACGTCCACGGAGTTTCCGCACACGTTGACGGGTACATCGATCGGGACCTGGATCGAGTTCCCGGAGAGCACTCCCGGTGAACCCGAAGCGGCGCCGGCCGCACCCGCGTCAGCGTGTGCGTAGCCGCCGCCGAGCGCGAGCACTCCGCCCGCCGCTGCCATCGTGATCAGGCCTTTACGTGTGACCTGTCGCATAGGTTGTCTTCCTGCCTTCTGCCTGCCGAAAATGCCCCGGACACAGCGGTGAAGGGGCCGAATGCCCAGTGGCCCCGGAGTGCATGGCGCGCACTCCGGGGCCGACCGGACTCACACCCTTACGGGTTGATGCTCAACGTCAGTTGTTGACGCAGGCGTTGCCGAAGGCGGGGTTCAGCAGACCGATCACGGAGATCGTGTTGCCGCACACGTTCACCGGAACGTGGACCGGAACCTGGATGACGTTGCCCGAGAGCACGCCGGGGCTGCCGATGGCGGCACCCTGGGCACCGGCGTCGGCGGAAGCCATACCCGCACCCGCGAGCACGAGACCACCGGTAGCAGCCGCGATTGCGACGACCTTCTTGATCATTATTCCTCCTGATTGACAAGTGCGGTCCCAGCCGCGGACCGCATCATCTGTAACGAGGAGGAGGTGCCGGGGCTACGAGTGCGTGATCCCTTTCACCCTTTCCGGTGAGGTCCGTACAGGCTGGCGATTTCGGCTGCCCGTGAGGTCAGGAGTGGTCGATGAACCGGTCGAGCACCCGGGCTCCGAATTTCAGGCCGTCCACCGGGACGCGCTCGTCCACACCGTGGAACATGCCGGCGAAGTCCAGCTCCGGCGGCAGCTTCAGCGGGGCGAAGCCGAAGCAGCGGATGCCGAGGTCGTCGAAGGACTTCGCGTCGGTGCCGCCGGAGAGCATGTAGGGCACGGCCCGGGCGATCGGGTCCTCGGCCTTCAGCGCGAGCTGCATCGCGTCGACGAGGGACCCGTCGAAGCTCGTCTCCAGGGCCTTGTCCCCGTGCACGTCCTCGCGCTTGACCCGTGGGCCGAGGATCCGGTCGAGGTCGGTCAGGAACTCGTCCTCGAAGCCCGGCAGGAACCGGCCGTCCACGTGCGCGGTGGCCTGCCCGGGGATCACGTTCACCTTGTAGCCCGCGCCCAGCATGGTGGGCGCGGCGGAGTTGCGCAGGGTCGCGCCGATCATCTTGGCGATCCCGCCGAGCTTGGCGAGGGTCGCCTCCATGTCCTCCGGGTCGAGCGGGGTGCCGAGCGCGTCGGAGAGCTCGTCGAGGAAGGACCGCACGGTCTTGGTCACCCTGACCGGCCACTGGTGGCGCCCCAGCCTGCCGACGGCCTCGCAGAGCTCGGTGATCGCGTTGTCGGTGTTGGTCATCGAGCCGTGTCCGGCGGTGCCGTCCACGGTGAGCCGCATCCAGTGCATGCCCTTCTCGGCGGTCTCCACCAGATAGAGGCGCAGGTTCTCGTTGACGGTGAAGGAGAAGCCTCCGACCTCGCCGATCGCCTCGGTCACCCCGTCGAAGAGGTCCCGGTGGTTGTCGACGAGGTGGCGCGCCCCGTAGGTGCCGCCCGCCTCCTCGTCGGCGAGGAAGGCCAGCACGATGTCGCGCGGGGGCTTGCGGCCGCTGCGCATCCGGTCGCGCACGACCGCGAGGGTCATCGCGTCCATGTCCTTCATGTCGACGGCCCCGCGTCCCCAGACGCAGCCGTCCGCGATCTCCCCGGAGAACGGGTCGTGCGTCCAGTCCGCCGCGTTGGCCGGGACCACGTCGGTGTGCCCGTGGATCAGCAGCGCCGGCTTGGAGGGGTCCTCGCCCTCGATCCGGGCCACGGTGGAGGCGCGTCCCTTGTGGGACTCGATGATCTGCGGCTCCAGCCCGACCTCGGCGAGCTTCTCGGCGATGTACTCGGCTGCGGCCCGCTCCCCCGGTCCCGAGTGGTCGCCGTAATTGCTGGTGTCGATCCGGATCAGGTCACGACAGAGGTCCACGACCTCGTTCTCGGCGGTCCCGCCGATGCCGGCCGGGGCCGTGTTGGTCTCGCTCACGCTGCTTCCTTCCACTGGCACGGTGGTGCTCCCCCTCATCCTCGCGCGCCCGCCCCGCGCGCCCAAGGCCGCCCGCCCTCCGTCATGCGGCTTTCGCACGCCCGGGGCGTGATCGAGCACCCCTGAATGTTTGCTATGGTTTTCCACGTCGGAACGGGCCGGGCCCGCGAGACAGACACCTTGTCCGGGTGGCGGAATGGCAGACGCGCTAGCTTGAGGTGCTAGTGCCCTTTATCGGGCGTGGGGGTTCAAGTCCCCCCTCGGACACAGTGCAGTGGAAAGCCCCCAGGTCGCCCTGGGGGCTTTCGCCTTTTCCGGCACGCTCCCCTGATGCGCGCCCAGGTCACGGAGTGCGCCGGGAACGGGCGGGCGCACGTCGGAGCGGCTCCGGCGGTGCGCGCGCCGGTGGGATGATGGAGGCTCCGCGCCCGACCGTGCCGGGCCCCCTCCGGCGACAAGGACTCCTGCGATGAGAGGTCGCGCGCGACCACCCGCCGCCCCGCTCCCCCAGCGCGCGGGCGTCGATCCGGTGCGGGTACGGCTCCCTGCGGATCCCGCCGGGGCCTGGCCCACCGTCCGGGACCACCTGCTGGACCGGTTCGCGGTGGCGGTCGGCGCCGGGCGGGTGGATGCCATGCTGGCCGAGGGCCGGTTCGTCGGCGCGGACGGAGGGGCGGTGCGGGCGGACGAGCCGTACACGGCCGGGCGCCTGCTCTGGTTCCACCGTGATTTCACGCCCGAGGAGCCGGTGCCCTTCCCCATCGGGGTCGTCCACCGCGACGACCGCCTGGTGATCGCGGACAAGCCGCATTTCCTGGCCACCACCCCGCGCGGCCGGCATATCACCCAGACCCTGGTGGCGCGGCTCCGCGACGGGCTGGGGCTGCCGGAGCTGCAGCCCGCGCACCGACTGGACCGGCTGACGGCGGGCCTGGTGCTCTGCGTCGTACGGCCCGGGGACCGGGGCGCGTACCAGACGCTGTTCCGCGACCGGCTGGTGCGCAAGGAGTACGAGGCGGTGGCACCGTACGATCCCGGGATCGCCCTGCCGCGTACGGTGCGCAGCCGCATCGTGAAGGAGCGCGGGGTGATCGCCGCCCGGGAGGAGCCGGGCGAGCCGAACAGCGAGAGCCGGATCGAGCTGCTGGAGCACCGGCGGGGTCTCGGCCGCTACCGGCTGCTGCCCGCCACCGGGCGCACGCACCAGCTGCGGGTCCATATGAACGCGCTGGGGCTGCCGTTGGTCGACGATCCGGTCTATCCGGTGGTGGAGCCCGAGCCGGAGCGGGCGGAGTACGGGCGGCCGTTGCAACTGCTCGCGAAGGTGCTGGAGTTCACCGATCCGGTCACGGGCCAGCCGCACCGCTTCGAGAGCGGGCGGCGGCTCTCCGCGTGGCCGGACCGGTGAACACTGCCGGGGTCAGTGGCCCCGGGCGATCCACTCGTCGAGCTGCGGGGCTTCCGCGCCGATGGTGGTGGAGTCCCCGTGCCCGGTGCGGGCCGTGGTTTCCGGCGGGAGCGCGAGCAGCCGGTCCCTGATCGAGTCGATGATCGTCGGGAAGTGCGAGAAGGAGCGTCCGGTGGCGCCCGGCCCGCCCTGGAAGAGGGTGTCGCCGGTGAAGACGGTGCCCAGCTCCGGGGCGTGGAGGCAGACGGCCCCGGGCGCGTGGCCCGGGGTGTGCAGCACCGTCAGGCGTGTCCCGGCGACCTCGATCTCCTGGCCGTCGGCCAGTTCGGCGTCGGGTGCCCGGTCCGGGTGGGTCTGCTTCCAGAGCGGCAGGTCGTCCGGGTGCAGCAGGATCGGCGCGTTCGTCGCGGCGGCGAGGGCCGGGGCGGCGTCGATGTGGTCGTTGTGCGCGTGGGTGCAGATGATCGCGCGCAGCGTACGGCCGCCGAGTGCGGCCTCGATGGCGGCGGCGTCGTGGGCGGCGTCGATGACGACGGCCTCCGTGTCGTCACCGACGATCCACACGTTGTTGTCGACGTCCCACTCGCCCCCGTCGAGGGCGAAGGTGCCGGAGGTGACCAGGTGATCGATGCGGGCGGCCATCAGAGGACCACCACCGAGCGCAGGACGTCGCCGTCGTGCATCCGGGCGAAGGCCTGCTCGATCTCGCCGAGCCCGATGGTCTCGGTCACGAAGGCGCCCAGGTCGAGGCGGCCCTGCTGGTGCAGGTCGACCAGCATCGGGAAGTCGCGCGAGGGCAGGCAGTCGCCGTACCAGGAGGACTTGAGCGAGCCGCCGCGGCCGAACACGTCGAGGAGCGGGAGTTCGAGCTGCATCTCGGGGGTCGGCACACCGACGAGGACGACGGTGCCGGCCAGATCGCGGGCGTAGAAGGCCTGCTTGTACGTCTCGGGGCGGCCGACCGCCTCGATGACGACATCGGCGCCGTTGCCGTCGGTCAGGGCGCGGATCGCCTCGACGGGGTCGTCGGAGCGGGAGTTGACGGTGTGGGTGGCGCCCATCGTCTTCGCCGTCTCCAGCTTGCGGTCGTCGATGTCGACCGCGATGATCTTCGCCGCTCCGGCGAGCCGGGCACCGGCGATCGCCGCGTCGCCGACGCCGCCGCAGCCGATGACGGCCACGGAGTCTCCGCGGCCGACCTGACCGGTGTTGATGGCGGCGCCGATGCCCGCCATGACGCCGCAGCCGAGCAGCCCGGCGACGGCCGGGGAGACCTCGGGGTCGACCTTGGTGCACTGGCCGGCGGCGACGAGGGTCTTCTCGGCGAAGGCGCCGATGCCGAGCGCCGGGGAGAGCTCGGTGCCGTCCAGGAGGGTCATCCTCTGCTTCGCGTTGTGGGTGTCGAAGCAGTACCAGGGGCGGCCGCGCAGACAGGCGCGGCACTGGCCGCACACCGCACGCCAGTTGAGGACGACGAAGTCGCCCGGCGCGACGTCGGTGACACCGTCACCGACGGACTCCACGACACCGGCGGCCTCGTGGCCGAGCAGGAAGGGGAACTCGTCGTTGATCCCGCCCTGCTTGTAGTGCAGGTCGGTGTGGCAGACGCCGCACGCCTGGATCGTGACCACGGCCTCACCGGGGCCGGGGTCCGGAATCACGATGGTCTCGACCCGCACCGGCTCGTTCTTTCCCGGAGCGATGACCCCTTGTACGTGCTGCGGCATTCCCGTGGACTCCCTTTCCCGACTTTTCCTCATGGATCGATCACCGACAACCGTACGCCGCGCGAGGGGGCCGCGTCGGCACACCGCGGCGACGGCCTCCCCCGCCGGCTGCGGCGCACGTCAGTCCCCGTACACCCGGCGTCCTCCCACGTAGGTGGCCATGACCTGTGTGCGCGCGATCTCCTCGGGCCGTGCGGCGTACGGGTCGCGGTCCAGGACCACCAGGTCGGCGAGGGCCCCGGCGCGGATGCTGCCGGTGTCGTCCAGGTGGTTCAGGCGGGCCGAGCCGGCCGTGTACGCGGTGAGCGCGTCGGTCAGGGAGGTGCGCTGACCCGGGAGGAAGACGGGCCCGTCGCCGCCGGGCGGGACGCGGTTGACGGCGGTGTGGATGCCGTGCAGCGGATCGGCGCTGCTGACCGGCCGGTCGGAGCCCGCGGCGACGGTGGCGCCGGAGCGCAGCAGTGCGGCGAACGGGTACTGGAGCGCGGCCCGTTCACCGCCCGGGTATCCGGCGGCGCTGGAGATGATGCTGGCCGCCGCGTCCGCGCGGTTGCGGCACCTGACCCCGGCCCCGCCGGACGCCTGAGGGTCCCCTGACGCGTGAGCACGGGGGTGGCCGGGGCCTGAGACCTCCGGGCGGGTGGCCCCGACCGGTGGCCGGGGGCGTCTCAGGGCGCCAGTACGTCCAGTTCGTGCAGTGCGCCGACCGCGATCTCCTTGGTCAGCCGTTCCGCGCCCGCCGCGTCCCCCTCGCGTACGGCTTCGGCCAGCCGGACGTGGAGCGTGACGGCGGCGGGGTCGGGGTCCTCGAACATCACCTGGTGGTGGGTGCGCCCGGCGAGGACCTCGGCGACGACGTCGCCGAGCCGCGCGAACATCTCGTTCCCGGACGCGTTGAGCACGATGCGGTGGAAGGCGATGTCGTGCCGGAGGTACCCCTCCAGCTGCTGGCCGCGCGAGGTCGCCACCATGCCGAGGGCGCATTCGGTGAGCTCCGCGCACTGCTCGGCCGTGGCGTGCCGGGCCGCGAGGCCCGCGGCGACCGGTTCGACGGCGGACCGCAGCACGGTGAGGGAGCGCAGCTGCCGGGGCCGGTCGGCGCCGGCGAGCCGCCAGCGGATGACCTGGGGGTCGTAGACGTTCCACTCCTCGGTGGGACGCACGGTCACCCCGACCCTGCGCCGGGACTCGACCAGGTGCATGGACTCCAGGACGCGGACCACTTCGCGGACGACGGTGCGGGACACGTCGAAGCGCTGGGCGAGCTCGTCGGTGCGCAGGACGAGGCCGGGCGGGGAGTCACCCGCGGCGATCTCCAGGCCCAGGGTGTCCAGCACCTGCGTATGGAGCCCCTGGGCAGGTGTGGTCATGCCGACCAGCCTACGGGGCGGCCCGGGGGATCAATAAGTACGACGTTTATGTCACAGCCTCTTGAATAAGTCGTATGTAATGGGTTTCAGTAGCGCGACGGACCGATGTCGCGGACCGATGTCGATGAAGACAGCGAGGCACCAATGAGCACCCCCCACGTCGTCGTGGTGATGGGCGTAGCAGGGACCGGCAAGACCACGATCGGTCCCCTGCTCGCCGACGCCCTGGGCGTCCCCTACGCCGAGGGCGACGACTTCCACCCGCCGGCCAACATCGCCAAGATGTCCGCCGGTACGCCCCTGGACGACAACGACCGGTGGCCGTGGCTGGACGCGATCGGGCAGTGGGCGC
Organism: Streptomyces sp. SM10; assembly: GCF_002910915.1. Classification (GTDB taxonomy): domain Bacteria; phylum Actinomycetota; class Actinomycetes; order Streptomycetales; family Streptomycetaceae; genus Streptomyces. The sequence continues at coordinate 42,095 of NZ_NEUF01000139.1, read as the reverse complement.
ACGGCAGGGCGGGGCTCGGCGGCGTCGTCAGCAGCTCGGCGCTCAAGCGCGTCTACCGCGACCGGCTGCGGGCCGAGGCGCCCGGTGCCGTCTTCCTGCATCTGACCGGTGACCGGTCGCTCATCGAGCAGCGCATGGCGGACCGCAAGGGCCACTTCATGCCGGCCGCGCTGCTCGACTCCCAGTTCTCGACCCTGCAGCCGCTGCAGGAGGACGAGGCGGGCGTCGGTGTCGACGTGTCCGGCACCCCCGAGGAAATCACCGAACGGGCCGTCGCCGCGCTGCGCCGGCTCGCGAACTAAGGAACACCACCGTGACCAGTCTCAGCGTCGAGATGCTGGCAGCGGATGCCGTCGAACCCATCACTTCGGCCGGCAACGCGCAGCTGGGCATCGCCGTCCTGGCGGGCATCGCCGTCATCGTCCTGCTCATCACCAAGCTCAAGATGCACGCGTTCCTCGCGTTGACCATCGGCTCGCTCGCCCTCGGCTCCTTCGCCGGGGCCAACCCGGCGAAGACGATCACCAGCTTCACCGCCGGCCTCGGTTCGACCGTCGCGGGTGTCGGTGTCCTCATCGCGCTCGGCGCCATCCTGGGCAAGCTGCTCGCCGACTCCGGCGGCGCCGACCAGATCGTCGACACGATCCTCGCGAAGGCGAGCGGGCGCGCCATGCCGTGGGCGATGGTCCTGATCGCCTCGATCATCGGGCTTCCGCTCTTCTTCGAGGTCGGAATCGTGCTGATGATTCCGGTGGTGCTGCTGGTCGCCAAGCGCGGCAACTACTCCCTGATGCGGATCGGCATCCCCGCACTCGCCGGTCTCTCCGTGATGCACGGGCTGATCCCCCCGCACCCCGGCCCGCTGGTGGCGATCGACGCCCTCGGCGCCAACCTCGGCATCACGCTCGCCCTCGGTGTGCTGGTGGCCGTCCCGACCGTGATCATCGCGGGGCCGGTCTTCTCCCGCTACGCCGCCCGCTGGGTGGACATCCAGGCGCCGGAGAAGATGATCCCGCAGCGCCCCTCGGAGGACCTGGACCGCAGGCCCGGCTTCGGCGCGACCCTGGCGACGATCCTGCTGCCCGTGGTGCTGATGCTGATCAAGGCACTGGTCGACATCGTGGTGGACGACCCGGAGAACCACGTCCAGCGGGTCACCGACGTCATCGGCTCGCCGCTGATCGCTCTGCTCGCCGCCGTGATCGTCGGCATGTTCACCCTGGGCCGGGCGGCCGGCTTCACCAGGGACCGGCTCTCCGGCACCGTCGAGAAGTCGCTCGCCCCGATCGCGGGCATCCTCCTGATCGTGGGCGCCGGCGGCGGGTTCAAACAGACCCTCATCGACGCCGGTGTGGGCCAGATGATCCTGGAGTTCTCCGAGAACTGGTCGATACCCGCCCTGCTGCTCGGCTGGCTCATCGCCGTCGCGATACGCCTGGCGACGGGCTCGGCGACGGTCGCCACCATCTCGGCGGCCGGCCTGGTCGCCCCGCTGGCGGCCGACCTGTCGACGTCGCACGTCGCCCTGCTCGTCCTCGCGGTCGGCGCGGGTTCGCTCTTCTTCAGCCATGTCAACGACGCGGGTTTCTGGCTGGTGAAGGAGTACTTCGGCATGGACGTCCCGCAGACGATCAAGACCTGGTCGGTGATGGAGACGATCATCTCCGTCGTCTCGCTGGGCTTCATCATGCTGCTGTCGCTGGTGTTGTAGGGGGGCTACTCCTCCGGCTCCCGCCACAACGGGTGCTCGGCACGGGCCCAGGGGCGCTCGACCGACCCGGTACGCATGCCACGGCGTGCCTCCGGGTCGGCGAGCGCCTTCGCCATGTGCCCGGCGAGGACGATGCCGATCGCGAGCGCGAGCCAGTCGTGCACGAAGGTCGCGCCCGTGCGCCACACCAGCGGGGCGATCCCGGTGAACCACATCAGCAGCCCGGTGCCCAGCATCACGAGCACGGCGCCCGCGATCCACGCGGCGTAGAGCTTCTGGCCCGCGTTGAACTTCCCGGCCGGCCGGGAGCCCGGTGTCCGGTCGCGGCGCAGCACGGCCCGCAGCCACCGGTGGTCGTGCGGCCCGAAGCGGTTGAGCCGCGAGAGGTCGGCGCGCAGCGCCCTGGAGACCAGCCCCGCCAGGAGCGGCACGGGGATCAGGAGCCCGGACCACTCGTGGACGGTCACCACGAGGTGGCGGCGGCCGACGAGCTGCGCCAGCTGGGGTACGTACAGGCAGGCGGCCGTGGCCACGCAGAGCAGCACCAGCCAGGCCGTGGTGCGGTGCACCCAGCGCTCGGCGGCGCTGAAGCGCCGGACCCTCGGGCCGTGTTCAGACAGTAGGGGCGTCGTCCCGTCCGTTCGAACGGCCCACCCAGGCGTCGACGTCATAGCCGAGCTCCTCCCAATAGCCGGGGCGCACGGAGTCGGTGACGGTGATCCCGGAAAGCCATTTTGCGGACTTGTAGAAGTACATGGGGGCGACGTACAGCCGGACCGGGCCGCCGTGGGAGTGGGCCAGCGCCTTGTCCTGCATGCGCAGGGCGACCAGGACGTCCGGCCGGCGGGCCTGTTCCAGGGTGAGGCTCTCGCTGTACGCGCCGTCGAAGCAGGTGAAGCGGATCGCCTTGGCACCGGACCGCACGCCCGCCGCGTCGAGCAGCGCCGAGAGCGTGACGCCTTCGAACGGGGTCTCGGGCACCCGCCAGCCGGTGACGCACTGGACGTCCCGTACGAGACGGGTCTGCGGCAGCGCCTTCAGGCTGTCCAGCGTGTACGTCGCCGGTCGGTCGACCAGGCCGTCCACGGTCAGCCTGTAGTCCGCGGAGGTCTTGCGCGGCACCGAGGAGGTGACGGAGTAGTAGCGGAAGCCGCCGCCGTTGGGCAGCAGGCCGCTGAGCCCGGTGGGGTCCTTGTCGGCGACGGCCCCCAGCCCGCTCTCGACCGCGCCCTGGAGGACGGGTGCGGCCGCCACACCGGCGGCGCCGAGGCCGAGCATGGTCAGGACCAGACGGCGCCCGACGGGCGTGCCGCCGGAGTCGGGAGGGGGGCCGGGAGGGGGGTTGTTCACCCGCTCATTCGACCACCCGCGGCCCGCTCTTCACCAGGGGCCACGGGTTCGCGTCATGCTTCGGTAAGAAACGGCGGTCAGCGCGGCGCGGTGGTGCTCTCCGCCGCCTTCTCCAGTTGGAACGCCTCGTTGCCGAGGCCGATGCGCGCGTGGACGTCGGGCTTGGTGCGGCGCAGCACCGCCCCGTAGGCCAGGCCGACGGCGAGGGCCAGGACGATGACGCCGGGCAGCAGCCAGTTCAGGGACGAGCCGGGTCCCGAGCCGACCAGGACGTCGAAGTCCCGGACGGTGAGGACGGCGATGGCCAGCAGGGCCAGGCCCGCGAGACCCGAGGCCACCAGCCGGGGCGCCTGGGCCCGGCCGGCGCCGCGCCGTACGAAGAACACGATGACGGCGAAGGAGGCCGCGGCCATCAGCACGATGACTCCGAGCGCGCCGACGTTGCCCATCCAGGTGAACAGGTGCAGGACGGGGGCGGTCGGGTCACCGGCCGGGTTGTCGTCGGTGAGGGCGAAGGCGAGCACGATCACGGCGGACAGCACGGACTGGAGCATCGAGCCGGTGGCGGGGGCGCCGCTCGCCTTGTTGGTGCGGCCGAAGGCGGCGGGCAGCAGTCCTTCGCGGCCCATGGCGAACGCGTAGCGGGCGACCACGTTGTGGAAGCTGAGCAGCGCCGCGAACATGCCGGTGACGAAGAGGACGTGCAGGACGTCGGTGAAGGTGGCGCCGAGCCGCTCCTCGGTGAGGCCGAAGAGCATGCCCGGGCCCTCCTTGAGCGAGAGGTCCGCGATGGAGGAGGGGCCCGCGGCGACCGTGAGCGCCCAGGAGCTGACGGCGAGGAAGAGGGCGGCGTAGCCGACGGCGAGGAACATGACGCGGGACACGACGACCTGCGGGCGGCTGGTCTCCTCGGCGTACACCGGGGCCTGCTCGAAGCCGACGAACGCGGCGATGCAGAAGCAGAGCGCGGTGCCGAGGCCCGCCCCGGTGAGGGTCTCGGGGTTGAACGCGTGGAAGGACAGGCCCTCGGGCCCGGGCTTGCCGACGGCGGCGATGTCGAAGATGACCACGAGGGCGCACTCGATGACGAGCAGTACACCGAGGACCTTGGCGTTGAGGTCGATCTTCAGCCAGCCCAGCACGCCGACGACGGCCACGGCGAGCAGGGCGGGGATCCACCACCCGAGCTCGATGTCGAGGTAGGTGGCGAAGAGGCCGGAGACCTCGAAGCCGAGGATGCCGTAGATGCCGACCTGCATGGCGCTGTAGGCGACGAGGGCGACGAGCGAGGCACCCGCGCCGGCCGTGGCGCCGAGCCCGCGGGCGATGTACGCGTAGAAGGCGCCGGCGTTGTGGACGTGGCGGCTCATCTCCGCGTAGCCGACGCCGAACAGCATCAGGACGATGCCGAGGATGACGTAGAGCAGGGGCTGTCCGACGATCCCCATCACGCCGAAGACCGTGGGCATCACGCCCGCGACGACCATCAGGGGGGCGCTCGCCGCGAGGACGGAGAGGAGCAGCCCGGGGGTGCCCAGCCGGTCGGCGCGCAGGGCGCGTTCCTCACCCTTGTAGGTGTTGATCCCGCCGGTGTCGCCGGTCGTCCCGGTGGTGCCGGTCTCGCTCGTATCTGTTCTGCCCGTCGACATGGCGGGGATGGTCCCTTCGTCGATAACAACGTGCGTCAGGGGGAACCGAGCGCGAGGGTGCGCGCGGCGAGGAATGCGGTGTGGGGATCGTGGCCGGCGTACGACCACGGCGCCTCGGTCGCGTGGGGGCCGATGCGGTGGAACAGGGCGGCGGCCTCGGCGGGGCGGCCCTCGCAGATCTTGGCGTGGGCGAGGAAGTTGAGATCGGCGCGGTGGCGGGGGTGGTCCTCGCGTTCCCATTCGAGCCACCAGTCGAAGGCGGCCTTCATCACCTGTCGGGCACGGCGCCCCGACCAGTGTCCGGAGGCCGCCGGGTCGTCGGACACGGCACCGGCCGCGGCCAGGACGCGGTAGCGCTCGGCATGGGCGACGACGGGGAGCACGGCGAGCGGCGAGTCGGCCGGGGCCTGTTCCGCGGCCCACGCGGCGAAGTCGTACACCTCGTGGAGGGGGTCGCTCTCCGGGTGCGCCTCGGCGAGCCCCGCGGTCATGAGGTGGTGGGCGTGGTGGTGTTCGGGGTGCCGGGCACGGATCTCCTCGAAGTGCCGTGCGACCTCCGTCCGGGTCCCGTGCGTGCGCTCCAGGGCCATCAGGCCGAGCCAGGGGGTGGGGTCGGCGGGGTCGAGCGCGGCGGCGGCCAGGCATGCCTCGCGCGCCCGGCCGCTCTCACCGGCGGCGGCCCTGGGCCGCTGGGCGCGGGCGACAGCGGCGCAGGCCAGGAGTGTCGTGGCGTCGGGGCTGTCCGGTTCGGCGAGCAGCCAGTCGCGCGCCCAGCCGGCGGCCGAGGGGACGGCGGCGAGGGCGAGGAGCCGATGTCCCCGGCGGTCCCAGTCACTGCCCGTGGCGACGAGCAGGGACCGCGCCCTGGTCCAGCGCCCCTGGGCGAACTGTGTCCGTACGTCGATGAGTTCGCTGTCGCCGAGAGCCGGGTCGAAGGAGCGGTCCGAGCGTCCGCCCTTGCGTCGGGAACGGCCCAGGGGCGGCGGAGGCGGAGACATCCGCAGGCTTCCTTTTCGACTTCGGCATGAGATCGGCACATTTCGATGCCGTGTGCGAGCAAACGATCGCGCACAGCAAACCGGTAGGCAATGCTCCGAGTCAAGAGCGGACATACCCCAACTACGTTCACAAGCCATGCAGTTGGCCGAATCGAGGGGCGGTACGGACCATTCGCGCAGTTCGCGAGCGCGTTGCGGGAGTGGCGGGTGGAGGCGAGGTGACGCGTGCCACACTGCCGCCATGGAGAACCGTGAACCGCTCAAGCCCCTCCTCCTCGCCTACCCCGGGCCCCTGCGCGACTGTCTGGTGGCGGCCGTGCTCTCGGGCGAGAAGGTCTGCACCTCCGGGCTGCTCGCGGAGTTCGAGGCGGAGCGCGAGGAGCTCCCGCCGGTGGGTGAGCGGTCCGCCCTCATCGACTCCGCCGGGCGGGAGGTCGCCGTGGTCGAGCTCACGGAGGTGCGCGTCGTGCCGCTGGGGTCGGTGGGCCTGCGCCACGCGCTCGACGAGGGCGAGGGATACGCGTCGGTGGCCGAGTGGCGGGCGGGGCAGGAGGAGTTCTGGCACGGGGAGGAGATGCGGGAGGCACTCGGGGACCCGCTGTTCACGGTGGACGACTCGACGATGATCGTGGCGGAGCGCTTCCGGGTGGTGGAGCGGCTCGCCTGACGGCGCCTCCGGAGCGCCTCTGGGCCGGTGAGCCGCCCGTGGCGCCCGCGACGCCCGTTACGGCGACGTCCGGCCGGGTCGCCGCCACCCGGCCGGGGACCTCCGGCCGGGTCCCGGCGGTCCCGGCCGGGGACGATCAGCCCGTTGCCTCTGCCGCGGCCCGGCCGGCCGCCCGGCCCGAGAAGATGCAGCCGCCGAGGAAGGTGCCTTCCAGGGAGCGGTAGCCGTGGACCCCACCGCCGCCGAAGCCCGCAGCCTCCCCCGCCGCGTAGACCGCCGGCAGCGGGGTCCCCTCCTCGGTCAGGACGCGGGAGGACAGGTCCGTCTCCAGCCCTCCGAGGGACTTGCGGGTCAGGATGTTCAGCCGTACGGCGATGAGCGGGCCCGCGGCCGGGTCGAGGATGCGGTGCGGCTTCGCCGTGCGGATCAGTTTGTCGCCGAGGTAGGAGCGGGCGCCGTTGATCGCCGTGATCTGGAGGTCCTTGGTGAAGGGGTTGGCGATCTCGCGGTCCCGGGCCGTGATCTCGCGGCGCAGGTCCTCCTCGTCGATGAGCCCTTCGCCGGTGAGCGCGTTCATTCCCCGCACGAGCGCGCCGAGGTCCTTCTCCACGACGAAGTCGACGCCGTTGTCCATGAACGCCTTCACCGGCCCGGGGACGTCGGCGCGGGCCCTGCCGATCACGTCGCGCACCGACTTCCCGGTCAGGTCCGGGTTCTGCTCGGAACCGGAGAGCGCGAACTCCTTGCCGATGATCCTCCGGTCCAGGACGAACCAGGTGTAGCCGTGTCCGGACCCCATGATGTGTTCGAGGGTGCCGAGGGTGTCGAAGCCCGGGAACAGCGGGACGGGCAGCCGCTTGCCGCGCGCGTCCAGCCAGAGGGAGGACGGGCCGGGCAGGATCCGGATGCCGTGCCTGTCCCAGATCGGGTCCCAGTTCTCGATGCCCTCGGTGTAGTGCCACATGCGGTCGCGGTTGATGTGGTGGCCGCCCGCCTTCTCGGCGATGCCCAGCATCAGTCCGTCGACATGGGCGGGGACCCCGGAGAGCATCTTCTCCGGCGGGGTGCCCAGCCGCTCGGGCCACTGGGCGCGCACGAGGTCGTGGTTGCCGCCGATGCCTCCGGAGGTGACGATCACGGCCTGTGCCCTGAGCTCGAAGGTGCCCGTGACCTCGCGGCTGGTCGCGGTGCCCCGCCCGGCTCCGCTCTCCCGGAGTATCTCGCCGGTGACGGTGTCGACCGCTCCGGCCGAGCGGCCGAGGCCGGTCACCCGGTGGCGGAAGCGCGCCTGGACGAGGCCCTTCGCCATGCCCTCCCGCACCCGCCGCTCGAAGGGGGCGACGACGCCCGGACCGGTCCCCCAGGTGATGTGGAAGCGGGGGACGGAGTTGCCGTGGCCGTTGGCGTCGTAACCGCCGCGTTCCGCCCAGCCGACGACAGGGAAGAAGCGCAGCCCCTGGGCGTGCAGCCAGGACCGCTTCTCCCCGGCCGCGAAGTCGACGTACGCCTCGGCCCACTTCCGCGGCCAGTGGTCCTCGTCGCGGTCGAAGCCGGCCGTGCCGTACCAGTCCTGGAGGGCCAGCTCGTGGCTGTCCTTGATCCGGAACCGCCGCTGCTCGGGCGAGTCGACGAGGAAGAGCCCGCCGAAGGACCAGTGCGCCTGGCCGCCGATCGACTGCTCGGGTTCCTGGTCGAGCAGGATCACCGAGCGGCCCGCGTCGACGAGCTCGGCGGTGGCCACCAGCCCCGCGAGTCCTGCCCCGATCACGATCACATCAGCGTCGTACGCCATGGGGTTCCATCCTTCGGGGCGGTGCGGGGCAGCGGCGGGCGCGGCGGGCGCGGCGGGCCAAGTTACCTGTGGGTCAGATCTTCGGTACGGGCCGCCGCCACGTCAACCGTCCGGCGGTGGCGCCCTCACCGATCCTGTACGGCTGCCGGGCTATCGTCGGACCGTGTCGGTGCTGGTAATCCTGCTGTCCGTGGGCGCCGCCTGCTGCCTGGGCTTCGGCTTCGTGCTCCAGCAGGACGCCGCCCGCCGCGCCCCCCTGAGCGACTTCCTCTCGCCCCGGCTGCTCCTCGACCTGATGCGGGTCCCGAGCTGGCTGGCCGGACTGGGCCTGATGGTCTGCGGAATGGTCCTCGGCGCCCTGGCGCTCGGTCAGGGCGAGGTCTCCGTCGTCGAACCGCTCCTGGCGACCAACCTCCTCTTCGCGATGGCCCTCTCACGCCACCGCACGGGCCAGTCGCTGGGGCGGCAGGGGTGGGGAGGGCTCTGCCTGCTGGCGGGCGGCGTCACCGCGTTCCTGCTGGCGGGCGAGCCCCAGGGCGGCCGGGCGGAGACGTCGTCCCTGCGGCAGTGGCTGGTGATCGGTGTGGTGGCCGGTCTCGCCCTGGCCCTGACCGCCTGTGCCAGACACCCCCGGACCCGGGGGACCCCCGTCCTCCTCGGTCTGGCGGCAGGACTCCTCTACGGGCTGCAGGACGCCCTGACCCGGCTCAGCGGGGAGCGGCTGACCGACGACGGCTGGGACGCGCTGCTGACGAGCTGGTACCCGTACGCCGTCCTCGTCCTGGGAGTGACCGGACTGATCCTGGTCCAGAGCGCCTTCGAGGCGGGGCCGCTGCGGATGTCCCTGCCGGCGCTGACCGCCGCGCAGCCCCTGGCCGGGATCGGCTGCGGGATCGGGTTCCTCGGCGACCAGGTGCGCACCGACACCGGCGCCCTGGCCTGGCAGGCCGCCGGGCTCGCGGCGATCGTGGCCGGCATCGTGCTGCTGGGACTGCACCCGGCGATGCCGGAGGGCAAGGAGAAGCACGGTTCCACCGCCGCCGACCGATTGATGTTGGATGGACCCCATGAATCCGGCTGACGAGATCCTGGACTTGGTGGACGAGAACGACGAGGTGGTCGGGCAGATGGCCCGCGGCGAGGCGACCGCCCGCGGTCTGCGCCACCGCTGCGTCTTCATCGAGGCCAGGGACCCGGAGGGCAGGCTCTTCGTCCACCGCAGGACGGCCACGAAGCTGGTCTTCCCCTCGCACCACGACATGTTCGTCGGCGGGGTCGTCGGCGCGGGCGAGTCGTACGACGAGGCCGCGCTGCGGGAGGCCGAGGAGGAGCTGGGGGTCTCCGGTCTCCCCCGCCCGACGCCCCTCTTCACGTACCTCTACGAGAGTCCGGCGCACAGCTGGTGGTCGTACGTGTACGAGGTGCGCTGCGCGCTGCCCGTGCGGCCGCAGGCGGAGGAGGTCGCCTGGCACACCTTCCTGACCGACGCCGAGCTGGAGGAACGCCTGGACGCGTGGACGTGGGTGCCGGACGGGTTGGAGGCCTACCACCGGCTGCGGGAGTTCCGGGCCGCGGGCGGGGCGGGGGCCGTCGCGTGAGCGACTTCGTACGGGGCCTGCGGCTGTGGCTCGCGCCGGAGCGGATCCGCGAGGAGGGCGACACTCCCGACTACCGCTTCTCCCTGGCCAACGAGCGCACCTTCCTCGCCTGGATCCGGACGGCCCTCGCGCTCATCGGCGGCGGCTTCGCCGTCGACCAGTTCCTCCCGGAGCTGGCCTGGGGCGTCCGCACCGGCCTGGCTCTCGGACTTCTGGCGGCAGGGGTGCTCTGCTCCCTGCGCGCGGTCAACCACTGGGTGCGGTGCGAGCGGGCGATGCGGCGCGGCGAGGATCTCCCGTCGTCCCGCTTCCCCGCGCTGCTCAGCCTCGTGGTGGCCGTGGTGGCGGTCGCGATGGTGGTGGTGGTCCTGTTCGGCTGGGAGGGCCGGTGACCCCCGCGGAGCGTGATCCCGGTCTGCAGCCCGAGCGGACGCGGCTGGCCTGGCGGCGCACCACCCTGTCGTGCACGGTGGTGGCCCTGCTCGCGGTGCGGCAGGCCCTGCACGGCGGGGCGACCATGACCGGGATGATCGCGGTGGCCCTGTCCCTGCTGGCCTGGGTGGGGTTCCTGGCGGTGGCGCACCGCAGGGTGACCGGCATGGGGAGCGCGGAGCCCGCCCCGCTGTCGGCGCGCCGTGCTCTGACGGCGGCCGCGTGCACGGTGGCACTGGCGGTCTTCGCCGCCGCGATGCTGTTCTGACCCGCCACATCGCCGGACGGCCGGCCGCGGCCCTCAGTCCTCCCACTCCACGGAGACGACGATCTTGCCCCGGGTGCGCCCCTGCTCGTTGAGCCGGTAGGCCTCGGCGGCCTGCTCCAGGGGGAACACCCGGTCCACGTGGACGGAGACGATGCCTTGCTCGGCGAGGCCGGCGAGGTGGGCGAGGTCCGTGGCGTCGGGCCGTACGAAGGCGTAGCGCCCGCCGTAGGAGAAGACCTCGGCGTCGGCGATCGACGCGAGGCGGCCGCCGGTGGCGAGGGTCTCGGCGGAGACCCGGAGCGCCTCCCCGCCCACGGTGTCGAAGGCCGCGTCGAAGCCGTCGGGGGCGAGGTCCCGCAGCCGGGCGGCCAGGCCCTCGCCGTACTCGACCGGTTCGCCGCCGAGGCGGCGTACGTAGTCGTGGTTGTGGGGCCCGGCGGTGCCGACGACCCGGCAGCCCGCGTGCCGGGCGAGCTGGACCGCGAGCGATCCGACCCCGCCGGCGGCCGCGTGGACGAGGACCGTCTCGCCCCCCTGGACCTTCAGGCTGTGGTGCAGCACCTGGTAGGCGGTGAGACCGCACAGCGGGAGCCCCGCCGCCTCCTCGAAGCCGATGCTCAGGGGCTTGCGGGCGAGGGTGCGCACGGGTGCGGCGACGTACTCGGCGAAGGTCCCGCGCGAGAGGAAGTCCTCGCGCACGTAGCCGATGACCTCGTCGCCCACGGCGAACTCGTCGACGGCCGCCCCGGGCTGGACGACGACGCCGGAGACGTCCCAGCCGGGGATGACGGGGAAGACCGCTTCCAGCCCGGCCTGGAGATAGCCCTCGCGGGCCTTCCAGTCGACGGGGTTCACGGCGGCGGCCCGCACCTTCACCAGGACCGAGTCGGGGCCGACCTTGGGATCGGGCCGTTCGCCGTACTCCAGGACGCCGGCGGGACCGTACCTGCTGTAGCTGATCGCCTTCATACTTCGACGATCGGCGCGGCCCCGGATACCCGCAACTCAGGCCGTGACCACGTGGAAGGGCGGCGGCAGGGTGCGCGGGTCGTGGCCGGAGTGCCGGAGTCCGACGAGGAAGGCGGTGGCCGACTCCAGATACGCGGCCCGGTCGAGCCCGCCCACGGTCAGGGGCACGCGGCCGAGGTCCCGAGGGCTGGGACGACCGAGCCGTACGCCGAGGAGGAGCCGGAGATCACTTCTCGGATTCCGGGAGGGCACTGGACGACATACCGACTGGTCGGCATCATGGTCTCGACCGTTCAACCGCCCCGGAGGTGCGCCCCATGAGCCCAGTCCACCCGCCAGGTCTCGACCTCGACCTGCTGCGCGGCCATCTCGACCGGGAGCGGCCGGGGCTGGTGAAGGGGCCGCTCGACGCCCGGGTGATCGAGGGCGGCCGCTCGAACCTCACCTACATCGTCACCGACGGGAGCGCGCAGTGGGTCGTGCGCAGGCCTCCCCTGGGCCATGTGCTCGCCACCGCGCACGACATGAAGCGCGAGCACCGGGTGATCAGCGCCCTCCACCCGACGCCGGTCCCGGTCCCGGAGACCCTCCTGCTCTGCGAGGACGACGCCGTCATCGGCTCGCCCTTCTACGTCATGGAGTACGTCGAGGGCACCCCGTACCGGACCGCCGAGCAGCTCGCCCCGCTCGGCGCCGAGCGGACCAGGGCCGTCGTCCTGGGGCTCGTCGACACCCTGGTGGACCTGCACGCCGTGGATCCGGCGGCCGTCGGCCTCGGTGACTTCGGGCGTCCGGACGGCTTCCTCGACCGGCAGCTGCGGCGCTGGGGCAAGCAGCTGGACGCCTCGCGCAACCGCGAGCTCGCCGGGATCGACGAACTGCACGCGGCCCTCGGCCGGGAGCTCCCCGCCTCCCCCGCGCCCACCGTCGTCCACGGCGACTACCGCCTGGACAACGTGCTGATCGGCCAGGACGACCGGATCAGGGCGGTGCTGGACTGGGAGATGTCCACGCTCGGCGACCCGCTGACCGACCTCGGCCTGCTGGTGATGTACAGCTCCGACCTGGACCTGCCGGCCTCACCCGTCTCCACCACGAGCGGCGCGCCCGGACACCCCGGCCCCGCCGAGCTGATCGAGCGCTACGCGGCCCGCTCCGGCCGCGACACCTCCGCCATCTCCTGGTACACGGCCTTCGCGTGGTTCAAGCTCGCCGTGATCCTCGAGGGCATCCACTACCGCTACACCCTCGGGCAGACCGTCGGCGCCGGCTTCGACCGCATCGGCGACCTGGTCCCCGTCTTCATCGCGCACGGCCTCACCACCCTCAAGGAAGGCTGATCACCCCATGGACTTCGCATTCGACGCCCGTACCGAAGAGCTGCGCACGAAACTGCTCACGTTCATGGACGAGCACGTGTACCCGGCCGAGGAGGTCGCCGAGGAGCAGCGCGCGGCACTGGCGTCGCCATGGGACACCCCGCAGATCGTGGAGGACCTCAAGGCCGAGGCCCGCAGGCAGGGGTTGTGGAACGTCTTCCTCCCGGACGCGGAGTACGGCGCCGGGCTGACGAACCTCCAGTACGCCCCGCTCGCCGAGATCACCGGCCGCAGCCCGCACCTGGCGCCGACGGCGCTGAACTGCGCCGCCCCGGACACCGGGAACATGGAGGTGCTCTTCCAGTTCGGGTCGGACGAGCAGAAGAAGCAGTGGCTGGAGCCGCTGCTCGCCGGGGAGATCCGCTCGGCCTTCGCGATGACGGAGCCCGAGGTGGCCTCGTCGGACGCGACGAACATCGAGACGCGGATCGCCCGGGACGGTGACGACTACGTCATCAACGGCCGCAAGTGGTACATCTCCGGGGCGATGAACCCGGACTGTGCGGTGTTCATCGTGATGGGCAAGACCGACCCGGACAGCGAGGACATCCGCCGCCAGCAGTCCATGATCCTCGTCCCCCGCGACACCCCCGGCCTCGAAGTGCGCCGCGCGATGCAGGTCTACGGCTACGAGGACCACTCCCACGGCGGCCACGCAGAGGTCGTCTTCACCGACGTGCGGGTGCCCGCCGCGAACCTGATCGGCGAGGAGGGCGGCGGCTTCGCCATCGCCCAGGCACGGCTGGGTCCGGGCCGGATCCACCACTGCATGCGGCTGATCGGGATGGCGGAGCGCGCGATCGAGCTGATGTGCAGGCGCGCCGTGGCCCGTACGGCCTTCGGCAAGCCGCTGGCCCAGCAGGGCGTCGTCCAGAACTGGATCGCGGACGCCCGGGTGACGGTGGAGCAGCTGAGGCTGCTGGTGCTGAAGACGGCCTGGCTGATGGACACGGTGGGCAACCGCGGTGCCCACACCGAGATCCAGTCGATCAAGATCGCCACCCCGCGCGCGGTCGTCGAGATCCTCGACCGGGCGGTGCAGCTGTACGGCGCCGGCGGGGTGAGCCAGGACTACCCGCTGGCCGAACTCTGGTCGTCGGCGCGGACGCTGCGGCTGGCCGACGGTCCGGACGAGGTGCACCAGCGGTCGCTGGCCCGGCGCGAGATCAAGAAGTACCTCTGACACCACCGGTACGGGGAGGCGCCGGCCGGCGCCTCCCCGTCGGGTCAGAAGGTGAGCTGCCAGCTGTCGATGTAGCCGGTGTCCCGCGCGGCGACGTCCCGGACCTGGAGTCTCCAGGTGCCGTTGGCGGCCTCGCTCGACGCGTTGACCGTGTAGGTCGCGATCACGTTGTCCGCCGAGTCGCTGCCGCTGGAGTTCTTGAGCCGGTAGGCCGTGCCGTCCGGCGCCAGCAGATCGACGACGAGGTCACCGCGGTAGGTGTGTTTGATGTCCACACCGACCTTGAGCGCGGACGGGGCGTTGCCCGTGCGCCCGGTCACCACGACCGAGGAGGTCACCGCGGCGCCGTTGTCGGGCACGTTGACGTTGGCCGCGTTGCTGAAGACGGTGCCGGTCGGCGGCGTGACCGTCCCGGCGGACAGGGTCCATATCGCATGGGCGACGGCGTCGCTGTTGCGGTCCAGGGCCGTGTCGTTGATGTTCGCCGTCGTGTCGCACGACGAGTGGTAGCAGCGGTCGAAGGCCTGTCCCGCCGTACCGCCCCACTTCTGGGCCTGGGCGCTCGTCTTGGTGTAGTCCGCGCCGGAGAAGAGCCCGCCGACCGGTACGCCCGCGTTCTTGAACGGGGCGTGGTCGGAGCGGCCGTCGCCCTCGGTCTCTATCTCGGTGGGTATGGAGAGCCCCGCGTAGTAGTCCTTGAAGGTCTGCTCGATGACGGGGTCGTCGTCGTACACGAAGTACCCGGGGTTGGGCGAGCCGATCATGTCGAAGTTGAGGTAGCCGGCGAGCTTGGCGCGCTCGGTGGAGGCCAGGTTGTTCACGTAGTACTTCGAGCCCACGAGGCCCAGCTCCTCGGCTCCCCACCAGGCGAAGCGCAGGTGCTTGTCCGGTGCGAGCTGCGCCCGGGACACCGCGAGGGCGGTCTCCAGCACGGCGGCCGATCCGGAGCCGTTGTCGTTGATCCCGGCGCCCGAGGTCACCGAGTCGAGGTGGGAGCCGGCCATGAGGACCTGGTTCGGGTCACCGCCCGGCCAGTCGGCGATCAGGTTGTACCCGGTGGCACCGCCGGAGGTGAACTGCTGGAGCGCGGTGGTGTATCCGGCCGCGTCCAGCTTGGCCTTCACGTAGTCGACGGACGCCTTGTAACCGGCCCTTCCGTGGGCGCGGTTGCCGCTGTTGGCGGTGGCGATCGACTGGAGCTGGGTGAGGTGCGCCTTGACGTTGGCGAGCGGGATGTCGGGGGCGGCGGCGACCTTCGCGGGTGCGGCCTGGACGGCCGGTGCGGCAGTCGCCAGCAGGGCCGCCACGGCGAGTGCGGCGGCGGGCAGGGATCTGAGTCGTGCAGGTCTCATCTGGGGCTCCGGATTCCGTTCGGGGACTGACGGAACGTGCGGGGGGTCCCAGGGCTGTGCACGGCCCTGGACCTGGAGCGGTGAGGCTGGAAGCGCGTCCCCGATGCTCGGGTAGATGACCGAGTACCGTCAAGGGTGGGTTTCGGACAGCAGTGTCCGCATAACGGACGATGGATCCCGACGCCCCCGCACAGGCCTCAGTGGCCCCCAGAGGGCTGATGGCACGTCAGAGAAAGTGCGCGGAGGTACGCGCCGGTGAGCTGGACCTCGCCCGTCTCGCCCCGGACGCCGCAGGCCGGGGCGGACGGTGGTGCTGGCGGGCCGGGCCCCGGAGCCCCGCAATCCGGCGGCCGGGGTCCTGCTGCGGCAGCTGGTGGACGGCGCGGCGGCGTCCACCGGCGCGGTCAGGGACGCAGAGCCTTCAGCAGCAGGTCCGCCAGGTGGTCGGCGACCTCCTGCTGGGTGAGCGGGCCCTCGGGGCTGTACCAGGTGGACAGGTGGTGGACCGAGCCGAAGTGGTAGTCGACGACCAGGTCGGCCGGGGTCGCGGAGGAGAACACCCCGGCTCGCTGCCCCTCCTCGATCAGGGCACGGAAGCGCTCGTGGTAGCGGCGTCGCTCCACCCTGACCTGCTTGTTCTTCTCGGGGCTCAGGTGGTGCATCGAGCGGAAGAAGATCGAGGCGTCGTCGAGGTTGTCGATGGTCGTCACGACCACGTCCGCCGCCGCGTCACGCAGCCGCTGCTCGATCGGCGCCTCGGCGTCCGCGTAGGCGTCGAGCCGCTCCTGCTGGAGCCGCAGCACCCGGGCGTAGACCTCGTGGAGGAGGTCCTCCTTGGAGCCGAAGTAGTGGTAGAGCGCCCCCTTGGTGACCCCCGCCGCCTCGACGATCTCCTGGACGGAGGTGCGGTCGTAGCCGCGTTCCGCGAAGAGGCGGGTGGCGGCGGCCAGCAGCCTCTGGGGGACGGGGGCCCCGTTCCCGTCCGTCGCCTTGGCCATTGCCGCCACCTGCCCTCTCGTACCGTGCGTGAACTGTTCTAACGGGGGGAACGCAGTTCCCGCCTGAGGATCTTCCCACTCGCCGTCTTCGGGAGTTCGGCCAGGATCTCCACTTCGCGCGGGTACTTGTACGCGGCCAGCCGCTCCTTGCAGTACGCGCCGAGCTCACCGTCGCTCACCTCGGCTCCCGGGCGCAGGCTCACATACGCCCGGACGCTCTCGCCGCGGTAGGCGTCGGGGACGCCCACGACGGCGGCCTCGCGGACCGCCGGGTGGGTGTAGAGGACGTCCTCCACCTCCCGGGGCCAGACCTTGAAGCCGGAGGCGTTGATCATGTCCTTCTTGCGGTCCACGACGTAGAGCCAGCCGGCCGTGTCCATGAATCCGATGTCGCCGGTGCGCAGTTCCCCGTCCGGGAATCCGGCGGCCGTGGCCTCCGGGAGGTTCCAGTAGCCGGAGACGACCTGCGGTCCGCGTACGGCGATCTCGCCCAGCTCGCCGAAGGGGACGTCCCCGCCCAGCTCGTCGACGATCCGGACCACGGTGTCGGGTCCGGGGACACCGACCGAGAGGGTCCCCGAGACGGGGTCGACGGGTGCCTCGTGCTCCGGCGGTACGGAGGCGCAGGGCGCGGTGCACTCGGTGAGTCCGTAGCCGTTGCGGATGTAGGGGCCGAACCCCTCGCGGAACTTCTCCACGAGTGCGGGCGGCAGCGGCGCGCCACCGGAGGAGATCACCTGGAAGGAGGCGAAGTGCTCCCGGGTCGCCCCGGGGTGCGCGGCAAGCGCCATGAAGGCGGTCGAGGGGCCCACCGTGTAGGCGGGGCGGTGCTCGGCGAAGGCCTCCAGGACGACGCTCGCCTCGAAGCGGTAGGCCAGGACGAGGGTGCCCGCGTTGGCGATGCACGCGGCGAGCTGGCACACCATGCCGGTGATGTGGAAGAGCGGGGCGAGCGCGAAGTAGGCCGAGCCCTCGGCGATGGGGTGGCCCGCCCTCTGCCGCTCCGCGTTGACCATGATGTTGCCCTGGGAGTTCATGGCTCCCTTGGGGGTGCCGCTCGTCCCGGAGGTGTAGCTGATCAGGGCGGTGTCCGAGGCGGTGAGCTCGCGGCCGGCGGGGGCGGGGAGACCTCGGCGGGCGACGGCCACCAGGTCCGACGCCAGGTCGTCGGCGCCGGGTGCGGGAAGCCTCCCGAAGCCGAGCACCCGGGGGTCGTCGGCCGACTGGAGGTCGAGCTCGCAGGCCGTGAGGGCGATGCTCACGCTCGGGGCCGCCTCGGCGGTGGCCCGCAGATAGGAGTCCCAGGCCCGGTCGGAGCAGATCAGCGCGGTCACCTCCGCGTCCTTCAGCACGTGCCCGACCTCGCCGGACTTGTACATCGGGTTGAGCGGGACGACGGTCGCGCCGGCCTTCCAGGCGCCGAGCAGGGCGATCACGAAGTGCGGAGTGTTCTGGAGCATGATCGCGACGCGGTCCCCGCGCCCCAGCCCCTCGGCGGCGAGGTGTCCCGCCACGGAGTCGGACAGCTCGTCCGTCTCGCGGTAGCTGAGGCGTCCGTCGAAGTAGGCGAGCGCGGTGTGGTCCGGGGCCCGTCCGACGGCAGCGCGGAAGGCGTGAACCATCGTCTCGGCGGGGTGGACGGGGGCGAGCTGGGCCTCACTGAGCAGGGCGGTCCAGGGCTTCGCCGCGTAGATCGACCCGGTCATGCGCCGGCCTCCTCCCACTTCTGCTGCAGGTGGTTCATGTTCCCGATCCAGTGGTCGGGGTCCTTGGCGCGGGCCCGGTAGTAGCCCGCCACCTCGGGGTGCGGCAGGACCAGGAAGCGGTCCTGCTCCATGGCGTCGAACAGGGCGTCGGCGACGGCCTCCGGCTCGATAGCGGTGGGCGCGAGCACGAGGTCACCCGCGGAGCCCGCCGCCGTGAGCATGTCCGTACGCACACCCTGCGGGCAGATCGTGTGGACCTTGACGCCACGGTGCCGGTAGGTCAGCGAGAGCCACTCGGCGAAGGCGACGGCACCGTGCTTGGTGACGCTGTACGGGGCGGCGCCGATCATCGTCAGCAGACCGGCGGCCGAGGCGGTGGAGACGAAACGGCCGCTGCCGCGCTCCAGCCACTGGGGCAGCAGCGCCCTGGCCGCGCGGACGTGCGCCATGACGTTGACGTCCCAGGCCCTGGCCCAGACGTCCTCCTCCGCGAAGGCGTCGCCGCCCGAGGCGAGGCCGGCGTTGGCGCAGTAGACGTCGATCGTGCCGTCGAGCGCGTCGCGTGCGGCGTCCACGATCGCGGAGGCGTCGCCGGCCACGACCGTGCCGCCGATCTCCTCGGCGAGGGCCTTGACCCGGTCGGCGTCGAGGTCGTTGACGACGACCCTCGCGCCCTCCGCGGCGAATCTGCGGGCCAGGGCGGCGCCGATGCCGCCTCCGGCTCCGGTCACCACTACGCCAGCGCCCTGCACCGTACTCATCGGTCCCGCCTCTCTCAGCCGTGTTCCTCCAGCAGACTAACCAGTCGGTATGTGATCCGGGAAGGGGTTCGGGGCAGGACTGGGAATCTGCCCAGTCGTGGCCGTTCCGTGTGGCCCTCACCCGCGCTAGCGTGCGTGACCATGACATTCGACGTGATCATGGAGGTAGCGCGATGACCCTGTCCAGGCGTGGCCTGCTCGCTGTCGGCGGCGCGGTGGGGGCCCTCGCGGCGACCGCCGCCAAACCGGGGACGGCCTCGGCCGCCGGCCGGGAGCACGGGGCCGGGCACGGCGGTGTCCGTACCGGCTTCGACCGGCTGGCCGCCGACGGCTACCGGCTGCTGGCCGGGCAGAAGGTCGGCATCGTGACCAATCCGACGGGCATCACCGCGGACGTCCGGCACATCGTCGACGTGATGCACCCGGACGACCGGGTGGACCTGACCGCCGTCTTCGGACCCGAGCACGGCTTCCGGGGAACGGCGCAGGCGGGCGGCTCGGAGGGACGCTACGACGACCCGGCGACGGGACTGCCGGTCTACGACACGTATCTGAAGAGCGGGCAGCCCCTCGCCGACATCTTCACGGCGTCGGGTGTCGACACGGTGGTCTTCGACATCCAGGACGCCGGCGCCCGCTTCTACACGTACATCTGGACCCTCTACGACTGCATGGAGGCGGCGGCGCTCGCGGGCAAGCGGTTCGTCGTCCTGGACCGGCCCAACCCGGTGACGGGCCGGGCGGCCCTGGGGCCGGTGCTCGATCCGGCCTTCGCGACCTTCGTGGGACGCCGGGAGATCGCTCAGGCGCACGGGATGACGGTGGCTGAGCTCGCGCTGCTCTTCAACGAGGAGTTCCTGGCGGACCGGCCGGTGGAGCTGGACGTCGTGAAGATGTCGGGCTGGCGGCGCGCGGACTTCTTCGACGCGACGGGCCTGCCGTGGGTCCCGCCGAGCCCCAACATGCCGACGCCGGAGACGGCGGTGGTCTACCCCGGGACGTGCCTCTTCGAGGGCACGAACCTCTCCGAGGGGCGGGGGACGACACGGCCGTTCGAGCTGCTGGGCGCCGAGGGGATCGACCACCGGTGGGCGGCCGCCGCGAACACGCTGGACCTGCCCGGGGTCGCCTTCCGTGAGGCGTACTTCGCGCCGACGTTCTCCAAGTTCCAGGGGAAGACGGTGGGCGGGGTCCAGGTGCACGTCCAGGACCGGGAGGCCTTCGACCCCGTACGCACCGGGATCGCGCTGCTGGTGACGGCCAGGCGGTCGTGGAGCGGTTTCGCGTGGCGCTCGGACAACTGGATCGACAAGCTGACGGGCAACACCCGGGTCCGCACGATGATCGACGCCGGGGCGGACACGGACGAGGTCGTCGGCGCGTGGTCGGACGACCTCGCCGCGTTCCGGAGGATCCGACGGGAGCACCTGCTGTACCGGTAGGACCGACCTGCGGTGGGTGTCCCCGTGCGCCGGACGGACCGGAGGACCGGTCCGTCCGGCGGCAGGGGGACGCTGTGCTCAGCGGTGCGAGGGGAACTCCACGACCTGCTGGTAGGTCGGCCTGTTCTGCCAGTGGACGGACTTCTGGGAGATTCCGCCCAGCGGGCGGTGGATGATCGAGTCGGCGCACCACTGCTCACCGGCGCCGCAGCTGTCGTCGCCGGGGTAGACCTCGGCGGCCGGCTCGGCTGCGGCCTCCTTCAGGGTGCTGAGCAGCGCGGTCCGGCAGGCGCTCAGGTCGCCGTTGCCGCAGTACGTCTTCGCCAGCGGCCCCTTGACGGGCCCTCCGAGGACCTGACGCAGGTCCTTGTCGGCGAAACCCCACCAGCCGTACTGGAACGCGGATCCGCTGTGCGCCCCGCTCGGCCCGTGGCTCGCGGCGGGCGACTCGTCCGTGGCCAGGCTCGCGGTGAGCGCCGTGTAGAGGCCGTCGCCCAGGCCGGGACGAAACTCGGCCTCGATCAGCTTCGGCCACCACGCGTCCATGATCCGTACCGCGTCCGCGTGGGTGTACGTGTGCGTCCCCGGGCCGGTCTCCTTGCGCTGCGCCCCGGCGGCGCGCCAGGAGTCCAGCTGCTGCACCACCGTGTTGAGCCCCGGGTCGGTGACCGGCTGGGAGCGCAGCACCTTCAGGAGCTCGGGCAGCAGCTGCTCGCCCCGCAGGTCGGTGAGCGCCGCCTCGGCCATGGCGCGGGTGAGGGAGGCGCGGGTCACCCCGCCCTCCTCCACCAGCTCGGACACCCGGTCGTCGAGCAGGTCCCCCCGGTGCACGGCGCCGAAGCCGAAGCCGGCGGTGGAGTAGTCCTCGGCCTGCCGGTTGTTCCAGGAGATGTAGTAGTCCTGGCCGGTGGACTGCGGGTGCTCGGCGAACGGCGTGTAGTCGGTGGTGTTGGCGGCCGGGTCGTAGCCCCGCCACAGGTACGCCTTCTCGGCCTTGACCGGCAGCGCGGCGTCCACGCCCGGGGCGCGCACCGGGTTCATGCCGCTGTTGTAGTAGGCCGCGGTGCGCGAGTCGGCGTAGAACCAGTTGAAGGCGTAGTCGATGTGGCTCGCGGCCTGCTGGAAGGAGGCCGCGTCCGTCACGTACGCCGGGTCGTTGAGCAACTGGAAGCCGACGATCGAGTCGGCCTCGTGCCGGTAGGTGGTGCGCAGCGAGGTGTAGGCGACGGGCTTGCCGCCCACCGTGGCGCGGTGGGTGACGATGCCGTAGTCCGTGCGCCACACCTGCATCCGGTAGGAGCCCTTGGCCGTGGAGTCGGCCACGGTGGGCTTCCAGGAGTTGGTGCGCTCCAGCTTCTCCATGGCCGTGCAGGCGCCGTCGTCGCGGTAGTGCGTGGAGTCCTTGGTGGGCGCGGACCCGTCGGGTTCGCAGAGCTCGACGGCGTACGTGTCGGTGATGTCCTGGGCCGCCGACGTGGCGCTCCACGCGTAGTCCTGACCACGGCCCATCTGGATGTACATGCCGACCCCGGCGAAGGAGACCCCGCGCGCGCTGATGCCGGGCCCCTGGAGCTCCTGGAGCATCATCAGCTGTGGCGCGAAGTAGCCGGTCTGGGGGCCCATGACGGCGATCGGGTTACCGCTCGCGGTGTGTTTTCCGGACACCAGGAGGGCGTTGGACATGCCACGTCTCTGGGCGCCTTCGCCGGATCCGGGCAGCGATCCCTCCGGGATCACACCGTCGTCGTACATGCCCTGAAGCGGCTTCAGGGCGGCCGGCGCCTTCACCGGGGCCTTCCTGTCCGTGCCGGCCGACCCCGTGCGGTCGTGGATCAGGGGTTCGGGTGTGACGGAGCCCGGGTCGGGAAGGGCGGTCCCCCGGGCCTCGTCCGGCTTGCCCGCGAAGGGGAACGAGGTGCCGTCGTGGACGGTGAGCACCGCCTCGGGGTCGTTGCGCTGGCGGAAGGACTCCCAGACGCGGGTGCCCTCCTCGACGCCGTACTTCTCCTGGGCCGCGAGCAGCGAGAGCGCGGCCTGGACCTCGCCGCCCCCTCCCCCGCCGAACTGTCCGCCGACGACGGAGGCGATCGAGATGAGGTCCGTCAGCTTGAACGGCTGGATCTCGCCGATGTTGGTGATCGCGTCGATCTTGCCCGTGAGGACGTACTCGCCGGGGAAGTAGCGGCCCTTCTTGGATTTGGTCCGGTAGGCGTTGATCCCGTCGACGTAGGCCTGGGCGTCTGCCATGGCCTGTTCGCCCTGCGGGCCCTCGGTCGTCCTGATCCGCTCGACCTGGGCTTCGAGGTCCGCCTCGGTGTACGGGGCCTGTGGCCAGAACTGCTGCTCCAGGCCCTGGTTGGCGAGGGCCCCGCCGGCGAACGAGGTCAGTTCACCGCGGCCGATGTGGCGGAAGAGGTCCATCAGCCACAGCCGGTCCTGCCCGGCGGCGAACCCGGCGCCGAATTCGGTGCCGTAGCGGGTGGTGCCCTTGATGTGGGGCACGCCGCTCTTCTTGTCGCGGGTGATGGTGACGTCCTCGCGGGGCGAGGTGACGGATTCCACCTGGTTCGCGGCGACGCCGAACGAGGCGTCGTTGAAGAAGTCGGTCAGCTTCTGGTCGGTGAGGCTCGTGTGACCCGCGACCAGGCCGTTGTAGCGGTCGAGCTGGTCGTCGCTGTGGGCGGGGTGGGTGCCGAACGCCTTGTTGCCGAGGATCTCGACGAGCGTGGCGTTCCCGTTCTCGCCGGGCGGCAGGATGTCCGTGCACCGGCTGCCGCAGTGGTCGGTGACGGGTAGGGGTTCCGGTTCCGCCGCTCCGGCCGAGGGGGCCGAGGCGAGCAGGGACGTGCCGAGGGCGAGAACGGCCGCGACTGCGGCGGCTCCGAGCGTGCGGGTGCGTGGGGGCATGCGTGCTCCTCCGGGTGGCCGATGCGCCGGAGGTTACTGGCGGTACGCCCCGCCGGTAAGGTGAACATCAGTCACTTTTGCCGAATCGCCACACGGCGGCACACGGCCTCACATGGACCGTCTCGATCCGTGGACGCTTTTCACCTTTCGATGGAGCCGAACGGGGCACTCGTACGTCCATCCCATGACGCCGAAGTACGAGCGACGGAGGTGGCAGTGCCATGGCCGGTTTCCGGAGTCTTGCGAGACAGGTCCGCGATCCACGGAGCGATCTGGCTTTGCGGCGGTACTCGCTGCGCAAATGCCTGGAGAGGTTCGCCCCCTACGGCCACCGGGCGACCTGGGATCATCTGTGCGCCCGGAACGGGATCGAGCCCGAGGACCGGGCCCCCGATCCCGTGCGCCTGATCCGCGCACTGGAGGAACTGGAGGAGGCGCGGGCCGTCTGGCTCGCGTACGAGACGGGCTTCGCCGAACGGCGGCGCCGCGAGAAGCACGACGGGCTGCGACGGCCCGGCACATTCGACGACTGGCACCGGCTGACCTGGGGCGGCAACGGGATCGCGCACTGCGAGGACCCGGGAGTTCATCCCAGCGCACCCCTCGCCGAGGTGCTGGGGCGGCTGATCGCGGCCCTCGGCGGAAGGCCGGGCGCGGCCTGCCCGGTCTGCGCGGGGACCGGGCTCGCCTGGCGGCAGGACCTGGACCGGGAGCCCTGGGCCGGCCCGGTCTGCACGGACTGCGGCATCACGGTCCCCCGGCCCGTCCTGACGGCGGGCGCACTGGCCAGGGCCAGGAGCGCACGGACGAGGGACCTGGCCGCTTCGGCGGCCTGAAGGACGCGGGGCCGGACAGGATCCGGGCGGAGCCGGGGCGCGCCCGGGACAGCCGCGCCCCGCTCGCACGCTCAGGAGGGCTTCGCCGCGCCCCGCTCGGGCATCAGGCGCGAGCCGGTCATCCGGTCGCCGAAGACGTCGTCCGGGTTGGACAGCACACAGGTCTCCAGCGACAGGCAGCCGCAGCCGATGCAGTCGGTGAGGTGGTCGCGCAGGCGCCCCAGCTGCTTGATGCGCTCGTCCAGCTCCGCTCGCCAGGCCCGGGAGAGCCGGGCCCAGTCCTCATGGGTCGGCGTACGCTCCTCCGGCAGCTCCGCCAGCGCCTCCCTGATGGTGGCGAGCGGGATGCCCACCCGTTGGGCCGCCCGCACGAAGGCGACCCGGCGCAGGGCGTCCCTGGTGTAGCGGCGCTGGTTGCCACTGGTGCGGCTGCTGCTGATCAGGCCCTTGGACTCGTAGAAGTGCAGGGCGGAGACCGCGGCGCCACTACGGGCGGAGAGCTGACCGACGGTGAGTTCTTGGTACGTCTGCGGGATCTGCGGCACTCCCCCGACCCTAGTGGCCGCGCCTCGACCCGGCCGCCACTTCGAGAACCCCCGCGGTCCGTCGTTGACAGGGACGCGCGCCCCCAGCATGCTGAGCAAGCGCTTAGACACCGCCCGGGAGTGGGCGACCGACAGCCGGAAGGCAGGGACCAGCACCATGGCAGAGCCGAAGATCTTCACGTCCGCACAGGAGCTGCGGGACGGCGTGGGCGAGGAGCTCGGGCACAGCGACTGGCTGGAGGTCGAGCAGAAGAGGATCGACCAGTTCGCCGAGGCCACGGGCGACCACCAGTGGATCCACGTGGACCCGGAGCGGGCGGCGAACGGTCCCTTCGGGACGACGATCGCGCACGGCTACCTGACCCTGTCGCTGCTGCCGGTGCTCGTGCCGCAGATCCTTCGGGTCGAGGGCGCCAAGATGGGCATCAACTACGGGACCAACAAGGTGCGCTTCCCCTCGACCGTTCCGGTGGGCTCGCGGCTGCGCGCCACGGCCGTGCTCAAGAACGTCGAGGAGGCGGGGGGCGGTGTCCAGGTGACCGCGCTCGTCACCATCGAGCGCGAGGGCGGCGACAAGCCGGCCTGCGTCGCGGAGTCGGTGTCGCGCTACTACTTCTGAGCCGCACGCACGCGTTCTGAGCCGCACGCACGCGGGAGCCGCGCGGTCCGACGGACCGCGCGGCTCCCGCGTGCGCTACTTCTGGGCGCCCACCATGCGCAGGACCAGGTCCGCGTAGAGGTCGCCGACCTCCTCGGGCGTCCGGCTGCCCTGCGCGTTGAACCAGCGCGCCACGTCGATACAGAGGGACAGCACGGCGAGCGTGGTGCCCGGGACGTCCGGGACGTCGAACTCTCCCGCACGGACGCCCTCGCCGATGATGCGGCGCACCGCGGCGTCGCTCCGCCTGCGCAGCGCGACGATCTCGGTGCGGTGCTCGTCCCCCAGCGCCTCCAGCTCGTACTGCACGACCCGGGCGGTGGTGTGCCGCTCGGCGTGCCAGCTGACGAAGGACCGGACCGCGTCGGCGAGCCGCTCGGCCGCCGTCCCGTCCTGGTCCGCGGCCGTCTCCAGCAGGCGCAGGGCGCGGTCGTGGCCGATCCTGCTGATCCGGTGGAGCAGCTCTTCCTTGGTCTTGTAGTGGATGTAGAGCGCGGCCGGGCTCATCCCGGCCCGGCCGGCGATGTCACGAGTGGTGGTCGCGTGGTACCCACGCTCGGCGAACGCCTCGACCGCCGCGAGGAGCAGCCGCCTCGCCGCCTCGGGCGTGACCTCGCTCCACGGCGTGCTGTCGCCGTCGGTCTCCTCCGCCGTGCTCATCGCCACGTGCCCCTTTCCGCTGGCAGGACGAACACCATACCGCGAACCTGAGCAAGCGCTTAGAGCGCTCCGTGGGGGTGAGATCGTCAGAGCTTCTGGAAGGGGTCGTGCTCGGCGAGGATCTTCTCCAGCCTGGCCTGGTCGACCCTGCTGACGATCTGCCCCGCCTCCTGCCGGTCCCTGACGACCTTGGCGAGGGTGAAGCACGAGGTGACGAGGTAGAGGACGCCGACGGCGAGGAAGGCCCGCACCCAGGCGTCGGCGTCGAGGAAGAAGATGCCGAGGGCCACCGCGCCCATCGCCACGCCGAAGGAGAGGACGGCCTGCCCGTAGAAGGCGGCGGTGCTCTGCTGCTTGACCGATGTCGTCTCACTCATGCGGCACAGCATCCGCCGCGGCGGCCTGCGCCGGCATCCGCCGGAGTACTCACCCGGGTACTCAGGAGAAGCGGGGGCCGGCCGGCGACGGGCTCAGAAGGCGGAGACGCCCGTCAGCGCACGGCCGATGATCAGCTTCTGGATCTGGCTGGTGCCCTCGTAGAGGGTCATCACGCGGGCGTCCCTGACCAGCTTGCCGACGGGGTACTCGTCGATGTAGCCGTAGCCGCCGAAGACCTGCAGGGCGTTGTTCGCGGCGCGGACCGCGGCCTCGGAGGCGAAGAGCTTGGCGGTGGACGCCGCTGTGGCGAAGTCCTGGCCGCGGTCGATGAGGTCGGCGACGCGCCAGGTCAGCATGCGGGCGGCGTCGACGTCCACGGAGATGTCACTGATGAGTTCCTGGACGAGCTGGTAGCTCGCGATGGACTTGCCGAACTGCTCGCGCTCGCCCGCGTAGCGCACGGCCGCGTCGAGCGCCGCCTGCGCGATGCCGACACAGCCGGCCGCGACCGACATCCGGCCCTTGGCCAGGGCCGACATGGCGATGGAGAAGCCCTTGCCCTCGGGGCCCATGAGGGTGGACGCGGGGACGCGCACGTCCTCCAGCACCAGCTCGGCCGTGGCCTGGCCGCGCAGCCCGAGCTTGCCGTGGACCGTGCGCCGGCTCAGCCCTGGGGCGTCGGCCGGCACCAGGAAGGCGGAGATGCCCCGGTGGCCGGGGGTGTCGTTCGTGCGGGCGAAGAGCAGGACGACATCGGCCCAGGTGCCGTTGGTGATGAACATCTTCGAGCCGTTGATGACGTAGTCGTCGCCGTCGCGGACGGCCCGGGTCGTCAGGTTCCCGGCGTCGGAGCCGGTGCCGGGCTCGGTGAGGCCGAAGCAGCCGATGGCCTCGCCCGCGGTGAGCTGCGGCAGCCACCGCTGCTTCTGCTCGTCACTGCCCCAGGACGCGATGGTCTTGGCGACGAGTCCGAGCGACACCGACACGATGCCGCGCACCGAGGAGTCGCCGCGGCCGAGCTCCTCGGTCACCAGGCAGTACGCGAGGTGGTCCCCGCCGGAACCGCCGTACTCCTCCGGGATCGTCAGACCGAGGAAGCCGAGGGCGCCCAGCTTCTTCACGATCGACTTGTCGACACTCTCGGCGCGGTCCCACTCGACGACGTGCGGGGCGATCTCCCGCGCGACGAAGTCCTCGGCGAGCCGCCGGACGGCGTCCTGCTCCTCGCTCAGCTCCAGGTTCATCCTGCGACACCCCAACTTTTAATTAGCACTGCTAGTTTTATGGTTGCAGGCCCTACTATGTGCCGCATGGCCCGACCGCGCAAGCCCCTCCTCAGCAGAGACCGCATCGTCGAGGCGGCGGGCTCCCTCGTGGACGCCGAGGGACTCGACGCCGTCTCGACCCGGCGCCTCGCCGCCGAGCTGGGGGTCAGCGGGCCCTCGCTCTACAACCACTTCCGGAACAAGGACGAGATCCTCGACGCGGTGGCCGACGCGGTCTCCGCGCAGGTCGACCTGTCGATGTTCGAGGAGACCGATCCCCGCGACTGGCCCGCCGCGCTGCACGACTGGGCCGTCTCCTACCGTGCGGCGCTCGCCGCGCACCCGCACATCGTGCCGGTGCTCGCCCAGGGCCCCGGCCGCCGTCCGGCCGGCCTCCGCGTCGCCGACGCGGTCTTCGGCGCCATGGTCAGGGCCGGCTGGCAGCCCGCCCAGGCGACGTACATCGGCGCGCTGATGCGCTACTTCATCACCGGGTCGGCGCTCGGCTCCTTCGCCCGCGGATTCGTGGACGACGAGACGGCGTACGACCCCGCCGACTACCCCCACCTCGGCCAGGCCCACCTGCTGGCCGACCGCCGCCAGCAGGTGGACGAAGGCGCCTTCGAGACCGGGTTGCGCGCCCTGCTGGACGGTCTGGCGCTCCAGTACGAGCAGTCGGCCGCGGGCCGCACCGTTCGGCACGCGCCGAACGGTGCCTGACGCATCCTGGACGTATGGCCCGTACGACAGCGC
Organism: Streptomyces sp. SM10; assembly: GCF_002910915.1. Taxonomy (GTDB): domain Bacteria; phylum Actinomycetota; class Actinomycetes; order Streptomycetales; family Streptomycetaceae; genus Streptomyces. Next base: position 13,838 of record NZ_NEUF01000139.1, on the reverse strand, counting down.
ACGATCCGACGGCACCGCGCCTCGCCGCGCTGGCCTCCCTGCTCGCCGACGAGACCCGCGCCTCCTTCTGCCTGGCCCTGCTCGACGGCCGGGCCTGGACGGCCGGCGAGCTGGCGCGCTCCGCGGGGGTCGCCGCCTCGACGGCCAGTGAGCATCTGGGCAAGCTCGTCTCCGGCGGGCTGCTGGCGGAGGAACGCCAGGGCCGTCACCGCTACGTGCGGCTGGCCGACGGGCGGACCGCCCAGCTGATCGAGGAGCTGGCCGCCCACGCCCACCCCGTCACGCCGGTGCCCGTGCGCACCCTGCGCGAGGCGAGCCTCCAGCACGCGCTGGCCCGGGGACGCACCTGCTACGACCACCTCGCCGGGCGCCTCGGGATCCGCATCACGGACGCGATGACCCGCCGCGGGCTCCTGCGGCAGGACACCGGATTCGCCCTCACCGATCAGGGCCTCGCGTGGTTCGGCGCACTCTCCGTCCCGCTCGCCACGACGTCACGGCGCCCGCTGGCCCGCGGCTGCCTCGACTGGACCGAGCGGCGCCCGCACCTGGCCGGAACCTCGGGCGCCGCCCTGTGCCGGCACGTGCTGGACGCGGGATGGTGCGAGCGGGTCGGTTCGGGCAGGGCGGTCCGGGCGACGCCCGCCGGGCTGGCGGCGTTCTCCGACCACCTGGGCATCGAGCCGGCGGAGCTCGACGGGGACTGACAATTCGGTGGGAGCCGAAGCGTCGTCCGCCTACCGTCGTGGCCATGACGACGACTCCGACGGCGCGCCCCGGCACGCCCGCCATCCCGGGACACGACTGGCGCGCCCCGGCCGCCGCGTGCACCACGGTCATCCTGTGGGCCTCGGCCTTTGTCTCCATCCGCAGTGCGGGCGAGGCCTACTCACCGGGGGCGCTGGCGCTCGGCCGGCTTCTCGCGGGCACGCTGACCCTCGGCGCGTTCCTGCTCGTACGCCGCGAGGGCCTGCCGTCCCGGGCGGCCTGGCCGGGCATCGCGGCATCGGGACTGCTCTGGTTCGGCCTGTACATGGTGGTGCTGAACTGGGGCGAGCAGCAGGTGGACGCGGGCACCGCCGCGATGGTCGTGAACATCGGGCCGATCCTGATCGCCCTGCTCAGCGCGGGCCTGCTCGGTGAGGGACTGCCCCGCCGGCTGATCGTCGGCATGGCCGTCTCGTTCGGGGGCGCGGCGGTGGTCGGGCTCTCCATGTCGGGGCACGGAAGCTCGTCGGTGCTCGGCGTCGTGCTCTGCGTGGTGGCGGCCGTGGCGTACGCCGGCGGCGTGGTCAGCCAGAAGCCCGCGCTCCGGCACGGATCGGCCCTGCAGATCACCACGTTCGGCTGCCTGACCGGCACGGTCGCCTGCCTGCCGTTCACCGGCGTCCTGGTCTCCGAGGCGGCCGACGCCCCGCTGTCCGCCACGCTGAACATGGTCTATCTCGGGGTCTTCCCGACCGCGCTCGCCTTCACCACCTGGGCCTACGCCCTGGCGCGGACCACCGCGGGCCGGATGGGCGCGACGACGTACGCGGTGCCCGCCCTGGTGGTGCTGATGTCCTGGCTGCTGCTCGACGAGGTCCCCGCGCTGCTCACCGTCGCGGGCGGGCTTCTCTGCCTCGCGGGGGTCGCGGTCTCCCGGACCCGGGCCCGGAACAGGGACGCGCGCCCCGCGGTGACGCCGGAAACCGAGCGGAGTGCGGCCGAGCGGCCCTGAGCCGGTGAGCCGGACCGCGGGAAGGGACCGAAGTCCTTCCGGCCGGTGACCGACGTCCCTCACGCCTGCCTGGCCCTCGCCGCAGGCTGGGAGATACGTCACTGCCGGGTGCCGGCCGGTCCGCGGCAGATCGCCCCGGTGCGCGGCCGACAGGCGGGGCCGTACGTCCCACGGCCCCGCCTGCCGCCGCGGCCGTCCTAGAAGACGACCAGGGCGCGTCCGCCCTTGCCCGCGATCATGTTCTCGAACGCCGCCGGGATGCCGTCCAGAGAGATCCGCTCGGTCACCAGCATGGAGAGGTCGAACCGTCCGCCGCGGATGTGTTCGGCGAGCACCGGCAGGTCGCGGGCCGGGTCGCTGTTGCCGTAGACACAGCCGGTGAGGGAGCGGCCCCAGTGGAAGATCTCCAGGGCGTTGAAGGTCACCGGCTGGTCCTTGCCGCCGATGCCGACGACCGTGGTGCGGCCGCCCCGGCGGGTCGACTCCCAGGCCGCGCGGATCGTGGCGGACCGGCCCACGCACTCCACGGCGACGTCCGCGCCCTGGCCGCCCGTGAGCTTGCGGACGGCGCGCGGTGTGGTGTCGGAGGCGACGACGTAGTCGGTGGCACCGGCCCGACGGGCGAGCTCCTCCTTCTCGGGTGACACGTCCACGGCGATGATCTTCGACGCTCCGGCGATGCGGGCGGACTGGAGGACGGCGAGGCCGACCCCGCCGATCCCGAAGACGACGACGCTCTCGCCCTCACGCACCCGGGCGGAGTGGTGGACGGCCCCGTATCCGGTCAGGACCGCGCAGCCGAGCAGGGCCGCGTCGTCGAGCGGGATGCCGGCCGGGGCGGGCAGCACGCAGTTCGCGGCGACGACGGTCTCCTGGGCGAAGGCCGCGACGTTCAGGCCGGGGTGGAGCTCGGTGCCGTCGGCCGTACGGGCGTGGATGTTCGCCGCGCCCTTGAGGGCGTCGGCGCAGAGCCAGATCTCGCCGATCCCGCAGTGGAAGCATGCTCCGCAGGACGGGGCCCAGTTGAGGACGACCGGGTCGCCCGCGCCGACGTGGGTGACGCCCTCGCCGACGGCGAGCACCGTGCCGGCGCCCTCGTGGCCGAGGACGGCGGGGACGGGCAATCGCATGGTGCCGTTGGACAGGGACAGGTCGGAGTGGCAGACACCGGCGGCGGCGAGCGAGATGCTCACCTGGCCGGGGCCGGGCTCCGGGAGTTCGATGTCGGTGATCTCCAGGGGAGCTCCGACGGCGGGCAGTACGGCGGCGCGGACCACGAACAGACTCCTCGGTGGATCGGCGGGGATCAGAACTGCAGGGACTTGGTCTGGAGGTACTCGGAGAGGCCGTGCGGGCCGAGCTCGCGCCCCACCCCGGACTGCTTGTAGCCGCCGAAGGGGGCCAGGGGGTTGAAGCGGCCCCCGTTGATGTCGACCTGCCCGGTGTCCATCCGGCGGGCGAAGGCCACGGCCTCCTCGTCGTCCGCGCCCCAGACGGCGCCGGCCAGCCCGTACACCGTGTCGTTGGCGATCCGCAGGGCGTCGTCCACGTCCTCGTACCGCAGGATCGAGAGGACCGGGCCGAAGATCTCCTCCTGCGCGATGGTCATCTCCGGGGTCACGTCGGCGAACACGGTGGGGCTGACGTAGTAGCCCTGGCCCTGGGGTGCCTCGGGGCCACCCGCGACGAGGCGGGCGCCCTCCTCGACGCCCTTCTCGATGTAACCCCGCACCCGGGCCTGCTGCCTGGCGTTGACGACGGGGCCGACGCGCTCCCCCGGCACGTACTTGGCGACGGCCGCGGCGGCGAGGCCCACGGCCTCCTCGTACCGCTCGGCGTCGACCAGCATCCGGGTCCAGGCGCTGCACGTCTGGCCGGAGTTGGACATCACGTTGGCCACGCCCACGTTGACGGCCTTCGCGAGGTCGGCGCCGGGGAGGATCACGTTGGCCGACTTGCCGCCGAGCTCCAGGGCGACCCGCTTGACCGCCGCTCCCGCCGTGGCCCCGATCTGCCTGCCGACGGCGGTGGAGCCGGTGAACGAGACGAGGTCGACACCCTCGTGCTCGGCGAGTGCCTGGCCGGCGACCGCGCCGATCCCGGTGACCAGGTTGAAGACGCCGGCGGGCAGTCCCGCCTCCTGGGTGGCCTCGGCGAAGAGCTGGGCGGTGAGCGGGGTGTCCTCGGCGGGCTTCAGGACGACGGTGCAGCCCGCGGCCAGCGCCGGGACCACCTTGGCGACGATCTGGTGGAGCGGGTAGTTCCAGGGCGTGATCGCGCCGACGACGCCGACGGGCTCCAGCAGGACGGTGGAGTTGCCGAGCCTCTCCTCGAAGGAGTAGGAGGCGGCCAGTTCGGCGTACGAACCGGCGACCAGCACCGGCACGCCCGCGTGCACCATCCGGGAGAGCGGCAGCGGGGAGCCGAGCTCAGCCGTGACGGTCTCGGCGATCTCGTCCTTGCGGGCGGCGAGCACGTCGCGCAGGGCGGCGATCCGCGCGGCGCGTTCGGCGGGCGGGGTGGCCGCCCAGCCGGGGAACGCGGCGCGTGCGGCGCGTACCGCGGTGTCGACGTCCTCGGCGGTCCCCGCCGGGACGTGGCCGATGACCTGCTCGTCGGCCGGGTTCACGACCGCGATCGTGTCCTGGCCCGATGCGGGCCGCCACTCCCCGCCGATGTACATCCCGTCATGCGCCTTCATGGCTGTCCCTCCCGGGCTCGCTGTGCCTGCCGCCGAAGCCGTGCGTCGTACGGACGGATGCCGTCCCGGCTCCAAACTAGCGCTGTTAGTTTTTTGGCGCCAGGGAACGGCCGGAGACACAGATCACGCACGGACCACGGACGACAGTCACACGTCGAGCCCCGGAATGTCCCTCGGCAGGGGGCAGATCCTGCGCCCGGAGTGGTCGAAGACGTACAGATGCGCCAGGTCGACGAGGAGCGGCACCTGTCCGCCGGTGCGAAGCCGCATGTCGGGGCCGGTGCGGACCACCAGGTCGCTCGCCGTGACGGCCGGGCGGTCGGGGCTGCGCACGGCGTACGACTCCTCAGCCGGGTGGTCGAGGACGGCGACGGAGCCGGTGGCACGCTGCTTGAGGCGTTCCAGCACACCGGTCCCGCCGCTCCTGGCACGGCGGCGCTGGGGCGCCTGCGGCCGGGCGGACTCCAGGTCGGGCACCACGGCCGGCCGAGAGCCGGTGTTGAGGTGGACGAGCGCCTCGTGCCCCTGGTACTCGACGTGCTCGACGATGCCGCTGAGCGCCACCTCTCCGGGGCGGGCCTGGCTGCGCGGGGCGATCCGGACGGCCTCGGAGCGCAGGCCCACGATGATCGGGCGGCCCTGCTGGATGCGGAGCAACTGATGGTCGGCACTGAGCGGCTCGGGCAGCGGGAGGCGCTGCCGGCCGAGGTCGATCGACATCCTCCCCTCCAGCGGGGCGTGGACGACCGCCTGGAGCAGATTGATCCTCGGGGTGCCGATGAACGCGGCGACGAACACGTTCTCCGGCAGCGCGTAGACCTCCCGCGGGGTGCTGACCTGCTGGAGCACCCCGCCGCGCATCACGGCCACCCGGTCGCCGAGCGACATCGCCTCCGCCTGGTCGTGCGTGACGTACACGGTGGTGACGCCCAGTTCGGCGGTGAGCTGGGCGATCTCGGCGCGCAGGTGGTTGCGCAGTTTGGCGTCGAGGTTGGAGAGCGGTTCGTCCATCAGGAAGGCGGACGGTCGCCGCGAGATGGCCCGGCCCATCGCGACCCGCTGGCGTTCGCCGCCGGAGAGCTGGCGGGGGTAGCGGTCCAGCACGCTCTCGATGCCGAGCATCCTGGCGGTGGACTCCACCCGGTCGGTGTGGTCACGGCGGGGGTTCTCCAGCTTGAGCGGGAAGCCGATGTTGGCCCGGTTGGTCATGTTCGGATAGAGCGCGAAGTTCTGGAAGACCATGGCCATGCCGCGTTCGCGCGGTGACAGGTCGTTCGACGGCTCGCCGTCGAGCAGCAGCTCCCCCTCGGAGACCTCCTCCAGGCCCGCGATCATCCGGAGCACGGTCGACTTGCCGCAGCCCGAGGGGCCCAGCAGCACCACGAACTCGCCGGGGGCGACCGAGAGCGAGAACCGGTCGACGGCGCGCGAGGACCGTCCGTACGTCTTGCTCACACTGTGCAGGGAGATGGCACGAGACATGGTTCCGCCCGGGAAGGAGGGAGGGGGTCGCGTGGGGAGCGGCTGGCCTGAAGCTAACCCACCTGGCGGGGTGTGGGAACGTCTCGCGCAGGACTGATCGGTACCGGGAAGTGTCAGGCGGGGTTCCGGTTCGGGCAGGGCTTCTCGACTCGGTGGACAGGTGCGGGCCCCCGGTACGGGAGGCGGGCACGGCCGGAGCGGCGGCCGCGGTCCGGTCTCCCCGCAGACCGGGTCCGGCCGCCACGGTCAGCAGTGCGCCCAGCATCACGAACGGCGCGTCGGTGCCCACCGCTCCGGCGATCGGCCCGGCCGGGGCGGGGGCGGCGACCTGGCCCGGCCGGTTGCCGGTGAGCCCGAGGGCGAGCGCGGTGGAGCGGGCGCCGGTGCAGCAGACGGCGGGCCGCGCCATCGACACCGCTGCCTGCGCGAAGGCGAACGCGAAGGCGGTGACGAGGCGCGGCAGCCAGCCCCTGCCGGGCCCTGGTTCCGGAGGCATCAGATGAGCCCGAAGAGGATTCCGGCGCCGAGGACCACCAGCGAGGTGAGCACGGCCCACTTGACCGTGAACCGGGTGTGGTCGCCGAACTCGACCTTGGCCATGCCGACCAGGACGTAGACGGCGGGCACGAGCGGGGACGACATGTGCAGCGGCTGTCCCACGATGGAGGCGCGGGCGACCTCCAGCGGCGAGACTCCGTGGGCGGCGCCGGCCTCGGCGAGCACGGGCAGCACGCCGAAGTAGAAGCCGTCGTTGGACATGAAGTAGGTGAGGGGAAGGCTCAGCACGCCGGTGACCACGGCCATGTGCGGGCCCATGGCGTCGGGGATCGCCCCGACGAGCCAGTCCGCCATGTGTTCGACCATGCCGGTGCCGGTGAGCACGCCGGTGAAGACGGCCGCGGCGAAGACCATGCCGGAGACGTTGAGCACGTTGTCGGCGTGGGCCGCGATCCTGGCGCGCTGGTCGGGCATGTGGGGGAAGTTGACCGTGAGGGCGAGGGCCGCGCCGAGCAGGAAGAGCACCGGGATCGGCATGAGTTCCAGGATCATCGCGGCCAGCAGGGCGACGGTGAGTCCGGCGTTGAACCAGTAGAGCCCTGGACGCAGCGTGGACCTGTGGGGGTCGAGGCCCTTGAACTCCTCGTCCGCCTCGGCGTCGTCGTCGCCGCCCGTGGTTCCCGCACCGCCGGTGGCGGTCCCCTTCGGTGCCTTCGTGAGCCGGTCGCCGACGCCCGCGCCGGCCAGGACGGTCTCGGGCTCGGTGACCAGCGCCTCGTCGAGGGTGAGCGTGCCGAGGCGCTTGCGCTCGCGGCGGCCCAGGACACAGGCAAGGAGGATGACGGCGAGGAGGCCGACGGCGAGCGCCGGGATCATCGGGACGAAGATGTCGGCCGCGTCCACCTTGAGCGCGGTGGCCGCGCGGGCGGTGGGCCCGCCCCAGGGCAGGGTGTTCATGACGCCGTTCGCCGTGGCGGCGACACCGGTCATGACCACGAGGCTCATCTTCAGCCGCTTGTAGAGCGGGTACATCGCCGAGACGGTGATCATGAAGGTGGTGGATCCGTCGCCGTCCAGCGAGACGACCGCGGCGAGCAGTGCCGTGCCCACGACGATCCGCATCGGGTCGGCCTTGCAGAAGCGCAGGATGGCCCGGACGATCGGGTCGAAGAGACCGACGTCGATCATCACGCCGAAGTAGACGATGGCGAACATCAGCATCGCCGCGGTCGGCGCGAGGGTGCCGACGCCCTCGATGACGTAGCCACCGAGCTGCGCGCCCTGCCCCACGGCCACGCAGAACAGGGCGGGAATCAGGACCAGGGCCGCGATCGGCGACATCTTCTTCATCATGATCAGGACCAGGAAGGTCGCGATCATGGCAAAGCCGAGAATGGTCAGCATAGGGATACCTCACGTTCACCTTTGAACTCGCACCGGTGCCGGCGGTGCGGATGACGTTAGGGGCCCTGAAGCAGCGTTAACAAGATGTCGGCCTGTGAGCAATACGAGCAAAACCCCAGGTCAGCGTGTTGGTGACACGGAGACCGGCACAGCGTTGAGCACCGCGGTGCCGGACAGCGGGTCCAGGAGCGTGCCGTCCAGGAGCTGGTTCACGTTGACTCCCGGCTCCGCCGCCGCGACCGACATGCGGGTACCGGGACGGCTGTGGCCCCAGCCGTGCGGGAGGCTGACGACTCCGGACCGCACCGAGTCGGTGATCTCGGCGGGCGCCTCGACCTCGCCGCCGGCCGCGGTGATCCGGGCCGTGTCGCCGTCGGCGAGCCCGATCCTGGCCGCGTCGTCGGGGTGGATCTGCAGGGTGCAGACGTTCGAACCACCACGCAGGGAGGCGACGTTGTGCATCCAGCTGTTGTTGGAGCGCAGATGCCGCCGGCCGACGAGGACGAGCCCCGCGGGCCGCGCGCCGAGCGACGCACGGAGCCGGGGCAGGTCGGCGGCGATCGGCTCCGGGAACAGCTCGATGCGGCCGCTGCGGGTCCTGAGCACCTGCGGAACGCGCGGCTTCAGCGGGCCGAGGTCGATCCCGTGGGGCTGCTCGACGAGCTGCTCCAGCGTGAGGTCGTACGGGCCGAGGCGCAGCATCAGGTCGAGGCGCCGCTCGGCGCCCGTGCGGCCCGTCAGCTCGTCCGCGAGCGCCTCGGGGGCGCCTGCCCTGGTGAGCGCGGTGACGATGGCCAGATCGTCGACGGCCTCGGGCGGCGCGCCGTGCCTGCCGCCGACGGCGAGGACGAGCCGGGCGAGGATCTCGCTCTCGTCCATACGTCCCTCCTCCAGCGGCACGGCGGGACGGCTGTAGCGGACCTGGTTGCGGACGGCCAGGGAGTTCAGCGCGAAGTCGAAGTGGGCACTCTGCGAGGGCGGCGGCGGGGGCAGCACGACGTCCGCGTGGCGGGCGGTCTCGTTGAGGTACGGATCGACGCTGACCATGAAGTCGAGCCCCTCGGCGAGGGCGCGGTCCAGACGGTTCCCGTCGGGGGCGGAGAGCACCGGGTTGCCCGCGACGACGATCAGGGCCCGGATCCGGCCCTCCCCCGGTGTCTCGATCTCCTCGGCGAGCGCGGCGACGGGCAGTTCGCCCTTGGCCTCGGGGTGCCCGGAGACCCGGCTCCTCCAGCGGCCGAGGGAGAAGCCCTTCCCCGGCGCGGCCGCGCGCGGGGCGCGGGCGGTGGCGGCGAGCGGGAAGAGCGCCCCGCCGGGGCGGTCCAGGTTGCCGGTGAGGATGTTGAGCACGTCGACGAGCCAGCTCGCCAGGGTGCCGTGCTCGACGGTGCAGCTGCCGATGCGCCCGTAGACGGCCGCGGCCGGGGCGGCGGCCAGTTCGCGGGCGATCTCCCTGATGGTGTCCGCGTCCAGGTCGCAGGCGGCGGCCACCGCTTCGGGCGTGAAGTCGGCGATGGCCTCCGCCAGTTCGTCGGGGCCCTCCAGGTGCTCGGCGAGCGCCCCGGGATCGGCGAGCTTCTCCTCCAGGAGCACCTGGGTGAGCGCGGCGAGCAGCAGGGCGTCGGTGCCGGGCCTGATGGCGGCGTGCCGGTCGGCGAGACGTGCGGTGCGGGTGCGGCGCGGGTCGATGACGGTGAGGGTGCCGCCGCGCCGGCGGAGCGCCTTGAGCTTGCCGGGGAAGTCGGGAGCGGTGCACAGACTTCCGTTGGATTCCAGCGGGTTGGCGCCGATCAGCAGCAGGTGTGCGGTGCGGTCCAGGTCGGGCACGGGGATGGCGTGGGCGTCCCCGAAGAGCAGCCCGCTGGAGACGTGCTTGGGCATCTGGTCCAGGGTGCTGGCGGTGAAGACGTTGCGGGTGCCGAGCGCGGACAGCAGCAGCGGCGGATAGAGCCCGCCCGCGGTCGTGTGCACGTTGGGGTTGCCGAGGAAGACCCCGACGGCCTGCGGCCCGTGCTCCTGGACCAGGGCGGGGATCCTGGCGGCGATCAGGTCGAAGGCCTCGCTCCAGGTCGCCTCGCGCAGGACGCCGTCGGTGCGCACGAGCGGGGTGCGCAGCCGGTCCGGGTCGGCGTCCAGGCCCCCGAAGGAGGCGCCCTTGGGGCAGATGAAGCCCTGGCTGAAGACGTCGTCGCGGTCACCGCGGGCACCGGTGACCCGGGTCCCCTCGATGGTCAGGGTGAGTCCGCAGGTGGCCTCGCAGAGCGGGCAGACACGCAGGGCGGTACGGGAGTCGTCGGACATGGGCCCTCCCCGGGGCGGCAGCGGTGACGCGCGGGCGTGATCCGGCCTCCCGCGGCACGCTGGGCGGGTGCGGGTTCCCGGGTGACCGAGCATACCGACCGGTACGGATGCTGGCGAGGGCCTGGAGCGGCCGGTTACGGCCGCGGCGCGCGCCGCCTACTCCAAGACGTGCGCGAGATACGCCCGGAGCAGTACCCGGGTCTCCGCGATCAGGTCCGGGTCACCCTCCGGGTCGGCGCGGAAGGCGAGTTGGAGCAGGGCGTCGGCGGCCTGCACGGAGACCAGGACCGTGCGGAGCAGACCCTCGTCGGGGACGGCCCCGTCACGCCCCCGGCCGAGGTGGCCGGAGAGCAGTTCCGCCAGGCGCCCCGCGACGAGCCGGTTCACCTCCGCGTCGAGCGGGCCGGCGGCCGGCACGGGCGGGCCGAAGTCGACGAGGGCGAAGCCGGGGACGGAACGCTTCATCGCCAGGTACTCGTCGAGCACGGCGTCGATGGCCGCACGCCACTCCCGCTCGGGAATCACCTCGAGCCTGGCGACGATCCGCTCCGCGTAGACCTGCAGGTTGCGCTCGGCCAGGGCGTCGACGAGCGCTCTCTTGTTGGGGAAGAAACGGTAGACGGAGCCGATGGGCACGCCGGCGCGGTCGGCCACCGCGCGGGTGGAGAGCTGCTCGTAGCCGGTCTCGTCGAGCAGGGCGGCGCCCGCGTCGAGGATGCGGGCCAGGCGGTCGGCGCTGCGCTGCTGGACGGGGACGCGTCGGAGGTTCGTATGAGCGTGGGACACGACTCCATGATGCCCGTATGCCGTTGACGGGCCACGTTTCGATTCCTACGGTGTTCCATAGGATTCTTCGTCAGGGGATCCACGGGATTCCCCATCCACCAGGAGCGCATGATGAGCGGCATCGAGCAGGCGAGGAAGACGGCGGAGAACCTCGCCCACCAGTCGGGATTCGGCAACGAGCACAGCTCGGAGGCGGTCCCCGGTGCGCTGCCCCACGGCCGCAACTCGCCCCAGCGCGCGCCCCTCGGGCTCTACGCGGAGCAGCTCAGCGGCTCCGCCTTCACCGAGCCCCGCGCCCGCAACCGCCGGTCCTGGCTCTACCGGATCCGCCCCTCGGCCGCCCACCCCGCCTTCGTACGCGTCGACAACGGGTGCCTGCGCACCGCCCCCTTCACCGAGGCGGTCCCCGACCCCAACCGGCTGCGCTGGGACCCGCTGCCCGACCCCGCGCCCGGCACGGACTTCCTGACCGGCCTGTGGACCCTGGGCGGCAACGGCGACGCCACGCAGCGCACCGGCATGGCCGTCCACCTCTACAGCGCGAACACCTCCATGACCGAGCGGGTGTTCAGCGACTCCGACGGGGAGCTCCTGATCGTCCCCGAGCGCGGGGGTCTCCTGCTCCGCACCGAGATGGGGGCGCTCGCGGCCGGTCCCGGCCAGGTCGCGCTGATCCCGCGCGGCGTACGCTTCCGTGTCGAGCTGCTGGACACCACGGCACGCGGCTACGTCTGCGAGAACTACGGCCAGCCCTTCGTCCTGCCCGACCTGGGTCCGATCGGCGCCAACGGCCTGGCGAACGCACGGGACTTCCTGGCGCCCGTCGCGGCGTTCGAGGACCGTGAGGGACCGGTCGAGGTGGTCAACAAGTTCTGCGGGAACCTCTGGTCGGCGACGTACGGGCACTCCCCGCTCGACGTGGTCGCCTGGCACGGCAACCACACCCCGTACGTCTACGACCTGCACCGTTTCAACGTCCTCGGCACGATCAGCTACGACCACCCGGACCCGTCGATCTTCACCGTGCTGACCTCCCCCTCGGACACCCCGGGGCTGGCGGGCGTCGACTTCGTCGTCTTCGCCCCGCGCTGGCTGGTCGGCGAGGACACCTTCCGCCCGCCGTACTTCCACCGCAACGTGATGAGCGAGTACATGGGCCTGATCGAGGGGGCGTACGACGCGAAGGCGGGCGGGTTCGTCCCGGGCGGCGGCTCGCTGCACAACATGATGTCCGCGCACGGCCCGGACCGTGAGACCTTCGACCGGGCCAGCGCGGCGGAGCTGGAGCCGCAGCGGATCGACGACGGCCTGGCGTTCATGTTCGAGACCCGCTGGCCGGTCACGGCGACCGCCCAGGCGGCGGGCGCCGGACATCTCCAGCGCGGATACGACGACGTGTGGCAGGGTCTGAGCCGCAACTTCCGGCCGTGATCCCCCGCAGCCGGCCGCAGCGCAGAGAGATCGGGTGATCCGGATGAATCAGGTGAACGAGGCGAGCCGCCCCGGCTTCGCCCCCGACTCCCTGGTGCTGAACCGGAAGCTTCCCCTCTGGTACCAGGTCTCGCAGTCGCTGCGGGCCTCCATACTGGGTCGCCCCCAGGACGCCTCGACGCGGCTGCCCACCGAGGAGCAGCTCGCCGCGCACTACGGCGTCAGCGTCCTGACCATGCGCCAGGCCCTCAAGGAGCTGGAGAGCGAGGGGCTGATCAGCAGGCACCGGCGGCGCGGCACGTTCATCGAGCCGCGCGCCCGGCGGGTGTCGCCCGTCCGCCTGCTGGGTTCGATCGACGCGATCGTCGCCCAGCAGTCGGGCGAGCTGACAACCGTGCTCGGCCACGGCCGGGCGCCCGTGCCCGGCGATCTCGCCGAGTTCTTCCCGGACTGCCCCGAGGTGGTCAGCTACCGGCGGCTGCGCTGCGACGACGGGACGGGCGAGCCCACCAACTGGGCGGAGAACGCCGTGCGTCCGGAGATCGCGGCCGGGATCGACGTGGCCGATCTGCAGCGGTGGCCGATGACCAAGGTGCTGCGCGACGCCGTCGGCGTACGGATCTCCCGGATCACGGACACCGTCGAGGCGCGCCTCGCGGATCCCGTCACGGCGGAGCTGCTCCAGGTCCCGCTGCTCAGTCCGATCCTCCACTACACCGGCGTGACGTACGACGACGACGGCACCGTGGTGGACGTGGCACGCATCCGCTACCGGGGCGACCGCTTCTCCTTCTCCGTGACGGTCGACGCGCACTGACGGCGGGGCCGAAGCGCGCGCTCGCTACGATGCCGGGGGCGGCGGACGTGGCGACGGGGAGGACGACACGGTGGCAGCACGGGTGGCGGCCGGGACCGGCGGGGGCGACGCGCTCCCGCTGCTGGACGACCTCATGCCCTGGTCGGTGCGGCCCCTGAGACCGGGCCGCCCCTGGGTGACGGCTCCCGAGGCCTCCTCGCTCCGGGCACGATGGGACCTGCTCGCGCGAGCCGAAGGCGCAGAGCAGGAACGGCTGTTCCAGCCCAGCCGCTCCCGTACGCCGCAGACCCCGGCAGCGGCGCTGCCGGGCAGGTCCACCGGGACGAGCGGGTTCGCCCGGGACCCCGGCCCCTGTCCCGAACCGGTGCGGATCCTGCACGGCCCCTTCGACGAGCAGTGGCTGATCCCCGACCACCGGCTGCTCGACGCGGCCCGCCCCGAGCTGTGGCGGGTGGCCGACGGACAGCAGGTGTTCGCCGTCGAGCACGGGTACGTCCCCCAGGACGGCGGGCCCGCCCTGTCGGCGACCGCGCTGCTGCCCGACGGGCACTCCCCGGCGGGGCGGCCGGGCCGGATCCGGCCGCTCTACCGGCGGCCGGGCGGGCAGGAGCCCAACCTCGCGTCGGGCCTCTGCGCCCTGCTGGCCGCCCGGTACGGAGCTCCGGCCGGCGCCGAGGACGTGCTGGCCTGGTCCCTCG
>NZ_NEUF01000138.1:37500-39229 GCF_002910915.1 Streptomyces sp. SM10 | reverse complement strand
AACACAGTGGACGCGAGCAACTGAGGACAAGCCCTCGGCCTATTAGTACCAGTCAGCTCCACCCGTTACCGGGCTTCCACATCTGGCCTATCAACCCAGTCGTCTACTGGGAGCCTTAACCACTCAAGGTGGTGGGAATACTCATCTCGAAGCAGGCTTCCCGCTTAGATGCTTTCAGCGGTTATCCTTTCCGAACGTAGCCAACCAGCCATGCCCTTGGCAGGACAACTGGCACACCAGAGGTTCGTCCGTCCCGGTCCTCTCGTACTAGGGACAGCCCTTCTCAATATTCCTACGCGCACAGCGGATAGGGACCGAACTGTCTCACGACGTTCTAAACCCAGCTCGCGTACCGCTTTAATGGGCGAACAGCCCAACCCTTGGGACCGACTCCAGCCCCAGGATGCGACGAGCCGACATCGAGGTGCCAAACCATCCCGTCGATATGGACTCTTGGGGAAGATCAGCCTGTTATCCCCGGGGTACCTTTTATCCGTTGAGCGACAGCGCTTCCACAAGCCACTGCCGGATCACTAGTCCCGACTTTCGTCCCTGCTCGACCCGTCGGTCTCACAGTCAAGCTCCCTTGTGCACTTACACTCAACACCTGATTGCCAACCAGGCTGAGGGAACCTTTGGGCGCCTCCGTTACTCTTTAGGAGGCAACCGCCCCAGTTAAACTACCCATCAGACACTGTCCCTGATCCGGATCACGGACCCAGGTTAGACATCCAGCACGACCAGAGTGGTATTTCAACGACGACTCCACAACCACTGGCGTGGCCGCTTCAAAGTCTCCCACCTATCCTACACAAGCCGAACCGAACACCAATATCAAACTATAGTAAAGGTCCCGGGGTCTTTCCGTCCTGCTGCGCGAAACGAGCATCTTTACTCGTAGTGCAATTTCACCGGGCCTATGGTTGAGACAGTCGAGAAGTCGTTACGCCATTCGTGCAGGTCGGAACTTACCCGACAAGGAATTTCGCTACCTTAGGATGGTTATAGTTACCACCGCCGTTTACTGGCGCTTAAGTTCTCAGCTTCGCACACCCGAAAGTGCACTAACCGGTCCCCTTAACGTTCCAGCACCGGGCAGGCGTCAGTCCGTATACATCGCCTTACGGCTTCGCACGGACCTGTGTTTTTAGTAAACAGTCGCTTCTCGCTGGTCTCTGCGGCCACCCCCAGCTCACCGAGTAAATCGGATCACCAGTGATGGCCCCCCTTCTCCCGAAGTTACGGGGGCATTTTGCCGAGTTCCTTAACCATAGTTCACCCGAACGCCTCGGTATTCTCTACCTGACTACCTGAGTCGGTTTAGGGTACGGGCCGCCATGAAACTCGCTAGAGGCTTTTCTCGACAGCATAGGATCATCCACTTCACCACAATCGGCTCGGCATCAGGTCTCAGCCTTAATGTGTGACGGATTTACCTACCACACGGCCTACACCCTTACCCCGGGAACAACCATCGCCCGGGTTGGACTACCTTCCTGCGTCACCCCATCGCTTACCTAGTACAAGTCTGGTTCGTCGGCTCCACCACTACCCTCAACTCCGAAGAGATCGGGCCGGCTTCACGGACTTAGCATCGCCTGATTCAGTATTGGGCGTTTCAAAGCGGGTACCGGAATATCAACCGGTTGTCCATCGACTACGCCTGTCGGCCTCGCCTTAGGTCCCGACTTACCCTGGGCAGATCAGCTTGACCCAGGAACCCTTAGTC
>NZ_NEUF01000138.1:0-32500 GCF_002910915.1 Streptomyces sp. SM10 | reverse complement strand
ACGTGCAGCAGGGATTCGAGGAGGAGGCTCACTGGGGTCCGCGCAACAACCCCGGGGCGGACCGGAACATCGCGGGACTGATCGATGCCTGGCAGGCGAGCGGCCGGCCCGTCGTCTTCGTGCGGCACGACTCGCCCAAGCCGGACTCGCCCCTTCGGGAGGGGTACGCGGGGAACGCGTTCAAGCAGTACGTGGAGGAGCGGCGAGGAAAGGGCACGGGTCCGGAGCTGTTCCTGACGAAGTCGGTGAACTCCGCCTTCTACGGGACACCCGACCTGGATGCCTGGCTGCGGGAGGCCGGGGTGCGGCAGATCGTGGTGGCGGGGATCCAGACCAACATGTGCGCGGAGACGACGGCGCGCATGGGCGGCAACCTGGGCTACGAGGTGTTCTTCGCCCTCGACGCGACGTACACCTTCGACCAGGTGGGTCCGTGGGGCTGGAAGCTGGGCGCGGAGGAGCTGGCGCGGGCCACCGCCGTGACGTTGCACGGCGGTGGGTTCGCGACGGTCGTGCGCAGCGAGGAGCTGGTGGCCGCGGTGAAGTAGACGGTCAGCCGTTGCCGGTGGCCAGCTCGCGGCTGCGGTCGCGGGCGGCTTCGAGGGCGGCGATGAGCGCGGCCCGTACGCCGTGGTTCTCCAGTTCCCGGATGGCGCTGATCGTCGTGCCGGCCGGGCTGGTGACGGCCTCGCGGAGCTTGACCGGGTGTTCACCGCTGTCCCGGAGCATGACCGCGGCGCCGATGGCCGCCTGGACGATCAGGTCGTGGGCCTGGGCGCGGGGCAGGCCGAGCAGGATGCCGGCGTCGGTCATGGCCTCGACGAGGAAGTAGAAGTACGCGGGTCCCGAGCCGGAGAGCGCGGTGGCGGCGTCCTGCTGGGACTCGGGGACCCGGAGGGTCTTGCCGACGCCGCCGAAGATCGACTCGGCGTGGTCGAGGTGCTCGCCCGTGGCGTGGCTGCCCGCGGAGATGACGGACATGCCCTCGTCCACCAGGACGGGGGTGTTCGGCATGACGCGCACGACCGGGGTGCCGGCGGCGAGGCTGCCCTCGATGAAGCCGGTCGTGATCCCGGCGGCCGCACTGATGACGAGCCGGTCGGCGGTGAGATGGGGGGCGAGCTCGGAGAGAAGCGTGCTCATGTCCTGGGGCTTGACCGCGAGGATGAGGATGTCCGCGCTCTTGGCCGCCTCGGCGTTGGTGACCGCCTTGACGCCGTAGCGGGTGCGGAGCTTCTCCGCCCGCTCGGTGCGGCGGGTCGTCACCAGCAGGTCGGCGGGCCGCCAGCCGGCCCGGATCATGCCGCTGAGCAGGGCCTCGCCGATCTTTCCTGTGCCGAGGACTGCGACTGTCTGGGGCATGCGGTTCATCCTCCGGGTGGCGGTGCGCGGGACTCTCGTCGTCGCCATCCTCGCACCGCGCCGTCAGGTGGTGCGGCGGCGGAGGGTGGCGGCGCCCAGGCCGAGGACGAGCAGTGCGCAGCCCGCGACGATCGCGATGTCCCGGTCGAAGTCGGCGGCGGCGTCGGTGTGGGCGAGGACCTGGTTCATCCCGTCGACGGCGTACGACATGGGCAGGACGTCGGAGACGGCCTCCAGGACCGGGTGCATCTGGTCGCGCGGGGTGAACAGCCCGCACAGCAGCAACTGCGGGAAGATCACGGCGGGCATGAACTGGACCGCCTGGAACTCCGAGGCGGCGAAGGCCGAGACGAACAGTCCGAGCGCCGTGCCGAGGAGGGCGTCGAGCAGGGCGACCAGGAGCAGCAGCCAGGGGGAGCCGACGATGTCCAGGCCGAGCACCCAGACGGACATCGCGGTGGCCAGGAGGGACTGGGCGACGGCGACGGCGCCGAAGGCCAGCGCGTATCCGGCGATCAGGTCGCCCTTGCCCAGCGGCATGGCGAGCAGCCGTTCCAGGGTGCCGGAGGTGCGTTCGCGGAGGGTGGCGATCGAGGTCACCAGGAACATCGTGATCAGCGGGAAGATGCCGAGCAGCGAGGCGCCGATGGAGTCGAAGGTCCCCGGGGCGCCGTCGAAGACGTAGCGCAGCAGCGTGATCATCAGGACCGGGACGATCAGCAGCAGCGCGACGGAGCGGGGGTCGTGGCGGAGCTGGCGCAGGACACGTCCGGCGGTGG
The DNA here is from genome assembly GCF_002910915.1 of Streptomyces sp. SM10. Taxonomy (GTDB): domain Bacteria; phylum Actinomycetota; class Actinomycetes; order Streptomycetales; family Streptomycetaceae; genus Streptomyces. The sequence goes on along the minus strand of NZ_NEUF01000138.1, from coordinate 30,359 downwards.
CGAGGGTCCGGGCCGGGGTGAGTGCGGGGGCGTCGGTGCTCATCGGGTCGTCTCCTGGTCGGCGGTGGTGGTTGCGCCGGCGGCGGCGTCGACGAGGTGGAGGAAGGCCTCTTCGACGGTGGCGGATCCGGTACGGGTGCGGAGGGCGTCCGGGGTGTCGTCGGCGAGGATCTCGCCCTCGCGCATGAGGAGGAGCCGATGGCAGCGTTCGGCCTCGTCCATGACGTGGGAGGAGACGAGGATCGTGGTGCCCCGGTCGGCGGCGAGGGCGTGGAAGAGGTTCCACAGGTCGCGGCGGAGCACGGGGTCGAGGCCGACGGTCGGCTCGTCGAGGACCAGGAGGTCGGGGGTACCGAGGAGGGCGACGGCGAGGGAGACACGGCTGAGCTGTCCGCCGGAGAGGTTTCCGGCGAGGGCGCCGGCGTGGCGGGTCAGGTCGACGTCGCCGATGGCGCGGACGACGGTCTCCTCGCGTGCGGCGCGGTGGGCCCGGCCCGGCCGGAGCACGGCCGCGAAGTAGTCGAGGTTCTGCCGGACGGTGAGGTCCGTGTAGACGGACGGGGCCTGGGTCACGTAGCCGACGCGCGGCCTCAGGGACGGGTGGCCCGCGGGGCGCCCGAGGACGTCGAGCACGCCCGTGACCTGGGCCTGGGTGCCGACGACGGCCCGCATGAGCGTGGACTTCCCGCAGCCGGACGGGCCGAGGAGGCCGGTGATCCTGCCCGGCTCGACGGTGAAGTCGAGTCCGCGCAGGACCGGTCGGCCTCCCCGTACGACGGTGAGGGCGCGGGCCTCGACGGCGCTCGCGTCTGCGGTGCGCGGGAAATTCATCATGTGATGAATATTGGTCCCGCGGGAAGGCCGAGTCAAGGGAGGCGGTGCGCCCCGGTCAGCGGAGCAGCACGGCGAGTTCGACCACGTAACGCTCCTCGACCGTGCCGTCGGGGAAGACCGAGGCCAGGTGCCCGCGCTCCTCGTCGAGGAACCGGCGGGTGGTCTCGGCGCCGGCCCCGCCGCGTACCAGGAAGGCGGAGTGACTGGAGAGGTTGGCGAGGTGCGCGTCGACCGGCACGGTCCGGGACCACGGCAGCAGCCGTTCCGCGAAGTCGCCGGAGAGCCGCGCGAGGTTGCGTGAGCCCCTGACGCCCGGGGTGCCGTGAGCGCTCTTCTCCACTCCGAAGTGACGCCGGAGCCGGGTGTCCTGCCCGGCGATCCACGGCACGGAGTGGTCGGCGACGTTCCACCAGAGCGCCAGGGCGCCGCCCGGACGCAGGACGCGGAGCGCCTCGGGGAGCGCCAGATCCGGGTCGGTCCAGTGCCACGCCTGGGCGTAGGTGATCAGGTCGGCCGACGCGGTGGCCAGGGGCAGACGGTTGCCGTCGCCGGGTTCATGCTGCATCCGGATCGGCGCACGCGGGCGGGGATCGACGCGTCCTTACCGGCCCCCGGTGCGTCCACCGGCCGGCGCGCTCACAGACGCCCGGCGCGCTACCGGCGTCCGGCGCGCTTGCCCTTGGCGCTCCTGCGGGCCGCCGGGTTGCCGGTCCGGGACGACCGGCGCTTCGTGTACCGGGCGAGCGCCGTCTCGTACTCGGTGCGCCGCAGCTTCTCGCCCGGCGCTTCCCGCAACGAGCGGATGAAGTAGGCGAGGAGCGAGCCGATGAAGCCGATCGACTTGAGGCCGCGCAGCCGGTCGTCGGCGGCCGGGTCCGCGGGGCGGCGCGTGAATCCTTCCCAGGTCCTGCGGAAGGCGATCGCGCTGCAGACCGCGAACATCAGCACCACGAGCATGCCGACGAGGCTCCCGACCTCGGCGATCTCCAGGCCCTGGTAGGCGAAGCGCAGGACGAAGCAGGAGGCGACGGCCGCGACGAGCGAGCCGATCGTGACACCGGCGCGCCGCAGCCCGTACCCGCCGTCGTGGTCGACCCAGGTCGTACCGAAGAAACGGAGGGGTTCGGGCTGCGGCCCTGGGGCGGTGCCGCCCGAAGGCGCGGCCGGGGACGTTCCGGGGGCTTCGCTGTTCTCGCTCACGGAATCGATTATCCCCGGGCGCGCAACCAGCCGGTCAGTCGCAGCGCGGTGCGATGTATCCGTCACTGCCCGTCTTGACGTAGGCGTCCGAGACGAACTGCCCGTTGGCGATGTTGTCCCAGAGGTTCGACGTGCCGTACGGGCCGCTCACCCGCTCACCCGGCTTCTGGCAGTACACCGGGACGCTCATCCCGTACGGCAGCGTACGGACGATTCCGTACTGCGTGCCGGGTCCCCGGCGGACGTTGACGCGGTAGCCGGGAGCGATCGGGTAGACGACGGTGCCCGCGGCGAGCGTCGTGACCTCCTCCGCGGCCGCCGGGCCGGCGTCCGCGGTCACTGTGCCGGCGGTGTTGTCTTCAACGCCCATGAGGGCCTCCCCCGTTGAAAGCAATGCATGTGACGCGCAGGCTAACAAGCCCCACCTCACTCGCACGCACCATCGACTAGGCTCCGTGCGTCGCGCTTGCGCACGAACACACGGGGGTGGGCGATGCCGCCGCTGCGAGGGACCGGATCACATCCGGAAGCGGAGCATCCTGAGTACGCCGGGCAGTACAGGCTGGAGGCATGTCTCGGAGCAGGCGGCATGGGTGTCGTGCACCTGGCGCGCTCCGCCTCCGGGCTGCAGCTCGCGGTGAAGGTGGTGCACCGCCAGCATGCGTCGGACCCCGAGTTCAGGGCGCGTTTCCGGCAGGAGGTCGCGGCCGCCCGACGGGTCAGCGGGGCGTTCACCGCACCGGTCGTGGACGCCGATCCGGCAGCTGCCCTGCCCTGGATGGCCACCCTGTACGTCCCCGGCCCCACGCTCTCCGCGCAGGTGAAGCGGAACGGCCCGATGAGCCCCGCCGAACTTCGCAGGCTCACGGCCGGGCTCGCCGAGGCGCTGCGTGACATCCACCGGGCCGGTGTCATCCACCGGGATCTCAAGCCGAGCAACGTGCTGCTCCCCGACTCCGGTCCCAAGGTCATCGACTTCGGGATCTCCCGTCCGTACGACAGCGACCTGCGCACGGAGACGGGCAAGCTGATCGGTTCGCCGCCGTACATGGCGCCCGAGCAGTTCCAGCGCCCCCGCGAGGTCGGCCCCGCCGCCGACGTGTTCGCGCTCGGGGCGGTGCTGGTCCACGCGGCGACGGGCCGGGGGCCCTTCGACTCGGACAGCCCGTACCTCGTGGCCTACCAGGTGGTGCACGACGAGGCCGATCTGGCCGGGGTGCCCGCGGACCTCGCGCCCCTGGTCGGGCGGTGCCTGGCCAAGGACCCTGCGGAGCGTCCCACCCCGGACGAGATCATGGACGCGCTGCACCCTCCGTCGTACGAGGCCACCGCCTTCATCCCGGTGCAGCGCGGGCCGCTCGCCGCCGAGCCGGTGGAGGCGGACGAGGGGACCACGCACGTGCGGTCCCCGGACGCCCTGCCGTCCGGGGCACAGGCGGTGAGGAACCGCCGCGCGCAGCGCCGGCTCGCGGTCGTCGCCACGGCGGTGCTGCTGGTCGCCGGAGGGCTCTGGGCGGCCGTCGGCCGCGGCGGGCCCGGGGCGCCGGAGCCGGAGACCGGTGCGGGGAAGGGCGACGCCACCGCTTTCACACCGTGGCGGACACCGCTGCGGTCCCCGGACGGCGCCACCCCCTCGTGTACGGCGGAGGCTGCGGACAGCGGCTCCGCGCTGTACTGCGTCACCGCCGGCCTCGGCGCGTCCCGGCTGGAACCGTCGGACGGCACGGTGGTCTGGTCGCACCGCGACACCTCGTCGACGGGCTCCGGCGGAGCGCTGTCCGTGGGTGTCGCCTGCACGGTCGTCGAGGGCGAGGAGCTCCGGGCGTACTCCCCCGGCACCGGCACCCGGCTGTGGCACACGGACCTCTCGGCGTATCTCGACACCCCCCTGCCCGCCGGTGACACCCTGCTGACCGTCCGCCAGGACGGGACGCTCCAGGCGCTCGACGCGGAGACGGGGGCCTCCCGCTGGCACCGCACCCTCCCGGGGCACGAACGGCCCGGCTACGGCCTGTACGACGCGGATACCGGGCTCGCGTACGTCTACGAGGGCTCGGCGCAGGGGGCCAGCACCCTGGTCACGGCCGTCGAGGCGGAGACCGGCGAGACGGCCTGGCAGCGCAGGCTGGACGGGATGCTCACCCCGGCCGGGACATCGGGCGGGTCACTCCTGCTGACAGCCATGAACGAGAAGGCCCAGACCACCGGGGTCGTCCGCTACGACCCGGAGTCGCGGAGCACCGCCCGCATCGCGCTGCCCTTCCGGATGAACGGGCCGGAGACCGTGCTCGACGGGGACACCGCCCTCCTGCTGGAGCGCGGCGGGACGCTGCTGGCCGTGGACATCCGCCCGGGCGCCGGGCGGCCGGAGCGGTGGCGGCTGGAGACGGCCGTCGGGATGACCTCGGCACCGGTCCTCGGGGCGGGCGGCCGGCTCTACTTCTCGGCCGCCGACGGGCGCCTGCTCGCCGTCGACACGGAGCGCGGGACGCTGCTGGGCCAGACGCGCCCGCGGTTGAGGGCGGGAAAGCTCAGCCACGCCTCGTCGCTGCCGGCCCCCGTCGTGCTGGGCGGGAGTGTCGTCGGCACCGCGCCGGACGGTTCCGTCTTCGCCGTGGACGCGGACGACCCCGGCCACTGGTGAGACCTGGTGCGCGTACCGGCCTCGCCCCCGGTGAGACCCGGTACGCGGACGGCCCCGCTCCCCGGTGCGGGACCTGGGGGCGGGGCCGACGGCGGTCGCCGTGGGTCAGCCGAGCTTGGAGACGTCGCGGACCGCGCCCCGGTCCGCGCTCGTCGCCATCGCCGCGTAGGCGCGCAGAGCCGCCGACACCTTGCGCTCGCGGTTCTTCGGCGCGTACACGCCGTTCAGCGCTTCGCGGCGGGCGGCGAGCTCCGCGTCCGGGACGAGGAGCTCGATGGAGCGGTTCGGGATGTCGATCCGGATCCGGTCGCCGTCCTCGACCAGCGCGATCGTGCCGCCTGCCGCCGCCTCGGGCGAGGCGTGGCCGATGGACAGGCCCGAGGTGCCGCCGGAGAAGCGGCCGTCGGTGACGAGCGCGCAGCTCTTGCCGAGGCCGCGGCCCTTCAGGAAGGACGTCGGGTAGAGCATCTCCTGCATGCCGGGGCCGCCGCGCGGGCCCTCGTAGCGGATGACGACGACGTCGCCGTGCTCGATCTCCTTGCGGAGGATCTTGTCGACGGCGTCCTCCTGGGACTCGCAGACGACGGCCGGGCCCTCGAAGGTCCAGATCGACTCGTCGACGCCCGCCGTCTTCACGACACAGCCGTCCACGGCGAGGTTGCCCTTGAGGACCGCGAGGCCGCCGTCCTTGGAGTACGCGTGCTCCAGGTCGCGGATGCAGCCGCCGGCCGCGTCCAGGTCGAGGGTGTCCCAGCGCTCGGACTGCGAGAAGGCGGTCGCGGAGCGGACGCAGCCGGGGGCCGCGTGCCAGAGCTCGACGGCCTCGTCCGAGGCGGAGCCGCCCCGGACGTCCCAGGTCTTGAGCCACTCGTCGAGGGTGTCGGAGTGCACGGAGTGCACGTCCTCGTTGAGCAGTCCCGCGCGGTAGAGCTCACCGAGGAGGGCGGGGATACCGCCGGCCCGGTGGACGTCCTCCATGTAGTACGTGCCGCCGGGGGCGACGTTGGGGGCGACCTTCGACAGGCAGGGGACGCGGCGCGAGACCTCGTTGATGTCGTCGAGTGTGTAGCTGAACTCGGCCTCCTCGGCGGCGGCGAGCAGGTGCAGGATCGTGTTGGTCGAGCCGCCCATCGCGATGTCGAGCGCCATGGCGTTGTCGAACGCGGCCCGGGTGCCGATGGAGCGCGGCAGGACGGTCTCGTCGTCCTGCTCGTAGTAGCGCTTGGTGATCTCGACGACCGTGCGGCCCGCGCTCTCGTACAGCGCCTTGCGGGCGGTGTGCGTGGCGAGGACGGAGCCGTTGCCGGGGAGGGAGAGGCCGAGGACCTCGGTCAGGCAGTTCATCGAGTTGGCGGTGAACATGCCGGAACAGCTGCCGCAGGTGGGGCAGGCGTTCTCCTCGATGCGGAGGATGTCCTCGTCGGAGATGGACTCGTCGACCGCGTCGCTGATCGCGTTGACCAGGTCGAGCTTGCGGACCGTGCCGTCGACCAGGGTGGCCTTGCCGGCCTCCATCGGGCCACCGGAGACGAAGACCGTGGGGATGTTGAGGCGCATCGCGGCCATCAGCATGCCCGGGGTGATCTTGTCGCAGTTGGAGATGCAGATCAGGGCGTCGGCGCAGTGGGCCTCGGCCATGTACTCGACGCTGTCCGCGATGAGGTCGCGGGAGGGCAGGCTGTAGAGCATGCCGCCGTGTCCCATGGCGATGCCGTCGTCCACCGCGATGGTGTTGAACTCGCGGGGCACCGCGCCCGCGGCCTTGATCGCGTCGGAGACGATCCGGCCGACGGGGGCGAGGTGGGTGTGGCCCGGCACGAACTCGGTGAACGAGTTGGCCACCGCGATGATCGGCTTGCCAATGTCCTCGCTGGCTACGCCGGACGCCCGCATAAGGGCGCGGGCGCCCGCCATGTTGCGGCCGTGGGTGACAGTGCGGGACCTCAGCTGGGGCATCGTCTCTCGCTCCTTCGACAGAAAAGACTGCCTCCGAGCGTACGCCCCCCGTGCCAAGATCTGGACACCCCGTCCGATATGCGGGACGGGGTGCTCAGTGGGCGGGCCGCTGCGGGCCCCGCCCACTCGATGGTCCACACGCCCTCACGCGGCAGGGAGCGCCTGGATCCACGCACCGTGGAGCGCGGCCGGCCGTTCGCCGGAGGCCGCCACGTACCACTGCTCCGTGGTGCTCAGCGGTCGGCGAGGTACCTCTGAAGGGTCGGCGCGACCATCGCGACGATCTTCTCCGGATCCGCCGAGGCGAGTGGCTCCGCCTGGATCACGTAGCGCAGGATCGCGATACCGATCATGTGCGAGGCGGCCAGTTCGGCGCGGAAGGTCGGCTCGGGCACGTCCAGTTCGGCCGCGATCCGCTCCAGCAGCCTGCGCAGCACGAAGCCACGCAGCACCTTCGCCGCCGCCTCTTGGGTGAGCGCCGAGCGGACGATCGCCAGCAGGGGCGCCCGCGTCACCGGGTTCTCCCACACGCCGATGAAGTACCGGGCCAGCCGCTCCCCCATGTCCTGTGCGGGTCCGTCGAGGATCTCCGTGATGACGAGGGCCGGCTCGAAGGAGACCTCGACCGCCGCGGCGAAGACGTCGTCCTTCGTGCCGAAGTAGTGGTGGACGAGGGCGGCGTCGACGCCCGCCTCCTTGGCGATGCCCCGGATCGACGTCTTGTCGTAGCCGCGCCGGGCGAACTCCGTACGGGCCGCCTCCAGGATGCGGGTCCTGGCGTCGGGGCCGGTGGCGTCCCCCGTGCGGGAGGGTCGGCCCCTGCGCCGGGGGGCGGGACCGTCGGCGCCGGGGGTCACGGGCGGGGCGCCTGCGCCGAGGACGCCAGATGGAGCCGGGTGTAGGCGAGCGCCTCCGCGAGGTCGGCCTCGCGTTCGGCCGAGGACATGGCGCGGCGGGTGTTGACCTCGATGACCACATGGCCGTCGAAGCCGGTACGGGCCAGCCGCTCCAGAAGTTCCGCGCAGGGCTGGTCGCCCCGGCCGGGCACCAGGTGCTCGTCCTTCCCGGAGCCCCTGCCGTCGGCGAGGTGGACGTGGGCGAGCCGGTCCCCCATCCGGTCCACCATGGCCAGGCCGTCGGTGCGCGCGGTCGAGGTGTGCGAGAGGTCCACGGTGAAGTGGCGGTAGTCGTCGTTGCTGACGTCCCAGGCGGGTGCGTACGCGAGCATCTCGCGGTCCCGGTAGCGCCACGGGTACATGTTCTCCACGGCGAAACGCACGTCGGTCTCGTCCGCCATGCGCCAGATGCCGGAGACGAAGTCGCGGGCGTAGTTGCGCTGCCACCGGAACGGCGGGTGGACGACCACGGTCGAGGCCCCGAGCTTCTCGGCCGCGGCCCTGGCCCGCTGGAGCTTCACCCAGGGGTCGGTCGACCAGACCCGCTGGGTGATCAGCAGACAGGGCGCGTGCACGGCCAGGATCGGCACCTGGTGGTAGTCCGACAGGCGCTTCAGCGCCTCGATGTCCTGGCTGACGGGGTCGGTCCAGACCATGACCTCGACCCCGTCGTACCCCAGGCGCGCAGCGATCTCGAAGGCCGTCGCCGTGGACTCCGGGTAGACGGAGGCCGTCGACAGGGCGACCTTCGCATCCGGGATGCGCACCACTGGTTCTGCCACGTGGACAGCGTACGGGCAGCGCCGCGCACCGCCGAGGGAGCCCGGCGGAAAGTGAGGAGGGCCATGCGGGACCGGCGCCGGGATCAGGCCAGGGCCGCCTGCTGGGCGGGCAGGTGGTCGAGCCGTCGCAGGATCACTCCCTCCCGCAGTGCCCAGGGGCAGATCTCCAGCTCCTCGACCCCCAGGAGGTCCATCGCCCCCTCGGCCACGAGCGCCCCCGCGAGGAGCTGCGCGGCGCGCCCCTCGGTGACCCCCGGCAGATGTCCGCGCTGCTCGACGGTCATCGCCGACAGCTTCGGCACCCACTCCTCCAGGGCCTTACGGGTGAGGATCCGCTGCACGTACAGCCCCTCGGCGGAGCGGGCGGCGCCCGAGATCCTGGCGAGCTGCCGGAACGTCTTGGAGGTCCCCACGACGTGGTCGGGCGGCCCCAGGCGGGTGAACTCACCGACCGTACGGGCGATCCCGGCACGGACGTGGCGGCGGAGCGCCCGTACGTCCGCCGCGTCGGGCGGGTCGCCCGGCAGCCAGCCGGCGGTGAGGCGCCCGGCGCCGAAGGGCAGCGACACCGCCGCGTCGGGCTCCTCGTCCATCCCGTAACCGACCTCCAGCGAACCGCCGCCGATGTCCAGGAGGAGCAGCTTCCCGGCCGACCATCCGAACCAGCGGCGGGCGGCCAGGAAGGTCAGCCGGGCCTCCTCCTCGCCGCTGAGGACGGCGAGGGCGACACCGGTCTCGTCCCGCACGCGTGCCAGCACCTGGTCCGCGTTGCCGGCCTCGCGGACGGCGGAGGTGGCGAACGCGAGCACGTCCTCGCACCCCTTGTCCTCGGCCGCCTGGAGCGCGCCGGCGATCGTCGTCACCAGCCGGTCCACACCTTCGGGGCCGATCGCCCCGTCCCGATCGAGGAGTTCGGCGAGCCGCAGTTCGGCCTTGTGCGAGTGCGCGGGCTGAGGGCGCGCACCGGGATGCGCGTCGACCACCAGCAGATGCACCGTGTTCGACCCCACGTCGAGGACTCCGAGTCTCATACGGGAACGCTACTGCGGCTTACTCTGGGCACGTGCCAAAGACGAAAAAGGCGAAGCCGGACAAAGCCACGAAGAAGCAGCAGAAGACGGAGCGGGAGATGCCTCCGCCGGGAGGAACGGGGCCGGACGGGCCCGACGAGAAGGGGCTCGACTTCGCGCGGGCCTGGGTCGAATTCCCCGACCCCGCCGATGACGAGCAGATCTTCCGCTGCGACCTGACCTGGCTCACGTCCAGGTGGACCTGCATCTTCGGCAGCGGCTGCCAGGGCATCCAGACGGGCCGGGCGGACGACGGCTGCTGCACGCTGGGCGCGCACTTCTCGGACAAGGACGACGAGAAGCGGGTGGCCGGACACGTCGCACGGCTCACACCGGAGCTGTGGCAGTTCCACGACGTCGGCACGGAGACCGGCTGGGTCGGTGTCGACGAGGACGGCGAGCGCCAGACACGGCGCTGGGAGGGCTCCTGCATCTTCCAGAACCGGCCCGGTTTCCCGGGCGGCGCGGGCTGCTCGCTGCACATCCTGGCGCTCCGGGAGGGCAAGGAGCCGCTGGAGACCAAACCCGACGTGTGCTGGCAGCTGCCGGTCCGCCGGACGTACGACTGGATCGAGCGGCCCGACGACACACGTGTGCTCCAGATCTCGATCGGGGAGTACGACCGCCGGGGCTGGGGTCCGGGTGGTCACGATCTGCACTGGTGGTGCACGTCGGCGACGTCCGCGCACGGGGCGGGCGAACCGGTCTACGTGTCCTACCGCCCCGAGCTCACCGAGATGATGGGCAAGGAGGCCTACCACCGGCTGGCGGAGCTGTGCGAGCAGCGGCTGGCATCGCTGCTGCCGATGGCGCCGCATCCGGCGGACCCTGCCTGAGCCGGGTCGTCGAGACGGCCCTCGACGCGGGTTCCGCGGGTTCCTGAGGTCGGTTCTCGATGCCGGGGCCTGGGGCGGGGTCCTTGAGGCAGGAACCCTTGCGGAGGGCGCTCGATGCCAGGCCCCCGAGGCGGGCCCTCGTCTCCCGTACCGCCGACGGCGGCCCGGTGCGTGGCGGACAGACGTTCCGCCGCGCACCGGGCCGCCGTCGCGTGTCAGCCCGCCGGAGCGGACGGCTCGCCCGAGGCCGTCGGGGACCCGGACGAGGGGCCGGGTCCGGAGGTGCCGTCGGACGGCGACGGTGTGGGGCCGGGAGAGTCCGTCGGCGGGTCGGTCGGCGTGGGGGTCGGGTCCGGCGGCCCGGTGGGCTCCGTGGGGTCCGGCGTCGGATCCGTCGAAGGGGAAGGGGCCGGTGAGGACGGCGTGGGGCTCGGAGGTCCCGAGGACGGATCCGGTGACGGCGCCGGGCTCCCGGGACGCGGAGCCGTGGGACCGCGTCCGGTGATCGCGACCGCGGATCCCGACGGGGCGAGCACGACGCGGGCGCTCCACGGGCCCCGCGGCTCGGCCTCGTGGTCCACGAAGACAGTGAGGGTGGTGCTCCGGCCGGGGGCGAGGGTGCCGGACGAACGGCTGAGGCGCAGCCACGGAGAGTCGGCCCGGGCCGACCACGCGACGGCTCCGTCGCCGGTCGCGGTCAGGGTGATCGCCGTGCGGCCTCCCGACGGGCCCGGACGCACGGAGACCGCGAGCGAGCCCCCGTCGGGGCCGGGCCCGACGCTGACGACCTCGGCCGACACGTCCGGGCTCCGGTCGCCGTCCGTGAAGGCGTCGCCGCCGTCGGGGCCCGCGTTGCCGGCGTTCTCGTAGGGGGCGTACGGATCGCCGTCGGGGCCGGGTTCGCCGTCCACCTCCGTGGCGGTGACCGAGGTGTCCCGGCCCTCGCCGGTCAGCGGCGCGCCCCGGTAGGCGGCCCACAAGGCGATCACCGGGGCGGCGACGACCGTCGCCACGACCGTCGTCGTCACGACCCGGGCACGCAGCCGGTCCCGGCGCGCGGCGTGGTCCTTGGGGTCCAGCGGGAAGCCGGTCCGGCCGAATCGCGGGGCACCGGACCTGGACCGCCTGGCGTGCACCAGGGCGACGTGCACGGAGGGGCGGGGCGCCTCGACGACCGGCAGTGCGGCGGCCGGGGTGACGGCCGCACCCGGCCACGGCCCGGAGGCGCCGGACCGCTCGGCGGCGCCGCGGCAGCGGGGGCAGTCGTCGACGTGCCGGACGAGCTCGCGGCGCAGGGCGGCCGAGAGCAGCATCCGGGGGGAGCCGGTGAGCCGGGCGACGGCCGGGCAGTTCCCCGTCTCGACGACGGCGAGGGCCGCGCGGGTCCGCTCCACCTCGCAGGCCGCGCCGGCCAGAAGCTCTCGGGCGCTGCCGGGGTCTAGGCCGAGGACCGCGGCCACGGCCCGTGGGGTGAGCCCGTGGCGCACGGCGAGCTCCAGTGCCTCGCGCTGCTCGGGGGTGGTGCCGGCGGCCTCGGGCCAGGCCAGCCGCGCGAGTTCGCGGCGGTGCGCTTCGGCCGCCGGGGACTCCGGGGAGCAGCCGGGGGCGGAGGCCTCCTCCGGCGTCCCGTGGGCGCCTGCCGCACGGTCCCCCCCGGACGGCGCGGCACCGCGGACGGGCGGGCGCCGGTGCGCCTGACGGCCCCGCCGCTGCTCGGTGAGCACCCGCAGGCACGTCCACCGGGCCAGTGCGTACAGCCAGGATTTACGTTCCTCCTCGGCCCCGGGGCACCGGGCGTCCTGCCGTTCGGCGATCGCCAGGACCGAGCCGAGCGCCTCGGTGGCCACCTCGTGGTCGCAGAGCACGGAGAGGCAGTAGGTGAACAGGCCGTCGAGATACGGCTCGTCGAGTGCGGGCGAGCGCCGCGCCGAAGACCGGGCATCTCGGCGGTGCGCCCGATGTGCGCCGGTGGTGTGCGTGGGGGTCTCCAGCCTGCTGCTCATCACGGGGCGACCGTAGGCAGACACGGGTGGAGCCCTTACCGCACTTTCCGCTATTCCATCCTTACGGGTGACACTCCCCCTCGAAAGGGGACAGGAATCCCGCATTCCACGGGAAATACCGCATCGGGCGCATGTTCGACTTCCGCGCCCACGACCGGCGCTGTCAGACCGCACCTATACGGTGACGCCATGGCTGCCCGTACGAAATCCGCGAAGGACCGGCCGTCCTACCGCTGCACCGAATGCGGCTGGACGACCGCCAAATGGCTCGGCCGCTGCCCGGAGTGCCAGGCCTGGGGGACGGTCGAGGAGTTCGGCGGCGCCCCCGCCGTCCGTACGACGGCGGCCGGCCGCGTCTCCACGGCCGCCCTGCCCATCGGCCAGGTCGACAGCCGCCAGGCCACGGCGCGCTCGACCGGGGTCGGCGAGCTGGACCGGGTGCTCGGCGGCGGGCTGGTGCCCGGCGCCGTGGTGCTGTTCGCGGGTGAGCCGGGCGTCGGCAAGTCGACCCTCCTGCTGGACGTGGCGGCCAAGGCGGCGAGCGACGACCACCGCACCCTCTACGTCACGGCCGAGGAGTCCGCCAGCCAGGTGCGGATGCGGGCCGACCGGATCCGGGCGATCAACGACCACCTGTATCTGGCCGCCGAGACGGACCTCTCCGCGGTCCTGGGGCATCTGGACGCGGTCAAGCCGTCCCTCCTGGTCCTCGACTCCGTACAGACGGTCGCCTCGCCGGAGATCGACGGAGCGCCCGGCGGCATGGCGCAGGTCCGCGAGGTCGCCGGAGCACTCATCAGGGCCTCGAAGGAGCGCGGCATGTCGACGCTCCTGGTGGGCCACGTGACCAAGGACGGCGCGATCGCGGGGCCCCGGCTCCTGGAGCACCTGGTCGACGTGGTGCTCTCCTTCGAGGGCGACCGGCACGCGCGCCTCCGGCTCGTGCGGGGTGTCAAGAACCGCTACGGCGCCACGGACGAGGTCGGCTGCTTCGAGCTGCACGACGAGGGCATCACCGGCCTGGCCGACCCCTCGGGGCTCTTCCTCACCCGCCGTGACGAGCCCGTCCCCGGCACCTGCCTGACGGTGACCCTGGAGGGCAAGCGTCCGCTCGTCGCCGAGGTCCAGGCGCTGACGGTCGACTCGCAGATCCCCTCGCCCCGGCGCACCACCTCGGGTCTGGAGACCTCCCGGGTGTCGATGATGCTGGCCGTCCTGGAGCAGCGCGGCCGCATCAGCGCGCTCGGCAAGCGGGACATCTACAGTGCGACCGTGGGCGGCGTGAAGCTCACCGAACCGGCCGCGGACCTCGCGATCGCCCTGGCACTGGCCAGTGCGGCGAGCGACACACCGCTCCCGAAGAACCTGGTCGCGATCGGTGAGGTGGGCCTCGCCGGGGAGGTCAGAAGGGTGACGGGTGTCCAGCGGAGGCTCGCGGAGGCGTACCGTCTCGGGTTCAAGCACGCCCTGGTCCCGAGGGACCCGGGGCAGGTCCCGGCCGGCATGAAGGTCACGGAAGTGGCCGACATGGGCGACGCCCTGAGAGTCCTCCCCCGCCGGTCTCGGCCGGACGGACCACAGGAGGACGGCGCGCGCCGGTAGACTTTGCCCTGGTCTCCCCCGCCCGTACGAACGGTATGAGGGACGCAAGGGCACCGCAAACCTGTGACCGGAGGAGTGCAGTGGCAGCCAACGACCGGGCAGCATCGCCCGGAAAGTCCGGCCAAGGCACGGGTAACGAGGCGCTGATGCGCGCCTCGCTCAGCGCGGTCGCGCCCGGGACGGCGCTCCGCGACGGCCTGGAGCGCATCCTCCGCGGCAACACCGGCGGCCTGATCGTCCTCGGCATGGACAGAACCGTCGAATCCATGTGTACCGGCGGTTTCGTGCTGGACGTGGAGTTCACCGCGACGCGCCTGCGTGAACTGTGCAAGCTGGACGGCGCGATGATCCTCGACAAGGACATGACCAAGATCCTGCGGGCCGGCGTCCAGCTGGTCCCGGACGCCTCCATCCCCACCGAGGAGACGGGCACCCGTCACCGCACGGCGGACCGGGTCTCCAAGGCGTGCGGCTTCCCGGTGGTCTCGGTCTCCCAGTCCATGCGCCTGATCGCGCTGTACGTCGACGGCGAGCGACGGGTCCTGGAGGAGTCCTCCGCGATCCTGTCCCGCGCCAACCAGGCGCTCGCCACCCTGGAGCGGTACAAGCTCAGGCTGGACGAGGTCGCCGGGACCCTCTCAGCGCTGGAGATCGAGGACCTGGTGACGGTCCGGGACGTGACGGCCGTCTCCCAGCGGCTGGAGATGGTGCGTCGGATCGCGACCGAGATCGCCGAGTACGTGGTGGAGCTGGGCACCGACGGCCGCCTCCTGTCGCTCCAGCTGGACGAGTTGATCGCCGGCGTCGAGCCCGAGCGGGAGCTGGTCGTGCGCGACTACGTCCCCGAGCCGACGGCGAAGCGGTCCCGCACGGTCCTGGAGGCGCTGGCCGAGCTGGACACGCTCACCCACACCGAGCTGCTCGAACTGCCCGTGGTCGCAAGGGCGCTGGGTTACAGCGGCTCGCCCGAGACGCTCGACTCGGCCGTCTCCCCCCGGGGCTTCCGGCTGCTGGCGAAGGTGCCGCGGCTGCCCGGGGCGATCATCGAGCGGCTGGTGGAGCACTTCGGCGGCCTGCAGAAGCTGCTCGCCGCGAGCGTGGACGACCTCCAGGCCGTGGACGGCGTGGGCGAGGCGCGGGCCCGCAGCGTGCGCGAGGGGCTCTCGCGGCTGGCGGAGTCGTCGATCCTGGAGCGGTACGTCTGAGCCGTCGCCCGGGGCGCCATCGGGGCGGCTCCCCCCAGGGAGCAGCCCTGGTTCTCCGCCCGTGAAGCGCGAGAGGCCCGCCGGACACCCGTCCGGCGGGCCTCTCGCCGCTGTCAGTCCTTGGCCAGGACGAAGGAGGCCCGCTGGACGGTCTCGCCCGGGACCTTCGCCTCCAGCAGATACGTCCCCGGGGCGGCGGCGCCGGCAGGCGGTGTCGCGCAGCGGGGCGCGCTCTCCTTGCGGTCCCACTCCACGGTGTGGACGACCGTGGCCCCCGCCGGGATCCTCAGGAAGAAGGCGCCGCTCTTCGGGCAGTCCTCGGAGGACCACACCTGCTCGTCCTCCTCACCGGCTTCGGTGATCGTGAGCACGGCACTCTTCGGGCCGAAGTCCGCCTTGCAGTCGGTGGTCGAGGTGTTCCTGGCGCTCAGCCGGAACTCCGGCTTGTCGTCGGGCCCGTAGCTGAGCTCCGTCTTCAGGCTCAACTGAAGTGCGGAAGCCGTGCAGTTCGGGAGGGAGGAACCGGCCGGGACCTGCTGGCCGCCCGTCGCACCGCCGCCGCCCGCGCTCGTACCGGCGCTCGCGCCGGCCGCTGAGGAGCTCCCCGCTCCACCGGTGTCCGATCCTGCCGCTCCGCCCGTCCCGGCGTCCCCGCCGGACCCCTCGGATCCCGCACCCCCACCGCTGCCGGATGCGCCCGACTCGTCGCGTCCGCCGGGGGGTTGGCCGACCACCGGGCCGGAACTCGAGGGTCCGGGGGTGATGGACAGAGGGGGAGCGGACTCGCCGGACTTGCCGTCGTCCTTCCCCCCGCCGCTGCCACCACCCGAGGTGACGGCCCACGCGATCAATGCCGCGAGCAGCGCGATCACCAGCACGGCTACTGATCTGCGACGCCAGTAGATGCTGGAGGGAAGCGGCCCGACCGGATTGCGCATAGATCCCACGGCCCGAACTCTACGAGAGTTCCGGGCCAACTCCGGCCCCCAACCGCCGCTCTGATCGACAAGTTTTCCGGATCATCATCATGGAGCGGCCGTCCCCGGGTGCTTCCAGCCACTTTGCACCGGCTCGGGCATCGTCCGCCCCGTACGAAGGGACAGAACGGGTGGCGTTATCACCCCCTGGGCCCCCGGCCGGGGCGACACCCCCGCAACCGTGCACGACTCCCCCTCTTCCGTGCCAGGATCGTAGGTGCGATGACTGCCACGACTTCGACACAGACGCCCCCCGCCTCCCTCCATGCTCCCGTCATCGGGTGGTTCGAGCAGCACGCCCGCGATCTGCCCTGGCGCCGCCCCGAAGCGGGTGCCTGGGGCGTGATGGTGAGCGAGTTCATGCTGCAGCAGACCCCGGTGAACCGGGTCCTCCCGGTCTACGAACAGTGGGTGGCCCGCTGGCCGCGCCCCGCGGACCTGGCCGCCGACGCACCGGGCGAAGCGGTCCGCGCCTGGGGCCGGCTCGGCTACCCGCGGCGCGCCCTCAGGCTGCACGGGGCGGCGCAGGCGATAACGGAACGCCACGGGGGCGACGTGCCGAGCGAGCACGGCCAGTTGCTCGCGCTGCCCGGGATCGGGGAGTACACGGCCGCGGCCGTGGCCTCGTTCGCGTACGGGCAGCGTCATGCCGTGCTCGACACGAACGTCCGCAGGGTGTTCGCCCGGGCCGCCTCCGGCATCCAGTACCCGCCGAACGCGACCACCGCGGCCGAGCGCAAGCTCGCCCGCGCACTGCTCCCCGAGGAGGAGGAGCGCGCCGCCCGCTGGGCGGCGGCCACGATGGAGCTCGGCGCACTCGTGTGCACCGCGAAGAACGAGGACTGCACGCGCTGCCCGATCGCCGGACAGTGCGCCTGGCGGCTGGCGGGGAAGCCCGCCCACCAGGGACCGCCGCGTCGCGGCCAGACCTACGCCGGCACCGACCGGCAGGTGCGCGGCCGGCTGCTCGCGGTGCTGCGCGACGCGATCACACCGGTGCCGCAGTCCGCGCTGGACGCGGTGTGGGAGGAGCCCGTGCAGCGGGCGCGGGCCCTGGACGGGCTCGTCGCCGACGGTCTGGTGGAGCCCCTGGCGAACGGCCGGTACCGGCTGCCCCTGACCTGACGGTGCGCCGACGGGCCGGGCTGCCCAGCGGCTGTTACACAACCGATGGGCAGCCGTGCGTCCGCGTACGGCTGCTCCGCACACCCTCGTGACAACGCCTCCGTAACGTCACCGACGTCGGCAACCGGACCATCCGGCCGACGGCGGTACACGGGGATCCACGGAGGCGGTTGTCATGGCGCAGGGCGAGGTGCTCGGTTTCGAGGAGTACGTGCGGACCCGGCAGGACGCGCTGCTGCGCAGTGCGCGCCGGCTCGTGCCCGATCCCGTGGACGCCCAGGACCTGCTGCAGACCGCCCTGGTCAGGACCTTCGGCCGCTGGGACGGCATCGCCGACAAGTCCCTGGCCGACGCCTACCTGCGCCGCGTCATGATCAACACGCGTACGGAGTGGTGGCGGGCCCGCAAGCTCGACGAGGTCCCCACCGAGCAGCTCCCCGAGGCGAGCATCGACGACGGTGCCGAGCAGCGTGCCGACCGCGCCCTGCTCATGGACGTCCTCGGCGTGCTGGCTCCGAAGCAGCGCAGCGTCGTCGTGCTGCGACACTGGGAGCAGATGAGCACGGAGGAGACGGCCGCGGCACTCGGTATGTCCGCCGGTACGGTGAAGAGCACGCTGCACCGCGCCCTGGCACGCCTGCGCCAGGAGCTGGAGGACCGTGCGGCCCGGAGCCAGGAGGCCGAGGGGGTACTGGCGCGGATCCCGGCCCAGCCGGACAGGCGTCGTGACGAGCGGGGGCGGGAGCGGTGGGCGGCCTGACGGGCAGCAGGAAGAGCACGACCGCCGGCCGCGGAGGACTCGGGGCCGGTCTGGCGGCGGGGAGCGCGGCGGTTGCCGTGCTCGCCGCCTTCGGGCTGTTCTGCGCCGGCTGTTCCACCGGGGGCACGGGTACGCGCGACGAGGGCCCTGCCGCCACCCAGCAGGTCGCCCGTGCGGCGCCGTCCAGCGCCACCCCCACCGGGACGGCCAAGCCCGCCCCGCGGGTCGACGCGGTGCGGCTCGTCAAGGGCGACCCCAAGGTGAGCCGGCGGCTCAAGGACGATCTGAAGCCCTGTACCGGTGACGAGTACCCGGTCGACACCTCGTACGGCACCCTGACCGACGGCTCGGCGTCCGACGTCGTGGTCAACGTGATGACCTGCGGCGATTCGGTGGGCGTCGGCACCTACGCCTACCGGCAGCGCCCCGACGGCTCGTACGAGAACGTCTTCGCCGCCGAGGTGCCCGCGGTCTACGGCACCATCGACCGGGGTGACCTGGTGGTGACGACGCAGGTGTACGGGTCGGGGGACTCGGTCTCCTACCCGTCCGGCGAGGACGTCGTGACCTACCACTGGGCCTCCGGCCGGTTCAGCGAGACCGACCGGGTGCACAACGACTTCAACCGGGCCGTCGGCAGCGGGGAGGGCGATCTCCCCGCACCGCAGTCGACGCAGAACTGAGAGCCGCTCGCATGGCCGAGACCCATGTCCTCTTCGTCGAGGACGACGACGTCATCCGTGAGGCCACCCAGCTCGCACTGGAGCGGGTCGGCTTCATCGTCACGGCGGTGCCCGACGGGCTGCTGGGCCTGGAGGCCTTCCGGGCGGACCGCCCCGACATCGCCCTGCTGGACGTGATGGTGCCCGGCCTGGACGGGGTCAGCCTGTGCCGCCGCATCCGCGACGAGTCGACCGTGCCCGTGATCATGCTGTCGGCGCGGGCCGACTCGATCGACGTGGTGCTCGGTCTGGAGGCCGGGGCCGACGACTACGTCACCAAGCCGTTCGACGGGGCGGTGCTCGTCGCCCGCATCCGCGCCGTGCTGCGGCGCTTCGGCCACGCCGCCGGTGCGGGCGAGGACCCGTCCGGCGCCGTGGGGCAGCCGGACGAGTCGGACGGTGTGCTGGTCTTCGGCGACGTGGAGATCGACACCGAGGGCATGGAGGTGCGCCGGGAGGGCTCGCCCGTGGGGCTGACGCCGACGGAGATGCGGCTGCTGCTGGAGTTCTCCGCGGCGCCCGGCACGGTCCTCTCCCGCGACAGGCTCCTGGAGCGGGTCTGGGACTACGGCTGGGGCGGGGACACCCGTGTCGTCGACGTCCATGTGCAGCGGCTGCGCACCAAGATCGGGCAGGACCGGATCGAGACGGTCCGCGGCTTCGGCTACAAGCTCCGGGCATGAGACGGCTCGCACTGCGGACCGGGGTCCGCTGGAAGATCAGCATCGCGATCGCCGCCGTCGGCGCGCTCGTCGCGCTGGCGCTGAGTCTCGTCGTCCACAACGCCGCCCGCGTCTCGATGCTGGAGAACGCGCGCGAGGTGCAGCTGGAGCGCCTGCTCTTCGCCCAGCGGCTGTACGAGGCGACGAACACGCAGAAGCCGTCCCCGAAGTTCGGCTCCAAGATCAACGACCCCTCGCTCCCCGCGAGCCTGCGCAGCCAGATCCGGGAGAACCGGCGGGCCACCCACGTCGACGATCACGAGGACGGGGTCCCCGACGTCTGGGCGGCCGTGCCCCTGGCCAACGGTGACGTCCTGTCGCTGCACACCCGGTTCGCCGACCGCAACGCCACGGTCATGGGCGACCTCGACCGGGCCCTGGTCATCGGTTCGGTGTCGGTCGTCTTCGGGGGCTGCGCCCTCGGGGTCCTGATCGGCGGACAGCTGTCCCGGAGACTGCGCAAGGCGGCGGCCGCGGCCGGCAAGGTCGCCCAGGGCAACACGGAGGTACGCGTACGGGAGGCCGTCGGCGGTGTCGTACGGGACGAGACCGACGAGCTGGCCCGGGCCGTCGACGCCCTCACGGACGCGCTGAACGAGCGGATCGAGGCGGAGCGCCGGGTCACCGCGGACATCGCGCACGAGCTGCGCACCCCGGTGACCGGGCTGCTCACCGCGGCCGAGCTGCTGCCCCCGGGCCGGCCCACGGAGCTCGTACGGGACCGGGCCCAGGCGATGCGGACCCTGGTCGAGGACGTCCTGGAGGTGGCCCGGCTTGACAGTGCCTCGGAGCGGGCCGAGCTGCAGGAACTGCCCCTGGGCGAATTCGTCGGCCGCCGGGTCCGGCTCCTGGATCCGGAGATCACGGTGCGGGTGGTGCACGAGTCCTGGGTGTCCACGGATCCGCGGCGGCTGGAGCGCATCCTGGGCAATCTGCTGGGCAACGCCGCCAAGCACGGGGCGGGTCCGGTCGAGGTCACCGTCGAGGGCAGGGTCGTGCGGGTCCGCGATCACGGGCCCGGCTTCCCCGAGGCGCTGCTGCGGGAGGGGCCGAGCCGCTTCCGTACGGGAAGCAGCGACCGGGCGGGGCGCGGCCACGGCCTGGGGCTGACCATCGCCGCGGGGCAGGCACGGGTCCTGGGGGCCAGGCTGACGTTCCGCAACGCGGGGGGTGCCGGTGCCACCGGAGGCACGGGCGGGGCGGTCGCCGTGCTGTGGCTGCCCGAACACGCGCCGACGAACACCGGGAGCTTCCCCGTGCTGCGGCAGGCGGGGGCGGGCTGAGCTGACGCGGTCGGCGCGGCGGGCCGAACGAAAGCGGTCGGGCCCCGGAGACGTCTCGTCCCCGGGGCCCGACCACTTCAGGGGGTGTGCTCAGACGGCCTGGGACTCCTTGGCCGCCCCGGGTGCGCCGGCGGGCGTGGATCCGTCGGAGTCGACGGGGGCGGTCTCCGGCTTCGCCGTACCGCGCAGCGGGACCTCCTTGACGAACAGGGCCGCCAGCAGGGCCACCACGGCCACCGAGCCGCCCACCAGGAAGGCGAGGTGCGTCCCCGAGGCCACGGCGTACTCGTAGGCGTCGCGCATCGCCTCGGGCAGCTTCGCCAGGCTCGCGTCGTCCAGCTGCGCCGACCTCTCGGTCGCCCCGCCGCCGCCGCGGGCAGCCATCTCGTCCTGCACCCGTCCGGTGAACAGGGCGCCCATGATCGCGACGCCGAAGGAGCTGCCGAGCGTGCGGAAGAGGGTGGTGGCGGAGGAGGCCACGCCCATGTCCTTGAGCTCGACGCTGTTCTGCGCGACGAGCATCGTGATCTGCATCAGGAAGCCCATGCCGGCGCCGAGCACCGCCATGTAGACGCCGGAGGTGAAGCGCGTCGTGCCGGTGTCCATGGTGGAGAGGAGGAACAGCCCGGTGACCATCAGGACGCTGCCCACGATCGGGAAGACCTTGTACTTGCCGGTGCTCGTGGTGATCCGGCCCGCGACCAGCGAGACGACCATCATCGACAGCAGCATCGGCAGGAGCAGCAGCCCCGAGTTGGTCGCGTTCGCTCCCTGGACCGTCTGCTGGTACAGCGGGAGGAAGAGCACCGCTCCGAACATCACGAAGCCGGCCATGAAGCCGATCACGGACATGAGGCTGAAGTTGCGGCTGCGGAAGATGTGCAGCGGCATGATCGGTTCGGCGGCCTTCGTCTCGACGAAGAGGAACCCGACGAGGGAGGCGACGCCGAGCGCGATGAGCTCCATGATCACCGCCGAGCCCCAGGCGTACTCCGTGCCGCCCCAGGTGGTGACCAGGACGATCGCGGTGATGCCCACGGTGAGGAGCGCGGCGCCCAGGTAGTCGATCCTGGCCGTCGACCGCTCCTTGCGGGGCAGGTGCAGCACCGCCGTGACCATGGCCAGCGCGACCGCGCCCAGCGGGAGGTTGATGTAGAAGCTCCAGCGCCAGCCGAGGTGGTCGGTGATCACACCGCCGACCAGAGGCCCGCCGATCATGGCGATCGCCATCACGCCGGCCATCATGCCCTGGTACTTCCCACGCTCCCGCGGAGGCACCAGGTCGCCGAGGATCGCCATGACGCCGACCATCAGACCACCCGCACCGAGGCCCTGG
This sequence comes from Streptomyces sp. SM10, assembly GCF_002910915.1. Classification (GTDB taxonomy): domain Bacteria; phylum Actinomycetota; class Actinomycetes; order Streptomycetales; family Streptomycetaceae; genus Streptomyces. Next base: position 8,406 of record NZ_NEUF01000138.1, on the reverse strand, counting down.
ACCGCGCGGAACCCGATGAGCTGGCCCATGTCCTGGGCCATGCCGCTCAGCACCGAGCCGATCAGGAAGATCACGATGGACGTGAGGAAGATGCCCTTGCGCCCGTAGAGGTCGCCGAGCTTGCCCCAGATGGGGGTGGAGGCCGCGGTGGCCAGGGTGTACGCCGTGACCACCCAGGACAGATGCTCCATGCCGCCGAGGTCGCCGACGATCGTGGGCATCGCGGTGCCGACGATCAGATTGTCGAGCATGGCCAGCAGCATCGTGATCATCAGGGCGAGCACCACCACCCTGACGCTGCGCGCCTTCGGCTCGGCCGGCCGGGCCGCCTCCGCCTTCTTCAAGTCCGTCATGCCGTGCTCCCCTGATCCCCTGAGTGCCTGGTCTGCCACCGACGCGGCACTTACTTGCCGACCGGCTAGTTGGCTACACTGAGGAAGGTAGACTCGTAACTAGCCGGGCGTCAAGTAAGTTCTTGGGAGAGTCGCATGGGCAGCACGCCGCAGCCGCGCCGGGGCAACACCCGACAGCGCATTCAGGACGTCGCCCTGGAGCTCTTCGCCGAGCAGGGGTACGAGAAGACCTCGCTCCGCGAGATCGCCGAGCACCTGCAGGTCACCAAGGCTGCGCTCTACTACCACTTCAAGACCAAGGAAGACATCCTCGTCAGCATCTTCGAGGACCTGAACAGGCCCGTCGAGGACCTCCTGGAGTGGGGCAAGGCGCAGCCGCGCACCCTGGAGACGAAGAAGGAGATCCTCGTCCGCTACAGCGAGGCGCTCAGGGCCGCCGAGCCGCTCTTCGTCTTCATGCAGGAGAACCAGGCGACGGTGCGGGAGCTGAGCATCGGCCACACCATCAAGCACCGAATCATCGCCCTGGTCGACCTGATCAAGGATCCCGACGCCCCGCTCACCGACCAGGTGCGGTGCTTCAGCGCACTCTTCACGATGCACGCCGGGATGATGGCGCTCAAGGACGCGGAAGGCGACCCCGAGGAGAAGCGCAAGGCTGCTCTCGAGGTCGCCGTCGAGCTGGTGACCCGGGCCCATGACCCGGGGGCCGCAGCCGCCTAGCGGCTGCGGGGGGGGTGCGTCAGACCTTGACGTGCACGGTCTTCAGGTACGAGACCGGGTTCAGCGCGGAACCGTAGTTCGGCGAGGTCCGGATCTCGAAGTGCAGGTGCGGGCCGCTGGAGTTACCGGTGTTGCCGGACAGGGCTATCTTGTCGCCCGTCTTCACGCGGTCACCGACCTTGACGTCGATCTCCGACAGGTGCGCGTACTGCGAGTACTTGCCGTTGGCGTGCTTGATCACGATGGCGTTGCCGTACGCGGGACCGTCGCCGGCACCGTTCGGGCCGGCCTTGACGACGCGACCGGTGTGCGCGGCCTCGACCTTGGTGCCGATCGGCACCGCGAAGTCCTGGCCGGAGTGCTTGTGGGCCCAGCGGCTGCCGCCGGTGCCGTAGGTGGCGCTCAGCTCGTAGTGGCTGACCGGGGTCTCCCACGAGGCGGCCTTCTTCTTGGCAGCGGCCTTCTTCTTGGCGGCCGCCTTCTTCTTGGCGTCGGCCTTCTCGGCCTTGTCGGCCTTCGCCTGGGCGGCGGCCTTGCTCTGCGCCGTCGCCTGCTTGGCGACGGAGTTGGCGGTGGCCGCGCCGGCGAGGGCCGCGGTGTCCGCGGTGCCCGTCGTGCCGGACGCGAACGCCGCGCCCGCGCCGAACACCATCGACGCACCCAGGCCGGCGGCCACGACGGCGCCGCTGACACGGGACATGGACGGGCGGCGGGAGTGCTGGAACGTAACGCGCTTCGACATGCGGTGAGTACCTCCGGGGTGACTGGACCCGGTGCTCGACCGGGCTTGCTCCACCTTGGTAACCCGCACCCCCGGCAACACTCAAACCCCCCATCTACGATCAAAAGCCGTAGCCGAGGGGCGGGGAATTCGCGGCGCCCGAGGACCCCGACGGCCACCGAAGAGGGTCCGGACAATCTTCGCCACGCGGGTTTAGCCCCAGCTCCAAACGCATCGTTCCTGGACAGGGCGCCATAATGAGGTCATTTCATCCCAAACCCCAAAAGCCTCACCTGAAGCAGGCCGAAGGTCCCTGCGCCGATCACGCCACCCCCTCCTAAGGCGGCTAGTAGGCCTCCGGGGGCCTGTGCGCCTTGTCACCGCCGGCGGGCCGGAAGCCTGTCCGTTTCGGGACCTTCGACCCCCGACCGCGAGGGTGGTGACAGCCCCCGGCAGGACGGCGGAGTGCCGACCGCCGGGCAGGAGCCGCCCCACGTCCGCAGAGCCAGGAGCCGCGCCACCGGCCTGCCGGTCGTCGCCGGGCCCGCGCATCCGCAGGGACCGGGCGGAGGCCGGGCCCGCCCGGACAGGCGCGGCAAGCGGACGGAGTCCGTCCCTAGGCTTCGGGTATGGAGAACGAAAACAAGCGGGCCGTCCGTGCGGCGATCGCGTCGGAGATGCGGCTTCTCGACCCCGACGTGCGTGCGTCACCGACGCTGGTCTCGGAGCTCCTGGACCCCGAGTTCACCGAGATCGGAGCATCAGGACGGCTCTGGGACGCGACGTCGGTCCTCACGGTGACGAGCTCCGGCTCCGTCCACCCCGGGTCCCCGGTGGCGGTCAGCGAGATGAGAGGCGCCGTACCGGCTCCCGGCATCGTTCATCTGACCTACGTCGCTGACCACGCGGGCCGCCTCGCACGGCGGAGCTCCCTGTGGCGTCACACGGAAGGCGGCTGGCGGCTGTACTTCCATCAGGGCACCTTGACGGACTGAGCCGCGCCGCCACGGCCCCCTGCCCCACCGCACGGAAAAGGGGCTGCCCCGGACCGTTTCCGGTCCGGGGCAGCCCCTTCGACGCTCAGGCGCCGGGCGCGCTACGCGTCCTTCGTCAGGTTCGGGCCGCCGCCCGCTGCCTGCTCGATCGGCGGGACGTCGGGCAGTGCCGACTTCTCCTCGCCGCGGAACGAGAACTTCTTCTCGTCCCCTTCGCCCTCGGTGCCCACGACCACGATGTGACCGGGACGCAGCTCACCGAAGAGGATCTTCTCGGAGAGGATGTCCTCGATCTCGCGCTGGATCGTCCGGCGCAGCGGCCGGGCGCCCATCACGGGGTCGTAGCCCTTCTTCGCCAGGAGCGACTTGGCCTCGGCACTGAGCTCGATGCCCATGTCGCGGTCCTTGAGGCGCTCGTCCACCTTGGCCACCATCAGATCGACGATCTGGATGATGTCTTCCTCGGTGAGCTGGTGGAAGACGACCGTGTCGTCGACACGGTTGAGGAACTCAGGCCGGAAGTGCTGCTTGAGCTCGTCGTTGACCTTGACCTTCATCCGCTCGTAGTTCGTCTTGACGTCGCCCTGGGCGGCGAAGCCCAGGTTGAAGCCCTTCGAGATGTCCCGGGTCCCGAGGTTGGTCGTCATGATGATGACCGTGTTCTTGAAGTCCACGACCCGGCCCTGGGAGTCGGTCAGACGACCGTCTTCCAGAATCTGGAGCAGGGAATTGAAGATATCGGGGTGGGCCTTCTCGACCTCGTCGAAGAGGACGACGGAGAACGGCTTGCGGCGCACCTTCTCGGTGAGCTGGCCACCCTCTTCGTAGCCCACGTAACCGGGGGGCGAACCGAAGAGGCGGGAAACCGTGTGCTTCTCGCTGAACTCCGACATGTCGAGGGAGATCAGCGCGTCCTCGTCGCCGAAGAGGAACTCGGCGAGCGTCTTGGAGAGCTCCGTCTTACCGACACCGGACGGGCCGGCGAAGATGAACGAGCCACCCGGGCGCTTCGGGTCCTTCAGACCTGCTCGCGTACGGCGGATCGCCTGCGAGAGGGCCTTGATGGCGTCCTTCTGGCCGATGACGCGCTTGTGGAGCTCGTCCTCCATGCGCAGCAGCCGCGAGGACTCCTCCTCGGTCAGCTTGAAGACCGGGATGCCGGTGGCCGTGGCCAGGACCTCGGCGATGAGCTCGCCGTCGACCTCGGCGACGACGTCCATGTCGCCGGCCTTCCACTCCTTCTCCCGCTTGGCCTTCGCCGCCAGCAGCTGCTTCTCCTTGTCGCGGAGCGAGGCTGCCTTCTCGAAGTCCTGGGAGTCGATCGCCGACTCCTTGTCGCGGCGGACATCCGCGATCTTCTCGTCGAACTCGCGGAGGTCCGGCGGCGCGGTCATCCGGCGGATGCGCATCCGGGAACCGGCCTCGTCGATCAGGTCGATCGCCTTGTCCGGCAGGAAGCGGTCCGAGATGTACCGGTCGGCCAGGGTGGCGGCCTGGACCAGCGCCTCGTCCGTGATCGAGACCCTGTGGTGGGCCTCGTAACGGTCGCGCAGACCCTTGAGGATCTCGATGGTGTGCGGCAGCGACGGCTCCGCGACCTGGATGGGCTGGAAGCGGCGCTCGAGCGCGGCGTCCTTCTCCAGGTGCTTGCGGTACTCGTCGAGCGTCGTGGCACCGATGGTCTGGAGCTCGCCTCGCGCCAGCATGGGCTTGAGGATGCTCGCCGCGTCGATCGCGCCCTCGGCGGCGCCCGCACCCACCAGGGTGTGGAGCTCGTCGATGAACAGGATGATGTCGCCGCGGGTGCGGATCTCCTTGAGGACCTTCTTCAGGCGCTCCTCGAAGTCACCTCGGTAGCGGGAACCCGCCACCAGAGCGCCGAGGTCCAGGGTGTAGAGGTGCTTGTCCTTGAGGGTCTCGGGCACCTCGCCCTTGACGATGGCCTGCGCCAGGCCCTCGACGACCGCCGTCTTGCCGACGCCGGGCTCGCCGATGAGAACCGGGTTGTTCTTGGTACGGCGGGACAGCACCTGCATGACCCGCTCGATCTCCTTCTCGCGCCCGATGACCGGGTCGAGCTTGGACTCACGAGCGGCCTGGGTGAGATTCCGGCCGAACTGGTCGAGCACCAGGGACGTGGAGGGCGTGCCCTCCGCGGGGCCGCCGGCGGTGGCCGCCTCCTTGCCTCCCGAGTACCCGGAGAGCAGCTGGATGACCTGCTGCCGCACCCGGTTCAGGTCGGCGCCCAGCTTCACGAGGACCTGGGCTGCGACGCCCTCGCCCTCGCGGATCAGGCCGAGCAGGATGTGCTCGGTGCCGATGTAGTTGTGGCCGAGCTGAAGTGCCTCACGGAGCGACAGCTCCAGGACCTTCTTGGCCCGGGGGGTGAAGGGGATGTGCCCGGACGGGGCCTGCTGGCCCTGGCCGATGATCTCCTCCACCTGCTGGCGGACCGCCTCGAGCGAAATCCCGAGGCTCTCCAGGGCCTTAGCGGCGACACCCTCACCCTCGTGGATCAGGCCCAGGAGGATGTGCTCGGTGCCGATGTAGTTGTGGTTGAGCATCCGGGCTTCTTCCTGAGCCAGGACGACAACCCGCCGCGCACGGTCGGTGAACCTCTCGAACATCGTTAATCGCTCCTCAGAGCGGTCAGGCAGTAAGGGGTCGGTCCCCTCCCTGTCCTTCCGCAGCTTAGTCCCGCAAGCGGGGACCGCTCATTTCAACTGCCGACACCCGGCCCTGCTTCCCGGGGGATCTCCTGCCCCGAACGCCGACAACTGCTCCAACCCGATGGTGCGAGACGATGTTCCCGCAGGCCAGGCAGATAGCCCTTTCGCCAGTACGCCGATGGCGAACGTGAGACGCTTTTGCCCGCGTGTCGCCCCTTCCCACTAGGGATGTCTTACCCGCACTCACCGACAGTCCATGCGGCGCACCCCCGTTTCCTCCGCTACGGGCGAACAACTTCGCGCTGCCGGACGCCTCCGCACGCCCCCGCACCGGACACGCTGGGCGATCGATCACGGACGGGGCGTAACCCCGGGGTGGGTTCGGCGGTTCATCGGACATGGCTTCCCTCGTCCCGCCTCCCCGCTCGTCGTCGGAATCCGACGACCGCGCACAGTGGTACTCCCGCGAGCTGGACTGGACGACGGCAGGCACGTCGCCGGTGCGGCTGCTGACGGGGCTGCGCTTCGACGTGCTGGAGCTGCCGGCCGCGGCAGGCCACGCGGCGCTGCGCCGCATCGGCCGCACCGGCCCGGTGGCGGTGGCGGGGCGGCGGATGCAGCTCCTGGTGGCCGCAGGCAGTGCCGAGGAGCTCCCCGGCCTGCTCGAGTGGCTGGAGTGGGGCGGGATCGCTCTCGACCTCTCCGCCGTCGGCGCCGGCGGGCACATCACGGCTCCGGTGCCGCCGGGCGGAGCGGCAGGCTCGCCGGGGGCCGCCTTCTGGCTGCGGCCCCCCGGATCGCGCCAGGAGGCGGAACCCTCGCTCCCGGCCCTCGGCGGCCTCGGGAGCAGGGGTGGGGATGCTCCCGATCTCGTACGACTCGTGGACGCGGCGGCGACCGAGTGCCACCGTGCCAGGCTCGCGCATGCCCGTGAACGCCTGTGGACCCATCGGCCGACAGGTCAGCCGTTGGCCTTCTCGTAAGCCTCACGGATCTCGGCGGGAACGCGACCGCGGTCATTCACGTTGTGACCGTTCTCGCGCGCCCACCGACGGATCTCGGCGGTGTCCTTGTTGCCACCGGTAACGGCGCGGCCCTTGCCACGGCCGGTCGCGGCGCGGCCACCGGTACGGCGCCCGCTCTTGGTGTAGGGCTCAAGAAGACCACGGAGCTTGTCCGCGTTGCTCGTGGTGAGGTCGATCTCGTACGTCTTGCCATCCAGAGCGAACGTAACGGTCTCGTCCGCCTCGCCACCGTCGAGGTCATCAACAAGAAGGACCTGAACCTTCTGTGCCACCGGATTTCCTTTCATCGAAAAATGCAGTACGCGGAAAGGAAACCGCTTTTCCCCGGAAAACACAAACCCCTGGGAGAGGTTCAGGAGCACAAGAACACGGGAAACATGCGCGATTCGGACATAGGGTTCCGGTACGTTCCGCCGTTCACAGGTGCAGAAGCATCCGGCTGTTGCCCAAGGTGTTCGGCTTCACTCGTTCGAGACCCAGGAACTCCGCGACACCCTCGTCATAGGAACGCAGCAGCTCGCTGTAGACATCTCCGTCGACCGGTGTCTCCCCGATCTCGGTGAAGCCGTGCGCCGCGAAGAAGTCCACTTCGAAGGTGAGGCAGAAAACGCGGCGGACGCCGAGCCAGCGTGCCGTCTGGAGGAGCTTGTCCAGGACCTGGTGCCCGACTCCGGCGCCCTTGATGCTGTGGTCGACGGCGAGAGTGCGCACTTCGGCGAGGTCCTCCCACATCACATGGAGTGCGCCGCAGCCGATGACCCGGGCGTCCTCGTCGCGTTCGGCGACCCAGAACTCCTGGATGTCCTCGTAAAGCGTCACCGTCGCTTTGTCGAGCAGGATGCCCTGGGAGACGTAGCCGTCCAGGAGTCCTCGGACGGACTCCACATCGCTCGTCCTGGCGCGGCGGACCGTGATCGCCGGCTTATTTACCGACGGGTCGGTACGAAGATCTGCGCGAGATCCGGTTTCCGGCCCGGTATCGGCTCCGGTTTGCGAGACGTCAGGGTGCTCGGTTTGCGGCTGCTCTGAGGACATCCCCCGACGCTATCGCCCGCTCTCCGGTGACGCTCCATCGGCTACGGTCCCGGCATCGGGCCGGTTCTCGGGCGGTTCGGGGAACGTGGGCGCCACAACGCGGATCGCGTCCCGGAGCGCTTCACGCTGCCCCGCGGACATCATGCCGAAGAAGGCGACCAGTGCGGCCGCCGGGTTGTCGCTCTGCGACCAGGCTTCGTTCATCAGTGCGGCCGAGTATGCGGCGCGGGTGGAGACCGCCGTATATCGATATGCCCGGCCGTCCACTTCCCGGCGGACCCAGCCCTTCTGATGGAGATTGTCCATTACCGTCATGACGGTCGTGTACGCGATGGACCGTTCCTGTTGAAGGTCCTCGAGAACTTCCCGCACGGTGACCGGACGGTTCCATTGCCAGACCCGCGTCATCACGGTGTCTTCCAGCTCTCCCAATTGGCGAGGCATGGCATCACCTTAGTGCTAGATGTCTGGAATGGGGCAATTTCGGGATGGCAAAAGGGCGCACGGCTCCGGGGAGCCGTGCGCCCTTCGTGCTCGGGTCCGGGTCAGACGCTCCCGGGCTGCGGAGCCTGCCTGGCCGCCTCGGCGCGGGCGAGCGCCGCGTCCACGGCGGCGTCCTCCTTGGCCTTGTTCGGGCCGCCCTGGCTCTTGATGATCGTCCTGACGAGGCCGATGAAGAAGACGGCCATCACCACGGGGGGAACGAGCGCGGATACGTAGTCCATGCCGTCCAGGGTAGCGAGTCCGGCATTCCGGCCACTCCCGGGCACCCCGCAGGCGGTCCGGCCGCGTCAGGACACCGCGCGCTCCTCGGGCGGGGGTGCCGGCGCGGGCCTGCGGCGGGGCGGGAAGACCTCCGACGGCTTGGGCATCGGGCGCTCCCCC
>NZ_NEUF01000137.1:16666-20144 GCF_002910915.1 Streptomyces sp. SM10 | reverse complement strand
GGGGCCCTGATGGGATACACGGGGCTGGGCGCCCCGGCCGCGACGGCGCTGGTGGCGTCGGTGGTGGCCCTGGCCGCCGGGACGGTCGCGCCGTTCGCCTTCAAGCTGGCCGGGATGCGGATGCCCGCGCTGCCCTCCTCCGCCGGCCAGCTCCAGGAAGGCATCGACCCCTACGCAGGCGACGAGGTCGCCGAGCGCACCGAACTGGCCGGACGGTGGGTCGCCGCGCTCTTCGGCGCCACCGGCATCATCGCCGCGGCCGCCCTGACCGTCCTCGCCGAACACCCGGACCTGCCCGAGGTGCTGACCGCTCTCGCGCTGAGCCTGCTCCTCCTCCTGCACTCCAGGGGTCTGGTGCACATCGGGCAGCGGCTGACCCTGGCGGTGCCCGGAATCTGGGGGCTGCTGCTCCTCGCCCGCGCCTGGGCGGTGGACAGCGGGAGCGACGGCCGCCTCGTCGTCTTCGCGGTGCTGCTCGCCGCGGCAGCCGGGCTCGTGACCGCCTCCTGGACCGTGCCCGGCCGCCGCGTGCTGCCGTACTGGGGGCGTGCGGCCGAACTGGCCCACACCCTCTTCGCCGTCGCACTGCTGCCGCTCACCCTGTGGGTCGCCGGTCTGTTCGGTTGGCTGCGCGGCCTGTTCGGCTGAGTACACCCGCACGCCAAGACACGGGACACGAGTTGGTGAGGAGAGGCAGTGCAGTCCAAGCGCGACCAGGTACAGGCCCACAGCTTCATGATGGGCAGGCTCAGTTCGGGCCTGCTGACGGCTGACCCGGACGCCGCGGAGAGCCCCCTCGGGCGTACCACCCGAGGGGTGGTCTTCGGCGTGCTGGTGACCGTCCTGCTCGGAGCGGGTGCCACCGTGTTCGGGCTGCTGCGGCCGGGCGGGAACGACAGCTGGCGGTCCGGCGAGCACCTGGTGGTCAACCGTGACACGGGCGCCCGGTACCTCTGGACCGGAACCGACGGCGTACTCCACCCGGTGCGCAACTACGCCTCGGCGAGGCTGATCGGCGGCTCCGACCTCGAGACCGCGGACGTCGCCACCGCCTCGCTGCGGGACGTTCCCGTGGGGGCCCCGGCCGGCATACCGGGCGCGCCGGACGCGGTGCCCGGCCCCGGTGAGCTCGACAGCGGCGCCTGGCACATGTGTGTCACCGGTCCGCAGGGAGCGCTGCCCAGCACCTCCGGTGCCGTGCCGGACACCGGGGTGGACAAGCCGGGCGCCACCACACTGGTCGCCGGCGCGCCCCTGGAGTCGCACGACATCGGCGGCGACCGCGGGGTGCTCGTGACCGGCCCGGGCGGCGACGAGTACCTGGTCTGGCGGGGCAGCAGGCTGCCGCTGGACCACGCCTCCGACGCCCGTAACGCCCTCGGCTACGGCTCGGAGCAGCCGATGCCGGTCTCGGCGGCCTTCCTCGACGCGCTGGCACCCGGCCCGGCCCTCAAGCCGCCCGCGGTTCCGGGGCGCGGTGAGGAAGGTCCGGACCTCGGCGGCGAGGCGAGCCGGATCGGCCAGGTGTTCGACGTCAGCGTGCCCGGCGGCGGCAGTGCGTACCACCTGTTGCAGAAGGACGGGCTGGTGCCCCTGACCAGGCTCGGCGCCGCCCTGGTGCTGGGCGACCCGGCCACCGAGAAGGACGCCTACCAGGGGCGGTCGCCCGAGGCGCGCACCGTCGGCGCGGACGCGCTGCGCGCGCACCGGGCGGAGGAGGCGGCCACCGCCGGCTCCGGTGAGCTGCCGGTCACTCCTCCGGTCCCGGAGCCCGCGCCGCGCGGCACCGCCCTCTGCGCACAGGTGGAGGGCGACGACGGCGGCACCCGGATCAGGTCCGTGCTGGTCCAACTGGCCCGACTCGCACCGGCCGTGGTGTCGGAGGGCACAGCCCAGCCGCTGAGTCCGGCCTGTGTCCGGACGGACGCCACCGTGGTACGGCCTGGACGCGGCGCCCTGATACGGGCGCTGAACGCGAGCGGCGCCGCGCACGCCGGGACGACATACCTGGTGGCGGAGAACGGTGTGAAGTACCGCGTCCCCGCCAAGGATGCACTGGCGGCGCTCGGTTACGCGGCCGGAGACATCGGCTCCGTCCCGGCACCGCTGCTCGCCGCCCTCCCGACCGGCGCGGACCTCGACCCGGCAGCCGCCTCGGGTGCAGTGAAGCCACGGGTCACAGCCCCGCGGTGCGGCGTCGACGCGGAGGAGGGGACGGCCGAGGCAGGGAAGACGGACACGCGGGATGCTTCCGGCGCAGCCGACTCCGAGGCCTGATCCATTCGAAACGCCGCATAGGGCATCGAAGGGCGAGAACAGCAGCGGTCGGATAACTGCCCGTGACTCACGCCGATTTCCCGGGAGCCGGGCAGGGTGAGAAACCTCAGACGAAGCTCAGATATTCGGGCGGGCGCGTCCGCGGAATCCCGCCGACACGTCCCGCATCGCCGGAAACGGGCCGCCCGGATGACCGGTTCGTCTTCCTCGCGTGCCCGTTTTCCGGCCGTATCCCGATGCCCGGCACGGGGCCGCCCCCTCGCCGCGACGGCGTTCGGGGGCTTGGGGTTCATCCCGCGGAAACATTGGGACAACTCTGTTGCCGTACAAGGATTCAGATGAACTGACCTATGCTCAAATCTTCCCCACATGCGTTGCGCGGAACGCCGGGTTCTCTTTAGCCTCGGCACGGCAACGGTGCAACAGGACTGGTCTGAAGGAAGGGAGCGCGACATGGCGGACACTGGCTCAAGGAAAGCGGACTATGCCAAGGGCCTGGGAGGTGTCTCCTCCCTGGAGTCGGCCCGGAGCGCGGTCGAGAAGATCCAGAACAACGTCGCGGAGATCGCCGCACGTTCAGGTGTCGGCGGGGACGAGGGGCAGGCCCTGCTGAAGCTCTTCCGCAGCTGGAACGGCGAGGCGCAGAAGGTCGTCGTCCAGATCAGCAAGATGGTCGACGCGCTCCAGGAGAACGTGACCTCGGCCGATCGCCTGGCGAAGGAGAACCAGGACCTGACCGAGGTGCTCAACAGCAAGACCAGCCAGGGCGTCTTCGAAGCGCTGCGCTGACCCATCCCCGCGGAACCGGTTCCCTGCGGAGTGGGCCGGAACACGTGAGCTCGCCGGGCCCAGCCCGGCCACCCGAGAGGAGCAGTCATGGCTGACGGCATCATCGATGTGCAGTACTCCACGGTCCGCAACGCGATCGAGGAGCTGAAGGGCCAGACACAGCAGATCATCACGACCCTCAACAACCTGGAGGACGAGCTGAGGCCGCTCGTGACCTCCTGGGAGGGTGACGACCAGCAGATGTACCGCGGGGTCCAGGCCGAGTGGGACCAGGCCACCAAGAACATGGCCCTGCTCCTCGGTGACAGCGGCGAGCTGGTGCAGAGCATCCACGACAACCACTCCCGTGACGAGCGCAAGAGCGCCGACAACTGGGGCAATGTGCGCGCCCGCTAGGGCCCGGCCGGGGCTC
>NZ_NEUF01000137.1:14496-16652 GCF_002910915.1 Streptomyces sp. SM10 | reverse complement strand
CGGACGGAGGGCGAGCCCCGGCTTCCGTGCTCCCGTCGGGCGGCCGGTCCGCACAGGCCCGCCACGGCAGCCCCGTTTCCCCGCCCGGCACCGAACCGCAGGAGGACGTCCCATGGCTGGTGAGAAGGCCGACGTCAAGCATTTTGACCTCAAGCAGATGGAGAGCTTCCGGGACAACGAGGTGCAGCCGGTGTACACCGCCGCGAAGAAGCACCGGGAGGACGGCGACGGGGAACACATCCGGCCGCTCGGACACCTCGTCGACGGGCACACCACGCCGGACAACCCCGCCCAGGACAAGCAGCTCCTGCGCATCGGCAAGATGGTCGCCGACCCCCTGGTGTCGGGGCCGAAGCTGATCGCCGGCGTCCGTACGGCGGCCGAGGCGATCGACAAGCTCCTGGGTGACCAGATGGACCTCTTCAAGGAGCTCAAGGAGGCGCTCACCGACACGATCGATGAGGCCAACAAGACCAAGGACAAGAACCTCGACGCGATCGACGCGCAGACACTGCTGCAGACGTTCGAAGAGGTGGACACGCTCACCAGCGGTTCGTCGGGTGAGGGGACCACCTAGGGTCTTTCGTTCGGGTGGGGCCGGAATAGGGGAGGGGGGCCGGCCTGATCCAAACGAAGGACCCTGGCCCACGTGTCCGTACCCGTGGGCGCCCCTTGCGGCCCGGTACCACCCGCGTGACAGACACCCGTCCCCACGTCCGCACGAAGACGCTGTGCGCCGACATGAGGACACCTGACCAGAAAGAGTTCCCGGTGGCTGATCGGTACGATCCCAACTCCCAGCAGAACATCGACAAGTTCGACGGCTCCGCTGATCCGTCGGGCGACACCTGGGCCACCCTGGTCACCCACATCACCGGCTACCCGGTACCCGACCGCAGCCACGTCTTCGACACGCTCCGGTCCGATCACGGCGGCAAGCTCTTCCGCATGGACATCAAGGAACGCAGCCTCAGTCTGCTCGTCAAGGATTCCGGCTTTCTGACGAACAAGGGCGAGGACTACGACATCTGGTTCTTCGACAGTGGCAAGAAGCGGTCGATCATGCAGGCCCGGATCGTCTTCGAGGGGCGGGTGAAGGCCGGTGAGGAGATCATCTTCGCCGGTCCCGGCTCCGACAACGTCCACGACGCCCAGGTCCGTGAAGGCAACGATTTCACGGACTACAACAAGGACAAGATGAGCACCGTCGCGCTCGCCCGGTACATGAACGGGCCACGTGCGGCGCTCCTCGAACTGCTGCGGGGCAGCACGCAGGACGCCCGGTTCAGCAATCTGGGTGTCCCCGGTGCCGATGTGGTCGACCTCAAGTCGTTCGGAACCACAGGGGAGTCCTTCGACTTCGCGGCGAAGTTCTTCAGGGACCACGCGGTCGTGCTGAAGGACTGGGAGGACCGATTCAGCCGCGAGGACGCGAGCTGGAAGGGCGAAGCCGCAGAGGTCTTCCGCAGCCTGCTGAAGAAGATCCGCGAGAACTACGACAGCTACGTCGAGACCTTCGATTCCAAGGTCGGCACCGGCGACGAGACCGGTACCGGCGGCACCGTGTACTCGCGTGCACTCTCCCTCGGCCGTACGTATCTCGAGGACTCGGCGAACAAGCTGCTCGAGGCGTGGCTGGACTGGGCCAACTCCTCCTACTACGACCCGCACCAGGTACTGCGTTATGTCCTTGACGAACTGGCCCAGTGGGTGGACGCGAACAACGTCGCCAAGTCGGACATCACGTCGTACACCAACCGCTACACCACGACTGTCAGTCACAGTCCGCAGGGCGAATTCTCCCAGGTGCACCCCGAGTACGGAGACCTGACCGATATCGCCAACTGGGCCAAGGTCGGTGACAAGGCGGTCAAGATCTGGACCCAGGGGGTCGACGCGTACCTGGGCAAGCCGGCCGCCACGGTTCAGTCGGCTCTGAACAACCACTTCATCGAGCTGGGCGAGGACTTCTCCGACAACGTGCCCAAGCCGAAGTCGACCAGCACGGCCTCGGACGAGTACGAGAAGAAGAAGCTGGAGGAGGAGAAGGAGGAGATCAGGAAGGAGAACGAGGAGAACAAGAAGTACCAGGACGAGCTGCGTGAGGAGCAGGAGCGGCAGCGGGAGGAGGACAAGAAGTACCAGGACGAGCTGCG
>NZ_NEUF01000137.1:8658-14481 GCF_002910915.1 Streptomyces sp. SM10 | reverse complement strand
GCAGCGGGAGGAGGACAAGAAGTACCAGGACGAGCTGCGCGAGGAGCAGAACCAGCAGCGGGAGGAGGACAAGAAGTACCAGGACGAGCTGCGCGAGGAACAGAACCAGCAGCGCGACGAGGACAAGAAGTACGCGGAGGAACTGCGCGAGGAACAGCGGCGCGAACAGGAAGAGGCCAGGCGCGAGGCCGAGGAGCAGCAGAAAGCCGTCACGGAGAGCCTCGGCGGACTGAACGACCCCAACGCGGCCACCACGCAGGACCTCGGGAACCTTGACAGCCTGCTGAACGCGAACATCCCGTCCACCGAGAGTCCAGGGAACCTGGACACCGGGGGCGGCGAGGGCAACCAGCAGGGCCCCGTCCCGTCCACGCTCGCGCAGAACCTGGGGAGCCTCGGTCCGCTCAACAGCGGCGGCCCCGGCGGGACCAACAAGGCCGTCAACGACGCGAACCAGGCCATTACCCAGGACCTCGGCGATCTCGGCGGCCTGAACAACGCCACCGGCGGCCTCCTGAACACCCCCACCGGCGGCAGCACCCAGCTGGACGGCGGCAAGCTCACCTCGGACTTCCCGGACGGCAGCACCAGCACCTTCGATCCGGACAGCGGGCTGGTCACCACCACGCACCCGGACGGCAGCGTCACCACCCAGAGCCTGGGCGACGGCATGAAGGTGACCAACCCCGACGGGTCCATCACCTCCCTCGGCGACGACGGCAAGCTGACCACCACCTTCCCCGACGGCACCACCCAGGTCGTCGACCCCACCACGGGCCAGGCCACCACCACCGACCCCGACGGCGCCACCACCACCCAGAACCTCGGCAGCCTCGGCGATCTCAACCGGCAGAACGGCCTCGGTGGTCCGGGGGACCTCGGCGACATCAACGCCGACCTGCCTACCCAGTCGATCGGCGACCTGGGTGACCTCGGAAGCCTCAACGGCGACCTGTCCGGCCTGGAGACGCCGACCGGCGGGCACACCGCACTGACGAACGGTGACTTCGCCACGACGTTCGCGGACGGCAGCAAGGGCGTCTTCGACCCGGACAGCGGTTCGTTCTCCCTCACCGCCCCCAACGGTTCCACCGTGACCACGGACCTCACCCACGGGGCGTCGGTGACCAACCCGGACGGCTCCACCACCGCCCTGGACAACGGTCAGCTGACCACCACCTTCCCGGACGGCAGTAAGCAGGTGATCGACCCGGACACCGGCATCGCGACGGTCACCGACCCGCAGGGCAGGACCGAGACGGTCGACCTGCACGACCTCAACCAGGGCGGCCGCAACGGCAGTTCGAGCGTGCTCGACCGTCTCGGCAGCATCGACGGATCGGGAGGCCTCGGCGATCTCGGAGGGCTGCACGGGTCGGGTGGCTCGGGAGGGCTGGACACGACCGGCGGTGGCGGCATCACCAGCGAGGTGCCGCTCTCCGATCTGGGCATCGGTGGGGGACAGGCGAGCACCGGTGCCCTCGGCGGCGGCCTCTCCCCGGACGGCCTCGGTGCGGCCGACCCCCTCTCGGACGGCTCCGCGGGCAGCGCACTCACCCCGTCCGCCGGCGCCGCCCAGGCAGGCGCACCGGGAGCACCGGGCACACCCGGCAGCCCCGGCATGCCGATGGGCGGCGGCATGGGCGGCATGGGCGGGGGTGGCGAGAAGGGCAACGGTGAGCGCGTGCGCGCCGTCCTGGTCGACGCGGCGGAGGAGAGCGAGCGCCGTAACCGCCGCCGGCGCAGCCCGTGGAACCGCCAGGAGGACAGTGACACCTTCCTGGCCCCGGCCCGGCGGGTGACGACCACCGGCGGCGACACACCCGAGGAGGAGGGGGAGCCCCGCCAGAGGTCGACCAGCTCCGCCGACTACCTGGAGGAGGACGTGGACGTGTGGGGCACCGAGGAGGGCGGCACGCCGGCCGTCATCGGCCGGTGACCGGCGTCCGTGTCCGGCGCGGCACGGCGGGCGGCGCATCGAGGGGGAACGCGTCCCACCCACCCCCGGCTTCCCGTGTCCGGCGTTCACCAGGCAAGATCAACAGAGCAGTTGACGCACTGTTCAGGACCGTTCGCACCGACCGGGCGTACGGAGAGACCTGCGGAGAAGGAGGGGAGCGGGCGTGACGGAACCGCTGGAGAAGCGACTGGAGAAGGCCATGGCCGAACTGCAGTCGGCTCAGGAGGCGATAGCGCGCACCGAACGCGAACTGCGGACGGCGTCGTTCTCGTCGCTCTCCTCCGACCGTGCGGTCCGCGCCACCGCCGGCCCCCAGGGCGAGCTGACCGGGATCGAGTTCCTGGAGAACAAGTACCGCGACATGTCCCCGCAGGAACTGGCCGCCAGCGTCCTGGAGGCGGCGAGCTCGGCGCGCCTGAAGATGAACCGGCACGTCATGAAGGCGATGGCACCCTTCGCCGAGCCGAGCAGCGATGTGCCGGAGCTGAAGGGCTTCGAGCTGGACTGGGAGCGCATCTTCGGTCCTGAGGTGCTGCGCGAGGACGAGGACCCGGCGCGCGACGGTCGGGCAACCCCCGCCTGGCGCGACGCACTCGGCGAAGAGGGAGGGGACTGAGGATGGGCGAGCGGTACTACGTCGACCCGCAGCGCATCGAGGCGCTGGCGGGACAGCTGGAGGAGATCGGCGCCCTCACCAGGAGCATGACCGAGGAGTTCCTCGACGACCTGGCGCCGACGGTGAACTGGCCCGGTTCGGAAGGGGAGTTCGCGGAGAAGGCCAAGCCGCAGGAGCAGAAGGAGCGGCAGACCACCAAGGACACCATGCTGTCCATCCGCGACGCGCTGGTCGGCATCACCGACGCCACGGTCAGCCAGGTCCGGATGATGAAGGACACCCGCGACCACAACATCGAGCAGGTCGAGAAGGGCACCAGCCGCATCGAGGCAGACGGACTCGGCAACTCGGGCGGGCATGGCCGCCGCTGATCCACCCCGCTCCGCAGGCCCCTCCCGCACCACGCCGGGAGCGGTCGCTCCGTCCTGCCCGAGCGGGCTCCGGGGCGGCTCTCGATGAGCATCCACGTATCGCCCGAGATCAACACGATGATCTTCATCCTCACCGGGGAGAAGCTCATCGACGCCGACGAGGACCTGGCCTTCGACAGCCGTGTGCCCTACTCCGGTCTGGGCCGCAAGCTGGAGCGGCTGTCCTCGCTGATCGACAAGTCGATCCACGACATCGGCGAGTCGATGCCGGACGACCTCTCCAAGTCGTACGCGAACGCGATGGGCATGCTCGTCGACGACGGCGGCAAGAACTACCTGAAGGACTTCGCCGACCAGCTCGACAGGATCGCCGAAGGCCGGCGCAAGACCTCCATGGACATCATGGAGTCGAAGTGGCAGGTCATCGCCGAGATCATCCGGTTGCTCATCGAGATCGCCATCTACCTGGCGATGTCCTTCTTCACCGGTGGGGCCTCGGCCAGTCAGATCATGATGGCCAAGCTGCGCAGCCGCTTCTTCATCCTCACCACGATGACCCACCTGCTCCAGCGGCTGCACCTGGCGCCCTCCCTGACCGAAGCGTTCGCCGAGGCGTTCACCACCTTCGCGGTGCGGCTGGCGATGATGAACTTCGCCCCCGACGGCCGCCGTCCCGACGGCTTCGACTGGAACGACATCCTCAAGGCCGCGGCGTTCGGCGCGGCGGCGGGCGGCCTCACCAGCATCTTCGACAGCTTCGCGAAGAACATCGTCAACAGCTTCGACAAGAACTTCCTGAAGAACGGCCCGGACCTCGATTTCAAGGGTCCTCCCCACCCGAAGAACAACCCGGACCTGGACGTCAAGGGCAACGGCCCGAGCCCGAAGCCGGACCCCACGCCGAGCCCGAAGCCGGACCCCACGCCGACCCCCGGCCCTGGCCCCACGCCGTACGGAAACGGTCCGGGGCCTTCGAGCAAGCCGCCGGTCACCTTCCGGAACGATCCGCTCTCCTTCCGGAACAACCTCGACCTGTGGCGGAACAACCAGATCCTGCGCAACAACGCCGACCGGCCGGGCGCACTGGCCGGGCACTACGGGCTGAAGGGGACGGCCGACTTCCTTGCCGCAGGCGCGGGCGAGGCGCTCGCGGAGATCCTGATCAAGGGTGCCTTCGACGGCGACTGGTCGACCAGCTGGTCCACGTTCGTCGGCGCGGGCATCAGCAGCCAGGTCGAGAGCACACTCAGCGACACCGCCGTGAACAGTGGCGCCGAACTGCGCCACGCCATCGACAACCTGCGTCACCAGCCGCCCACTGTCTCGGGCGGAGTCAGCGGCACCGGCACCGACGGTTCCTCGCGTTCCGGCGCGGACTCCGACCGCACCGACGGCTCCTCGGGCGGGGACACCACGGGCGGCGACGGGCCGGCGCCCGCCTCGCCCCCGCCCGTCGTCCAGCAGACGACCGGCCAGGGCGATGCCACCGGCAGCCAGTCCCCGCCGCCCTACGTTCCGGAGAATCCGCCGCCCTACACGACCCCGGCCCCGCCGCCGTACACCCCTGGCCCGCTGCCCGTGACCGCCGCCGAGAACGAGCTGTGGCGGCAGGTCCACAGTGGCTCCGCCGAGGTCCGCCAGCAGGCGTTGGACGACCTCGCCGCACTGCGCGGCACCGCGTCGGGGCCGGGCGGTACAGAGATCGGCGTCCGTGACGGCCTGCAGGGCGGCTTGTCGCAGCTGCCCGAGGTACGGGTGGTGCCCGCCGGGAACAGCCCTGCCGTACAGATCGACGCCGACGAGGTCCGCCGCGCCCTCGGTGGCTTCGACGTCCCGGTCACGGCGAGCCCTCCGCCCACCGGCACCCCCGGGACGCACGGGAACAGCGTGGCCCCGGTCGCCGGAGGCCCCACCGGGGCCGCCCCGGGGGGTGCCACCGCCGGTACGCCGCCGGAGAGCCCGGGCGTGGACGTGCCGGAGAGCCCGGCCGCGACGGGAGACGGCAACCCAGGGGTCGTATCGCCCGAGGGCACGGCCGCGGCGTCCCCGGAGCACGCGGAGGGCGACCTGCCGAGCGGTTCCCACGAGTCGGCCCCACAGCACGGCCCCGCGTCCGCCCCGACGGGCCGAGAAGCAGGCACTCCCATCCCCACGGGCGGCCCCGCCGTCTCCACCCCGGCCGGAACGAGTGGCGGAGCCCGGCCGGGCGGCGTCCCGGCGGGGTCGGCGACACCTTCGGCCACGCCCCAGCAGGGAACCCGCGCCCCGGCAGACGGCTCCCCGCAGCCCGGGTCCTCGCCGCAGACCGCGTTGTCCCCGGATGCCGTGAACCCGACGGTGCACGCGGCCACATCGGACTCCGCGCCGGGTGCCACCCCTGCGGCGGAGGCTGCGACCCCTGACCCGGCAGCCGGCGACGCCGACACCGCTCCGCCGCAGATCAGCACCATCGGTTCGTCCCCCGAAACCGGCGACGTGCGCGACCTCGGCGGCACGGCCGACGTGAAGGCGCGTCCCGCCCCAGCCGGAGGCACCGGGCCCACCCGGGCCGCGCCGCTGACGATCGTGGTGTCGGAGGTGCCGCCGCCGGGCGAGGGGTCGCCCGAGGCGGTGGCGCTGCTGGACGGCGCCGGCACCGACCGGGCCGTCGTGCTCGGGCCGACAGCCGTGCCGGAGAGCGGGGGACGCCCGGCACGCACGGCGGTGGAGCTGACCCGGGAGGGGCCCGACGCACCGGTCCGGGTCCGCCCGCTCGCCGGTCCGGCACCCGTCACGACGACCGAGGGCGACACCGCGTTCCCCGGTGCGGACGTGCTGCTGCCGCTCGCCGACGCGCTCGGCCCGATGCCTCGCCCCACCACCGAGAGCGGCGTGAC
>NZ_NEUF01000137.1:0-8648 GCF_002910915.1 Streptomyces sp. SM10 | reverse complement strand
GGCACTCCGGCCGTCACGTCCTCGGCCACACCCCCGACGGCGCTCGCGGAGAAGCCGGTCCCCGTACGCGATGCCACGGCCGTCCCCGAGTCCACGGCCACCGCCACACCCGCCCCGGACAAACTCGCCACCCTGTCCCGCCCATGGACCGGCACGGCGACGGACCTGCACCTGGAGTCGGGCAGGAGCGGCACCGAGGGCCGGGGAGCCGACGGACCGGGTACGGGTGCAGGCTTCGGACGCGGACCGGGTGGCGACGCAACCCCGCCGCCCCCGCCCACCTCGCCGGACTCCCACCCCGAGTCGCTCCCGCCGGCGCCCCTTACGCCGGCCCGGATCGTCGTACGCCCCGCCGCCGGTGGCTCCACCGAGAACAGCGGCAACGGTTCGTCACGTCCATCGGGGGAGCCGGCCGTCACCACGCTGGACGGCCACACCGTGCCCGTCGCGCAGCTGCGGCGCCTGATTCCGGACACCGCGGTGAAGCCCCTGCCCGGGCGCGCCGTACAGACGCTGATCATCTCCCAGAGCTCTGCGGAGGATGGCACGGCCCGCGCCGAGGGGCGCCGGACGCTCCTCGGCGCGGACACCTTCCGGGGTGTGCGGACCACCTCCGGAGCCCCGGCCGCCACGGGCGGCGCCGAGGCCCCGCCCGCCCCCCGTACGGTGTTCACCGGCCCGCCGAGTCCGCTTCCCGGCTCCGGCACCGAGCACGGCGCCGACTACTTCGCGGGGCACGGCACCCCCCGCACCGTCACCCTCGGTACCCAGGACGCGGCGCGGCCCACCGTGAAGGTCAGCGGTGTGCAGGTCGGTGAGGTGCTCAAGTCCTGGGCCCAGGAAGGCAGTCAGGACCGGCCGCTGGTGCTGTTCTCCTGCGAGACCGGGCGGCAGCCCGAGGTGGCGGGACTACCGGTGGCCCAGCACGTGGCGAACCGGACCGGACGCCGGGTCCACGCGCCGACCACTGAAGTGGGCACGGCCAGGGACGGCGAGGGCAACGTCCGCGCGGTGCTCACCGAGGGCGAGGACGGACCGGGACGCTGGAGGGTCTTCACCCCGGAGCCCAGCGGCACGGACCTGGACGGTCTGGCACGCGACATCGGCCTCCACACGGGCCCGGGACCGGCCGACGCGTTCGCCCTGACCCGGACCCTCCAACAGGTCCGCACCCTGCGCGAGATCCTCGGCCCTGACGCCGAGCAGCGCCCGGAGAACCGGGAGCTCCTGGCAGGGCTCGCCTTCGTGGACGGCCTGCGCTGGCGCAGCCCGGACAGCGCGGCCCGCTACGGCGACGGCCGCATGACCCCGGACCTGCTGCGCCGGATGGTCATCGACCGGCACGGGGCCACCGGCGGGACCACGGACGATCCGGCGGCCGGTCCGACGGTCGAACAGTACGGCGATTTCCTGCGTGCCGCCGCCGAGTTGAGCACCACGGCCGGGCCCGGCACCACGCTCGACGCCCTGCTCCCCCCGCCGCCGCCCGCGCTCCCGCCGAGCACCCTGGTCACACCGGATGACGTGCGCGGTCTGGCCTACGCGCCCACCGCACAGATCACCTGGTCGCTCTCCGACAGCCCGCTGCCGCTGTCCGAGCTGGCCCTCAGCCCCGAGGACACCGCCGAACTCGCCCGCCGCAGGCCCGACCTGGCGCCCGGGCCGAGCCGCCCTGAGAGCCCCGCCGAGGACGTGACCCTCCTCAGCAGGTCCACGCCCGGCAGCACGGACACCGTGCACGCGGACGGGTCGGCCTTCCGGCGGCTGATCACCCCCGGAGGCGGTAACTGCCTCTTCCGGTCCCTGCTCGACAGCGCGCGCGGTCAGGACGTACCGCCGGCGTGGGCCGCGCGGAACATCGCCGGACTGCGCCGCCTGCTGAGCGACCGGATCACCCGGTCCGAACTGGGTGACACCGTGGCCGTGGCGATCCCGGACCCGGTGTTCGCCGTCGTGGACGACCTGCGGATGCGCGCCCTCGCCGGAGTGCGGGACCCGGCAGAACTGGACCGGATCACCCGGCTCTGGAACCGGACCGCCCAGGACGTGGTCACCGACGGTGACGCCGTCGCGTGGCAGCGGATCCTCCGGGAGAGCGACTACCCGCACCTCGCCGACGTGGCGCCCACCCCGGCCGACGCGTGGCGGCTCGGGGCCAGGGACCTCGTCGCCTCGGCGGCCGAACTGCCCGCGCTGTGGGCCTCTCCCTTCGCCGACCTGCTCCCCGAGGCTCTGGCGCACACGCTCGACCTCGACCTGCGGCTCGTCCAGCCCGACCCGCAGTCGCCGGGCGGCACCTTCGTCAACACGCTCAACCCGGGAGGCCAGGGCGGCGCCCTGCACCTGGCCTACAACGGTACGGACCACTTCGACGCGCTCGTCCCGGCCTCGGCCGCGCTCACGCCCGCGACGGATCGCACCAGCCAGGACCCGATCACCACCCAGGACCCGATCACCACGCAGGATCCACAGCCCACTCAGGCGGCCGTCTCCGGCCCCCTCGGGGAGTGGCCGCGCAGCATGGGCGGGATCACCGACCTCGACGGCCCCGATCCCGAGACCCCCGACCGGGGCGACCCGGTACCGCTGGAGACCCAACTCGAGCGGCACCGCCCGGCACGGCTGCTGACCGGCCAGGACGTCCGGCCGCCGGGCCCGGCGCCGGATACCGTCACCTTCGAGGACGGGAGCCGCCTGCCCACGGTCCTCATCAGCCCCGGCGCCGACCCGGGCGGGACCACGCCGGGCCACCGGACCGGACTCCTCACCGGCGTCGGGAAGACCACCCTGCGCTCGCCCGAGCAGGTGGCGGAGGAGATCCTGGGCAAGCTGCCCGCGAAGCTGCGCGCCCAGTTCGACGAGGCGGACCTGCTGCGGCTGCTGACCGATCAGCCCGGTGCCTTCACCGCTCCGCGCGGCGCGCGCTTCGTGGGCCGGGAGAAGTCCGGGGTCGGCCACGAGATGACGGTCGAGGCCATCCCGTACCACCGCTGGGAACGCTTCTCCGACGTGGACGGTGCCACCGTCCGGCTCGACACCATGCGACGCGGCCAGGCAGGTACGGGCGGCGGGCGCAGCGTCGGCTTCGGCCGGCGGATCGCCGGTGGGCTCAGCATGGGCCCGCCGCTCAACTGGCTGCTCAAGCTCGGCTTCTCACTGGGCTGGACCCGCAGGACCGACTACACGCAGGGCACCCAGGCGTACAACCAGACCGAGTGGCGCGCCCACGAGGGTTCCCACCTCCACCTGGACGACGTCCACTACCGGGTACGGGTGGACCGCGTCACCGAGGCCCCGGCCGCACCGCAGCCGGGCTGGCTGCGCACCCGGGTGCACACCGCCGAGTTCGGGATGCGCGACGGCCTCAGCTGGCGGCTCCCCGACGACATCACCGTGCCCTACACGGGGCCCCGGCGGGCACCGGGGACGCTCACCTTCCCGGACGGGATCGAGCCGGGGATCACCGACACCACCGGGCTGCACCTCGTGGACCCGCCCGAGGACGTGGCCCTCGCCCTCTCCGGTGCGCGCCCGGGGAGTTCGGCACACCGCACCCTGGTCTCGTACGTCCGGCCGGGCAGGCTCCTCGCACTGTTCGGCCGGTTCTCGGGTACCGTCACCGGTCCCGAGCTGACCCGAGGCAGCGGACAGCACCCGCTGGGGCACCTGATCGTGGAGCGGTCGGTACCGCACCGTGCCACCCTGGTCGCCGAGTCGGCCAAGGCGGAGCTGCGCGACCTCACCCAGACCACGTACCAGAACCAGCGCGGCCACGTCCGTGACACCCGGCTGGGCTTCCAGGTCACCGCCGGCCCCAGCTACACGCTCACCGGCGCGGACACCGACGTACGGCTCCAGGGCGGTCCGCTGGTCCGCGTGGACCTCTCCACCGGGCGCGGCCACTACCTCGGCGCCGACGCCGCCCGGAAGACCACCGGCCGCGTCCGCAACCACCCGGTCGCGCTCTACCGGGTGGAGCGCACCCTGATGGTGCGAAAGCCCGGCGAGCTTCCGTCCGCGGCCCGCCCGGTCCGGGTGGTCAGCCTGGACTGGATCTCCACCCAGGACGCGCGCCGCCTCGCGGGCTGGGACGGTCGCACGCCCGGCCGGACCGGCCCCCACCCGGACGCCGAGCCGCCGGTGCCCTGGTACCTCACCCGCGAGGACCCGGTCCACCTGAGCGGCCAGGTACGGGCCGAGGGCTTCCGCGCCGGCCGGGCGGCTCCCCAGGTACAGCCGCCGGCCCAGCCGCAGAGCGCGCAGCCCGCCCCCCAGGACCCCGCACGGGCCTTCGCCGACACCGTCCTGGACACGCTGCACCGCGCCTACCCGTCCCTCTTCGTCCCGCCGTTGATGCTGCGGCACCCGCGGCTGGCCAAGTTCTGGTACGGCGACGGGCGCATGCGGACCGCGCTGCACAACGACCGCCAGGTGCGCGAGGCGCTGAACCGCCCCACCCTGGCGCAGAGCCTGGACGACCTGACCACCACCGGGGTGCCGGTCACCCTCACCGAGGACGGCAAGGTGCGCCGCGGGCACCACACGCTCATCCTCAGGGCGCGCCTCACCGACCGGCGGTTCGAGACCACCATGAGCGAGCGCTCGCTGCGCAACGCGGTGATCGGCACCGAGGTCTCCGGGCAGGGACAGCAGGCCGCCGTCACCCTCTCCGGAGGCGTGGAGCTGGGCGTCTCGCCGCGCGACCACGACAAGGTGCCCGACGTCGGACTGCCCCGCCAGGTCGGCAGCTTGGCGGTCGGGGCTCGTCACGCCAGGACTGACACGAAGACCACCAGGAACACGGTCGCGGTCACCCACGACCACCTGACGTTCCAGACCGGCGCCGATCTCTACAGCTACCAGGTCGAGCTGGGCGCCACGTTCGAGGGACACCGCCGCCCGCGCGGCTGGGCGCGCCTCGCGTCGGTCGGCCTTCTGGGCGCGGGCCTCTTCGTGAGCAAGGTGGAGGAACGGCCCCTGTTCGCCCGGGGCAGCGAGACCGTGGGCCGTGTCGAGCTCGCCGTGCCGGCCGCGCACGGCTCCGAGCACCACGCCCCCGCCGACCCGGCGCCCGCCCGGACGGCACCGGCGGCCACGCCCGCACCCCGGCAGCTCTCCTCCACCGAGGCGGACCAACTCCTCGACGGCACACGCCCGCTGCCGCGGACCGACTCGGTCGACGTGCAGCTCACGGACAGACTTCTGAGCGCGCCGCACGTGGTCCTGAGCGCCGAGGGCGGCCCGCAGCGCCAGCGGCTGATGCAGGACACCGCCGACCGGGCCTCGGGCAGCTCCTGGCACGTCGGCGCTCCCGGCGCACCGGTGCGCACGGCGCTGCGCCGGGCGATGGCGAACCTCGGCATCGCCGGACAACTCGGCCAGTATCTCGGTCCGTTCGGCTCGCGTGTCACGGGGCTCAACGGTGCGGGCCCGTTCCGGACGCACTACCTCAAGGCAGTGGTCCGCGGCGAACTGAGCAACTTCCGGGTCAGGAGCGACCCGAAACCCGCCAGCCTCGAGGCCACCGTCGGCAACGAACACCGGGTCAACGGCGGTGCGAGCACCGTCTCGCGCACCACCCTCGGTCTCCAGGGCGCCGTCATGCCCCTGCAGCAGGCCCCCGGCCGCTCGGCGGTCGTCGGCTCCTACTCGACGGCCATGCAGTACGCCTGGGGCAAGGGCCGCAGTGTCTCCCAGACCCTGACCCGCGGACGCAACACCACCCTCACCTACGCCGGGCGGATGTACCTGGTCGTCGCGGACTCCGCCGAGACCATCGCGGTCCGGGACCGCTGGACGGCCGCCATGGGGGCGGTGGGCACCCGCGCCGGCGCCCGCATCAGCTCCGCGGCCGCGCGGCTCTCCGAAGGGCTCGGCAACGGCCTGGCCCCGCGCAGGGCCGCTGCCGCGCTCCAGCGCATCCGCGACGCGGTGATGTTCCACCTGCCGATGCAGGACGTCATCGAGGCCGGGCTCGCCCCCGACGGCCTGGACACCACCACCCCGCGCAACCTGGGTCGCGGGTACCGGATTCCCCCCTACCTGAGACGCCGCCGGTTCCCCACCCACCCCAGCGGCCGGCTCGACGCCGGGCGCGCGGCGCGGCAGCTGATGGGACAGCTGGAGAGGGCCGGAGTGCCCTCGCACGACCGGGAGCAGGTGCTCCAGCGGCTCTCCCCGGACTTCCTCGCGGCGCACCTCCACGAGCTGACCACCGGCGGGCTCACCCTGCCGGTCCGCCACCGGGCCTGGTCCAGTCCGTTCCACCTGCCGGTCGGCGGCAGCCCCGGTCAGGTCAGGTTCGAGCTGACCCCGGTCACCACCACCGTGGACAGGCTGCGCACCGGCTACGAACTGGAGGACTACCGCACCACCGCCCGCGACGCGGCAGCCGGCGCCTCCCAGGACCGCGGCGCCGACGTGACGCTCAGCGGGGGCGAGCGCGCGGCGGACAGCGGCATCCTCATCGCCAATCCCTCGCTCCAGGGCACCGCGGCCAAGCAGCGTGCGAGCAACCGGACCCAGGCCTCCGGCACCACGGCGATGCCGAACATCGCCACCACCCAGGCACACGCCGAGATCGTCACCGGCTACACCCTGACCGTCACCATGACGGACGCGACCGGTGACCCGCTCACCCCCGGCGTCAGCTCCGTACCCGTCGGCAGCCTCCACGAGATCCTTCCGGCGAGCCTGCTCACCCCGGACGGCGACGGCGCGGACGGTGCGCTCACCGAGCAGGACGTGCCGGAACCCGAGCGCGCGGTGCGGATGCTGACCGCCGACCAGGCACGCCCCGAGGGCATCGCCGCCTGGCGGACCTCCGGCGGCGACACCGGCGGCGCCCCTGATCCGGACATCCTGCCCTTCGACGACCGGATCGGGTCCGGCATCCTCGCCGTCGACATCCGGGGCGCCGCCAACGTGCGGGACGCCCTGACCCTGGCGACCGCGCGCGCCGACGGCCTCGGCGACACCGACCTCGGCAGCCGGCACACCGGCAGGGTCCTCGACGGACGCGTCCGCACGGCACGCCTCACCTCGCTCACCGGCCTCGGCACCGCCCCGGCCCAGGCCCAGCAGGAGGCCACCGCACAGGGCGGTCTGACCTCGGGCTTCCGTGAGGCGCTCGGAGCGAACGGCACGTCCCTGCCCACCCAGGCGTCCTCCCACCTCTTCGGCCAGTCCCACACCGCCGACTCCCGCCTCTACGCGCGGATGCACCGCCGGGGGGCCCGGCTGCTCGCCGTGGAGAACAAGCCGCGCATGGAGGCCATGCAGCGGGCGAAGACCTCCGACGCGCTGGACGCCGGCATCACCGACAACGTCGAGGGTGCGGTGGGCACCGCGCCACTGGCCGGCACCAGCAACGCGGGCGTCACCAACCCGGGTGCCACGGTCCCGATCGCCGGTGCGAACGACGGCACCACGCTCAAGGGCACCGCGGACACCACCCTCGGCACCCACGTCAAGGTCGTCACCGACCGCAGCATGCTCTTCGCCCTTCCGGTGAGCTGGCTCTCCGTGGCCGAGGTGGACCACCGGATCACCGACAGCCGACCGATGTACGCGCTGGGAAAGGCCCGGCGGGGACCGCGGGCCGCCGAGGCGGAGACCACCGCCCTGGTCTGGCTGCGCGAGGACATCGCCCGCGACTACGGCCTCCTGGACGACGCCGCCTTCACCGACGAGGTCCGCACGGCCTGGGACAGCCAGTCCAAGGCGGCCGGCGACCTCGCCACGGCGGAGAAGGGCTACTACGACGCCCGCGCGCGGGCCAGGGAGACCTGGCTCGGCCTGAGCGTCGGCGAGCAGGCCGCGCAGGGGGTCGGCAACTCCGGCGCGCCGGTGCCCCCTTCCCCTGCCGTCGCCGCCTGGCAGGCCGCCCGCGACGAGGTACGCCGCTGGGAGCAGCGCACCGGGACCGCCGCCGCGGACCACCACCGGCTGCACCTCGCCGCCTCCCGGCTCACCGCCCACCACCAGGGTTCGGCCTCGGTCCCGGTGAAGGACCTCCCGCAGGAGTACACCGCGCCCGGCTGGCGCTCCGAGGCGCCCGCGCCGTACACGATCACCGACGGCACCGGGGCCACCCCGCGCACCCTCACCTCGCCGGACCGCACCACGGTGCGCGAGGTGCACGACATGCCGCACGACGGTGCCTCGTTCTTCCACGCGCTGCTCGCCGCCGCCCAGGACCGTGGCCGTCTGCCCCACCTGCTCGGGGACGACCTCGCGGCACGGTTCGCGGCCGGCCCGGGCGACCCGGCGGTCACCGCCGAGGCCATCGGCGCCGCCCGCGACCGCCTCGCCTGGGCGCTGGGCCAGGACGGCAACGAGGATCTCCTCGACGCCCTCGCCCTCGACACCGCGGACACCTTCACCCAGGCCGAGCTCGATGCCGCCGGGGTGCGGCTGACCGCCGCCCAGCAGGCCGAGTTCGACGCCCTCGGCCGCCTGCCGGTGACCCTCTGGCCGACCCCCGCACAGCGGGTGGCGCTGGCGGGCTCGGCCCTCTCACGGCCGTTCGCGGGTGAACCGCGCCAGGACGGCGCGGACGGCGAGCCGGCCCCGCCCGAGCGTCGCGCGGGTGACCACGGCGGCGCCGACCTGCTGCCCGCGCTGGCCGCCCGGGTCCTGGGGACCCC
>NZ_NEUF01000136.1:1919-53585 GCF_002910915.1 Streptomyces sp. SM10 | reverse complement strand
GATCGGTGTGACCGGGCAGTTCTCGGCCGTGGACGGGCTGATCACGGGTGAGGAGAACATGCTCCTCATGGCGGACCTGCATCACCTGTCCAGGAGCCAGGGGCGGCGCGTGACCGCCGAACTCCTGGAGCGCTTCGATCTGGCGGAGGCGGCGAAGAAGCCGGCCGCGAGCTACTCCGGTGGCATGAAGCGGCGCCTGGACATCGCGATGACGCTGGTCGGCGGCCCCCGGATCATCTTCCTCGACGAGCCGACCACCGGCCTCGACCCGCGCTCGCGCCACACCATGTGGGGCATCATCCGCGAGCTCGTCACGGACGGTGTGACCGTCTTCCTGACCACCCAGTACCTCGAGGAGGCGGACGAACTCGCCGACCGTATCGCCGTGCTCCACGACGGCCGGATCGCCGCGGAGGGAACCGCCGACGAGCTCAAGCGGCTGATCCCCGGCGGGCACGTCCGGCTCCGCTTCACCGACCCGGCCGCCTACCGCTCCGCCGCCGAAGCCCTGGGCGAGGTCACCCTCCCCCTCACCCGGCCCCGCTCGAGCGGGGAGACCCCCACCGACGAGTCCCTGACCCTGCAGATCCCCAGCGACGGCAGCCAGCGCGACCTGCGCTCCGTCCTCGACCGACTGGACACCGCCGGCATCGAGGCCGACGAACTGACCGTGCACACCCCCGACCTCGACGACGTCTTCTTCGCCCTGACCAGCACCACCGACCAGCCGAACCAGCCGAAGGAGACCGTCCGATGAGTGCTGTGTCCCTCGCCGTGCGCGACTCGTCCACGATGCTGCGCCGCAACCTCCTGCACGCCCGCCGCTACCCGTCACTCACGCTGAACCTGCTGCTCACCCCGGTCATGCTCCTGCTGCTCTTCGTCTACGTCTTCGGCGACGTCATGAGCGCGGGGATCGGCGGCGGCGACGCCGACCGCTCCGACTACATCGCCTACATCCTCCCGGGCATCCTGCTCATGACCATCGGCTCCACCGTCGTCGGGGCCGCGGTGTCCGTCGCCATGGATATGTCCGAGGGCATCATCGCCCGCTTCCGGACCATGGCCATCCACCGCGGGTCGGTGCTGATCGGGCACGTCGTCGGCAGCGTCCTGCAGTCCGTCGCCAGCGTCGTCCTCGTCGGCGCGGTCGGCGCGGCCATCGGCTTCCGCTCCGTGGACGCCACCCTCCTGGAGTGGCTGGCCGCCTTCGGGCTGCTCGCCCTCTTCGCCCTGGCCCTCACCTGGATCGCGGTCGGGATGGGGATGGCCGGCCCGAACGCGGAGGCGGCCAGCAACAGCGCGATGCCGCTGATCCTCCTCCCCCTCGTCTCCAGCGCCTTCACACCGATCGACGCGATGCCCGGCTGGTTCCAGCCCATCGCCGAGTACCAGCCCTTCAC
The DNA here is from genome assembly GCF_002910915.1 of Streptomyces sp. SM10. Taxonomy (GTDB): domain Bacteria; phylum Actinomycetota; class Actinomycetes; order Streptomycetales; family Streptomycetaceae; genus Streptomyces. The sequence continues at coordinate 52,182 of NZ_NEUF01000136.1, read as the reverse complement.
CCCCGCCATCGAGACCCTCCGAGGACTGCTCCTGGGCACCGAGATCGGCCACAGCGGATGGCTCGCCCTCGCCTGGTCCATCGGCCTGACCGTCCTCGGCTACCACTGGTCGACCTCGAAGTTCAGCGACGACCCGAAGTAGGCGGCATGAGCACGCGGGCCACTCCCGCACCTCGTCCCCCGGGGCGGCATCCACCGACAAGGCGTCGGGGGGGCCGCCCCCTCGGCGTCCTCGAAGAACCCGTCGGCGTCCTCGAAGAAGTTTTTCTCGGAGCTGGTCATCAGTCGGTTCTCCTTCAGGGGTCCAGGTCCAGGTCCAGGTCCCGGCACCCCGCCGGGAGAGCCGGCTCGGGCGGGCCGGACGCACCCGCCGAACCGGCCCGGGGCCGGGTTCGGACAGCCGGTCGGCAAGGGCTCCGCGGCTGCGGGACCAGTGGTCGGAGTCCATGCCGGTCGGCATGCGAACGCCTGTTGATCTCCGTCAACGGACCTCTCCGTCAACGGACCCTCGAATTAATCCGGACTGTCCGGCTCGGCGGCATATCTGCGCACCCCGCGTTTCCGCAGGTGAGCAGCGGTGCGGTCGGCACGCCGGGAGCATCACGATCGGGTGACGGGGCCTTTTTGGGCGCCTCGGGGAACCTCAAATTCTGCTCTGAACGTCCCCCCCTCCGGGTTCACGGGCAGCCGACGGGGCCATGACCCCTGCACGGAGAACGGGGAGGGAACACCATGAAGCTGGGAATCGGGATCGGCTGGCGGCCGGAGATCGCGGCCTCCGTCGAGGCCCTACCGGGAATCGACTGGGTCGAGGCGGTCGCGGAGAACCTCTGCGACGACCATCTCCCCGAGTCCCTCGTACGTCTCAGGGAGCGCGGGGTCACGGTCGTCCCGCACGGGGTCTCGCTGGGGCTGGGCGGGGCCGACCGCCCGGACCCCGGCCGTCTGGCCGGGCTGGCCGCGCGGGCCGAACTGCTGGGCACGCCCCTGGTGACGGAGCACATCGCCTTCGTGCGCGCCGGCGGCCCGCTCACCGCCTCGCCGGTGCTGGAGGCGGGGCATCTGCTTCCGGTGCCCCGGACCTGGGACGCGCTGGACGTCCTGTGCGAGAACGTGCGGATCGCGCAGGACTCGCTGCCCGTCCCTCTGGCGCTGGAGAACATCGCCGCGCTGGTCTCCTGGCCCGGCGAGGAGCTGACCGAGGGGCAGTTCCTCGCGGAGCTGGTCGAGCGCACCGGCGTACGGCTGCTGATCGACGTCGCCAACCTCCACACCAACCACGTCAACCGCGGCGAGGTTCCCGCCACCGCCCTCGACGAACTGCCCGTCGAGGCCATCGCGTACGTCCATGTGGCGGGCGGCGTCGAGAAGGACGGCGTCTGGCACGACACGCACGCCCATCCCGTGACGCGCCCAGTCCTGGAGGTCCTCAGCGAGCTCCGCTCCCGTGTGGATCCTCCGGGGGTCCTGCTGGAGCGGGACGACGACTTCCCGCCGGCCGGGGAGCTGGCCGGTGAACTGACCGCGATCCGGACCACGCTGGCCGCGGGGGCGGCCCGCCGCCCGACGGCCCGCCGAGGATCCGCGTCCGGATCTCCGCGCCCCGCCGGCCGCACCCCCGGGGCCCGCGACCGGACCGCGGTGGCAGAGACCGCGCTGCTCTCGTGCCTGGTGGCCGGCACGCCCGCGCCGGACGGCTTCGACCGCCGGCGCCTGGGGGTACAGAGCCGGGCCCTGGCCGCCAAGCGCGCCGATGTCGTCGCCAAGGTCGCACCGGAACTGCCCGAGATCCTCGGCGGCGGCTACCGGAAGGAGTTCCTCGCGTACGCCAGGAACCGGCCGATGTCCGCCGGATACCGGCGCGACGCCCTCGCCTTCGCGGAACTGCTGCTCGTCGGGGGGCGCCCCGCCGACGAGGCGGCCCGGCGGAAGCTGACTCTCTGGTGGCAGGAGCGGGCCGCCCCCCGTCCGCCGCGCCGCGCGACCCGTCTGGTCCGCTCCGCCCGTTCCGCCCTCCTCGGAAAGTGACCGCCATGAACCTCCTCGCCCTTCTGCTGACCCTTGCCGTGGCCGTCTCCTGCACGCTTCTGTCCGTCGCGACGCGCCGCGCCGGCCGACGGGGAATCGAGTCCGCCGGGTACGTGCTCGACCTCTCCGAAGTCGCCTTCCTCAGCGGCGGTCCGGCCCGGGTCGTGGACACCGCGCTCACCCGTATGCACACGGACGGTCGGCTGACCATCGGCGGACCCGGAATCGTCGCGCTGCAGCGGGCCGAGGCCCGTGACGCGGTGGAGCGTGCCGTGCTGCAGGAGCTGGCCACGGCCCCCGACGGCGCCCTGAACACCCTGCGGGAGGCCGTGATGCGGCATCCCGCGGTGCAGGAGATCGGCGACGGACTGGCGGGCCGGGGGCTGTTGATCGCCCCCGGAGAGAGCCGGGACCGGCGCCGGTGGGGGCTCGCCCTGGGAATCGGATCCCTCGTGTGCCTCCCGCTGAGCATCCCTCTGACCGTCGCGCAGTACGTCCTGATGGACGAGTACGCGGACGCCCCGGTCCCCTTCGTCGTGAAGGTGCTGCCCGCGATCATCGCCGGGAGCGTGGTCGGACTGTCCACCGCGTCGGCCGCAAAGGCGCGCATCACCACGGCGGGACGCCGGGTCTGCGACAGCTTCCGGATCGCCAACGCCCATGTGGCCGACCCCGCCCACCTGGTGGCCACCCAGGGCCTGCGCGCACTTCCCGACCCGGACCTGCAGGGGCAGCTGGCCGGTGCCGCCCGGCAGCGGTCCTCACGTCACTCCTTGTCGGGCTCCACGGCGTCGCCCGCGGCGGCGAACGCCTTCGTGCCGGTGATCTGGTGCGCGAGCGTGGGTCCCGACAGAGGGAGCTGCGGAGGCTCCAGCGGCGGGGGCGGCCACTCCGGTCCGGGCTCCACCTGCAGCTCGGGGTCGAGTTGCAGCTCGGGGTCGGGCTGCGGCAGCGGCGGAGGGTCGAGCTGCAGCAGCGGGTCCAGTTGCGGCAGCAGCGGTGGATCGAGCTGCGGAGGCGGGGGCGGCTCCAGCTGCGGCAGCAGCTCATGAACGGACGGCGCCAGGGAGGGGCATGATTCAGCCACCCACGACCGTGTGTGACCGGGGTTCGTCCGTATCGTGAACATGGCATGGTGCTCCCTTGCCCGTTTCGCATAGAACTCGGCCATGCTCTCTGGGTCCTGGGTCCTGCTTCTTCTCGCCGCATGGGGCGCGGCCGCCGTCTCCTGCATCCGTCTGTGCCTCGTCACCGCGGGGGCGGCCCAGCGGCCGCCCACCGCCGCACGAGCCGTCGACTCCCCCGAACTCAACCTGTACGAGACGGCGTTCCTGGCCGGCGGCCCTCAGCGGGTCGCCGACCTGGCTCTGGTCTCCATGCATCTGCGGCGCAGGCTGCTGCTCGCCCACACGGGCTGGGCGACGGTCGTCGACCCGGAAGGGCGCGACGAGGTCGAGCGCACCGTGATCCGTGCGATCGGCCCTGAGGGGCAGTCCCGCATAGCTCCGATACGGGCCGCCGCCGCGGCGGCCGACGCCGTACGCTCCCTCGCCGACCGCCTGGTCGCGGCGGGGCTCGCAGTCCCCCACGGGACCCGGACGGGGCTGGAGTCGGCGGTGCGCGCGGTGCGGGGCGCGGCGGTGCTCGTGGTGGCCCTGGCAGCCACCGCGATGCTGATGCCCGGTCAGGAGACGGGCTACGCGGGGCCGGTGGCCGCCTGGTTCGGGCTGCCGCTCGTGCTGACGCTGGGCTGCCTGGCCATCGCCCGGGTGGAGAACCACCCGTACAGCCCGTGGGCCTCACCGACCGGGCAGCACTGGCTGGACTCGCTGCCGGCCCCGGTGCGCGGCGCGGACCGCGATCTCCTGGCGGCCGTCGCCGTACGGGGTGTGGGCGCCCTGGAGGACCCTGCCCTGAGGGCGGCGCTGCTGGGCCGGGCCGCCCGGACGGGGGTCTGACCCGCCGGACAGCACGAGGGCCGCCCCCGTCGCCGGGGGCGGCCCTCGTGGTGCTCTATCCAGTTGTTCGGCCCGGGACACATCGGCCGGACCCGGCGAGAAGCGGCGGTCCGCGGAGAGGAATGGCTGACTCCCCCGCGGGCCACGACAGTGCGCCGGCCTACGGCCGATGTGTACCCGGCACCGGACCCGGTGTCGCTGGAACGACGGGCGGCGTCACACGCGCCGTTGCCCGCCAACTGATCTTCCGGGTCGGGATGACCGGAAACGCTGGCTATGCGAGTCCGGACACCAAGTCTGCGACGGACCTCCTGCGGCCGGTGTAGAACGGGACCTCTTCCCGGACGTGCATCCGTGCCTCGGAGGCCCTCAGGTGACGCATGAGGTCGACGATGCGGTAGAGCTCGTCGGCCTCGAAGGCGAGGAGCCACTCGTAGTCGCCCAGCGAGAAGGAGGCGACCGTGTTGGCCCGCACGTCAGGGTAGCCGCGGGCCATCTTGCCGTGGTCCGCGAGCATCCGGCGGCGGTCCTCGTCGGGCAGCAGGTACCAGTCGTAGCTGCGTACGAAGGGATACACGCTGATGTAGTCGCGCGGCGACTCGTCGGCGAGGAAGGCCGGGACGTGCGACTTGTTGAACTCGGCCGGGCGGTGCAGCGCCATGTTCGACCAGACCGGTTCGAGTGCGCGGCCCAGCTTCGTGCGCCGGAAGAGGTTGTAGGCGTCCTGGAGCTCGTCGGCGGTCTCCGCGTGCCACCAGATCATCAGATCGGCGTCGGCGCGCAGGCCGGACACGTCGTAGGTGCCGCGGACCGTGATGTCCTTGGCCCCGAGCTGGTCGAACAGCTCCTGGACCTCGTCGGCGTAGCCGGCGCGGTCGACGGGAAGGACGTCCTTCAGCCTGAAGACGGACCACAGCGTGTAGCGGATGACCTCGTTGAGGTCCTTGGCCTTCTTGCCTGCGTTCGGAAGCTTTTCTGGCGCACTCATAGGGCTATTGTCCCGCCTCGCCACCCGTGCCCCGAACCCGGGTCGGCGTGTTGTCGATCTCCCCCGTGCGGGTGCCCGTCAGGTCCCGGGCGATCTCGTCCGCGGCACGGTGCGCACTGGCGACGCAGGCCGGGATCCCGACGCCGTCGTACACCGCTCCGCACACCCGCAGGCCGGGCAGCTTGGCGACCTCGTCGCGGATCCGGGCGACCCGGGTGAGGTGGCCCACGGGGTACTGGGGCAGCCCCCCGATCCACCGGGTGACCTCGGTGTCCACGGGCCGGGCCGCCAGTCCGGTCGCGGACGCGAGGTCCGCCAGGGAGGCGGCGACCAGCTCGGAGTCCTCGCGGTGCAGGTGCTCCTCCTCGCCGTACCGGCCCACGGAGGTGCGCAGCACGAAGAGATCGGGGGCGGCGTCGGCGACCCACTGCCACTTGTTGCTGGAGAAGGTGGCGGCCTTGATCGTGCGCCCGTCGACGGGAGGCACGAGGAATCCGGACCGCCCCCGCAACGCCTCGGTCCCTTCGACGTCGGAGCGCCGGAAGGCCATGGTGACCAGGGCCATCGAGGCGTACTCGACGGCGGCGAGCTCGACCGAAGCGGCCGGGCACTCGGCGGCGAGCAGGGTGGACGCGGACCAGGCGGGCGTGGCCAGGACGACGGCGTCGGCGGCGATCACCCTGCTGTCGGTGCGCACGTCCCAGCCGTCCGCGGTACGGGTCAGGCCGAGCACCGGCGTCTCCACGAGGATCTCGGCGCCCCCGGCCCGTACGGCGTCGGCGACGGCGCCCGGCAGGGTGCCGATGCCGCCCTCGATGCCCTGGAAGACGGGTCCGGTCTGCTGCCGGGCGGCGGCCCTCTCCTGGATGCGGAGCACTCCGTCGAGGAGCGGGCCGCCCTCCTTCACCGCCTCGAAGAGCTGGGGTACGGCCGCGCGCATCGAGATCCGGTAGGCGTCGCCCGCGTAGACCCCGCCGAGCAGCGGCTCCACGAGCCGGTCGACGACCTCGCGCCCGAGGCGGTCGGCGACGTAGGAGCCGACCGCGACGTCGTCGCCGACGGCGGTCGGGGTGAGGTCGCGCTCCTCGGCGATCCTGGCGAGGCCCTCGGGCGAGAGGACGCCGCTGAGCGCCGACGGGTCACCCGGCACCCCCATGACGTGCCCCTTGGGCATGGGACGCAGGGCGTCGCGGGTCCAGACGGACGCGGTGGCGGTGGCCGGCGGCCGGAGCCGGTCCTCCAGCCCTACCGCGGTGGCGAGCCCGACCGCTTCGGGCCGCCGCGCGAGCATCGACTCCGCGCCGAGGTCGACCCGGGTGCCCGCGATCTCACCGGTCATCAGCTTGCCGCCGAGCCGCCCGGTCGCCTCCAGGACGGTGACCCGGAGGCCCGAGTCCAGCAGCCGGTGGGCGGCGGCGAGTCCGGCGATGCCACCGCCGATGACGACGGCATGGCCCGTACGTGTGGTGTCGCGCTGAAGAGGACGCTGCATGGGTCCACTCTCTCAAACCCCGTCCGGGTCCCGGACAAAGCCGGCCCGAGTCCCGAACGTGACCGGTTCGAAACCCCTGACCGGCAACCCGCGCAGGGGTCCGCACGTCGAACCAGCACCATCGACAACGGCCCCGGGGGGACGCGTTATGCCATACGAACACCACACGGACAGTCATCCACCCACTCGCGGAAACCGTGGGCGCACGCGCGCGCTCGCAGCCGCCGGACTGCTCGTCGCGCTTCTGGCCACCGGCGCCTGCGCCGCCTCCTCGGACGGCGGGGGGCAGGGGCTGAGCTCGGCCGCGGACGACAAGGCGGCCGCCCCCGCGGCCGGAGGGGCCGGCGCGAAGGACGCGGAGAAGTCCGCCGCCGGCGCCTCCTCGGCGCCGAAGCCGGGCTCCGCGGTCGCGGTCCACGTCATCCGCACGGCCAGGCTCGGCATCGAGGTGAAGAGCGTGCCGAAGGCGGTGGCCGCCGCCCGCGCCACGACCGAGGGCGCGGGCGGGCTCGTCGCCGAGGAGAACACGGAGCGGATCGACGACACCCACGAGGTCTCCCACCTCGTCCTTCGGGTGCCCCAGGACGAGTACGCCGAGGTGCTGAGCGATCTCGCCGGGACGGGGAAGCTGCTCTCCCGGACGTCGGACGCCAAGGACGTCACCGGGCAGGTCGTCGACGTCGAGAGCCGGATCGCCACCCAGCGGGCGAGCGTCGCGCGGGTCCGCGACCTGATGGACAAGGCCGAGAAGCTCACCGACGTGGTGACCCTGGAGGGCGAACTCAGCAGACGTCAGGCAGACCTGGAATCACTTCTCGCCCAGCAGAAGTCCCTGAAGGACCGCACCACGCTGGCGACCATCACTCTCGATCTCAACGAGCCGGAGGCGCAGGCGAAGGACCCCGAGGAGGACGGCACCGGCTTCCTCGACGCCCTCGGCGGCGGCTGGGACGCGTTCGTGACCGTGCTGCGGTGGATCACGGTGGCGATCGGCGCCACGGCGCCGTTCCTGGCCGCGGCGGCCCTCCTCGCACTCCTGTGGCGGCTGGTGCGCGGCCGCCGCCCGTCATGGCGCCGCACGACGCCCGAGGAGGCCACGGAGCCCGCACAGGCGCCACCGGCCCCGTGAGCGCCGTAGCGTGGGCCCCGACCTGGCACGGAGCGGCGAAGGGACCCGGCATGGCGGCGGAGCGACTGGTGGTCGTGGGAGGCGACGCGGCGGGTATGTCCGCCGCGTCGCAGGCCCGCAGGCTCAAGGGCCCGGACGAGATGAGCATCGTCGCCTTCGAGCGCGGCGACTTCACGTCGTACTCCGCCTGCGGCATCCCGTACTGGGTGAGCGGCGACGTCGAGGGGCCCGACGACCTCATCGCCCGTACACCCGAGGAGCACCGGGCCCGGTCCGTCGATCTGCGCACCCGCACGGAGGTGACGGAGATCGACGTCGCCGGGCACCGCGTACGGGCGCTGGACCGAAACAGCGGCGAGACGTACTGGACGGGCTTCGACAAGCTGGTCATCGCGACGGGCGCCCGGCCCGTGCGTCCCGCCCTGCCCGGGATCGACACCCCGGGCGTGCACGGCGTGCAGACCCTGGGCGACGGCCAGGCGCTGCTGGACTCGCTGGACCGGGCCACCGGGCGCCGGGCGGTCGTCGTCGGGGCGGGCTACATCGGCGTCGAGATGGCCGAGGCGATGCTGAAGCGCGGCTTCGAGGTGACGGTGCTCAACCGGGGCGCGCAGCCGATGGCCACGCTCGATCCGGACATGGGGCGGCTGGTCCACGACGCGATGGACGGGCTCGGCATCACCACGGTCAACGGCGCCGCCGTCACCCGGATCGAGACCGGCGGCGACGGCCGGGTCAGCGCGGTCGCCACGGAGGAGGAGACCTACCCGGCGGACGTCGTCGTCCTCGGCATCGGCGTCGAACCGGAGACGGCCCTGGCCCGGGAGGCGGGCCTCCCCCTGGGCCCGCACGGCGGCCTCCTGACGGACCTGTCGATGCGGGTCGTGGGGCAGGAGGACATCTGGGCGGGCGGCGACTGCGTCGAGGTCCTGGACCTCGTCGCCGGTCGTACCCGGCACATCGCGCTCGGCACCCATGCCAACAAGCACGGCCAGATCATCGGGGCCAACGTCGGCGGCGGCTACGGCACCTTCCCCGGCGTGGTCGGTACGGCGGTGAGCAAGGTCTGCGACCTGGAGATCGCCAGGACCGGGCTCCGCGAGAAGGACGCCCGCGCGGTCGGTCTGCGCTACGTCACGGCGACGATCGAGTCGACGGGCCGCGCGGGCTACTACCCGGGAGCGAGGCCGATGACGGTGAAGATGCTCGCGGAGTACCGCACCGGTCGGCTCCTGGGCGTCCAGATCGTCGGCCGCGACGGGGCGGCGAAACGCGTGGACGTCGCGGCGGTGGCGCTCACCGCCGGAATGACGGTGGAGGCGATGACGGCTCTCGACCTCGGCTACGCCCCGCCCTTCTCCCCGGTCTGGGACCCGGTCCTGGTGGCCGCCCGCAAGGCCGTGTCGGCGGTGCGGGCGGGCCTGCGGGACTAGTGGGCCGTCTGCTGGTGGACGTACTCGACGAGGCGCGTGAGAGCGTCCGGGTCGGTGGTGGGCATGACGCCGTGGCCGAGGTTGAAGATGTGGCCCTCGAGACCGGCGGCGGCGTCGAGCACGTCACGGGTCTTCGCCTCCACCGCCTCGGTCGGTGCGAAGAGCACCGCCGGGTCGAGGTTGCCCTGGAGCGCCTTGCCGGGTCCGACCCGGCGGGCGCCCTCGTCCATCGGGACACGCCAGTCCACGCCGACGACGTCCGCGCCGGCCTCGCCCATCAGGCCGAGGAGCTCGCCGGTGCCGACGCCGAAGTGGATGCGCGGGACGCCGTAGGTGGAGACGGCGTCGAAGACCTTCGCGGAGGCCGGCATCACGGAGCGGCGGTAGTCGTCCGGGGCCAGGGCGCCGACCCAGGAGTCGAAGAGCTGGACCGCCGAGGCGCCGGCCTCGATCTGGACCTTCAGGAAGGCGCCGGTGATCTCCGCGAGCCGGTCGAGCAGGTCGGCCCAGAGCTCGGGCTCGCCGTACATCATGGCCTTGGTGCGCTCGTGGTTGCGGGACGGACCGCCCTCCACGAGGTAGCTCGCGAGGGTGAACGGCGCACCGGCGAAGCCGATCAGCGGCGTGGCGCCGAGCTCGGCGGTGAGCATCCCGATGGCCTCGGTGACGTACGGGACGTCCTCGGGCGTGAGGTCGCGCAGCCGGGCAAGGTCGGCGCGGGTGCGGACCGGCTCGGCGATCACCGGACCGACCCCGGGCTTGATGTCGAGGTCGATCCCGATGGCCTTGAGGGGGACGACGATGTCGCTGAAGTAGATCGCGGCGTCGACCTTGTGGCGGCGCACGGGCTGCAGGGTGATCTCGGTGACCAGCTCCGGCATCATGCAGGAGTCGAGCATCGCGATGCCCTCGCGGACCTTCAGGTACTCGGGCAGCGAGCGGCCCGCCTGACGCATGAACCAGACCGGGGTGTGCGGCACCGGTTCGCGGCGGCAGGCCTTGAGGAAGGCCGATTCATGGGTGTCGGGGGTCGTTCGCAGGCCCGAGGACGGGCCCTCCCCTGATCGGACGGCGCTGAACTCTCGGGGAAGGTCGTTGGCACTCACGCACAGAATCTTCGCACGGAGCGGCGACGAGGCGGACGTCGCGTGGGTGTCCCTCCCTGCGCGGGGCTCCGGTTCCGCCTACTCTTCCCCGCATGGCTCCGGCTCAGGGACAATTTTCCGATCATTCCGATGGCAGTGACAGCGAGGAGAGTGCGGAGGGCGAAACAGTCCCGCAGGCGTTCCGGTCGGCGGTCGACGCGCTGCGTTCCGCGCGTCTGCGCCCCGAACTGGAGGTCGAGCCCACGCGACCGCCGAAGCGGCTCGCCCCGCACGCGTACGCCGTGGAGGCCGCTGTCGTGGAGGGCGAGGAGGATCTCGCCGACGGCCGCCTGGTCCTCCTGCACGACCCGGCCGGACACGATGCCTGGCAGGGCACGTTCCGCCTGGTGACGCTCGTACGGGCCGAACTGGAGCCGGAGATGGCGGCCGACCCGCTGCTGCCCGAGGTCTGCTGGTCCTGGCTCACGGGTGCGCTGGAGGCCCGGGGGCTCTCGTACGGGGAGGCCGGCGGGACGGTGACGCGCGCGGGCTCCCACTACTTCGGCGCGTTGTCCGAGCGCCGTCCGGCGACGCAGATCGAGATCCGGGCCTCCTGGACTCCGCGCGAGGGGCGCGGCGGGGTGCCGGACATGGGCGCGCACCTGGTGGCCTGGGGCGACCTGCTCTGCCAGCTCGCCGGGCTGCCGCCGTCGGGGACGGCGGACGCGGCGGTGGTGAGTCTGCCCCAGAGGCGGGGACCCCAGGTCTCCTGACGCTGCGTCACCTTCGAGGAGAGCCGGTCGCACAGGGACCGGCTCTCTTTTCGTACAATCGATCGCGCGTCCTATTTGCCCGAATTGTTACTCACTAAATCGTGATCTTCCTCTAAAGGAGGACGCGCCTGCTGCCGAAGAGGTCAATGACCCTTCAAGCACGGTTCGCCCCGGCTTCATCCCCGAGCCGGCCCGTCCCGCCACTCCCCAGGAGGCCTGGTGTCCGTTCTCCTCGAGCAGCCCGCAAGCCTGGTCGCCTACCGCCCGAACAAGCCGACGGCCATGGTCGTCGTGGCCGACCCGCGCGTCCGTTCCACCGTCACCCGCCATCTGTGGGCACTCGGAGTTCGTGACGTCATCGAGGCGTCGTCCATCGCGGAGGCCCGCCCCCGCGTCGGCAGCCCGCGCGACATCTGCGTTGCCGACGTCCACCTGCCCGACGGTTCCGGGCTGACCCTGCTGTCCGAGACCCGAGCCGCCGGCTGGCCGAACGGCCTCGCCCTCTCCGCCGCCGATGACATCGGCGCGGTGCGCAACGCCCTCGCGGGCGGCGTGAAGGGCTACGTCGTCACCGGCACCCGTACCAACATCGGCCACCCCACCCGTCCCGGCGTCGCCCCGATCGGCGCCAATGCCGCCCGCATGCACCGCAGGCCTCCCGGTTCCCCGAGCCACCCGGGCGGCTACCGCGAACTCTCCGGCCGTGAGGTGGAGGTGCTCCGCCTGGTCGCCGAAGGCCAGTCCAACAAGGCCATCGGCGTCTCGATGGGCCTCTCCGCACTCACCGTGAAGAGCCACCTCGCCCGCATCGCCCGCAAGCTCGGCACCGGAGACCGCGCCGGAATGGTCGCCGTGGCCCTGCGGACGGGCATCATCCACTGACCCAGGAGGCCCTTCGTGCGGATCATGCCGGGTTCGCCGGTCCCGGTGCCAGATCCAGCCCGATCCGGACGAAGGGCTGACCACCGGCACCTGCGCGGATGCACATCCGGCCGGTTTATGTGCATGGCCGCCCGTCGACGGAACGTTCCGTCGACGGGCGGCGCGCATACACAGATACCCTTGGCATGTGACCGACGCCCAAGAGACCGCAGCAGACACTTCACTGCGAACCACCGGGGGCGCCCCCCCGGACGACGTCGCCCCGGCGCCGATCCCCTTGCTCGAACCGCGCGAGGGCATCCCCCCGGTGGTGGCGGACGACGACGCGCTGGCGCAGGTGATCGCGGACTTCGCCGCGGGCACCGGCCCCGTCGCCGTCGACGCCGAGCGCGCCTCGGGCTACCGCTACGGCCAGCGCGCCTACCTCGTGCAGCTGCGCCGCGAGGGCGCGGGGAGCGCGTTGATCGACCCGGTCGGCTGCCCGGACCTGTCCGGTCTCGGCCAGGCCCTCACCGGCACGGAGTGGATCCTTCACGCCGCCACCCAGGACCTGCCCTGCCTGCGCGACATAGGCATGACCCCGACCTCGCTCTTCGACACGGAGCTCGCCGGACGGCTGGCGGGATTCCCGCGCGTCGGCCTGGGCGCCATAGTGGAGAACGTCCTCGGCTACGCCCTGGAGAAGGGCCACTCCGCGGTCGACTGGTCCACCCGCCCGCTGCCCGATCCCTGGCTGCGCTACGCCGCGCTCGACGTCGAGCTGCTGGTGGACCTGCGCAACGCCCTGGAGGAGGAGCTGGACCGGCAGGGCAAGCTGGAGTGGGCGCTGGAGGAGTTCGCCGCGATCGCCTCGGCGCCGCCGGCACCCCCGCGCAAGGACCCGTGGCGCCGGACCTCCGGCATGCACAAGGTGCGCCGCCGCCGTCAGATCGCGGTCGTACGGGAGCTGTGGACCGCCCGTGACCAGGTGGCGCAGCGCCGTGACATCTCGCCCGGCAAGGTGCTCGGCGACGCCGCGATCATCGAGGCGTCCCTGGCTCTCCCGGTGAACGTGCAGGCGCTGACCGCGCTGCCCGGCTTCGGGCACCGCATGGGCCGCCGCCAGCTGGAACAGTGGCAGGCGGCCGTCGACCGGGCCAAGGAGCTCCCGGAGTCGGAGCTTCCGCAGCCGGGCCAGCAGCCGGCCGGCCCGCCGCCGCCCCGCTCCTGGGCGGACAAGGACCCGGCCGCCGCGGCCAGGCTGTCCGCGGCCCGCACCGCGGTGTCGGAGCTGGCCGAGCGGCTGCACATGCCGCAGGAGAATCTGATCACCCCCGACACCGTGCGCAGGGTCTGCTGGGAGCCGCCCAAGGTCCTGACCCCGGACACGGTCGAGGCCGCGCTCTCCGCTCACGGCGCGCGCCACTGGCAGATCGGCCAGGTCGGGCCCCTGCTGCTGCGGGCCCTGGACACCAGCGCCTGACACACGTCCCGACACGCGTACGCCCCCCGCCGGATCCGGCGGGGGGCGTACGCGTGTCGGGAGCACACCCGGGACCGCATCGTCGAGGAGGATCGAATTCACGCCACTTACCCGGCCCTCCCGGGCGGCCGGAGGAGCCCCCCTCCCCGTGTGACGTTCGCCGCTCCGGCGACGGGGGGTGGGCAGTCTGGTTACCCGCAAGTAGCATGAGGGTCGTGGCGTACCGATGCGTGCGCCCGCAGCAGTGCCATCCCGCACCCTGGAGGAGAGCCACCGTGCCTCGTACCATCCGGGACGTCGTCTTCGTCGACGGCGTCCGCACCCCGTTCGGCAAAGCGGGCCCGAAGGGCATCTACCACGAGACCCGCGCCGACGATCTCGTCGTGAAGGCCATCCGGGAGCTGCTGCGCCGCAACCCGGACCTCGACCCCGCGAAGATCGACGAGGTCGCCATCGCCGCGACCACCCAGATCGGCGACCAGGGCCTCACCCTCGGGCGTACCGCCGGAATCCTGGCCGGTCTGCCGCAGTCGGTGCCCGGTTACTCCATCGACCGCATGTGTGCGGGCGCCCTGACCGCCGTCACCTCGACGGCCGGCTCCATCGCCTTCGGCGCGTACGACGTCGTCGTCGCCGGCGGTGTCGAGCACATGGGCCGCCACCCGATGGGCGAGAGCGTGGACCCGAACCCGCGCCTCGTGTCGGAGAAGCTGGTCGACGAGTCCGCCCTCTTCATGGGCATGACCGCGGAGAACCTGCACGACAGGTACCCCTCGATCACCAAGCAGCGCGCCGACGAATACGCGGTCCGCTCGCAGGAGAAGGCCGCCAAGGCGTACGCCGACGGCAAGATCCAGCAGGACCTGGTGCCGGTATCCGTACGCCGTACGAACGCCGAAGCCGGGGAGACGGGCTGGGGCCTGGTCACCGCCGACGAGCCGATGCGCCCGGGCACCACGCTGGAGTCGCTGGCCGGTCTGAAGACCCCGTTCCGCGCCCACGGCCGCGTGACGGCCGGCAACGCCGCGGGGCTCAACGACGGCGCCACCGCCTCGCTGCTCGCCTCCGAGGAGACCGCCCGCGAACTGGGCCTCCCGGTCAGGATGCGCCTCGTCTCGTACGCCTTCGCGGGCGTCGAGCCCGAGGTCATGGGCTACGGCCCGATCCCGGCGACGGAGAAGGCCCTGGCCAAGGCCGGTCTCTCCATCGAGGACATCGGCCTCTTCGAGATCAACGAGGCCTTCGCCGTGCAGGTGCTCGCCTTCCTGGAGCACTACGGCATCGCCGACGACGACCAGCGCGTCAACCAGTACGGCGGCGCGATCGCCTACGGTCACCCGCTGGCCTCCTCCGGCGTCCGTCTGATGACGCAGCTGGCCCGCCAGTTCGAGGAGCACCCCGAGGTCCGCTACGGCCTGACGACGATGTGCGTCGGCTTCGGCATGGGCGCGACGGTCGTCTGGGAGAACCCGAATTTCGACGGAGGCAACAAGTGAGCACCACCACCACTGAGCTTCTGAAGGGTGCGGCCGAGCTGTTCCCCGGCGAGGTCGTCACGCAGGCGCACGTACGCCACCTCGACCTGCCCGGCGGTGCGGGGCGCTTCGCGCTCATCACCCTGGACAACGGCTTCGACCACACCAAGCCGACCACCATCGGCCCGCAGTCGCTGGCGAATCTGAACGCCGCCATCGACCAGGTCGAGAAGGAGGCCGCCGAGGGCTCCGTCGTCGGCATCGGTGTCACCGGCAAGCCGTTCATCTTCGCGGTGGGCGCGGACCTCAAGGGCGTCGAGCTCCTCAAGGACCACAAGGACGCCCTGGCGATCGGCAAGGGCGGCCACGACGTCTTCCGCCGCCTCTCCGGCCTCGCGGTCCCGACCTTCGCCTACTACAACGGCGCGGCCATGGGCGGCGGTGTGGAGGTCGGGCTGCACTGCTCCTACCGCACCGTCTCCAGCGCGCTGCCGGCGTTCTCGCTGCCCGAGGTCTTCCTCGGCCTGGTCCCCGGCTGGGGCGGCTGCGCGCTGCTCCCCAACCTGATCGGTGCCGACCGCGCCGTCTCGGTCATCATCGAGAACTCGCTCAACCAGAACCGTCAGCTCAAGGGCAAGCAGGTCTTCGAGCTCGGGATCGCCGACGCGATCTTCGAGGGCGCGGACTTCCTGGAGCAGTCGCTGATCTGGACCGCGTCCGTCCTCAAGGGCGAGCTCGCGGTCGAGCGCCCCGAGGTCGACCGGGGTGACGCCTGGGACCAGGCCGTCGCCCGCGGCAAGGCGATCGCCGACTCCAAGGTGCATGGGGCGGCCCCGGCCGCCTACCGCGCGCTGGAGATCATCGCCGCGGCGAAGAGCGGCGACCTGGGCGCCGGCTTCGACGCCGAGGACCAGGCCCTCGCGGACCTGATCATGGGCGGCGAGCTGCGCTCCGGGATCTACTCCTTCAACCTGGTCCAGAAGCGCGCCAAGCGCCCGGCCGGCGCTCCGGACAAGGCCCTGGCCCGTCCGGTCACCAAGGTCGGTGTGGTGGGCGCGGGCCTGATGGCCAGCCAGCTCGCCCTGCTCTTCCTGCGCCGCCTCGAGGTCCCGGTCGTCCTCACGGACATCGACCAGGAGCGCGTCGACAAGGGTGTGGGCTACGTCCAGGCCGAGATCGACAAGCTGCTCGGCAAGGGCCGCATCAACCAGGACAAGGCCAACCGCCTGAAGGCCCTGGTCTCCGGTGTGCTGGACAAGGCGGAGGGCTTCTCCGACGCCGACTTCATCATCGAGGCCGTCTTCGAGGAGATCGGCGTCAAGCAGCAGGTCTTCGCGGAGGTCGAGGCGGTCGCCCCGGCGCACGCCATCCTCGCCACGAACACCTCGTCCCTCTCGGTCACCGAGATGGCGTCGAAGCTGAAGAACCCCGAGCGGGTCGTCGGCTTCCACTTCTTCAACCCGGTCGCGATCCTCCCGCTCCTGGAGATCGTCCGTGGCGAGCAGACGGACGACGCCTCGCTGGCCACGGCCTTCGGTGTCGCCCGCAAGCTGAAGAAGACCGCGGTGCTGGTGAAGGACGCCCCGGCGTTCGTCGTCAACCGCATCCTCACCCGCTTCATGGGCGAGATCCAGAACATCATCGACGAGGGCACCTCCGTCGAGACGGCGGAGAAGGCCATCGAGCCCCTCGGCCTGCCGATGTCCCCGCTGGTGCTGCTGGAGCTGGTCGGCCCGGCCATCGGCCTGCACGTCTCCGAGACCCTGAACCGGGCGTTCCCGGACCGCTTCACGGTCTCCGAGAACCTCGCGGCGGTCGTCAAGGCCGGCAAGCGCGGCTTCTACGTCTACGACTCCGGCGCGCCGGTCCTGGACCCCGAGGTCGCGGCCCTCCTCAAGCAGGGCGACACCGTCCTGACGGAGGAGCAGGTCCGTGACCGCGTCCTGGACGCGGTGGCGCAGGAGATCGGCCTGATGCTGGCCGAGGGCGTCGTCGCCGAGCCCCAGGACATCGACCTGTGCCTGATCACGGGCGCGGGCTGGCCCTTCCACCTGGGCGGCATCACGCCGTACCTGGACCGCGAGGGTGTCTCGCAGCGGGTGAACGGCAAGCCGTTCCTCGCGCAGGGCGTGGCGAGCGTTCCGGCGTAACGCCTTCCGCTCCACCTCGGGCCGCACAGGTGCTGACTCCTGTGCGGCCCGTTGCCGTTCCGTGGAGTCCCGGCCCGAGCGGTGCTTATAGGCTGAGCCGGTGATTCACAGTCGACGGCGACGGCGCTTCGCACGTCGGGCCGTCGTCTGCGCCACCGTGGTGTGCCTGACCCTGCTCGCGACGTCCGTGCTGCGCGACGGCGGGAGTTCCGGGACGGTCACCTCTCCTCGGCTGAGGATCGCGACCTGGAACCTGTGCGGCGTCGAGCAGTGGGGCTGCCGGAACACGGGAACGCGCCAGGAGAAGATCGCTGTGATCGAGGACCTGGCCGAGTCGGACGGCGTCGGGACGTTCCTGCTGCAGGAGGTCTGCACCGCGGATCTCGACCGGGCGACGGCCGTGTTGGGCAAGGGGTGGCACAGTGCCTTCCGCGCCTACGCCTACCGTGACGACAGGGGGCGCCTCACCCCGGTCCGCTGCACGGGTGGGGGCCGGGGCCGGGCCGGCTTCGCCCTCCTGTCCTCGTCCCCCCTGTCGGACGTCGCGCCGATCCCCTCACGACAGCCCGCAGTGGGCCTGCAACGAGGAATCCTGTGCGCTTCGCTGGCCGCTCGTGACGTCCGGATCTGCAACGCGCACCTCAGCGTCGTGGGGGCCGACCACGCGCATCCCTCGTGGGAGTACCGCGACGACCAGTTGAAGACCCTGTTCGCCGCCGCGGACGCGCGCACCGTGATCGGTGGCGACTTCAACAGCTCGCCCCCGTCCGCGTCCAACAGGACGTACCGCTGGATCTGGCCGCACGACGCCTACGACCGCTACCGGGAGTGCGATCAGCGAGCGCCCGGCTCACGGACGGGCAGGGCCACGCACCGCTCCGGCGTCAAGGTCGACTACCTGTTCACCCGGCTCGACCGGCGCGGGTGCTCGGTCCGCCGCACCCGCATGTCGGACCACTCCGCGCTGGTGATGACGGTCGGCAGGTGACGGTCATCGGAAGTAGCCGGTCGGCGCCTGTGCCTGCAGGGGTTCGGCGGCTCCGGCCACCTGGAAGGAGGCACCGCTCCCCCGGGAAGCGACGCCTTCGGCGTCGACGGCGTAGCAGTCCACCGTGTGCGGCCCCGGGAGCCAGGACCATCCCGGGCTCCATGACCAGCTGCCGTCCGCCGACACCGGCACGGACCCCAGGGAGACCCCTCCCTCGGCGAACGTCACGTGCAGCGCGTGCTCGGCGTAGCCGGCGACTCCGGCCTCGGAAGCGGTGACGTGCTGCCCGGGGGCCGGGTAGGAGATCGTGGGCGGAGCGGGAGCCCTTCGCTCCTGGGGCGGAATCCGCTCCTCCGTCCCGAAGGGCAGGGAGTCGTGTGCCGTGACCGTGAAGGTGGCCTCGGCCCTCGGGGAGTGGAATCCGTCGGCGTCCACCGCGAACATACGGACGGTGTGTTCCCCCTTGGACCAGGCGCGGTCCCGGGTCCAGGACCAGCTGCCGTCCGGGGAGACCGGAGGGGAGCCCACGTACTTGCCCTTCTCCCAGAAGCTGAGCCGGACCGCTCCGCGAGCCGTCCCCGCGAACCGGACCTTCGCGTCGGCCACGCGCTCGCCGGCCGACGGCGAGACGACCACCGGTGCGGAGAACGACTCCCGCACCTGGGAGGTCGACTTCAGGTAGGAGTCGATGCCGGACCTGTCCACGTCGGGTTGCTCGTGGCCGTTGGTCACGAAGCCGATGCGCGGGGCGATCCCGTCGACGAGGAGATTGAGGAGACCCATCAGCGCCGGGACGTTGCGCCGGGTCACCGTCGTGTGGTCGGTGATGAAGGGTGAGTCGCTGTAGACGAAGTTGAAGTTCTCGTACCCCCGGAACAACGGCAGGAACGGTTCCACCTGCACGCCGTAGTTCTCGTCCTGCGGCGAGGACAGCAGGTAGAGGTTGGCGCGGGGATTGGCCTCGGCCCGCACGAGATCGGGGATGACACGATCGAGGATCTCGATCCTGTCGTCCGTGACCTGCCCGCCCATCATGAAGTCGGCGATCGCCGGACGCTTCTGCACGGAGATCCCGATGCGGAACATGGGGACGATGGCCACGATGTTCCGGAAGCCGTACTTCAGACCGAAGTGCAGGGCGGCGCTGCCGCCCTTGGATCCGCCCCACATGGTGCACTGGTCGGGGGTCAGCCCCAGGGAGTGCATCACGTTGGAGATCAGCGTGATGACGGATCTCTCCAGCTCGAAGTCCATGTCCTTGCACAGGTAGTAGCTGTTCTTCCCGTCGAACATGTCCCGGACCCAGAGGATGTTCGCACGGACGTTGTCGAAGACTCCGTTGGACCATCCGTAGTCGTCGGGCGCGGAGAAGTTGGCGAAGACGACGACGAGGTGCCGGTTGCCGCTCTTGGCATGGCTGAACCGGTAGTGGACCGGATAGGCGCCGGACGTGTCTATGCCGGTGAGGACGGGGCGGCTGGAGGTGGCTGTCTTAGACATGGAGGGGGTCCGTCCTCACGGCACGCGGGAAATCGGTGGGGTGCGGTGCGTCCGGTCCCGTGTCCGTCCTCACCGAGCCGTACGCCGGATGACCCGCGAAGTCCTGGGGCTCCCGGATCTCATGGAGCGAGAGCCGCAGGTCGGACGCGGCAGCAGGCCCGGCGGGGACCGTGTCCCCTCCCGCGGCGAGAATGTGTTCGGCGAGGCGGGCCGCCGCATAACCGTCGTCCAGGTCGCAGAACTCCTCCTGGAACCAGGCGTACCGGTCGGCGTAGCCCTCCTGGATGCGGTCGACGTCCTCGATGGCGGAGATGAGCTCCGCGGATTCGAACAGCAGCGGCCCGGGGGCGCTCTGCTCGAAGTCGAAGTAGAAGCCGCGGAGGGTGTCGCGGTAGTGGTCCAGGTCGTAGGTGAAGAAGAGGATCGGCCGCCCCGTGTTCACGAAGTCGAACATCAGGGACGAGTAGTCCGTGATCATCACGTCGGTGATCAGCGAGAGGTCCGCCATGTCCGGGTAGTCGGACACGTCGAAGACGAAGCCGTCGCCGGCCCCGGGGACCGGGTCCACCACGTTGGGGTGGCGGCGCACCATGAGGACGTGGTCGGCGGAGAGCCGGGCTCGCGCGTCCTCGAGGTCGATCCTGAAGTCGAACTTGTACTTGCCCGGAGCGTAGAACTGGTCGTCACGCCACGTCGGCGCGTACATGATGACGCGCTTGCCGGGCGGCAGGCCGATGCGCCGGCGGATCTCCTCGGCGCGGTGCTCCGTTCCGGGACGGCGGAGGATGTCGTTGCGGGGGTACCCGCACTCGACCATCTCGCCGGGGAACTGGAAGGCCCTCTTCAGGATCGGCGTGGAGAAGCTGTTCGGGGAGACCAGCATGTCCCAGTTCTGCACCTCCTTCGCGACGCGCTCCAGGTAGCGCTGGTCGGCGAAGTGCACCGCCTCGATGTCGTGGCCGATCTTCTTGAGCGGGGTGCCGTGCCAGGCCTGCACGACCACCTGATCGGCGCGCTTGTCGAACCAGTCGGGCAGGTGGTTGTTGGCGACGACGTAGCGGGACGTGGCCAGGGCCTCGTACCACTCACGTGACCACATGCGCACCGGAGTCGCGGTGGGCGGCACCTGGACCTGGTCGTCGCGCACGACCCAGAGGTGGTCGAGAGCGACACCCCGGCGGACCATCTCCTCGTGGACGGCGCGCGGACTGTCGGAGTACTGCGTCCCCTTGAAGGCGTCGAAGAGCACGGCAGGCCTGATCGGTTCGCGACGGGCCAGGGGGTAGTTCCTGGTACGCAGCAGCTTCTGCCGGTACGGCCCTCTGGCGTCCTCGGCCATGGCGGACCGGACGAGCAGCGAGAGCCGGTCGTACGCCTCGGCCTGGAGTTCGTACCCCCTGCCGCTCTCCTCGATCTCCTGCGGAAGGGTGCTGATGAGGCTCTGCTCGACCTTCATCATGAGGTCGGCCTTGCGCACGTCGGGCGCGACCTCCGAGGGGTCCTCGCGGCGCAGGAAGAAGTCCCAGCGCCCGGCGGCCAGCGGAATGTCGCCCGCGAGCGTCGCCATCGCCACGGGGGTCACCACCACCCGGAAGCTGTCACCGGCCCACTCCATCGGCACGGCCCGTTCGGCACCGTGCGCGCGCGACCTGACCACCACGTGCGCGCTGGCATGCTCGCGGGTGCTCAGCAGATCGGCGCAGGAGTACCGGCCGATGAGCTCCAGCGAGCCGTCCTCGCGCCAGCAGTGGTCGGTCAGCAGGGGCAGCGCGGCGCGCTCGAAGAGCACCACGTAGCCGGAGCCGTTGCCGTGGACGACGATCTCGCGGTCACCGTCGTCCGTCTGGAGACCCGCCGGCATGCGGTAGTGGCCGTCGGCGGTGTCCTCGGCCATCACCGGGTACAGGGGCGTCTTGCGGCCTTCCACATGCACGGTGGTCTTCCAGCCGTTGCTGCCCATCGTCCACGCCTGCGGGACCGATTCGCCCGTCGCCCTGGACCCGGGTACGAGCTTGTCCAGCGGGACCCTGGCCACGAAGGTGCACCAGCCCTCTCCGCCGGGCTGGAAGGACAGCCACGCCTCGTGCCGTCCCGCACCGTTCATGCTGACCACACGGAGCTTGCCCCACTCGGGCACCTTGGGGCCGAGGTAGACCCCGCCGATCTCCAGGTGGGATCCCGTGATGCGGTGCCTCGTGACCCGGCACCGCACCCGCTCGACCCGGATCTTCAGACCGCCCTGGACGAACAGGGGCACGATCCGTGTGTTCTTGTCGACATAGCGGCACGGCGGGTTGGCGGCCGAGCCGGCCCCGCCCCTGCCGATGCTCTTGTACCGGAACAGGCCGCGGCTGAACACACCGGCCGCGACGTCCCAGGTCCCTTCGACCCACTCGCCCTTCTTCTTGAGGCGGGTGGTGTCGAACCGG
Source organism: Streptomyces sp. SM10 (assembly GCF_002910915.1). Taxonomy (GTDB): domain Bacteria; phylum Actinomycetota; class Actinomycetes; order Streptomycetales; family Streptomycetaceae; genus Streptomyces. The sequence goes on along the minus strand of NZ_NEUF01000136.1, from coordinate 30,410 downwards.
GTCTCGAAGCCTGCCCAGTCGTAGCAGTACCGGTTCTGGTTCGAGTACTCGGTGGCCTGCGGGTAGAACGTCGTCCTGGCCAGGTTGACGAGCGTGCTGCCGGACTTCTTGTTCCGCAGGGCCAGCATCTTCGTGGACATGTGCCGCTTGTGCACGTTGATGAACCGGACGTAGGCGGAGCCCGACAGCGTCAGCCACTGGGAGTCCCACCGGGCGGCGGTGAGGGAGCTGAAGGGCGAAAGTTCCTTGTCGAGCCGGTAGTCGCGCTTGTAGAGGCCCGTCTTGCGGTTCCCCAGGTGCGGGTAGTTCAGGTAGCGGCGGAATCGCCTGCGGACCGGCAGCGGCCCGCCCTTCCTCTCGAACTCCAGGACGTCGAGGAGCTCGTCGAGGCGGCCCTGGTGGACGAGGAGCCACTTCACGCGGGCATCCGCGGGAAGCTCCTCGATGATGTCGTCGTCGGCCTCGCTCAGGAAGTCCTGGGCCGCGTACATGAACGCGTCCCTGTAGTCGTCGTCGGCGTCGGGGAGGACCTTGAGGTGGAGCATGAGGTCCGACTTCAGGCACGCGAGGTCGTACTTGCGCTTGTGTTCCCTGAAGGAGCGCGCACGGTGCTGCCCGAGGAACCGTCTCACGGACTGAACGGCTGCGACCCGGTCCTGGAGGTTGCCGAGCTCGGTGTGCCTCTGCGTGATGGAGGGTGCGGCTCCACCGTCCCGCCTTCGCCAGAAGTAGACGATGTCACTGATGACATCGACCTTCGCGGCCTTGAAGTGGGCGAACATGTTGACCCAGGAGTCCTCGTAGAGAACCCCTTCCGGGAACTGGATGAAGTGGTAGTCCCAGAAGCTGCGGCGGAACACCTTGTTCCAGACCGTACGGTCGTAGATCAGCGCCTCGAAGCGCGTGATGTGGGTGCCCTTGCGGTCTCGCTGCATCGGGCCTTTGTGGAGCGGGGACTGCCACTTCGTCGTGGAGTTCATCATCTGCACGTTGCCGGAGACGAAATCCGAACCGGACTCGGACACCGTACGGATGAGCAGTTCGTAGGCGTACTCCGGAATGACGTCGTCGCCGTCGGCGAACACCAGGAACTCGCCCTCGGAATGCATCTCGCGGAGCCCGGTGTTGCGGGCGTGCCCGGGGCCGTTCGCCTCCTGGTGTATCAAGCGGAAACGAGGATCCTCGGCACAGAACCTCTCGGCTATCGCGGTCGAGGAGTCCGTCGATCCGTCGTCGACCATGATCACTTCGAAGTCACGGAAGGTCTGCCGCGCGATGGACTCCAGGCACTCCGTGAGGTACGTCTCGACGTCCTGGAACGGGACGATGACGCTCAGACGGGGCCCAGCGGCCATCATGCACACTCCAGTTCGAGGCAGGAGAGATCGCCCTGCACCACTACCGACTTCTCACGTTCCGCGCACTGCCCGTCGAGTCGTCGTCGACTCGCAGTCGGGCACCCCCGTCGATCGCTCGCGGCTCAGCTCTCGAACTGTCGCTTCAAATGGGAATCTTAAGTGAACATTAAAAGATGTCAATGCGCAGATTCAGCGAAAGATCGCGCACGCCCCTCGACATCACGGCGTGATACACGCCATACTTTCCGCCGCACAACCTTCGGGGTCACTGATCGATCTGACTCGAAAGGCCCTCTTCCGCCGCGCGGCGGACATGCGGACCGGGTCCGCCGTCGAGGCGGAGGCACGTCAGGGAGCGCGCCACTCCGAGAGCGTCAGCCCCGGCCCTTCCGTCTGCCGGGCCAGCCGGGGAACCCCGTCCTCACCGATGACCGCGACCACGAGCCTCCCGAAGGCGTCCTGCGCCAACGCCGGCGCCGCCAGGCTGCGCACGCCGGTGTCGGACCACCACATCCCGTTGCCCTCGTCCTCGGTGACCCCCACCCCGAGCACGGCGGTGCCCTCGGCCCCGCGATGGGCCAGCACGGTGCAGTCGTAGCCGTCGAGGAACGCACGGGATGCCGCATGCGCGCCTTCACCCGGGGCGCCGCCCAGCGCCACCGGCCACGCGCCCGCCCGGTAGGCCACCACTCCGCGGCCACCCGGGTCGGTCCAGTAGAACGTGGGCCGGTCCGGACCGGTCTCCAGGACGGACACCGTGCCCGGCGCAACCGCCAGACGTGACGGGTGCCCGTCCCCCAGGGCACCTGCCGCCTCCTTCTGGAACCAGTGCAGCGTGCCCTCGGAAGTGGCCGCGAAGAGCTCGATCCGCCCCGACGAGAGCGTGATCGCGACCGGCGCCCCCTCGACGCCGTGCGCTCCCCTGCGATCCCGCCAGCCGAGCCACTTGCCGTCACCCTGCTCGCGTCGCAGGGTCAGGCCACCGTCCGCCTTGCGCACGAAGACGTGCACCATGCCGGAACGGGCCACCACCACCACGGGCCGGCCCAGCCCGCGCGCCTGCTCCGGGTCCTTGTCCGGGTTTCCCAGCGAACGCCATGCGGTGACCGGGCGCGCCGACTGGTACTGGATCGCGTGCACGACGTCCACGACGGGCTCCCGGCCGGTGGCCCGGCGCTCGCGCCGGCCGACGAAGTGGGTGTACGCGTTGGCGTCCTGGGTGACGGACAAATCGGTGAGCCCTGCCAGTTGCACAGGCGCGGGGTCACCGAAGTCCATTCCCCCCGGGCGGTCTTCGGTCCAGCGCCGGAGCCCGCCCTCGACCGCGACGTACGCGGTGAGGCGGCCTTCTTTGCCCCTGGTGAGCCAGATGCCCCGCATCGCGCCCGCCCCGGAAGCAACCCTCGACGTCACGCGGGCATCCTGTCCGAGCATTTCCGCAGTCACCTTTCGAGGCGTCCGGCGCATCGCGCATGATTTCGAATCTGGCACATACTAGTCCCTCACATGAGAGAATTTTGGGTGACCGAACCGTGACGACCGAGTGCGGACGAGCGGCCTGACGGGGGACGGCGGCAGCTCGCGTGGAGCCTCAGACGGCTCGTACACGCGCTCGATGGACTGTCTATAGTGCTGTGCACCACCGAAGTCGGACCGGCTCCTCCCCCCACCCGAGTCCAACCCGCCCACAGCCCTACCGGGCCGCGAGACCAAGGGACTCGAACAGGATGAGCAACGAGGTCATGCCTCCAGGACGAAGCGCCTCCCGCCGTGCCGGAGCGCCGAAGCGCGGCCGGAAGAAGGAACGCGAGCGCCGCCGCGGCCTCAGGATCACGCTCGGGGTGCTCCTCGTGCTCCTGCTCGCGGGTGGTGGCACGGCCTACTGGATGTACCAGGACCTCGACAACAACATCAAGGGCGTCGACATCGACAAGGCGCTCGGCGAGGACCGTCCCGAGAAGCTCCCCACCGCCGGCCAGAACCTGCTCGTCCTCGGCTCCGACTCCCGTGCCGGGGCGGAGAACAAGGAGCTGGGCGGGGGCGGCGCGGTCAGCGGGGCGCGGTCCGACACCGCTCTGGTGGTGCACATACCGGAGGGCCGCACCGAGGCCACGGCCGTGTCCATCCCGCGCGACACCCTGGTGACCCGGCCCGAGTGCGTCAAGGCCGACGGTTCGTCGATGGCCTCCGCGGAGCGGGTGATGTTCAACTCCGTCTACTCGCAGGTCGGTCCGGCCTGTGTGGTCAAGACCGTGGAGAAGATGTCCGGGGTCCGGATCGACCACTATCTGGAGATCAACTTCGCCGGGTTCAAGGACCTCGTCGACGCGATAGGCGGCGTCACCGTCAAGGTCGAGGAGCCGATCAAGGACTCGGCCTCGGGGCTCGACCTGACCGCAGGTGAGCACAAGCTCAACGGCACCGAGTCGCTCGCCTACGTCCGCACCCGCCACGGCATCGGCGACGGCAGTGACCTCGGCCGCATCGGGCTCCAGCAGCAGTTCCTGCTCGCCCTGCTCACTGAGATCAAGTCGCAGGACCTGCTGGGCAGTCCGACCAGCACGTACAAGATCGCCAACTCCGCGACCAAGTCGCTCACGACCGACGAGGGGCTCGCCTCGCTGACCTCGCTCGCGGAGTTCGCCCGCTCGATGAACGGCGTCGATCCCTCCACCATGGAGACGATCATGCTGCCCGTCGCCTACGACAAGCAGGACCCCAACCGCGTGGTGGCCGCGGAGCCGCAGGCCGGAAACCTCTGGAAGGCCATCCGGACGGGCGGCACGATCCCCGAATCGGCCAAGAAGTCTCCGGCCACCGGCGGCTGACCTGTCATCCTTCGGGGATGACCGGTGAGAAGGCCCTCGTGATCGTCGACGCCGCCAATGTCGTGGGCTCCGTACCCGACGGCTGGTGGCGGGACAGGCACGGGGCGGCCGAGCGGCTGCGGGACTCGCTGGTCCCGTACGCCGCGGACGGGCTGCCCGGGCAGCCCGGTCCCGTCGAGATCGTGCTGGTCGTGGAGGGCGCGGCGCGCGGGGTCGCGTCCGCGCCCGGGGTGCGCGTGGAGGCGGCGCCCGGGAGCGGGGACGACCTGATCGCCGCACTGGCGGCCGCCGCCCACGGTGTACGGCCCTGCGTCGTGGTCACGGCCGACCGCGGACTGCGGCAGCGGGCCGAGGCGCACGGGGCCCGTTGCACGGGTCCGCGCACGGTGCGGCCGCTGCCGCCGTCAGCACGTGGCTGATCCGGTCAACGCGCCTTCGTCATACGGCTGTTCCTGCGCCCGTACATGAAGTAGATGATCACGCCCAGCACCATCCAGATACCGAACCGGAGCCAGGTCTCCGCCGGCAGGTTCAGCATCAGCCAGACCGAGGCCGCCACCGACACGATCGGGAGCGCCGGCACCCAGGGGGTCCGGAACGCCCGGTGGAGTTCGGGGCGGGTGCGCCGCAGGACGATGACGCCGAGGGCGACGACCACGAACGCGAAGAGCGTGCCGATGTTCACCAGGGTCGCCAGCTCGTTGATGCTGGTGAAGCCGGCCAGGATCGCGATGATCCCGCCGAGCAGGATCGTGGGACGGTACGGCGTGCCGAAGCGCGGGTGCGTCACCGAGAAGAACCTCGGGAGCAGCCCGTCCCGGCTCATGGCGAAGAACACCCGGGTCTGGCCGAGCAGCAGGATCATGCAGACCGTGGTGAGGCCGACCGCCGCGCCGAAGCTGATGACGCCGGCGTAGAAGGGGTGCCCGACGGCCTTGAAGGCGTCGGCCAGCGGGGCGCTGACGGAGAGTTCGGAGTAGTTCTGCATGCCGGTGACGACGATCGACACGGCGACGTAGAGCAGCGTGCAGATGACGAGCGAGGCGAGGATGCCTCGCGGCATGTCGCGCTGCGGGAGCTTGGTCTCCTCGGCGGCGGTGGCCACCACGTCGAAGCCGATGAAGGCGAAGAAGACGATGGACGCCGCGGTGAAGATGCCCATGACGCCGAAGTTCGTCGGCTCGTAGCCGAAGATCAGCTGGACCAGGGGGGCGTCCAGGCCCGATCCGCCGGTCTGCTTCTCGGCCTCCGGGATGAAGGGCGAGTAGTTGGACGCGTCGATGAAGAACGCTCCGGCGATGATCACGATCAGCACGACGGCGATCTTGATGGCCACCACGACGGTGGTCACGCGGGCGGAGAGCTTCATCCCGAGGACCAGGATGACGGTCAGGATCAGGACCAGGGCGAACGCCAGGATGTCGAAGCCGAATCCGCTCGCCACATCGGGTCCGGAGAGCACCTCGGGCATCGTCCAGCCGATGTTGTCCATGAGCGAGCGCACGTAGCCGGACCAGCCGACCGCCACCACCGCCGTGCCCAGGGCGAACTCCAGCACCAGATCCCAGCCGATGATCCAGGCGACCAGCTCACCCAGCGAGGCGTACGAGAAGGTGTACGCCGATCCGGCCACCGGGACGGTGGAGGCGAACTCGGCGTAGCAGAGGGCGGCCAGCGCGCAGACGACGCCCGCCGCGACGAAGGCGAGGGCCGTGGCCGGGCCGGCCGTCTCCTTGGCGACCTTGCCCGTGAGGACGAAGATCCCGGTGCCGATGATGACACCCACGCCGAACACGGTGAGGTCCAGCGCGGAGAGGGATTTCTTGAGCGCGTGCTCCGGTTCCTCGGTATCACGGATCGACTGTTCGACCGTCTTGGTCCTGAACAGTCCCCCTCCGCCGGGGGGCGTGTCCTGCTGCGTACTCACCGGCGTACCTCCGCGCGCTCGTCGTGCACGCCATGATTCGGAACGGGTGGTCCCGGAATGCCGGTGGAGGCGCGATACGGCCCGATTTCACGCGAATGGGCCGGTCGGACCACCCGAGCGGGGTGGCCGGCCGGCCCGGAGCGGTGCGGGCGGATCAGTCGCGGACGGGCTCCGCGGCCGGGGTCTCGTACCGGCCGTCGAGCTTGGCGACGAGGCCGGTGACCTGCCGGGCGATGTCCGGCGCGGTCAGCCCGATCTCCGCCATGACCTCGCCGCGCGAGGCGTGGTCCAGGAAGACCGGCGGGATGCCGAAGTCACGCAGCGGCACGTCGACGCCCGCGTCGCGCAGGGCCTGGGCGACGGCGGAGCCGACACCGCCGGCCCTGCTGTTGTCCTCGACGGTGACGACGACCCGGTGCTCAGCGGCGAGCGGGGCGAGCGCCTCGTCGACCGGCTTGACCCAGCGGGGGTCGACCACGGTGGTGGAGATGCCCTGGGCGTCCAGCAGGGAGGCGATCTCCAGGCACATCGGGGCCAGGGCGCCGACGGAGACCAGGAGGACGTCCACCTTGTCCGTGCCCGCCCTGCGCAGGACGTCCATGCCGCCTACCGTGCCCACGGCCTTGACGGCGGGGCCGACCGCGCCCTTGGAGAAGCGGACGACGGTGGGCGCGTCCTTCACGTCGACGGCCTCGCGCAGCTGCGCACGGACCTGGTCGGCGTCGCGCGGGGCGGCGATGCGCAGGGTCGGAACGCACTGGAGGATCGACATGTCCCACATGCCGTTGTGCGAGGCGCCGTCCGTGCCCGTGACGCCGGCCCGGTCCAGGACGAAGGTCACTCCGCACCTGTGCAGGGCGACGTCCATCAGGACCTGGTCGAAGGCCCGGTTCAGGAAGGTCGCGTAGACCGCGAAGACGGGGTGCAGCCCGCCGGTGGCCAGGCCCGCCGCGGAGACCGCGCCGTGCTGCTCGGCGATCCCGACGTCGTAGATCCGGTCCGGGAACGCCTCCTCGAACTTGCCGAGGCCCACGGGCTGGAGCATGGCCGCGGTGATGGCGACGATGTCCTCGCGCTCGCGGCCGAGCTTGACCATCTCCTCGCCGAACACCGAGGTCCAGTCGAGGCCGGAGGTGGAGATGGGCAGCCCGGTGTCGGGGTGGATCTTGCCGACCGCGTGGAAACGGTCCGCCTCGTCCTGGAGGGCGGGCGTGTAGCCACGGCCCTTCTCCGTGAGGCAGTGCACGATGACCGGGCCGCCGAAGCGCTTGGCCCGCTGGAGCGCGGACTCCAGGGCCTCGATGTCGTGGCCGTCGATCGGCCCGACGTACTTGAGGCCGAGGTCCTCGAACATGCCCTGCGGGGCGATGAAGTCCTTGAGGCCCTTCTTGGCGCCGTGCAGGGTCTCGTAGAGCGGCCTGCCGACGACGGGCGTGCGCTCCAGGAGGTCCTTGCCGCGGGCCAGGAAGCGCTCGTAGCCGTCGGTGGTGCGCAGGGTGGCGAGGTGGTTCGCGAGGCCGCCGATGGTCGGGGCGTAGGAGCGCTCGTTGTCGTTGACGACGATGACGAGGGGGCGGTCCTTGGCGGCGGCGATGTTGTTCAGCGCTTCCCAGGCCATACCGCCCGTGAGCGCGCCGTCACCGATGACGGCGACGACGTGGTCGTCCTTCTTCAGGACCTCGTTGGCCTTGGCGAGGCCGTCGGCCCAGCCGAGCACCGTCGAGGCGTGCGAGTTCTCGATGACGTCGTGCTCGGACTCGGCGCGGGACGGATAGCCGGAGAGACCGCCCTTGCTCTTGAGCTTCGAGAAGTCCTGCCGGCCGGTGAGCAGCTTGTGCACGTAGCTCTGGTGGCCCGTGTCGAAGAGGACCTTGTCCTGCGGGGACTCGAAGACCCGGTGCAGGGCGATGGTCAGCTCGACCACGCCCAGGTTCGGGCCGAGGTGGCCGCCGGTCTTGGACACCTCCTCGACGAGGAAGGTACGGATCTCCCCGGCGAGCTGGTCGAGCTGCTCGAGGCCGAGCCGGTCCAGGTCACGCGGTCCCTTGATGCGGGTCAGCAGGTCCACCCGTGCCTCCTTGCTTGTGAGCTGGTCGAGCGTGTCGATCCGATGAGTCTAATGTTCCGCCGGCGGCCCCGGTCATCGGGCGGCGCATCGCGTCGCGCCGCGCCGGTCGCGCCGGACGTGCAGATGCCCGGCATCGCGGACGATGCCGGGCACATGTGTGCAGGTACGACGGTCAGGCGCGGCCTGCGGTCTTCTGCGTCTTGCGGGTGATGGAGTCGATCACGACCGTGATGAGAAGAACAGCGCCGGTGATCATGTAGTTGATCGGGGTGGCGATGCCCTCCAGGGCCAGGCCGTACTGGATCGAGACGATCACCATGACACCGAGCAGCGCGTTCCAGGTGCGTCCCCGGCCGCCGAAGAGGCTGGTGCCGCCGATGACGGCCGCGGCGATGACGTTCATCAGGAGGTCGCCGGCGCCGGAGCCCTGGTTGGCCGCCGCGATCTTGGAGGCCCAGAAGAGGCCGCCGACCGCCGCGAAGGTGCCGGCGATGGAGAAGACCGAGATGCGGATCGCGGTGACGTTGATGCCCGCACGGCGGGAGGCCTCGACGCTGCCGCCGAGCGCGAAGATCTTCCGGCCGTAGGAGGTGCGGCGCAGGAGGAAGTCCGTGCCGACCAGGACGACGAGGAAGAGGACTAGGGCCAGCGGGAGGCCGCGGTACTGGTTGAACATGAACGCCGCGCCGAAGGCGAACACCGCGAGGACGACGGTGCGCACCACGATGTCGACGATCGGCCGCGACGGGACGCCCGCGGCCTCACGGCGGCGGGTGTCGAGGAACGCGGAGAGGAAGTAGACGATCACTCCGACGGCCGCGAGGCCGTAGGCGGCCGCGACGTCCGAGAAGTAGTACGTGGTCAGCTGGCCGACGACGCCGTCGCTGTCCAGGTTGATCGTGCCCGTGTCACCGAGCAGCTGGAGCATGAAGCCCAGCCAGAACAGCAGGCCGGCGAGGGTCACGGCGAAGGCGGGGGCGCCTATCCGTGCGAAGAAGAAGCCGTGGATGGCTCCCATGAGGGCGCCGCTGAGGATCGCCACGAGGACGGCGAGCCACTCGTTCATCCCGTGGGTGACGCTGAGCACGGCGACGACGGCACCGGAGACACCGCTGACCGAACCGACCGAGAGGTCGATCTCGCCGAGCAGCAGCACGAAGATGATGCCGACGGCCATCATGCCGGTGGCCACCATCGTCACGGCGATGTCGCTGAGGTTCTTCGCGGAGAGGAACTCGGAGTTCAGGCTCTGGAAGACGACGCAGATGATGAGCAGGCCGATGATCACGGGGATCGAGCCGAGGTCACCGCCGCGCATCTTGCGCTTGAACTCGCTGAGGTAGCCGGCGAAGCCCTGCTCGCGCACGAGGAGGCGGGGGTCGACCGCGATGTCGGCGCCCCCGGCGGCATCCGGGTTGACCACCGGGGTGGACGTCTTGTCGGTCGTGGTCACTTCTTGACCTCCGCGTTGCGCGCCGCACGACGGGTCACGGCGTTCTCCGTGGCACCGGTGATGGCGGAGATGATCTCTTCCTGCGACGTGGTCTTCACGTCGAAGATCCCGTTGTTCCGGCCCAGCCGGAGCACCGCGACCTTGTCGGCGACGGCCTTCACATCGGCCATGTTGTGGCTGATGAGGACGACCGCGTGGCCTCGCTCGCGCAGACGCTCGACGAGGTCGAGAACCTGGGCGGTCTGCTCGACGCCGAGCGCGGCGGTGGGCTCGTCGAGGATGACGAGCTTCGGCTCGCCCAGCATCGAACGCGCGATGGCGACGGTCTGGCGCTGACCGCCGGAGAGCGACGCGATCGGGATGCGGACGCTGGGGATGCGGATCGACAGCGTGGAGAGGAGCTCGCGGGAGCGCCGCTCCATCTCGACCTCGTCGAGGATCCCGAACCTGCGGAGCTCCCTGCCGAGGTAGAGGTTACCGACGACGTCGATGTTGTCGCAGAGCGCGAGGTCCTGGTAGACGGTCGCGATCCCCAGGTTCTGGGCATCGTGCGGCTTGTTGATCTGGACCGGCCGGCCGTCCCACTCGATGACTCCGTCATCGATGGGGTGCACCCCGGCGATCGTCTTGACCAGCGTTGATTTACCGGCGCCGTTGTCACCCACCAGGGCGACCACCTCACCGGCGTGGACCTCGAGCTCGACATCGGTGAGCGCTTGGACCGCACCGAATCGCTTCGAGACCCCTCGCAACGCCAACACGGGCGTAGCGGACACGTGAACCATCTCCTTCGCCGCCTGACCCGGCGGGGATACCGCACCTGGGGGAAGATGCGGTGGTTGAGCAGAAGTGAGAAACAGCGGAAGCGTTCCGTCCGGCGCCCGGCCCGGTAGCGGGACAGTTGGTGGGCCGGGCGCCGGACAGGCTTCGGGCCGCCCGGCCGCCCCTGGGGACGGGCCGGGCGGAAGGACCTACTTCAGGCCCGCGGAGTCGCAGGCGGCCTTGTACTTGGCCGTGCAGATCTCGTCGAGCGTCCAGATCCCGTCCTTGATGACGGTGTCCTTGATGTTGTCCTTGGTCAGCGAGACGACCGGGACGAGGACGGTGGAGATGCCCTTCGTGCCGACGTTGTCGACCTTGGACGTCTCGATGGTGTCGAGCTTCTCGCCCTTGGCGAGCGCGACGGCCATCTCCGCGGCGACGATGCCCTCCTGGGGGTAGGGCTTGTAGACGCTCATGAACTGCTCACCGGTGACGATGCGCTGGACACCGGCGAGTTCGGCGTCCTGGCCGGTGACCGGCGGGAGCTTGGAGAGTCCGGCCGACTTGAGGGCCTGGATGATGCCGCCCGCCATGCCGTCGTTGGCGGAGTAGACGCCGTCGATCTTGTCCTTGCCGAGGGCGGTGATCGCGCCCTCCATGTTGGAGTTGGCGTTCTCCGGCTTCCACTCCTTGGTGTCGTACTCCTTGCCGTAGGTCACCTTGCCGTCGAGCACCGACTTGGCGCCCTGCTTGAAGAGCTTGGCGTTCGGGTCGGTGATCGAGCCGTTCATCATCACGATGGTGGGCTTGGCGGCGTCGCCCAGGGCCTCCAGCAGGGCAGTGCCCTGCACGCGGCCGACCTCTTCGTTGTCGAACGAGGTGTAGGCGTCGATCGGGCCCTCGGCGAGGCGGTCGAAGGCGACGACGGGGATGCCCTCGTCCTTGGCCTTCTTCACGCTGTTCTCGATGGCCTTGGCGTCGACCGCGTCGATGATGAGCGCGTCGACCTTGTTCGTGATCATCGTGTCGACCTGCTGCGACTGCAGCGTGGCGTCCTGCTTGGCGTTGGCGTAGACGACCTCCGCCTTGCCACCGGTCAGCTCGCTGACCTTCTTCTCGATGATCGGCTTGTCGAACTTCTCGTAGCGAGCCGTGACGTTCTCGGGAAGGAGCAGACCGATCTTGAGGTCGTCGCCCTTCTTGCCCGAGTCGGTGCTGGCCTTGTCGCCGGACTCCTTGGCACTTCCGCAGGCTGCGAGCGAGACGGCCATGGTGGTGGCGGCAACGGCAACGGCGGCACGACGCATACGCGTGTTCATTTCGAACCTCCCTGACGAGGCCGCGACGTTGCGGCCGAGGTGGCTGGAAGTCAACTCGGCCGCAGAGGCGGCGTCAAGGAGTAAATACTTAACGAGATGACAACGGTGCCATTCGTTATCTAAGTGAAGGCAGGCGTCGCCGCGGGGAGGGTGCTCTCCAAAAGGGTTGAATCCCCCATCTCGCTGAGCACGAGGGCCAGCGCGCCCAGCACTTCGGCCCGTGCGCCGAGTGCTCCGGGGAGCACGGAGAGCTGCCGCGCGGCGCTGGGAATGGCGTAGCGCGAGACCGAGTCGCGGATGGGTCCCAGCACCAGCTCCCCCGCCTCCGCGAGGGACCCGCCGAGCACCACGCGGCTGGGGTTGAGCAGGTTGCACAGGTTGGCCACACCGCTGCCGATGTGCCGGCCGACGTCCCCGATGACCCTGCGGCAGCCCGGATCACCCTCACGGGCCAGCTGGACCATCCGCTCCATGGTGAGATCGGGCCCGTGGCTGGGCTTCAGGAGGGGCAGGACGTACCGGGCGGCGGTGAAGGTCTCCAGGCAGCCGCGGTTCCCGCAGCGGCAGACAGGGCCGGACTCGTCGAGGGTGATGTGGCCGATCTCGCCGGCCGTCCCTCCGGGTCCCCGGTAGATGTGCCCGTCGATCACCAGACCGGCGCCGACCCCGCTGGCGACCTTGATGTACGCGAGGTCCCTGACGCCCCTCCCGCTGCCCCAGACGAGCTCTCCGAGGGCCCCGAGGTTGGCGTCGTTGTCCACGTACACGGGCACGCCGAGGCGCCCGGCGAGCTCCTGGCTCGGATTGATGCCCGTCCACCCCGGAAGGATCGAGGTGGAGCCCAGCGTGCCGGATTCGACGTCGATCGGGCCCGGGACGCCGAGTCCCACGCCGATGACCTTCTCCGGACTGATCCCGGTGGTCTTGATCAGGCGGTTGACCAGCTGTTCCGCCCGGCCGAAGCCCTGCGCGGACGAGGCGTCCACATCGAGCGGCTCCGATTCCTCGGCCAGCACCTGGTGGGCCAGGTTGCCGATGGCCACCCGGAGGTGGGTGTGCCCGAAATCCACCCCTACGACGATGCCGGCGTCCCCGCTCAGCGAGACGCTCCTGGCGCGGCGGCCGCCCGCCGAGGTGGGGGTCACCTCGACCGTGCCGCCGTCCTTGAGCTCACGGACGATGTTGGAGACGGTGGCAGCGGAGAGCCCGGTGCTCCTGGCGATCTCCGCCTGGGTCAGGGACCCCGCCATCCTTACGGCACGCACGACCCGCTCAAGGTTGGCCCTATGCAGAGATGTCTGCGACCCCGGAGTCTCCATCGACTCACTCACTCCTGCCGTTTTCTCTAACATGTGAACCCTAAGCTGAGCGTTTTGGGGTGCCCCCCGTCAAGACCTTGAGCGGTCGGAGCCTCTGTTGAGCACGACACTCCGCTTCTCGGCCGGAACTCGGCCGAAGCCCTGACCTCCGCCTGGAACTCTCGAACGAAGACCGTCGCACCCGGCGGCCAAGGCCGACCGCAGCGGGCCACCAAGCCCCCAAGGGGGCGGGAATCAGCCATTTCCCGCGCTCCGAGGAGTGGGGTCCCCCGCGTGCGGATCTCGGCGGCGGCACCACAGGTGCCTTGCCACCTGAACCCCGTCACGTCAATCGATTTTTTCGAGACACGACCGAGACGTTACCGAGTTCTTACCTTCCCATGAAGACCTCTTGACGACTGGGTTGACCGGGCACACCGGAGCCCTGGAAGAGCCTCGGCGTGCGGCGACGTACGAACGGGGGGCGAGCGTCCACGGGGGGTGTCATACGGGCCGGAAACGGCCGTCAGCGCGTCACGCGCCCCCCTTCCGCACCCCTGCCTCGGCCGCCTGCAAGGTCCCTGCCCGTATGACCGAAGGAGCCCCCGTGGCCGACGAGATGGTGCGCAAGGCGCAGCACAGCAGGCAGTTCATCAGTGCCTCCTCCCCGCCCTGGAGGGCGGGGCTTCTCGCTGTGCCTGGTTGGCGTGGCGACGGACCAGCCCGGCCGCGCCGAGCGTCTTGCCGAGGCCCGGCGAACGGCGTGAGCCCTCGACGAAGGGAAGGGGCCCTGGTCCTCGGCCCGTATCGGCCGAGGACCAGGGCCCCTTCTTTGCCGCGCATGGCGTCGGCGACGACGGGCGGACATCGCCGCGGTCCCCGAACGCTGACATCCCTACTTGAGCGCCCCCGCAGTCAGCCCCGCCACGACCTGGCGCTGGAAGACGATGTAGGCGAGGAGGACCGGCAGCATCGCCATGACCAGGCCGGCGAAGAGACCCGACCAGTCTCCCTTGTATCCCTGGCTGGTGGCCAGTTCGACCAGGCCCTGGGAGAGCACCTTGCCGTCCGGGTCGGTGTTCAGCACCGTCGGCAGCATGTACTGGTTCCACTGCCCGAGGAAGTTGAAGATCCCGACGCTGATCAGACCGGGCTTCGCCATCGGCAGCATCACCTGGAAGAACGTCCGGGTGTGCGAGGCCCCGTCGAGCATGGCCGCTTCCGCGATCGAGGTCGGCAGCGTCCGGAAGAACGAGGTGAGGAAGAAGACGGTGAACGGGAGCGAGTAGGCGATGTAGACCAGGATCAGCCCGTGCACCGAGTTCAGCAGGCCCATGTTGTTCATGACGAAGAACAGCGGGACCAGCGCCAGGATGATCGGGAAGCTCATCCCTCCGACGAAGAGGAAGTAGATGAAGCGGTTCCCGGGGAAGTCGAACCGCGCCAGGACGTACGCGGCCATCGAGCCGAGCAGCAGCGTGCCGATGAGGGAACCGCCCACCACCAGGATGGTGTTCAGGAAGTAGTCACTCATGTGCGCCTGGTTCCAGGCACGCGACCAGTTCTCGAAGTGCAGCTTGTCCGGCAGCGCCCAGGGGGTCGACAGGATGGAGTCGTCCGTCTTGAACGACGCCATCACCGCCCAGAGCAGCGGCATGACGACGAGCACCGCCCAGATGATCAGCACGCCGTGCGAGAAGACGTTGAGGACCTTGCCCTCACTGCTCTTCGCGGGTTCGGCGGCCGGTGCGTCCGTCTTCGTCACCGGGGAGCGCGGGGCCGGGACGGCGGGCGGAGTCTCAGTGACCTTCACGTGTGCTCACCTCGTACAACTGTCGAGCCGGCCACCGGGACCGAACTGTTCTGCGTGCAGCCGGTCGTCCGGTCGCGGAGCCTCGGGGAGTGCGGCATCAGAACTCCAGCCGCTCGCGCCGGCCCAGCTTCATCACGATGCCCGCGAAGAGCATGGTGACGATGAGGAGCCCGACACCGATCGTGGTCGCGTAGCCGGCCTGGGCGTCCCGGAAGGCCGTCTGGTAGACGTACAGCGGCAGGACGGTCGTGGAGTAGTCGGGACCTCCCGGCCCCACCGTCATGACCTGTACGGCGGTGAAGGCCTCCACGCCGAGCGCCAGGATGCCCATGTAGACCCAGCCGGACTGCACGGTGTCCCAGAGCAGCGGCAGCGTGATCTTGAAGAACGTCGTGATGCGGTCGGCTCCGTCGAGGAGGGCCGCCTCGTAGAAGTCCTTCGGGATGGACGCCATTCCGGCCGAGAAGAGGACGACGAAGAATCCGACCGTCGACCAGATCAGCACGACCATGACGCAGTAGAGCGCCAGGTCCGGGTCGCCGAGCCAGTCCGGCTGGAGGCTCCTGAGGCCTACCGCCTTGAGCGTCTCGTTGAACATTCCGGACGACGGATTGAACGCGAACTGGAACAGCAGCGCCACGATCACGATCGACAGGACCTGAGGGAAGAAGTAGGCGATCTTGTAGAAGGAGGAGCCTCGCACTCCGGAAATCGCGGCGTTCTTCCGCCGACGGCCGCCGACATTGAGCATGAAGGCGAAGAAGAGTGCGAGACCCAGCGTCACCAACGGCAGCAGCAGCGCGAGCAGCACACTGTGCTGCAGGGACTTCCAGAAGATGTTGTCGCCGAGCATCCGGCTGTAGTTGTCGAAGCCGACCATCTGGAAGTCCGGGCTCAGCCCGGTCCAGTCCGTGAAGGAGTAGTAGATCGACTGGACGAAGGGCCAGATGACGAAGATGGCGTACAACGCCAGCGGAACTACCAGGAATCCCGCGATGAACCGGTACTTGCCGTGCTGCATCGTTTAACGACCCCGATTTCTGAGCGGGTGCCGCCGCTGGTGACGGTGGCTCACTGGTGCTTGTAGTGCTTGATGGACTGGTCCTTGGCCGCCGCGTCCGCGAAGGCCTGGATCTTCTTGATGGTCTCCGCCGGGGTCGCGCGGCCGGCCATCATCTCGCCGATGCCGGCGATACCGATCTGCTCCTTCTGGAGCTTGACGTACCAGTCCTGCATCCGCGGGTTCACCACGTTGTCGCCGGCCTGCTTCAGCACGTCGACACCCGACTGCATGGCGGTGGACAGCGTCAGGCCGTCGGTGCCGCCGTTGAAGGCGCTGAGGGACTTCACCGACTTGGTGAAGTTCTTGGAGGACTCCTCGCTGAGCATGATGCGCAGCTGCTCCATGCCGCCCTCGGGGTTCTTCGCCTTCGCGGGCACGACGAACGGCTCGCCGCCGGACGCCCAGATGGTGCCGTAGGGAAGCTTGTCGGACGAGTCGAGGCTGGACGGCGCCCCGACCATCATCTTGAAGTCCTCGGGCGTGGTGGGAGCGGCCTCGTTCTCCACCCACGAGCCGTTCGGGATGAAGAGCGCCTTGCCCTTGGTCCACTCGGTCTGCGACTGGATGTGGGTCAGACCGGGCGTGCCCTTGAGGATGTAGCCCTTCTGGAAGAGCTCGTAGTACGCCTCGAAGGCGGCCTTGACGGCCGGGTCCTTCCAGGCGTTCGGCTCCAGGTTGTCGATCTTGTCGAGGACCTCGCGGCCGCCGATCTTGCCGATGAAGGGGTACAGCGAGAACGGCAGGTAGTACGGGTACTTGCCGGGGTACGTCCAGCCGGCGATGCCCTTCTTCTTCGCCTTGGCACACAGCGCGAGCATGTCGTCCCAGGTCTCCGGGTACGCGGCGTCGAGCTTCTCGAGGTTGGTCTGCGAGTACCAGACGCCGTAGACCGTGTACGCGTAGTACATGATCCAGACCGGGTCGCCGTCGAACTGGCCCATCTCCAGGACACCGGGACGCAGCGTGTCGCGGACCTTCTTGGACGGGTCGTCGTAGGACGGGGCGTCCATCAGCGGCGTCAGGTCGGCGAGCTGCTTCTTGCCGACCAGGACACCCATGTCCATCTGCTCGGCGCCCGAGTTGTCGATCAGGTCCGGCGGGGTCCCGCCGTTGAAGCGCGGCTGCAGCGTCGACTGGATCTTCTCGGTCGCGGCGTGCTTGACCTTCGGGGCCTTCGGGAAGGCCGCGTTGTACTTCTTCTCGGCGTCGATGGCGTACTGCTCGCCGAAGCCGCCGTTGAAGATGACCACCTCGAGGGCGGCTGTCTCATTGACACCGAGCGGGTTCTTCTCGCTCTTCGTGCCCTTTTCGACCTTCTCGTCACTTCCGCTGTCGCTGCTCGCGCACGCCGACAGGAAGCTCATCGTCGGAACAGCGATCAGGCCGAGTGCGGCAGAACGCTTGATCAGATCGCGACGGCCAAGGCCTTCGTTCGTGCGGCCTGAGGTGGATCCCATGCTCAAGTCCTCGCCTTCTCCAGGACTCAGGCGGTGTGCCGGTCACCCGTAAGGAATTCGCCTAGGCGAAGGGCCCCGCCACCGCGGTCAGTTGCGCTTGGGTCGTGCAGATGTGCCGGATTTCCAGGTGCAGCGGGGGATTTTCGGGGGACCGCGCAGCGGCCGCTTTCGCGCCCACAGCCGTCCACCCTCCCCCGCGCCCGCGCGGGCCGTTGTGAAGCGGCTGTGCAGACGCCGACAGGTATAGTCCACTTGCCGCCAAGTGAGCAAGATCGAATGCAGGGTTGAGCGGCAGTCTTTCCCGAGTTGAGACCTCACGGTCACCTCGGCACCGCGTGCCTACGCACGTGAACGGCACATTCCGCAATACGGTCGAATCACCGACGTCGCCCCGCGCAACACCCTTGACACATCCCGTCACTTGGCTCCCTACTGGTACCCGCGCCCCACAATGACAACGTTGTCCAGAGCATGTCCCCGGGAGGAACGGCTCCGTATGCAGCCCCTACGTGGTCCTCAGCACGGCTCGCGCCACAGAACCAGCCACTCCGCCGCGGTTCTCGCGGCCTCTCTCGTCATGGCCCTGGCGGCCCCCACCGCGGCCCTCGCCCAGCCGTCCGACGCGGCCCGGAAGCCGTCCGGTGACACCTCGTTCAACTCATCCTTCGAAGCCGACCAGAAGCAGCCGGACTGGCGCAGCACGGTCGAGGAGGGTCCCGACGGAAAGAAGCGGGCCTCGGGCATCGACGGCGGGTTCGCCTCCGGCATACCGGGCAATGTCACCGATCAGGTCACGGACCTCCGCGCCAGCGGCGAGAACACGGGCGGCGGCGAGGTCAAGGAGAACCTGATCGACGTGGAGCCCGGCTCCAAGTGGCTGGCCTTTGAACCAACGGGCTGGGTCGAGTTCGACCTCCTCGAACCCACCAAGGTCGTCACCTACGCGCTGACCTCGGCCAACGACCACGACGAGCGGGACCCCAGGGACTGGACGCTGAAGGGCTCCGCCGACGGCAAGACCTGGACGGACCTGGACACCCGCACGGGCCAGACCTTCTCCGAGCGCCTCCAGACCAAGTCGTACGACTTCACGACGGACACCGCCTACCAGCACTTCCGGCTGGAGATCACGAAGAACAACGGCGCCTCCGACGCGATCCAGCTCGCCGACGTCCAGTTCTCGAACGGCGACACCTCCACCCCCGCCCCCGACGACATGCGCACCCAGCCCGACCGCGGCCCCTCGGGGTCCCCGACCGCCAAGCAGGGCGCCGGGTTCACCGGGACGAAGGCACTGCGGTACGCGGGTACGCACAGGGCCGACGGGCACGCCTACTCGTACAACAAGGTCTTCGACGTCGACACGGCGGTCACGAAGGACACCCAGCTCTCCTACCTGGTCTACCCGCAGATGGGCCGGACGGACCTCGACTACCCCGCGACGCACGTGGCGGTGGACCTGGCCTTCACCGACGGCACCTACCTGAGCGAGCTGAAGGCCACCGACAGCCACGGCGGGCTCCTCACCCCGCAGGGGCAGGCCGACGCCAAGCGGCTGTACGTGAACCAGTGGAACAAGGTCGCCTCGCGGATCGGCACGGTCGCCGCCGGCAAGACGGTCGACCGGATCCTGGTGGCGTACGACTCCCCCAAGGGACCGTCGAAGTTCCAGGGCTGGATCGACGACATCTCGATCGCCCCCAAGGCCCCGGAGAAGCGTAAGGCGCACCTCTCGGACTACGCCTCGACCGTCCGCGGCACCAACTCGAGCGGCGGTTTCTCGCGCGGCAACACCTTCCCCGCGACCGCCGTCCCGCACGGCTTCAACTTCTGGACGCCGGTCACCAACGCGGGCTCCACGAGCTGGCTGTACGACTACGCGCGCGGCAACAACGAGGACAACCTCCCCACGCTGCAGGCGTTCGGCGCCAGCCATGAGCCGAGCCCCTGGATGGGGGACCGCCAGACCTTCCAGATGATGCCGTCGGCGGCCTCCGGCACGCCGGACGCCTCCCGCACGGCGCGTGCGCTGCCGTTCCGCCACGAGAACGAGACGGCGACGCCGCACTACTACGGCGTGACGTTCGAGAACGGCCTCAAGGCCGAGATGACTCCGACCGACCACGCGGCGCGGATGCGCTTCACCTACCCCGGTAGGGACGCGAGCCTGGTATTCGACAACGTCTCCAACGACGGCGGTCTCACCCTCGACGCGAAGACCGGCACCTTCACCGGCTACTCCGACGTGAAGAGCGGCGGCTCCACCGGCGCCACCCGGCTCTTCGTATACGGCTCCTTCGACGCCCCGGTCACCGACAGCGGCAAGCTCAAGGGCGGCGGCGGCGGTGACGTGACCGGCTTCTTCCGCTTCGACGCGGGCAAGGACCGGACCGTCAATCTCCGTCTGGCCACCTCGCTGATCAGCGTCGACCAGGCGAAGAAGAACCTCGCCATGGAGCTTCCGGCGAAGACCTCCTTCGACAAGGTGGAGAGGAACGCGCAGAAGGACTGGGACGAGATCCTCGGCAAGGTCGAGGTAGAGGGCGCGAACGCCGACCAGCTGACCACGCTCTACTCCAGCCTGTACCGGCTCTACCTCTACCCGAACTCCGGCTTCGAGCAGGTCGACGGGAAGAGCACCTACGCGAGCCCCTTCTCGGCGCAGACCGGTGAGAACACCCCGACCCACACGGGCGCGAAGATCGTCAAGGGCGAGGTCTACGTCAACAACGGCTTCTGGGACACCTACCGGACGACCTGGCCCGCGTACTCCTTCCTCACCCCGAAGCAGGCCGGCAAGATGGTCGACGGCTTCGTCCAGCAGTACAAGGACGGCGGCTGGATCTCCCGCTGGTCCTCCCCCGGCTACTCCGACCTGATGACCGGCACCAGCTCCGACGTGGCCTTCGCCGACGCGTACGTCAAGGGCGTCGACTTCGACGCCGAGGCGGCGTACGACGCGGCGGTCAAGAACGCCACGGTGGCTCCGCCGTCCTCGGGCGTCGGCCGCAAGGGCATGGACACCTCGGTCTTCACCGGATACGCGAACACCGAGACGCACGAGGGCCTTTCCTGGTCGCTGGAGGGCTACCTCAACGACTACGGCATCGCGCAGATGGGTCAGGCGCTCTACAAGAAGACGAAGGAGCAGCGCTACAAGGAGGAGTCCGAGTACTTCCTCAACCGCGCGCAGAACTACGTCAAGCTCTTCGACGACAAGGCCGGCTTCTTCCAGGGCAAGAAGCCCGACGGCGACTGGCGCCTGCCCTCCGGCGAGTACGACCCCCGTGTCTGGGGCTACGACTACACGGAGACCAACGGCTGGGGCTACGCCTTCACCGCCCCGCAGGACAGCCGGGGCCTCGCCAACCTCTACGGCGGGCGTGACGGTCTGGCGAAGAAGCTGGACACCTACTTCTCGACCCCCGAGACCGCCGGACCCGAGTTCGTCGGTTCGTACGGCGGCGTCATCCACGAGATGACCGAGGCGCGGGACGTGCGGATGGGCCAGTACGGCCACAGCAACCAGGTCGCGCACCACGCCACGTACATGTACGACGCGGCCTCGCAGCCCTGGAAGACCCAGGAGAAGGTCCGCGAGGTACTCGGCCGCCTCTACACCGGCAGCGAGATCGGCCAGGGCTACCACGGCGACGAGGACAACGGCGAGCAGTCGGCCTGGTTCCTCTTCTCCTCGCTCGGCTTCTACCCGCTGGTCATGGGCAGCGGGGAGTACGCGATCGGCTCGCCGCTCTTCACGAAGACGACGGTGCACCTGGAGAGCGGCCGCGACCTGGTGGTCAGGGCCCCGAAGAACAGCTCCACGAACATCTACGTCCAGGGCCTGAAGGTCAACGGCAAGAGGTGGACGTCCACGTCGCTGCCGCACGACCTGCTCGCCAAGGGCGGGGTGCTGGAGTTCGACATGGGCTCCAAGCCCTCGGCGTGGGGCACGGGCAAGGACGCCGCCCCGGTCTCCGTCACCCAGGACGACAAGGTGCCCGCGCCCAGGGGCGACGTGCTCAAGGGCGACGGCGCGCTGTACGACAACACCTCCGCGACCTCGGCCCCGGTCGAGTCGGTGGAGCTGCCGGCGGCCGCGGGCACGAAGGCGGTCCAGTACACGCTGACCTCGGGCTCGGCGGCCAAGGCCCCCACGGGCTGGGTGCTGCAGGGATCGAGGGACGGCAGGTCCTGGAAGGACCTCGACAAGCGGTCCGGCCAGACGTTCGCCTGGGACAAGCAGACCCGGGTGTTCTCGGTACAGGCGCCGAAGGCGTACGCGAAGTACCGGCTGGTGAGCACGGCAGAGGCGACGCTGGCGGAGATCGAGCTGATCTCCTGAGCGTCTGACCTGAGTTGAGACGGCCGGGGGCGGCCACCCGCACGGACGGGTGGCCGCCCCCGGTACGTTGCGCCCCGCGCCCTCCGGGGACGGGCGAGAGCCGGCCCGCCCTCGCAGCCGCCCTCCCTGGCCCGCGGCCCTCTCCCGCCCGACGGCCCGGGCGGGAGTCCCCGCAGGCGGGGTCGCGGCCGTGGTCCTGACGGCTGCGCACCGGCGCCGCGGCAGCGTTTCCGCTGGTCCCGCCCCATGCTCAGCCACGTCCGGCAGAGGCGGGCCGCCCGCAGACCGCGGCGGCCCGTCCTCCTCCGTTTCCGGGTCCCGGACGGCTCCCGGGCGGCGGCTCCCTGACCGCTATCGGCTAGTCAGGGTACTTTTACGCGTTTTTACGGTGTCCCGAGGGACTCTTCCGATGATCCATGTCATCTCTTAGGCGATCAGGTGATCAGTACGACAATCATCTCGGCTTGAAGGAGCCCAGCATGCGCATTTCCGCTTCCCTCCGCTCACGCAGCGTCCGTACGGGCACCAAGGTGGCTGCCGCGGTCGCCGTGGCCGGCGCCACGCTCGTGGCCGCGGCCCCCGCCGCCCTCGCCCTCGGCGAGAGCGGCGACATCGACATCCGTTCCGTCAGCTGGCACTCGCGCGGTGACCGCAACGGTGTCGAGGTCTGCCAGTTCGTCCTCGTGGCGAGCAACTTCGGGGAGCTCCCGCAGCTCGTGTGGACCATCACCGAGCGGCCTCCGGGCAACACGCTGACGAACACCCTCCCGCTCGTGGACGGCAAGGCCCGCAGCCAGGAGTACCTGCTTCCGGAGGGCACTTACCAGCTGACCTGGACCGCCGGGCCGGTCCCGAAGCAGAAGAGCTTCGAGGTCGACTGCTCCCGCCCGGGCCAGAACGGCGGGCAGGGCGGCAACCGTGAGGAAGGCGGCCGGGGTTCGTCCGAAGCGGGCGCCCGGAGTGACAGCGGCGCCGAGAAGAGCTCGCAGAAGGGCACCGCAGAGATCTACGACAAGCCGTCCGGCGCCGTGCCCGCCGGCGGTGGCGGCGTCCCGGAGATGGAGGGCGTCAGCTCCGAGAGCGACTCGAACATCGGGACCTCGGCCGCCGTGGTCGCCGGTGCCGCCGGAATCGCAGGGCTGATCATGGTCCGCCGATCCGCACGTCGCCGTGCCCGTAACGAGGCGTAGCACGCGCGGTCGACGGCGACGACGGGGCCCGAGCCGTGCATGCCGGCTCACGATGACCCTGTGTGTGACCTTCTCGCTGGTGACCGGCGTCGTGTGGGCGAGCACGGACTCGCCCGAGGACGCCTCGTCGGTCACCGCCGCCCGCGGCAGCGACGCCGCGGGCGGCGGGGCGGCGCCGTTCCGCCGGGCACCGCACAAGCCTCAGGAGAAGGTGCCCGCCTCGCACGCCCCGCTGGTGCACTCCCGGCCGGTGAAGGTCGCCATCCCCGCCATCTTCATCGAGGCGCCGGTCACCGGTCTCGACCTCGACAGGAAGGGACGGCTCGGCGCCCCACCGCTGAGCAGGCCCAAGCTGGTGGGGTGGTACCGGAAGGGCCCGTCCCCCGGGGAAGCGGGAACGTCGCTGCTCGTCGGCCACCGGGACACCGCGACGGGCCCGGCGATCTTCCTCAATCTCAACGTCCTGCGCCGGGGTGACACCGTGAAGGTCACCCGGGCGGACAAGCGGACCGCGGTCTTCACCGTCGACGAGGTCAAGACCTACACGAAGGACAAGTTCCCGGACGACAAGGTGTACGGGGCCACCGGCCGCCCGGAGCTCAGGCTTCTGACGTGCGGTGGACGCTTCGACAAGAAGGGTGGCTACTCCGCCAACGTCGTCGTCTTCGCCCACCTCACCTCGCTCAAGAAGAAGGCTGCCTGATCCGCGGCCGCCCGTACGGAACCGGCCGGTACCTCGGGGGCGAGGTACCGGCCGTCCGCGTCGGCCACCGCGGGTGCACGGGTGCGGGCGGGCGCCCTGTAATCTCCCCGCACGTACGTTCGGGGAGGACTTGTGGGGCAGGCAGGACGAGGGCTGCGCATCGCGGCCTGGGCCTCCGGGGTGGTCGGGGCACTACT
This sequence comes from Streptomyces sp. SM10, assembly GCF_002910915.1. Classification (GTDB taxonomy): domain Bacteria; phylum Actinomycetota; class Actinomycetes; order Streptomycetales; family Streptomycetaceae; genus Streptomyces. Next base: position 6,629 of record NZ_NEUF01000136.1, on the reverse strand, counting down.
GCTGGTGGGACCCGTGGTCCTGTTCGGGTTCTTCTACACGACGGCGCAGGTGACCGGCAGTTCGATGGAGCCGACGTACCCCGTCGGCGAGCGCGTCGTCATCGAGCGGACCGGGCCGGGTGAGATTCGGCGTGGAGAGGTGGTGCTGTACCGGGCACCGGACCGGTACGAGGGCGGGGCCGTGCTCGGACGCGTGATCGGCACAGGGGGCGACCGTGTCGCCCAGCTCCGCGACGAACCGGTCACGGTGAACGGCACGCCGCTGACCGAGCCGTACGTCAAGGACGGCGACCCGTCCGGCACTGCGCTCGCGTACGACGTTGCGGTCCCCGAAGGACGGCTCTTCATACTCGGTGACTTCCGCGGGAACGCCAGGGACTCCCGCTACTTCCTGGACGACCGGTCGGGAACGGTCTCGGACACCTCCGTCCTGGGCCGGGCCTCTTCGGGCCGCGGCGCCCTCGCGGGACTCGGGCTCACCATGCTGATCGGGGCGCTTCTGACCGTCACCGCACTCGTGTCGGCGCTCGCCGCCCGCAGTGCAGGGCAGCGCGAGCGGCGGTGGGTCATGCCTCCGCCTCCCCTCCTGGCGGACCGACCCTGAAGGCACCGGCAGCGGCGCGGCCGGCACCTCGCCCGAAGGCGGGATGCCGGCCGCTCGGTGCCCCGGGCTCAGCCCACCCTGCAGCCGAGTGCGAGTGCCGGGTCCGGCGAACCGCCGTCGGTGACGTACCCGAAGGTCGTGGATTCACCGGGGTCCAGCGAGCCGTTCCAGCCCGCGTTGTGGACCATCACCTCCTGTCCCTGCGTCGTCATCGCTCCGCTCCAGAGACTGGCGACGCTCTGCCCGGCGGGCTGGGTCCACTCGACCATCCATCCGAGCATCGGTACCGTGCCGGAGTTGGTGACGGTCACCTGGGACTGGTATCCACCGCTCCAGCTGCCGGTCGTGCTGCGCGTGGCGGTGCAGGCACCGGGCGGGGGCTCGGTCGGGGTGGTGGAGGTGCCGTCCTTGACTCCGGTCACCTCTCCGTTGCCGCCGTCGAAGACCACGTCGGAGCAGGAGTAGAAGGTCTCCTGGCTGTCGGAGCGCTGCCAGACCACATAGATGACATGGCGCCCGTCCTTGTCGTCGGGCAGCGCACCGGTCCACCGGTAGTCGGCCTCGACGGTGCCCGGGCTGCCGTTCAGCGGCGGGTGGTCGACGGAGATGAAGGGGCTCTCCTCCATGTCGTCCCAGCTCAGCGGCTGCGTCGGGTCGTAGCCGTCCTTGGTGATGTAGACGTAGAACCAACCCGGGTGCGCGGCCCACGCGTTGTACGAGAAGTCGATGGTCGAGCCCTCGGTCAGGTGGGTCACCGGCCAGTCGGTGCTGGGCTTGTCGAACCCGGTGAAGTTGGTGTTGCCACCGCTGCACAGCTCGCCGTCGGGCACGAAGCCGCGGGTGCGGCCGGCGCCGTCGGAGCGGAGCACGGAGAACCAGTTGTAGAACGGGGTGGTCCCGCTCTCCTGCGCGGCGGCCTTGCATGCGGGGTTCACGGGCTTGATCTCGCCGGTGTCCGTCAGGGCGTCCTGCCAGCACAGGAAGGTGCGGCTGGCGGGCTTCATGGGCGTGCCGTGCGCTTCCGCCTTCTCGCCCGTCGTGACGACCAGCCCGAGGGCGGGAACGGTCGTGAGGAGGGCGAGCAGAGTGAGGAGAACGGCTCTTCGACGGGTGCCGGTCAGTAATCGGTGCCTGGACAGATGGATCACGATGTACGTCCCTTCGCTGCGGCGCCGGGTGGGGCCGGGATGCGGTGCAAGCTTGGGAGCGCTCCCACTAGCGGAGGCTAGCGCCGGGCCCCCACCCTGTAAACGCCTTGCGCAGAAGGGCGCCTCGGCAGCCGAAGGAGTTCGCGACGCGATGACCGTTTCGGAGCCGCAGCTACGGCTGAGCGGTCTCTCCGGGGGAGTCCGCCGACGCGCACAGTTCGTCGATGAACCGGCTCGGCGGCGAGGGCGCGAACTGGGCGTCGTTCCACCGGTGCCACAGTCCTCCGGGTTCAAGGAAGCGGGTCGCGTGTGCGGTTCCGGCCCCGCCGTCGATGTGGAGGAGCGCACTCATGGCCCAGCGCTGGTCGTACTGGCGGTCGGGCCATGGGAGTTGGCGGTCGAGGTAGGCCACCAGATGCAGGGCGTCCTCCTCCGTGCCGAAGCGCGCGAGGGCGAAGCAGTAGCCCTGACCGGAGAAGCACAGCCTGCTCTCGAGAAGCAGGTCGCCGAGCACATCGCGGAAGTGCGTACGCCGATCGACGCCGATCAGCCAGGCAGCGGTGAGGCGGGAACGCCACTCGCCCCGCAGCAGGATCTCCAGTTCCTCGTCGGTGATGTCCACGGCGGCCGCGCGCAGGGAGCGGAGGAAGGGCGCGCGCAGGCTCCCCTCGTCGTGGGTGAAGTTGCCGTGGAGCAGATGGAGGTAGCGCCGGGTCCCCTGATGTGCGGGGTTGACGTAACGATCGATGACGTCGGGCAGTTCGGAGTCCCGGGAACGAGGAGTGCGCACGAGGCATTGTCGCGCTCGCAGGTGGCCTTCGGCCAACCGCTTCGGGCCCCGGCACAGGCAGAGCCCCCGGCCACGGCGCACGATCTGCACGGTGGCCGGCCGACGGGCCACCGGTTCGGCTCCCGTGACCGGGCAGCCCGTCGGAGGGCGATCCCGGGGTGCTCAGGCGATCGCGTTGAACAGCTTCTCCGGGAGGGCCATGTTGAGCGCGGTGACGACCGGCTTCCCGTGTTCCGTGCCGAGGCGGGAGACCGCGCCGGTGTGGAGCTGGAAGAGTTCGCCGCTCGCCGGTGTCAGTCGCAGGTAGCGGGCGGTCAGCACGCGGAGGAAGTGCGAGTGGGCCACCAGCGCGATGTCGGCGTCGCCGAGACGGGAGGCCGCCGCCCGGACCTCCGCCAGGATCCGGTCCGCCCGGTCGCCCACCTCCTGCGGGCTCTCCCCCGGGTGCTCCGCGGGCCCCGGGGCGACGCCGTCGGTCCAGAGGTTCCAGTCGGGCCGGGTGCGGCGGATCTCGACCGTGGTGACTCCCTCGTACGCCCCGTAGTCCCACTCCCGCAGGTCCGGGGTCTCGCGGGGCGTCGGCAGACCCGCCAGCTCGGCGGTGCGGCGGGCACGGAGGTAGGGGCTGGCCAGGGTGAGCCCGATCTCCCGCTCCGCGAGCAGCGGCACGAGGGCGCGGGCCTGTCGCTCCCCGAGCGCGGTCAGGGGCAGGTCGGTCCAGCTCGTGTGCTGCCCGGACCGGGACCACTCGGTCTCGCCGTGCCGGATCAGGATCAACTCGCCCATGGGTGCTTCCGCTCTCTGTGCCGTGTTCGTACGTCTGTGCCGTTGGTGCCAACCTGACGGCCCACGATCGCATTCCTCCCCGCCCGGCCGGGAGCGGCTCGCCCCGGCTGGGCGGGCCGGTCTGCGGACGAGTCGCGGCTCCGGCACGGTCTCGCGCCGTCCGGAAGGGCAGGGTCGGATTCTCCGCGTGCCTTCCCCTCTCGGTCATGGCGCGTCGGGAGCTCTGCGACGACGCGCGGGGTGGCTTGCCCAGGGGTCGGTGGGAAGCCGCCTTCACCGACGCTCCGGCCGGTACGCCTCCCTCGCGTGATCCGCGTGGCGTGCACGGATGTCATGAGGTCCGTGGTGCCGCCTCCAGGTCTGCCTGCGTCGGTTCCCAGGCTGCCGCGCACAGGGACTCGGACACGGCGGATGTGTAGCGGGCGGCGGAGAGCCAGTGGGTGGCGAAGCCGTCGGTGTCGGCGGGGAGCAGCCGGCCGAAGGGGTCGCGTCCGCGTCGGGCGGCCGAGGCGCACAGGGCGGCGAGAAGGCCGGCGGCCGTGGGAAGGCCCCCCGCGCGGAGGCGACGGGTCTCGGCGGAGACATCGCCGAGCATGCCGAGGGCGGCGCGGCCCGCCGGGACCGTCTGTTCGACGCGGCGCTCCAGAAGGTGCAGGGGTGAGTGTGCGCCGGAGTCGCCGGGCCCGGGCGGGGCGGGGTGGGCGCGGGCGTCCGGGACAGGGAGGTCGGCGCGGCGCAGGCGGTCGAAACCGAGGTCGACCGTGCCCTCGCCGGTGGGGTGCGAGCAGGCGAGGAGCGCGAGCCGGGGGTGGAGCGCGGGTACCAGACGGCCGATGATCCGCAGCCGCGTTCCCGGTGCCGTGGCAAGCAGCATCAGGTTGTCCCGGTGGGCCAGCGCGGGATCGTCGTCGGCGACCGTGAGCCGGACGGACACGCCGTCGCCGCCGCCGTCGCCTTCGCACCACGCGAGCAGACAGGTGCCGCCCGGCTCCCTTACGGCGCCGCGGAGTTCGACGTCGAGGAAGAGCAGGTCGCTGCCGCCGCCGTCCGGGTCCGCGTAGCGGGAGGTGGACCGCAGGGCACGGGTGGCCTGCTCGTACGGCGGCGTCTCCCAGAGGGCGGCGAGAGGCGGCTCCGTCCACGCCACGCCCCGCGCGGTGACGGCCTTGACGCCCTTCCCGGCGCCGAGTCTTCCGTCCGGCGAGACCGTCGCCCCCGAGACCGCCAGGCCGGCCCGGCCGAGCTCCCGGTGGGTGACCGCGCTCTCGCCGAGGCGCACGGCCCGGTCGGCCACGCCCAGGGCGCGCCCGACGCCGCCGGGGGCCACGTCGCCGACCGTATGGAGCCGGCCGTCGGGTCCGGCGACCCAGGTGCGGGCGCCT
>NZ_NEUF01000136.1:0-1727 GCF_002910915.1 Streptomyces sp. SM10 | reverse complement strand
CCACCCGGTGCGCGGTCCCGAGGAGTTCGGCCAGGGCGGTGACGAGATCAAAGGTGCGGTAGGACGGGTCCCCGGCGCGGGCCGCGCGCAGGAGCGTGACGACGGACAGGGCGGCGCCCGCGGCGCGCGGCAGCTGCTGGAGCCGGGCGGTGTGCGCGGCGCGGAGGAGCGACGCCTGGGCGACGGCACCGGCCCCGTCGACACCGGCCTCCAGCACCGCGGCGGCCGCCGACCACAGGGCGTCGGCGGCGGCACGCTGGGCCGGGTTCGCCACGTCGGATACGGGGGCGTGGGCGAGCTCGGGGGCCGTGGTAGCGGTGCTGTCGGGGTGCGGTGCGGATTCGGCCGTCCCCGGGGTCGGTTGCCCGGCGGGCTCGGGGGCCTGGTCCGCCGCGGGGGCGGCGCAGGCCGCCGCCGCGCGGTGAACGCATGCCGGGGCGAGGAGACAGCCGCAGGTGATGGCGTCCGCCGTCGCCACCGCACCGCCCGGAGCGTGCAGGCGCAGATCGGTCTCGTCGTCGACCGCGATCGTGACGGTGTCCCCGTCACGGTGCGCCGGGCGGGCGGCGAGCTTGGTCACCGCCGCGTCCAGCCGCTTGCGCAGCCGGGGCGAGAGGTGCTCCACCAGCGTGGCCGTGACCTCCGGCGCGACGGGTGGCAACGGGACGGCGGTCATGCGGTCTTCTCCCCTATCCAGCGGGCCAGTTCGAGTGGGCTGAGTGCGGCCACGGGCATACCGGCGGCCACGACCTGGCCGGCGACACCCGTCGAGTAGCGGGGCCGGCCCGCGTCGTCGAGACTCGCGCACCCGAGGACGTGGCACCCGGTGGCCACCAGGGCCCGCACCTCCGTCAGCAGTCCGCCGAGCGGCGCCCCCTCCTCGAAGTCGCTGATGACGACGACGAGGGTGCGGGTGGGCACCGTGATCAGGCTGCGCGCGTGCCGCAGAGCTGCGGCGATGTGCGTGCCGCCGCCCACGCTCACCTCCAGCAGGAGGGAGAGAGGGTCGTGCACATGGCCGGTGAGGTCGACGACCTCGGTGGAGAACGCGAGGAAGTGGGTGCTCAGACTCGGCACGCCGGCCAGCACGGAGGCGGTCAGCGCGGACCAGATCGTGGACGCCTCCATGGATCCGGAGACGTCGGTGACCAGGATCAGGCGCCAGTCGGCCGAACGGCGGGCGCGGCTGCGGAAGACCGGCGCCTCGGGAAGCACCTGGACCGTGCCGTCGGGCGTCCGGCGGGCGGTGGCCAGGTTGGCGCGGAGCGTGCGCGGCAGGTCCAGCCGGCCGCCGGGGCGACGGGTGGGCCGGGCCGACATCGTGCCGGTGAGCGCCGGCCGCAGCCGGGTGGTGAGCTGCCGGGTCAGTTCGTCGACCAGGCGGCGGACCAGGGGCCGGAGCGCCGCCAGTCGCGCCTCGGGAAGGCCGCCGGCGTACCGCAGGACCGTACGGAGCAGTTCCACGGAGGGTGTGGCGGCCGCCGGGTCGATCTCGGTGAGGACGTCCGGCCGACCGGTCGCGGCAGCGGCGGCGAGGACCTCCTCGCGGACTCCGGGGCCGAAGAGCGCGGCCAGTTCCTCGGACCACTCGCGGACGCCGGGGAACGACGCCTCGCGGCCACCGCCCTGACCGGGCATACCGCCGCGCGACCCCTCACCGCGTCCCGCGCCGTACAGCTCGTCCAGAGCGGTGGCCAGCCGGGCGGCACCGGACGGCAGCCGGTCGG
>NZ_NEUF01000135.1 GCF_002910915.1 Streptomyces sp. SM10 | reverse complement strand
GCCCCGTTACCTTTTTCGTGGCCCCGCAATGGGGCGCCTGGCCCCCGGGTCCGGTATGGCTGTGTGCCCCCTGTCGAAGTCGATGACCTGGGGGGTGTTGCCGTCGGGCTTCGGGGCACCGCTTGACCGCTGATGAGGGGCCTGACGACCGCCTGGCCCGGCGCAACGCCGAGCCGCTTCGGGGCGGGGATGTCTGCGTAACGTGGTTGCCGGCGTGTGGTGCCGCAGGGACGGCCGGGAGTTGAGGCGACGAGAGGCAGGGGCACGCGCACATGGTCGACACGACCGCGATAGATCTCTTCCTCGGCCTGGACCTGGGCAAGGAGTTCCACCACGCCCACGGCCGGACCGCGGACGGCAGAACCGTGCACGACAAACGGCTGCCCAACACCGAACCGAAACTGCTGGAGCTGTTTACCAAGCTGGTGGCGAAGTTCGGCACCGTACTGGTGATCGTGGACCAGGTCGCCAACATCGGCGCACTGCCGCTGACGGTGGCCCGAGCGGCGGGCTGCCGGGTCGCCTACCTGCCTGGACTGTCGATGCGGCGGGCAGCCGACCTGCACCCGGGCGAGGCCAAGACCGACGCCCGCGACGCGTTCGTGATCGCAGAGACCGCCCGGTCCATGCCGCACACCTTGCGCGCGGTGGACCGCGACGACGAGGTACTGGCCGAGCTGACGATGCTCACCGGCTACGACAACGACCTCGCCGGCGAGGTCAACCGCACCACCAACCGGCTGCGGGGCCTGCTCTCCCAGATCCACCCCTCCCTCGAGCGCGTGCTCGGCCCGCGCCTGGCCTACCCCTACGTCCAGGCCCTCCTGACCCGGCACGGCTCCCCGGCCAGGCTGAAGAAGCTCGGGCGCACGCGGTGCGAGGCCCTGCTGAAGGCGCACGGCTCGCGCAAGGCCCACCACCTCACCACCGAGATCTACGACGCGCTCGCCGAGCAGACCCTCGTCGTTCCCGGCACCGAGGCGTCCGCGCTGATCGTGCCGGGCCTGGCCGCCCAGCTCGCCGCCGCCCACACCCAGCGCCAGGCCACCGAGCAGGAGATCGCCGCCCTGCTGGAGGCCCTCCCTCTTTTCCACCTCCTGACGTCCCTGCCCGGCCTGGGCGTCAGGACCACGGCCGCTGTGATCGTCGCGATCGGCGACGGCACCGGCTTCCCCTCCGCCGGACACCTCGCCTCCTACGCCGGACTCGCCCCGGCCACGAAGTCCTCGGGCACATCGATCCGCGGCGAGCACGCACCCCACCGCGGCAACCGCCTCCTCAAACGCGCCCTGTTCCAGGCCGCGTTCGCCGCGATCGGCTGCAAGAGCGACCCGTCCTCACGGATCTACTACGACCGCCAGCGCGCACGCGGCAAAACCCACACCCAGGCCATCCTCCGCCTGGCCCGCCAGCGCGTGAACGTCATCCACGCGATGATCCGCACCGGCACCCTCTACGAACCACGCACCCCCGACGACGTCGGCCTCGCTGCCTGACGGCTCCATCGTTCCGACCGTCCAGACCCCATCACGCCCGCGCACCGGCACGGCCACCCCCGCCCTGCCGGCCACCGAGCTGCCCACCAGGCACCCGACCCGCCGGGAACATCCCGCTTGCGGAACGTTCCCGGAAACCCACGAACCCCTACGAACCAGCCCCGCCAGGGTTGACGAAACAGATAGGGGCACCCCCCCCTTCGCCACCAAGGAGAACGACGGAGCCAGAAGGCACGAGTGACCAGGACATCTCGCCGTTCAGGCGGCCGTGGGAGCCAGCAAAGACGCTCTCTCCGGCGATCGCCACAAAAGGCCAGCTCAGAAAGGCCGGACGAGTGCTGCCGCAATGCGAAAGCAGCTCAGTACCGCACCACGTGCGGCTAGTACCGCACCGAAAACCGCCGCGCAATCCACGTTTCCGCAGGTCAGAACGTTTCCGCAGGGTGAAACTGGTGGGGCGGGTGGGACTCGAACCCATTTCAGTGACGCGTCTCACCTGCGACGATGCCGGAGGAACGGGCATATCATCCTGTTTCCATCCGGCTGAGTCCTCCTCGATCCTGCTCAATCGGGGACTGTTAGGCGTTCGCCACACCGATTGCTCTGCGTCCCCGCTCTCGTACCCGTACCGGCGGAGCTCAGGAAGACTCTGTCCGCCAGCGTCGCCGAATCACTAGACAGGTTGCTACGGGCCCCATGTCCTGGCCCTTGTTCGCCCACTGCTCGCAGTTACGTTGCGTAGTGCCGCGCCTGTGGGCTCGGGCCCTACCGACTCCTCCAGTTCCTTCAAGACGCGGATCACCCTACTCTCACGGCCTACTGCCGCGCCGCGGGCACCTCCCCGTCCACGGTGACCGTGCATCTGCAGCACCCGGAACGACACCTCCAGGGACAGCTCCTGATCCGCGGTCAGTGCGAGCATCGGATGCGCCCACCGGCTTCAGCGAGAAGGTCCTGGCCGCCCCTGGGCCGTACGTCGACCAGCTCAGCACGCAGTGAAGCTCACCGGGCCCTGGGCCAACGTGTAGAGCTCCGCGAGCAGCCCCCTCGCCGTCGGCCGTGGAGTGCGTGGACAACGAGAGGGCGAGGAGGCTCATGGGCGAGGAATCGCTACTTTTTGACGTAGAGGCCCTGGAAGGGAGTGAAGGGAAGTTCCTGGACGCAGAAGTAGGCGCTCCACTTGCCCTCCGTCACACCGCTCCTGCCCACCGACTGGCACTTTGCTGCCGTCCCGTAGAAGGAGTCCTCGCGGGTGTAGCCCTTGGGGGGCGTCCAGGCCGCAGGCGAGGAGATCACGGGCTGCTGCGCGGTGCGGGCTCCTTCCGAGGCTGACGCCGCTAAGGCTTGCGGGGCGCCCAGGGCGAGCGTGGCGGCGAGGACCGTGCCGTGCACGGCAAGCTTGATCGATCGGTTCATGTCTGATTCCTGTTCTCCGGTCGCGCTGCGGCAACGACCGTGACTATTCGGCCCATTACGGGAGGTGGCGGGCGTGAGCTGAGTAATCTGAAGACCTCTCTGCTCATCTTCCGGACTTGTGTCAGGCGAGGCGGCGGCGCACGGCCTCTGCCGCAGCCCTTTGGCTCGCAGGAGGCGGTTGTCCCGATGAAGGACGTTTCGCGGGTATGGGCCTCGGGGCGTCGATAGTGGGGATGGCGGCTAGGACCGTGCCGTGCACGGCGGGCTTGATCGATCGGTTCAAGCGTGATTCCTTTCCTGGCTGTGCGGATGTGATCGCGCCGTGACGTCGTCAGTCCGTGTCCCCCACGGGTGAGGTGCCGGAGGCGATCTCTTGGAGGGCTGCCACATGGCGGGTGAGGGCGGTGCGGCCCTTGGGGGAGAGGGAGAGCCAGGTGCGGGTGCGTTTGCCGACGAAACCCTTTCGGACCTTGACGTAGCCAGCCTCTTCCAGGAGGGCGATCTGCTTGGAGAGGGCCGAGTCCGTGATCTCGATGGCATCGCGGAGGGTCCTGAAGTCCGCTTCATCGACCGACGCGAGTGCGGCGGCGATGGAGAACCGCACGGGCGCGTGGATCACGCTGTCGAGCGATTTGCGAGGGTGCGTCACCGCTCACCCTCTGCGGCTCGGGCGGCCCTGCGCTCCAGGGTTCCGATCACCAGGAACGGGACTCCACAGAGGACGGCACCGGGTAGCCACCACGCGGGCTCCCCGGAGAACCGGGCGGAGCCGATGGTGACCGTCAGGCTGTAGACACCCGCTCCGGCCGCCGTGGTCACCGCGTAGAGCGCACGGTAGTGGCGGGACAGGACGGGACGGGTCGCCGTGTAGATGCCAAGGGCCAGCAGCGGGAGCAGGAGCAGGACGGGGACGGCGTACGGAACCCTGGGCTGAACGAGCAGGCCGTACACCGCCGTCAGGACCATCATGACCACGCCCAGGAGGAGGATCAGGGCCGTACGGGGGCGCCGGCCGGCCTTCCCCATACGTGAAGCGGCTGCGTCGGCGGAGGCGAGGGCCTCGCGCGCCTGATCTTTGTCCATCATGCTGCCTTCCTGTACCACTGCGGCCATGGGCGGCCGTCCAGTGTCCGTTTCCTTGCCCCTGCTTGCCCGCCGAGCCCTACTCCGTCTCGCCCTGGTCCCAGCGGAACGTACGCACCGCCAGCCATACGGCCGCAGTGGCGGTGGCAAGCACCACCAGGATCGAGAGCCACACCGGGTGCTGGGGTGCGCCGTTCGGCATCTGGGTGAGCATGAGGTCCGCGAAGAAGGTACTCGGGAGCAGGCCCAGCGTGGTGCGGACGGCCTCCGGCATGAGCTCCATGGGGAAGGCCAGCCCGCTCAGGAAGAGGGCGGCGAGCTGGACCAGCGTACCCACGTTGGTGGCGGCGTCCGGCGAGGCCAGGCGGCCGCCGATGAGGTAGCCGATGCCGCCGAACATAGCCAGGCCCAGGAGGGAGATGCCGAACAGTGCCGGCAGCCTGGCCGGTTCCACCTTGCCCAGGGCGACGGCCACCGCGAGCAGGGCGACCGTCTGAGCGGTCACCATGACGACTCTCGGGAACATGTGGGTGAGGACGAGGCGGGCGCGGCCCACGGGCGTGGTGCCCAGGAGGCGAAGGGTGCCCTTGGTGCGCAGGGTGGCCAGCGGGCCCGCCGTGACGGTGAGCGCAGCGCTGGTGACGGCCAGGAAGATGGCCATCGGGATGACCAGTTGGAGAAAGTCGGGGGCTCCGGACTCCTGGGGGACTACCGCGCCGATGCCGAGGAAGATGGCCAGCATTCCGAAGGGGAAGAAGAGGGCGAAGTAGAAGTACCGGGGCTCGCGGAGGAGTTCGCGGGCGTGCAGCATGGCCAGTTCCCGGGTGGCGGTGGTGATCACGCCGCAGCTCCTTCCGAGTCGGTGTCCGTGTTCGTCGCTTCGGCGGCGTTCGGGAACGGTACGCCCGTGAGGTGGCGGAAGACCGCCTCCAGTCCCGCTTCCCGGAGCTGGATCCGGCGGGCCGTGAGCGGGCCGGTGAGCTGGGTGAGCACGGCGTCGGAGTCGAGGGTGCGTGCGGTGACTCGGGTGCCGTCAGCGGTGTCGTGGGACTCCACGTGGGAAACGCCGTCCGTGGCGCGCAGGGAGGTCAGGTCGGTGCCGGCGGCGACGGTGAAGTGGACCTCGCGTTCGGGGGCGTACTGGGCGATGAGCTCCTGGGGTGCTCCGCAGGCGGCGACCTTGCCCTGGTGGAGGATGGCGAGCCGATCGCAGAGGGTTTCGGCCTCCTCCATGGAGTGGGTCGAGAGCAGGACCGTGCCGCCGCCGTCGCGGTGGCCGCGGATGGCGGACCAGAGCTCTTGGCGGGCGTTGGGATCCAGGCCGGTGGACGGCTCGTCGAGGATCAGGACGCGGGGGCGGGAGATCAGAGCCGTGCCGACGAGGAGGCGCTGGCGCTGGCCGCCGGAGAGCTTGGCCACGCGGACGTCGCGGGAGTCGGTGAGGCCGGTGCGCTCGATGATGGCGTCGGGGGTTTCGGGGTCCTGGTAGAAGGAGGCCCAGACTCGTAGGAGTTCGGCGACCGTCTGCTGTTCGAAGAGCGCGGCCTGCTGGGGCTGGATGGCGACCTGGCGGCGCACCTCGTCGCGCTCTGTCATGGGATCGAGTCCGAGGATGCGCACGGTTCCGGAGGTGGGGCGGCGTAAGCCGGCCAGCATCTCGATGGTCGTGGTCTTGCCAGCGCCGTTGGGGCCGAGGAGGCCAAAGATCTCGCCGTGGCGGACCACCAAGTCGATCCCATCCGTCGCGGTCTTCGTGGCGCCGTGGGGACCGGAGTAGCGCTTGGTGACAGTGGTGAGCCGGATCGCCGCATCCTGCGACGGGTCGGCCTCGAGGACGGATGCGGTGGTATCGGTATCCGGTTCGGGCATTTCCGAGTCAGCCTCTCGTGGGTGCTGCTGAGATTTCGCCGAGTCACGCATGGTTCCCAGCATGGCATTCACTTTCCAAATCGGCAAGCGAATAATGCTGCGGAACACGGTTGGCAGAGTTGGGAGTTGGAGGAGCGTGCGGCACTCGGACCGCCTAGCGCCTCTCGGCCGCCGCCAGGACTCCCAGCAGGCTCTCCTCGGCGGGTACGAAGCCCCAGCGGTTCATGTCCATGTGCAGGTAGTGCAAGAGGAGGACGGAGCGCGGGACAGGGTTCCCGTCCGCCGCCGCGCCGTCGAGGGTGCGAACGACCGTGGCGACGTGGTCTCGTAGGGCCCCCCGGAGTCGATCGTCCAGGGGCGCCGCGCGCACGCCGGCGGCCGCGTGTGCAAGGAGGCCGCGGCGCTGGTCCTGGTCCGGTGCGCACATGGCCAGCTGACGGCCCCACTGGCGGCGGTGGGCCGTCCAGAACGCGGACCGCGCCTCTTCCCCGGTGAGCGCCGCCCGCACGAGGGAGCCCATGTATGCGACCGCCATGGACGCCCGGGTGAACAGCGGCTCCAGGGAGCCGGCCTGCTGCTCGATGTACAGGCGGCTGGAGGCGGTGAACAGCGCCTCCGCCCGCCGCACCCCGGCGGAGCCTCCGTACTTGGCCAGTTCCGGAGCGTACGACGCGCAGCGGGCCTGTCTGACCAGGGGCAGGCCCTGGGGTACGGAGCCGGGCACGAGGCGCTCGGCGGGGGTTGGGCCGGGCAGGTTATGGAGCAGGTCGACGAGTTCGGGCAGCCGGTCATGGACGTGGTCCGCGCCGTCCGGGGAGCAGGCCAGGCGGAGTCGCAGGTGGTGGCCGCTCATGTCCCAGTAGCGGGTGAAGAACCACGCGGAGGCGGCCTCCTCGACAGCTTGTGCGGCGAGCCAGGGGACCAGGACCCTGGTCGCCTCGTCCATGAGGTCGGGGTGGCCGGGGTATGCCCGTACGTACCACCAGTCCGTTCGGCGGGCGGAGTCATGCGGGAGGGTGGTCGTCATCGTCGCTGCTCCTCGTGCTCCTTCGGCCAGGACAGCAGCGCCGCGTGCTCTGTGACCCTGGGGCGACCGAGGTGGTCGCGCTGCGGTTGCCGCCCACGCGTGGGCAGGGCCTCCACCATTCGGATGTGGCGGGTGGACGGGCTCAGCCAGTGCCGCAGGACGCCCAAGGAGAGGGGCGAGGCCAGCGAGACCCACATGGGTTTGCGGTCCTGGGTGAGGCCGAAGCCTCCGCTACCGAGCTGGTGGACGAAGACCTCCTCGGGCATGCCGTGCTCGCGCCGGAACTCGTCCCAGCGGACGGCCAGTTCCACGTCATCCCGTCCGTCCGGCAGAGCGTCGGCGGGCACGATCCAGGAGGCGCGGGCGGTTACAACGCGTCCCTCGGGGCCGTCCGTGGCTCGGGGCAGGGCCACGACCTCGTCGCCGCAGTGGGCGCGGAGCCGGCCGGCCTGCGTCAGCGTGTAGTCGGAGTGCGGGGAGCCGTTGACCCAGGGGTCGGCCAGCACCGCGAGGAGACGTACGTACGACTGGAGGAGGTGCTGCGGGATGAGCCCCAGGTAAGCGAGACCCACGGGTTCACTGTCGTGGTCGAAGAGGGACAGGGTGTGGGTGGCGGGATCATGTACAAGCACCGTGTCGTCGAGCGTGAGAGCGTCGGGCGCGAGGGTCTCGGGCGGGCCGACCTCACCGGGCAGCACGAGCGGCGGGAGGAGGCCGCCGCACTCGGCCTGCACGGTGTTGCAGTCGGTCCACACCACCAGCTCCCGGCAGCGCACGCCGGCTCGGGAGCGTTGGACGTGGTCGGTGAGGCGGTCGCGGAAGCCGTCGCCCAGGAGCCGTCCGAAACGGGTGAACAGTGCGCCACTGCCCGCCCCGAACTGGTTGACCACCAGCTGGTGCCGGGCGGCTGCCGCGTCGTCCTCACTGTCGGCCTCCAGTTGGAAGAAGACCCCGGCGTTCGGTGGTGCGCTCGTCGGCCCGACCGGCAGCCAAGCCCGGTCTCCGGGGTTGTCGCGGCTGGTGATGTCGGCGTACAAGGCGCGCTCGAGTGGAGGGTTGGCGTCGCGGTCCACAGTGAGTCGCATGAGGAAGCCGAGCGGATCCCGGCACACGCCGCCGGGCCCGTACTCGGCGACGAAGCCGTCCAGCAGGAAGTCGTATAGATGCGAGCGGAAGATATACGGACGCATGCGCTCACCCAACCTGGTGAGGTCGGCGCGTACGGCGGGCGCGGCCAGCGGGTCGGAGAGGGCCAGGTCGGTCTCCCGGTCCTCGTAGATGAGGCCACTGGGCTTCCGCTCGCCCGGATCGCGGTGCTCGTTCCAGCCCCCGGTCAGGGTCTGCAGGTCGCCGGCTGCATCGATCCGGTTCCGTATGGTCTCGTGGTGGGCACGGGCGCCCAGGTCGTGTGCGCGGACCAGGTCGCTCTCCGTGATCGGCGCGTCCTGGTCGCCCACGAGCGCGGCCAGGGCGGGCAACGGGTCCTCGCCGCGCAGCCAGGGCGGCACCGGATGGATGAGCCCCGCGTCCAGGAGGCGCCGGAACCGCGCGAAGGGACGGGCCCCGCCGAGGTGGACAAGTAACTCCTCGAGAGCGACGGCACCTCGGCCCTCGGCGTCGACCGGCTTGAACCCCGCCAGCGTCCGTGCCCTGTGGTCTGCCTCGATCGCGCGGTCGTGGCGCCAGACGACGCCCTCGGTGGTGACGACCTCACTGTGCAACAGCAGGCCGTCCGGCTCGGTGGGGGTGCCCTGGCGAATCGGCGCTACGCGGTAGCTCAGCAGCCCCGCCGTCCGCTCGTCGCGGGCGAGGCGGCTCAAGGCCAGGTAGGCGAGGGTGGCTGAGACGCGGCTGCGGGCCCGGCCCCCACCGGTGGTCCCTGCCTCACCGACCGTGGTCAGGCCGGAGAATGGGCTGGTCTTGACGGCAGCGCGGACGACGTACGAGTACAGGGTCTTGAGCTTCCTGGCCGAGCGCTCCTTGCGGTCGGCGTGCCGGATCCAGTCGGGCGCCGCGAGGGCGACGGACTCCGCGAAGCCGGGCACGTCGAGGGCCGCGTGGAAGTGACGGACCGCTTCGGCGCGGTCCACGGCCAGCCGTGCGCCGAGCTGGTCCAGCAGGTCGTGACGCTCCCGTGCGAGCCGTAACCAGGCGTCGAGCCCTGCGGCAGCCTCCGGGCCGGGAAGGCGCTGGCGGACGGCTTCCAGGACGGTGTCGTCCCACGGGAGCGGGTCGAGCCGGTTGACCGCCCGCTTGCCCGCCAGAACCTTGCGCCGCAAGGGCACGTCGTCGTCCAGCTCCGGTACCAGGGCGAAGAGGATGTCGGTGATCCTGGATGCCAGTTCACCCGACTCGGCGGTCGTACGGGCCAGTTCGTCCAGGAGTTTGCGTGTGGTGGACGCCACCAGATCCAGCGCGTCCGCGGGGAGGCCCGCCACCCGGGTCAGAAGGAGAGGGGAGATCGACACGGCGCGAGACATCGAGGATGCGTTTGGGCTCTTCATCACCGGCCCACCATCGACAGGGCAAGATCCAACGTGACCGGGATCGTATGGAACATCGCGTACGCCAGGAAGCAGCCGTACGCGACCGACGCCAGCGCGTACGCCATGTGCCAGCGCCGGGGGCCGGGACCGAAACGTGCGAGGTGCTCGGGCAGCGGCTGCCTCCTGACAGTGTGGCGCAGCAGCGTGAACGCCCTGCCCCGCATGTTCGTCAGCCCGGCCGCCGCTTCCAGGGCGGTGTAGCCGTCGCTGGGCATCAGCGGGTTGAGATTCACGACCAGCAGGAACATCTGCATGCCCAGCAGGTACGTCGCCGTGTGCTGGACGAGGCCGCTGGAGTTGAGCGCCACGAGCCCCACCAAGCCGCAGACCCACCCGTCGCTCAGCACTCCCGCCATGGCCAGAAGCACCCGGCCGCCGCGGCCGCGCACGCGGTAGGCGTCCGTACGGTCCACGTACGCGACCGGCATGAAGTAGAAGAGCAACGCCACCCCGAGACCCCGGATAGGCACCTTGAGGTATTGGGCGACGATCGCGTGGGCGCTCTCGTGCGCGAGGACGATCAACAGCATGACGCCCGTCGCGATGATGAACGCCGGGCCCGCCAGGTCCTGCAGGCCGGGGGTCGCGGTGAAGAGGGTGTGGAAGCCGAACGTGTACCCGGTGGCCGCGCCCAGCGTGGCGAGCACGACGATGAGGCGGGCCGGCAGTGCGCGCAGGACGCGGGCCACCGGCTCCAGCACCGTGGGCAGCGAGCGGGTGAGCACGACGCGCGGCATCAGCATGGATGTGCGGAATCGCTTGCCGCCAGGACCGGTCCCGGTCCCCTGGTCTGCGCGTTCGGTTCCCTCCAGCAGCCCGCCGTGCTCCAGTCCCGCGAGGAAGGTGTCGAGCTGCCGCGAGAACGCCTCGGCACGCACCTGATCCACGCGGGCGCTTCGGGAGAAGTGCGCCACGAGGTCGTCGCGGGTGCGTGTGCCGTCCAGGTAAGCGAGCAGCGCCTCACCGGCGCGCGTGATGCGGTGGTAGTGCCCGGTGACCGGATCGAAGATCAGCGGAATGTCGTCCATTCCGCGGATGACCTCCAATCCCTCCCGGAGCTTGGGCGGTGAACTGATCACTGTTCCTCCTGTACGTGCACCCCCCCGGGGTCAAGCGGGTGGCAACCACCCGCTTGACCCCGGCCCTGCATGGCAGGATGCTGCGGAATTGCGAGGACCTTCCGGTCCGACGCCGGCGGGACGGTGCCGAAGGTGTCAGCCAGTACGGCACCGCCCGCCGGGCCTGGTTACCCGTAGGTCGAGGCCGTGGTGAAGCTCGACGCGGAGGAGGCCGGGCAGGACGCCGAGCTTGCGGACGTCGCGCTGGCGAAGGACCCGAGGGCGCTGCCCTCCGGCAGCTCCTCGACGGTGAGCTCGTCGTCCATCGCGTACAGGTCGAAGAGCGTCTCGGTCGTGAGGTCGTGATTCATGGTTGTCACTCCTTTCGGGAGAGTTGTGACCGTGCTGTGGTGCGCGGTGGCACCTGCGGCGCGATCAGCCGAACGTGGAAGCCGAGCCCACGCTGGCGGCGGAGGTCGCCGGGCAGGACGCCGTCGACGCGGAGGAGGCGGAGAACCAGCAGCCGAGGGCATTGCCCTCCGGCAGCTCCTCGACGGCGAGGTCACCGTCGAGGGCGTACAGGTCGAACATGTCCTCGGTGGCGATGATGTCGTTCACTGATCTACTCCCTTCTTGTTGTGGTGTAGCGATGCGCCAAGTGCTGCTGCCGACTTGTCGGTACGAGTCGTCAGCCAGTGCAGTTGGCGGTCATGACACTGCCCGCGCTGCTCACCGGGCAGCTCGCGGTCCCGGCGGTGGAGGCGGTGCTGAAAGTGCCCAGTGCCACCCCCTCGGGGACCTGCTCCACGAACAGCCCCTCGTCGCCCGGATCCACCAGGTGCAGATCGAGCTCCGTCATGTTGATGTCGCTCATCGGATGCCTCCGGGGCGGCTCAGGTGTAGGTGGAGAAGGACGTGAACGAGGACGCGGACGTGGCCGGGCACGAGGCGCTGCCGACGGTTCCGGCCGTGGACACCGACGCCAGCGCGTTGCCGTCCGCCAGGGTCTCCATCTCCAGGGAGTCCTCGAGCATGTCGTCGAGGACGTACAGTTCCAGGTCAGCCATGGGGAATCCCCCTTCTGTTTCGGTCGGGGGCTATTAGCCCGTGCATTGGGCGGTCATGATGCTGCCCGCGGTGCTGGCCGGGCAGCTCGCGGTTCCGGCGGTGGAGGCGGTGCTGAAGGTGCCCAGTGCCACCCCCTCGGGGACCTGCTCCACGAACAGCCCCTCGTCGCCCGGATCCACCAGGTGCAGATCGAGCTCCGTCGAGCCGAATTCGCTCATGCGGTATACCTCCCTTCTGTTTTCGCGGCGGTCACCGGTGGCCGGTCGGCCCCGGGAGCTTGAGGGGCGGCGGCAGCGAGGCGGCGCCGCCCAGGGCGAGAGCGAAAAGCTGATGGCGGGCCGCGCCGTCGCTGCGGAGCGGCTGCCGCACCGACGCGGGGATGAAGCCCGCGAAAACCGTGCCCACGAGGCCGGCTGCGACGGCGTCGAGCCACATCGTGTACGCGGCGGCCGCTGCACGGCCCATGAGCATGCGATAGCCGTGCGCTCCGGGGATGCGGCTCGCCCGGTCGAGGTCGGCGGCGATCGAGATGATGGCCGCCGCATCGCAGAACTCCCGCTGGAGCGTGAGGCCGTGCAGTGCTTCCGGATCGGGCAGTGGGGCCACCGGGGTGTACGCGCGATCGCCGGCGTCCAGGCGGAACATGCCCGGCTCCAGGCCGTCGAGACGGAACGCGACGATGTCGGTCTGGAGCGGGCACCGCTCCTGCTCGTCCGGCCAGGTCGCCCGGTCCGCATCGATGCCGCTCGCGACGACGTCGGCGAGGAGGGACGCCGCGACCGGGCCGGGGTCGAAGACCCTGGTCGAGGTGCGACGCTCAAGCGTCGTGAGGAGGGAGGCCCTGGGGTGGTCCAGCCCCTCCGCCTGGTCGAACCGGACGGGCGGGCCGAGCGGTACGGGGGCAGGGCTCGCCGGCTGCGGTCGTGTGGCGTCCCTGTCAACGAGGGCCGGAACCGGGTCGCGCAGGGCGGTGATGAGTTCGGCTGCCAGGTCGTGCGGGTTATTCACTTGCTGCCTCCCCTACTGCCTATGCGGCCGCCCAGGTCGATGACCGCGGTGATCGGTTCGACGTCGGGATTGATCCCGAGCGCGGTGGCGACGACTTCGTCGTCCCATCTGGGGCGCGGCGCCAGGCCGATGTCGAGCGTGTGGGCCGCGGCCCGGGCGGTGGCCTGGGCGCAGCCGCTGTCCAGCAGGACGATGCGCAGTGCGAAGGCCGAGTACTTGCGGGCCACCTTGAGGAAGTCACCGGTCAACACCAGGGTCACCGGGGCGTCTCCCGTGACCGCGCCGATGTTGGAGGACAGCCGGGCAAGGCGATGCTCGGTGGCCACGTAGCCGTACACGCCGGTGGGCAGGCCGGGGACATCCCGTACGACCGCGTACGCCGTGACGGAGCCGATGTTGCCGCCGCTGGCCGTCCACCGGGCGACCTTGTCCTTATGGTCGGCCTTGATGCCGGCGGTGACGGACAGGAGGAGGGACACGGCGGCCGCGTCCAGGACTGCCGGGGCAGCTGGCTGGCCAGCATCCAGGCGGTGGTGCCCGGGTGGGGGCAGCTCCACGGCCTGGGCGACCGGCCAGGTGCGGGAGACTCGTTGGAGGGCCACGTTCGACGGCTTGTAGTGCATCTGGTGCGCCTTCAGGTCCGCGAACTCCTTGGGCGGCATCGCGACCGATGCCTCGAAGCGGGTAGCCAGCGAGGCCCGCTCCAGAGGTGTGCCGTCCGGAGCTTCGGCGGCGGAGCAGCGGGGACACCCGGGCCGGGTCGCAGAGGAGGCGTCCTGGTGGCCCAACGTCTCGAGGTCCACGACACGCCAGCGCATGGGCAGCGGTGAGGGCGTCGTACGGGACACCATGGCGAAGAGGTCGCGGGCGAAGAGCGAGGCCGCGAGCTGGTGGTCACCGGGCATCGCCATCCGCTTGTCGGAGGCATCCCCGGCAGAGAGACACTCCAGGCAGGGCGTGTTGCGTGGATCGACCAACGGACCGAGGGCGGCCTTGCGGCCGTGGACCCGCAGCCGGAGCAGCGGAAGGCCCTTTCCCCAGCAGTGGTCCGCGAGTGCGGCGCCGTCACGCCCACCCTCCGTGCGGTCCTCGACTTCGGATTCGGCCCACACCACGAGGGTCGTCCCTTCGGAGGGCCATCCGCCTTCGCCCCGGCGTACGGGCAGGGAGCCACTGAGCTCCTCCTCCAGCAGCACGGCCAGGCCAGGGTCGCCGAAGATCTCGACGGACGCGTGGCGAAGTCGGGCGGCGGCCTGTTCCCATGAGGCGTTGGCCTCGGTGGCGCTGCCCACCCGGGACAGGAAGTCGGCGAGCCGGTCGTCTACCTCCCCCACCACCAGCGCGGTCTCCGTCCCTGTCTCGGGCGGGCCCTCCTCGATCACACCGGAGGCCCACAGCAGCGACAGCGCCTTGAACACGATCTCCTCGGGGCGCCCGAGCCGCACCGCAAGGTCCCCGTGGGTGCGGTCGCCGTCAAGCAGGTCAAGCAGGGCGGGCAACAGGTCGGAGGCCGACCTGCCCCGGAACATCTGCTTCTTCGGCGTACCGGTCACCACCACCTGTTCCGGTTCGGCGCTGATCACCAGGCCCCGGCGGACCCGGGGGCGGCGGGGAATCCGCAGCTGCGGATCGAACCGGGCGGCGGCGCCGATCGACTCGGCCGTGAGCGTGGACCGTTCAATCACTGGGTCGTCCCTCCTTCGACCGAGGCAAGCGTGCGCCACAGCTCGTCGCTGGTGGCCCGCCCCCGGCAGCGCGTACAGCGGTCCACTGCGACCACCGACGACCTGCTCGTGGCTCCGCTGATCTGGTCAAACCTGCGTACGGTCCCGCCCAGCCCCTCGTCCGCGGGAACGCGGAACACCTCGTCCACAGCCTGGTAGGCAAAGGCGCCGGCGATGCCCACGTGGTGGACGGGGTAGCCCGAGGGGTGGCGGTCGTCAGCGGACGCGGCAGCGGCGGGACCGGAACGCCGGTGCTGGTCGCGGCGACGTACGAAGCATTGGTGGCACGCGGTCCGGCCGGGGATCACGACCGGGCCGCACTGGACCTCGGTCGCGGTGGCGTGGACCCCGAACCACGGCACGCGCCACGCGAACGCCGCACGGTCCAGGGCCTCGGCGATACGAGGCCGCTCCTGAGCGGTCGCCAGCACGATCAGATCGGCATGCGGCCACAGGCTCGGGTGCGTTCCGTCGTCGATCTCCTGGAGCGTGACGGGATACACGCGCTCCAGGCGCCGCGCGATGTCCTTGCCATAGGCATCCGAAGCGAGGACGAGCAGTTCACGGTTCATGTCGCACCTCACGCGAAGGGCTGCGGATGGGGGTTGATGCCGGCCTCGTCGTGCACCGGGTGGCCCATGGCGCGCGGAGCGTCGTAGAGCCGGGGGTGGGCGAGGTAGCGGGCACGGTGGGCGAAGGACAACGGCATCAACTGGGGCACCATGACGCGGACGACAGTGGCACCCACCTGCCGAGCCTCGTCCGTGGTGAGGTCCACGACCACCACCTCGTACCCGGCCGCCGCCATCCGCTCCAGCAGCCACGGAAGGGGATCGGCGCCCACGCTGGGGCGGGGCAGCTCGGAGAATCGGTGGACTGGACGCTCGCCCTCCAGCAGGAAGTCGAACTTGTGGCGTTGGTCCCGCGGCCCGGCCAGCAGTGCTCCGTCGATAACGCTCACGGTGTCTTCAGGCCGCTCCGGGCGGTTGCTGCGCCCGGCCATGGAACGTAGCGCGATGCGCAGGGAAGCGGCCTCGCGGTAGAGCTTGGCGACGGCCTTGCCGGGGTCGCTGTCGCAGGTGGCGACGACCAGTTGCGCGAGGTCGCGGTCGTGATCGGCGAGCTGCACCCCGTACACGACAGGGATGCCCAGGTCGGTGGTGGCGTCGAAGAGCAGAGTGCGGACGTTCTCGGATGTCCCCCGCTTCACGAACGCCCGTTGCTCGGCGGACAACTCGTCGAGATCGACTTCCAGGCGCGGAAGACGGAGCCGCTGGAGCCAGGTCAGGGCGATGGAGTCGCGTTCGACGACCTCCAGCAGGCCGTTGGCGACAGCGGCGAGCGGGTCGGCGTGGGTGGCGCATCCGGTGGAGGCGGGGTGAACGTGGCGCTCGGCGGCAGACTCCGGGGAGCACTTGAGGTAGACCTGGACAGCAGGGACGTAGACTTTCCGTCCGCGGGTAAAGGACCAGCCCTCCACCCAGCGCAGAGGTACCGCGGGGTCGGCGGGTATCAGCCCGCAGCGAGGATCGGCGAGTTCAGCCGGCGAGCAGGTGGGCCAGTCCCACGGCGGGATGGCGTCCTTGCCCAGCTCGGCGGCGGTGGCCCAGATCATGCCGCGCGGGTCCCAGGCGATGGAGGAGTACCTCTCCAACGACTCGGCGGCCGCGAGATGAGCGGCTGTCTCCCGGTCGAGTGCTCCTCCGGCTCCGTCGAAGTTGCCCGAGGTCGGGTCGTGGGACCATGCCGATTGGCTGGCGAGTACGGCCCCGGGGTTACCCAACGAGCCGGAGTAGACCTGGAAGTCAGGCTCCCCCTCGGTGACGGGCAGCCAGGTCAGCCGGGACACGAGTCCGTACGGCGACACCAGCTTCCCCATCGCGCGCAGGGACGCGGGCACGGATGCGCTGAGAGGCGTCGCTTGAAGCGTCCTCATAACCGGCCTCCTTGGTCGAATGTGATCGAGCGTGGTTGAAGAGCTGCAGGTACTGCCAGGAAGTAGCGCGACTGCCCGTCTCGCGGGCCTCCCGCGAGTTTCCTCGTTGCAGATGGGATTTCCCGCGTATCCCGACCCGCCGCGGCGATCCGTTGGGATCTCTCGGGGCTGGAACGGGTCATGTGGAGCTGGCGTGGCGGTCGTTAACGTGTTTGACTCCGGTCGCGACAGCGCACGGAGGGGATGTGCGTCGTCGCGACCGGTTCCACCATCTACACGCGGTGGACCGGCTGACGCGCTGTTCACGGGGACCAGGAAATTTCCGAACGGGGGATGAACGGTTTGAACGAGGTGTTAGAGGAGAGCTTCGCGCAGTACGTCAGGGGTGCTCGCCCAGCACTGCGACGTAACGCTTTCGTCCTGGTGGGAGACTGGTTCACAGCAGATGATCTTGTGCAGCAGACCCTGATAGTCCTCTACCAGCGCTGGGACCGCCTGGAGCAGCACGATGCCTTGTCCGGCTACACCCGCACGGTCATGGTGCGGCTCTTCATCAGCGAGCGGCGGGCGCACCGCTGGACCCGCGAACTCCTTCACGACTCGCCGCCGGATTCCCAGCCGGCTCCGGAAGAAGCCGCCCGGGTCGGCGACCGCATCATGCTGCTCGGGGTGCTGGCCACCCTGACGCCGAAGCAACGCGGCCTGGTCTATCTGCGCTACTGGGAGGATCTGAGCATCGAGGAGACGGCTCAGATCATGGACTGCTCACCGGCCACCGTCCGCAGTTCCGCCTCCCGGACACTGCGCATCCTGCGGCAGCGACTGGGCAGTCTCGGTTCCGCGCCGGACACAACCCTCCTCGGCGCCGCAGCGGGTGAAACGCCCGGGCTGCCATCAGCTGAGATCGGCCAATAACCTGGGTTTCGGGAGGAGCTCGGAGCGGAAGAGCTGAGGGGGGACTCCCGGAGGGCCGGGAGCCCTCTGGTAGGGGACCGGCCGATCCTTCTCACATACTCTTGACGGACCAATTGCCCACGCCTCGCTCCTTCTCCCCCTACAGGATCAAGCCATGAATGAGACGCCGCCAGGCCCCTCCGTTGAGGGGGATCATGACACCTCCGAATCGTTCGGCTTTGTCCTGCGATCGCTTGTCGGCGGGGCTCCGGCCCCGGAGCCCCGCCTCAGCGACGACGAGCTGATCGCGGAGATCCGCAGGACGGACACTTCAGCCTGCAGCGCAACTCGCGACTGAAGCAGCAATCGAGCGTCTCGGCTGACACCAGTTCCATCACATCAACGACCAAGTAAAGGCCGATGGCTCCCGCTGCGCGGTGTGGCCGATCCCGGTGGGGCAGCGCACCGCTTCTGTGAGGTCTGTGCGGTGAACGGTCGGGTGGCCCAGGGGCGAGATTCCCCTGGGCCACCCGACCGTTGGCTGGACAGGCCCGCTGTCGCCCAACAGCGAAGCAAAGGGTCAGTCTCGTACGTCTCGCTGCTGCACTTCCTTGAGGACCGCCGCCACCGTGGCGAAGTCGTTGTCCACGTGAAGCACCGTGTGCCCGTGATGGACCGCTGTCGCACATACCAAGAGGTCGATGGCTCCGGCGGCGCGGTGCTGTGCCCGCTGGGTGAGCTTGTACTGCGCGGTGT
Organism: Streptomyces sp. SM10; assembly: GCF_002910915.1. GTDB lineage: Bacteria > Actinomycetota > Actinomycetes > Streptomycetales > Streptomycetaceae > Streptomyces. The sequence goes on along the minus strand of NZ_NEUF01000135.1, from coordinate 10,811 downwards.
CGACCCAGCGCCATGCACTCTTGGGAACCGGCGAGAGATGGCAGAGATCATCCAGCTCTTCGGCCAACTCGTCCCGATGGGCCGGGCTTGTAGCCGAGTAGAGGAACTCCACCCTCGTGGGCTCGCAGATATGGAACACGCCGGCGGCGATGTGCCCTTCCCACGACCGCAACGCACCCGGCGTACGGAAGAGATGCCACAGGGCGGACGTGTCGAGGAGGTACGTGATCACTCGAAGGCTGCCCGCCGGGCGCGCTTGGCATCTGCATGCGCCGCAGCCGCGGCCTCGAACTCGCCCCGCTCGCCCCGCGCGGCCAGCTTCTCGGCAGCCTCCAGCCGCTTGACGCGCGCCACGTAGTCCCGCAGAGCCCCGTTGACGGTCTCCTTCTTCGTCGATGCACCCATGAGCCGCATCGCCTCGGCCAGCGCCTCGTCATCGAGATCGACCTGAGTCACAGACATACCAGCCAGCCCCTCACTACAAGTCCATGATGTACATAATCATGATACGTCACCAACATTCACGGTGCGAGCTCATGGCGTGATGCAGACCAGGTGCAGAGGGGGCGATGTCGCGCCGATACGGCGAGTGCAACGTGCCCCTCAACGGCCGTGGGACCGTCCCGCGATGCTCCCACGGAGGCGTCGGTACAAAGTCCCAGGTCAAAGCGCTTTAAAGCTCGCCTTCGCCGCGCGAGGACCCGCGTTCGCCACACCATCGTGAGGCGAACGCCACACGCAAAACGCCCCCGGAAAACACGTTTCCCCAGGTCAGAACGTTTCTGCCTGGGGATGCCGAGTGGGGCGGGTGGGACTCGAACCCAAAAGCGTGATGCCTCTCACCTGCGACGATGCCAAAACAACGAACAAAGCTACCCGTTTCCACCCTGCTGGATCTCGCTCGATCCAGCTCCAACGGGAACCGTGCGGCGTTCGCCGCACCGCATCCGCTGCGAAGCAAACCCGGATGGCAGCTCTCAAACGGTCCACGTCTCATCTCGGTCGGCGCGCGAAGAATCCCTTGACCCCAAGCGTACGGAAAGCCCAACCGGGCATGTCGCCGCCCGCATCGAAAGGGCAGACGGTCAATCCCAGTTACAGGAATCAGATCGAGTTCCGACGGCTGGAACCTCGAGTACGCCGGGGTTGCCCTGAGCCCCAGCCTCCAGATGTCCACGATCAAGGGGAAGCGTCACCGCCGAACTACCACCTGTCCTCCTGCGCTTTCGCATGCCGACGTGGACGGCATCGAGACCACCCGCGTCATCATCGCAGCGGGCGGACGCTCTCGAGTCCTGATCCTCACGGCATCGCGGCCGGTTCGGGCGTTCCGGTCCCAGCCGGTGCATACCGGCAGCCGCGCATCGTCAGGCTGTCGGGACCGTGCGGTCAGGGCAGCAGGGTTCCGGTGGTGACTGGGAGAGCGATGCCCGCGGCGATGCCCAGGGCGAGTGAGAGTGCCGCGGCGAGGTAGGCGGTACCGGCTGCCCAGCGGCCGAGAGCGGCGTGGACATGAGCGGGTGCGGGGTCACCGGTGGTGAACAGGGGGGTGAGCCAGCGCAGGTAGTAGAAGAGGGAAGCGACGGTGTTGGCGACAGCCAGGGCGGCGAGCCAGGCGAGGCCGCCGTCGATGGCGGCGCTGAAGATTTCGATCTTCCCTAGGAAGATGCCGGTGGGCGGTGTGCCGACCAGTCCGAGAAGGCTGACGACCAGGACTGCGGCGAGTGCGGGCCGGCGAGGGGCGAGCCCTCGGTAGTCCTTCAAGGTGCGGGCGTGGGGCAGTTGCGTGACGACCGCGAACGCCGCCAGGTTGGTGGCGGCGTAGGCGGCCAGATAGAACAGCAGGCTCTGCTGGGCGAGGTCGGTGCGGGTCGCGAGGGCGAGCGCCATGAGGAGGTAGCCGACCTGGCTGATGGTGGAGTAGGCGAGGAGGCGTTTGACCGAGGTCTGGAAGAACGCGGCGAGGTTTCCCAGGGTCATGGTCGCGGCGGCCAGGATCGCCATGAGCAGTGGCCAGTTGACATCAATGCCCGGCATGGCTTGGTGGAGGAGGCGGTAGCCGGCGATGAGGCCGCCGATCTTGGGCAGGGTGGTGACGTACGCGGCGACCGGGGTGGGGGCGCCGTCGGTGACGTCGGGGACCCAGAAGTGTGCTGGGACGGCGCCGATTTTGAACAGCAGTCCGGCCAGTACGCCGATGAGTCCGACGGCGACGAGTCCGTACGGTGCCGTGGGCAGTGCGGTGTGCAGGTCACGGTAGAGGGTGGCGTGGCCGGCGCCGTACAGGAGTGCGGTGCCGGCGAGCAAGACGGTGCCCAGCAGGGCTCCCATCAGGTAGTACTTCAGGGCGGCTTCGGTTCCGCAGCCGTCTTTGGCGAAGCCGGCCAGAGCGTAGGCGGGGATGCTGGCGAGCAGGTAGGCGGCGAAGAGCGTCAGGAGGTCGTTGGCGCCGGTCATGGCGAGTGTGCCGGCTCCGGTCATCAACAGCAGGACCCAGTACTCGCTCTCGCGTTTGTGGGAGCGGACACTCTCCACGGACATGCCGATGACCAGGAGCAGCCCGCCCAGGACGGTCAGGCGTCCGGCGTCGGTGGCGGTGTCGACGGCGAAGGTGTCGGAGAAGACGGTCTGTTCGCGGCTGGTGGCCATGGTGACGGCGGTGGCGATCAGTCCGACGGTGCAGGCGGTGGCCGCCAGCACGGCCACGAGCCATTGGCGGCGGCGGGGCAGCCAGGCACCGGTGAGCAGGCCGATGACGGCGGCGCCGAGGAGGGCGAGTTCGGGGGTGAGTGCGGTGAGGTTCTCGTTCACCGTGCGACCAGGCTGGTCAGGGTGTGACTGGCGGGTTCGATGACGTCCAGCAGCCAGCGTGGTGCGATGCCGATGACCAGGGCGAGGGTGAGAAGGGGCACGGTGGCCAGGGCTTCGGTGCGGGTGAGGTCGCTGATGCCACCGGTGGGGATGGTCTGCGGCAGGCGGGCGGTGCCGAGGAACATGGTGTTCAGAGCGCGGAGGAAGAGGGCGGCGGTGATGACGATGCCGGTCAGGGCGATGGCGGTGGCCGCGGTCTGGGAGGCGAGGGAGCCGGTGAAGATCTGGAATTCGGCGATGAATCCGGAGAAGCCGGGGATGCCCAGGCTGGCGAACGCGGCGACGGCGGTGGCAGCGGCGAAGCGGGGGCTGTGGGCGGCGAGCCCGGAGTAGGCGTCGATGGCATAGGTGCGGCCACGGTCGTACAGGACCCCGGTGAGCAGGAACAGCGAGCCGGTGATCAGGCCGTGGCTGACCATCTGGGTGACCGCGCCGGTCACGGCGAGCTGGCGGGCCTGGGTGTCGGTGCCGGCCAGGGTTCCCGCGGCGCCGACGGCCAGGATGATGTAGCCCATGTGGTTCACGGATGTGTAGGCGATCATGCGTTTGAAGTCGGTCTGCGCCAGGGCGACCAGTGCCCCGTAGACGATGGAGACGGCGCCGACGATGACGATGACCAGGGCGTAGTGGCGCCAGGAGCCGGGCAGCAGCGGCATGGCGATGCGGACGAACCCGTAGGTACCCATCTTCAGCAGGACCCCGGCCAGGATCGCCGACCCGGCGGCGGGTGCCTCGGTGTGGGCGGGCGGCAGCCAGGTGTGGAACGGCACCGTGGGTGTCTTGACCGCCAGCCCGATGCCGATGGCCAGGAGGACCAGTCCGGCGTACAGGCCGCGGCCGGCGAGGGGGTTGATGCGGGTCAGTTCGACGATGTCGAAGGTGTGCGGGGTGGCGGCGAGGTAGAGGCCGATGAAGCCCAACAGGAGGGCCAGGGAGCCGACGAAGGTGTAGAGGAAGAACTTCAGCGCTGCCGCGCGGCCACGCTCACCGTGCCCCCAACCGGCGATGAGGAAGAACATGCCGACGATGGACAGGTCGAAGAAGACGAAGAACAGGATCAGGTCGAGGGCGACGAACAGGCCGATGCTGACGGACTGCAGGAAAAGGAACAGGCACACGTAGGCGCGCACGCGCCGGGTCTCACGCAGCGAGTAGACGGCGACAGCGAGAAAGAGCACGCAGGTAAGGGCCACCAGGGGCAGGGAGAGACCGTCGACGCCGACGTGGTAGCTGACCCCGGCCCCCGGGATCCAGCGCACGCGCTGCTGGTCCTGCATGCCGCCGTCGGGGTCGAAGCCGGCCCACAGCGTGCAGATCAGCGCGAGTTCGGCGGTCGCGGTAGCGATCCACACCCAGGTGCAGACACGGTCGGGCACTGCGCGCGGCAGAAGGGCCAGCGCTGCGCAGACCAGCAACGGCAGAAACGTGATGACGCTCAGCAAAGGAGTTACCTCACCAACAGCACGATCAGGGTCAGCACCGCGAAACCGGCCGCGGCTTGGGCGTAGTACTGGTGCAGCAATCCGGTCTGCGGGAGACGTGCCCAGCGCCCGAGGCTGCGGGCACCGGCCGCGACGGCTCCGACAGCTGCGTCGATCCCGCTGTCGTCCAGCTTTCGGCTCCGGCGGCCGGCGGCGAGAGTGCCCCGTGCCACCCCGCGAACGGAGGTGTCGATCCCGTCGTCGTCCAGACGCCGGGCGAGACCGCCGGCCATGAGAGTTCCCCGCGCCACCCGTTGCACGCCTGCGTCGACGACCCGGTCGTCGAAGGAGGCAAGCGCCCGGGCCAGCTTCATCACAGGCCGCGCGACAACCAGATGCGCGGCCTGCTCCAGATACATCCAGCCCGCCGCCCACCGCACTGCCCGCCCCCGCAGAGCCGGAGGCCGCCGCGCCCGCCACCAGGCGATCGCTGCGGCGGCCAGGGCGACACCGGCCGAAAGGCCCAGCTCCCACGGGGCGGGGGAAAACTCCTCACTGACGCCGAGCAGGCCGCGTAGCCACGCCGCGGGAGTGGGCAGCGCCAGCACACCCAGGGTGGCCGCCACGCCGACGAGAACCATCAGAGGGGCAGGCGTCGTGCGGGCGACACAGCGGGTGCCGCGCTGCTCCGTGTCGTACGCGGTGTTCGCGTCGTCGGGAACAGGCCGGGTGACGTACCAGAGTGCTTTGACGCTGTACACGGCGGCGAGAGCCGCTGCCGCCAGGCCCACCACGTACAGGGCCGTGTTCTGCGTTCGGGCCGTGGCGAGCACCTCGTCCTTGGCAGCCCACAGCGACAGCGGCGGCAGCCCGGCCAGGGCCAGCGCACCGACCGTGAAACAGGCGCCGACCAGCCGGTACCTGCGGGCGGCGCCGCGCAGCGCGCCGAGCTGCTTGGTGCCCAGCGCGGTCAGCCACGCCCCGGCCACAAGGAACAAGGCGGATTTGGTGGCGGCGTGGGCGACGAGCTGAGTGACGCCGCCGGTCACGCCGCCGCTGCCGGCGGCCAGCACCATGAACCCGATCTGCGCGGCCGTCGAGGCCGCCAGCAGCTGCTTGAGATCGCTCTGGGCGACAGCGACCGCACCGAGCAGCAGCGCGGTGGCCGCTCCCGTCCAGGCCACCAGCGGCCCGGCCCAGCTGGTGGCGGCCAGCAGCGGCTGCAGACGCAACAGGAGGTAGGCGCCGGCAGCGACCATGGTGGCCGAGTGCAGCAGCGCGGAAACCGGGCTGGGGCCCTGCATGGCGCGCGAGAGCCAGAAGGAGAACGGCAGTTGCGCGGACTTGCCCAGAGCTGCCACCACAACCCCGGCGGTCACCACGTGCAGCCACGGTGAGACTGTGTGGGGCAGCCCGTCCAGGCTCAGGGTGCCGGTGCCGCCGGCCATCGCAGCGCCAGCGGCCAGATACAGGCCCAGATCGGCGGTCCGGGTGGTCAGGAACGCGGTGTCCGCCGCCCGCACCCGCTGCGGTTGGCGCCACCAGTAGCCGATCAGCGCCCAACTGACCGCCCCCATCAGCTCCCAGGCCATCAGCAGCAGCGCCAGCGTCGTCGCGGTGACGGTGACCAGCATCGAGCCGGCGAACAGCAGCAGCAGGCCGAAGAACCGGCCCCGGTTCTCCCTCTGCCCGAACTCTCCGGCAGAAAAGACCACGACGGCGACGGTGACCGCGGCGACGGTGAGCACCATCACCGCGGACAGACCGTCCACCGCCAGTCCGGCACGTACCCCGCTGAACAGCGGAACACCGGCTTCCGGCCGGGTCAGTGCCGCGGCAACGGCCAGCCCCAGCGTGGCCACCGACGCCGACACCCCCAACAGCGGGGCCAGCCGGTTCACGTGCCTGCCCGCCACCGTCAGGAAGGAGCCTGCCACGAGAGGAACGGCGACCAGCAGCCAGATCAGGACACTCATCCCTTCAGCTCCTCGGCCATGTCAGTCATGTCGACCTGCCGGGAGCGGAAGATCGCGGTGGTGACGGCGAAGCCCATGGCCATCTCGACCGCCATCGCCACGACCGCCGCCACGATCACCACCTGGCCGCTCGGAGCAGCCGGGGCCAAGAAGTGCCAGAAGTCGGCGGTGGCGACGATGACTCCCCCGATCATCAGCTCGATCCCCATCATGATCATGACGATGGACTGCTGCGACAGCGCCCCGAACAGGCCGGTACAGAACAGGCCCGCGGCCAGCACCAGGATCAGTTCGAAGGTCATCGGCCCACGGGCCTTGACCCCGAATCCTGAACACGGGTTATGCGGCTTGTGCCAGCGTAGTTGGTATGCGGTGGAGGGCGTTCTCGAAGGCGATCGGTGATCGTTGTCCGATGCGGGAGTGTCGGCGTCGGGTGTTGTAGCGGTGCAGCCATCGGAACGCGTCGAGGCGGGCCTCGCGCTCGGTCGGCCAGCTCTTTCGTCCTTGCAGGGTCTCGCGTTTGAAGGTCGCGTTGAAGGACTCGGCGAGTGCGTTGTCCGCGCTGGACCCGACCGCGCTCATGCTCCGCCGAACCCCCGCTGACCTGCAGGCTTCGGCGAAAATCCTGCTCGTGTACTGAGCTCCGTGGTCGGTGTGCATGATCGATCCGGCGAGGCTGCCGCGGGTTCGGATCGCCGCGGCCAGGGCGTCGGTGACGAGGTCCGCGCGCATGTGGTCGGCGATCGCCCAGCCCGCCAGACGGCGTGATGCGAGGTCGATGACGGTCGCCAGATAGCAGAACTTCCCGCCCTCGATGGGCAGGTAGGTGATGTCGCCGACGTACTTCGTGTTCAGCCTGTCCGCGGTGAAGTCGCGGCCGATCAGGTCCGGCGACTTCACCGCGGCCGGGTCGGGGACGGTGGTGCGGTGCCGGCGACGCAACCGGACCCCTTCGATCCCGGATTCCCGCATGATTCTGGCGACGCGCTTGTGGTTGACCGCGACACCGTTCTCCTCGCGGAGCTCGGCGGTGATCCTCGGGGCTCCGTAGGTGCCGTCCGATTCCTGGTGCACCGCCCGAATCCGGGCGGCCAGCTTCGCGTCGGCCACCTGCCGGGCGACCCGGTCGGCAGCCGTCCGGCGCCAGTAGTAGAAGCTCGAGCGGCTGACGCCAAGGATGCTGCAGAGCCGCTTCACGCCGTAACGGCGCTGGAGGTCGGCGACACACTGGAAGCGGTTCACCAGCGCGTCTCCCCGGCGAAATACTTCGCCGCCTTCCTCAGGATCTCGCGTTCCTCCTCCAGCTCACGGACCTTCTTCCGCAAGGCGGCGTTCTCCGCCTCCAGCGGGGCCGGCGGCAGGGCCGGTTCCTGCGTCCGCCGTCCCCGGGGACGGCTCACCCCGGCTGCCCGAACCCAGTTCCGCAGCGTCTCCGGGTTGATCCCCAGATCGGCTGCGACCGACCTGATCGTCGCTTCCGGCCGCGACTCGTACAGCGCGACCGCGTCCGCCTTGAACTCCGGCGGATAGTTCTTCATGACCACGAGATGTCCGTCCTCAGATCCTCAGGATCCAGTGTCTCGTGTGTCCAACATCCGGGGTCAAGGCCCGCTTCCTGCCGACGATCTTCTTGCCGGCGTCGATACCCTGGCCTGCTGCGGGAACGCTGATGGAGGTCTTGACGCTCTGGGTGTCGATCACGCAGGCCGTCGGCTCGGCGTCCCGGCCTTCCTTCTGAACTTGCCGCCGCTGCTCTTCTGGTCGGAGGTCGCGTGCCCGTTGGTGTCGAGGTAGCCACCGTAGAGGTTCCGCAGGTAGGCCAGATCCCGCTGGCCACGTTCGCGCCCACCGCCCTTGCCGACGGCTGAGAGGATCTGCCAGGTTCCGGTTCCCTCTCCACGCGTGGGCGAACTCGCCGTCGACACCTCGTACTTGGCCCCGTCGCGGGTCTGTCCGGACAGCGTGCAGGTGAGTTCGGTCAGGGGCATTGCACGATCAAGATCTGTCTGGGTTCGTCACGTGAGGCCGAGAGCCCGTAGGGGCCGGTGGTGGTCGCGGCCGGTGTGGTGGAGGACGGCGGCGAGTCGGTCTGGCCGTCCCGGCGGAAGACGCTGATGGCGAGGTTGCGCAGGGAGGCCATGGCGCGGGGCAGGGTGCCGGTGCGGACCTTGGAGTCGTCCTCGCGGAGCGTGCGCTCCCGGACGTGATGGAGAAGGTTCTCGATACCCCAGTGTCCTCTGATCCGGATGGCGAGCTCGGTGCAGGTGGCGTCGAAGACAGTCAGGCCGGATCAGGTAGACGCGCTCGATGGTCAGCTTCCCGGCACTCAAGTCACCTCGCCAATGCACGACTTGGATGGCCTGACGGGCAGCCGGGTGATCGAGGTGGCTGAAACCTCATGGCGGTGGTGGGCACGGCCACGGGTGCGGTGCCCGAGCGGGACGTCCCTCCAGGGCAGCACTGCGACCTGGGCATACAGGCCCGGATGGTTCTTCGATTGGCACCGTGGTCGTGCTGGGCGTGCAGGGCGTCGACAGTCAGCAGCACGGGTCAGCAAGACGGGACGGGAGGACCGCGACCAGACCTGCAAAAATCATCCACAGTTTTCTGAATTCAGGATCGCATGTACTGTCGTAGGGTGCTGACTGTTGCATCCGACATCGAGGTGCTGGCCCGGTTTGGCCGCGCACTCGCCGACCCGATCCGCTGCCGCATCCTGCTCGCCCTGCGGGACTCCCCTGCCTACCCGGCCGACCTCGCGGACGCCATCGGCGTCTCGCGCACCCGGCTGTCGAACCACCTTGCGTGCCTGCGTGACTGTGGCCTGGTTGTCACGGTCCCTGATGGCCGGCGCACCCGCTACGAGCTGGCTGACGAGCGCCTCGGCCATGCACTGGACGACCTGCGCACCGCCGTGGTCGCCGTCGAGACCGACCGGACGTGCACCGACGTCGACGAGAAGGGGTGCTGCTGACCATGACCGCAGAGATATCCCTCTCCGTCGGCCCCAGCCCAGCCCGACGGAATATTTCAAGTCCAGTGAGACGGTTGTGGCGCTATGAGGTTTGTGGTGCGGGTTCACGTCGCTTGGCCGGGTCGTTGATCCAGGCGGTCTGGGGTATTGCGGGTGGTCGGGGGCGGCGGCCGAAGCGTTCGGGGTGACGGGCGTAGGCCCCGGTGAGGGTGACGGCCCGCTGGTCGCGGACCTCCTCGGCGGTCCCGAAGTGCACGCTGGCCGGCGTGTGCCAGCCGATGCCCGAGTGCCGGTGCTCGTGGTTGTAGTACGCGATGAAGGCGTCGAACCACTCGCGGGCGTGGGTCAACGAATCGAACCGTTCGGGATAGTCCGACATGTACTTCGTGGTCTTGAACTGGGCCTCGCTGTAGGGGTTGTCGTTGGAGACCTTCGGCCGGGAGTGCGAGCGTGTCACCCCCAGATCGATCAGCATCTGGGAGACCTTCTTGGAGGTCATCGAGGTGCCGCGGTCCGCGTGCACGGTGTCGGGCACGATCCCGTTGCGGGCGATGGTCTCGCGGATCAGCTCCTCGGCCCGTTCGGCTGATTCGGCCCGTTCAACGGTGTGGCCGACGATGTAGCGGCTGAAGATGTCGATGATGACGTAGGCGTGATACCAAACGCCCTTGGCCGGTCCGGCCGCCTTGGTGATGTCCCAGGTGAACACCTGCGACGGGGCGGTGGCCACCAGCTCGGGCACCGCCCTGGCGGGGTGGGTGGCCTGCCGCCGGCGTTCGCCGGACTGGCCCTGCTCGCGCAGGATCCGATACATCGTCGAGACCGAGCAGTGGTAGCGCCCGGCGTCCAGCTCGCGGGCCCAGATCTGGGCGGGCGCCAGTTCGGCGTACTCGTCGCTGTTCATCAACTCCAGTACCGCAGAGCGCTCTTCGGCCGTCAGCGCCGAGGGTTGCACTTGCGGTTTCCTGGGTTTCCGCTGCGGCGGGGGCCGCAGCCTGCGGTAGTGAGTGGCCCGCGACCGGCCGGTCAGCCGGCAGGCGGCGGTAATGCCCAGCTGGTTCTCGACACCCGTGAACGCGGTGTCCACCACCGGGTCGACGACGTGTCTCAGTCCGCGCTCTCGGAGATCATTTCCAAGAGCGCAGAAGCTTTTCCCATCACCTCGAGCGCGGCCTTATTCCGGGCCAGGTCCTTCTCGAGCCGTGCCACCTGCTGCCGCAGCTTCTCGTTCTCCACCTCCGCGGCGGACTTCTTCGCGCGGGCCGGGCTGGTCCGGCGGTCGACCAGGTTTTCCAGGGCCCCTGCATCCCGGGCGGCCCGCCACTCCTTGACATGCGAGTGGTAAAGCCGTTCCCGGCGCAGGACCGCACCCTTCTCGTTCCTGGGCGCCGCGTCGTACTCGGCGACGATCCGCAGCTTGTACTCCGAGGTGAAACTGCGGCGCTTCGGCCTCGGCGCCGGGTCGGACCCGGCCGTTTCGGTGCTGGTCATAAGGGGCGATTCTCCTGTCGTGCCTTCTCAGGCTAACCCGACAGAGCGGGATGTCTCACCCAAGGCTGGCAGAGAGGG
>NZ_NEUF01000134.1 GCF_002910915.1 Streptomyces sp. SM10 | reverse complement strand
CAGGGCTTGATCAAGTTCCGTTGAGGTCGTGCTTGTAGGTGATGCCCAGGATGGGGAGGGCTCGTTCGGGTTGGTCGCGGATGGCGCGGGTGGTCTTCGCGATGTTGGTCGCTCCGAGGGCTTTGAGGGCTCCGATCGCGAGGTTGCGGAGGGTGGCCATGACGCGGGGTGCGTTGCCGGCGTGGACGGTGGAGGCGTCCTCGGCGAAGGTACGGTCGCGGATGTGGTGCTGGGCTTCCACGGTCCAGTGTCCGCGCAGGTGGGAGGCGAGTTCGGCCGGTTTCGCCTGGTGGACGTCGAGGCTGGTGACCGCATAGACGGTCTCGCGGGTCTCCTTCCTGCCGGTCTCTTTGCGGCGGCGGTGGACGCGGAGGGCGAGCTTCGCGTGGGGGAAGGCGATGCCGCCCAGGTTGTCGGCGATGGCCAGAGTCTTGATCGAGCGGGACTCGCGACGGCCGTGTCCCTTGTTCGAGGCGGTGTGCTGGATGGCCACCGCATGCCAGTCCAGACCGTCCAGTTGGGCCCAGGCGGTGGGCTGATTGGGCTTGATCACGGCCACGTAGTGCGCCTTCTTGGTCTCGGCCAGCCAGGCGACGTTGGCCTTCACGGAGTGCAGCGCGTCGAAAGTGACCACGTCCCCGTCCAGGTCGAGCGGTGCAAGCAGAGGCTGGAAGTGCCGTGTCTCGTTGGTCTTGGCCCCGACCTCAGCCTGGGCGAGGGTGACCGGGCAGCCGTGGGTGACGGCGGACAGCAGATGCCGGCGGGTCTGGTTTAGGCGGGCGGAGCCCCGCAGCGCCTTGCCGTCCACGGCGATCACCCGTCGCCTGCCCGGGGCTGCGGCCCTGTGGCGGTGAGCCAACCAGGCGCCCACGGCCGCATCGAGTGCGTCGGTGTCGAGACGCTCGAGGACCCTCCCGATCGCCGACCTGGACGGCGCATGCCGCCAGCACAGCAGGTGACGGCGCACGCCGAGCGCGGCGAGCAGCCCTGCGTCGGCGCGGGCGCCCCACTCGGCGAGTTCGTCGATGGTCCGGGCTCCCGAGACCACGGCGGCCGCGCAGACCAGCAGGATCGAGGTCAGCGAGTACCAGCGGCCCCGCCGGGAGCGCGGATCGGGCACCGCCTCCAGGAAGAATCGCAGGTCAGGCATGTCGTCCGGATTGAGCGGCCCCAACTTGGCCAACACGGCAGGGATCGGGGAAGATGAGACAGCGGACACGGGAACCCTTTTGATCACTTGGCTTAGACACCTGAATGATCACGGATCCCGTGTCCGCTCTGTCGTCCACCCCAACCCGCGGCATCCTCACGCCAGTTGGGCGATCCCGGGAACTTGCGCAAGCCCTGCGAGCGGCGCGGTCCCGCGGGGGGCTGGGGGCCGCGCCGCTCCTTCGCAGGAAGGAGGGGGATTCCTTCTGCGGGATTTACCGGCGAGTGCCGGGGAAAGCGCAAAGCAGGCCGGAGCGTATAGCTCTATCTGCCTGTCTCATCTGCGGAAGAGTTCGATCTTGTTTCGCATCTGCGAGACGGTTGAGCTGGCGGGCGCGTTACTCATATCAAGGCCATCAGCCCCTTCCGTAATTCGGGCGAGACCGTGAGCAGATCTCTACAGCCGGAAAACGCCTTGTGGCGTTGGCCGTGCCTGAATCCTTGCAGGGGTTCGCGGACAACTCGAATCACGAAAAAAGCCGGAACTTAATTCCAGGAATTAAGTTCCGGCTTTCGCTCGGGGGGAGGCTTTGCGGGCTTCTTATGCGCCCCCGTGGCGCAGGTGCTCGATCGCCACGCCGAGCCACGGCGCGGCCGGGCCGGAAAGGAGCAGGGGTGCGCACGTGCTGTACGAGAGGACGACGGCGGACGGCTCAGCAGCGACCCCGGTCAGAAGGGCGTGGTCGAACGGCATCCACTCACGAGCCCTCAGCGGCAGTAGCCGTACCCCGGTTGAGGTGAGCACCACGTGGGCGGCGGTGTGATCGCGCCACTGCGGAAGAGCGGCATCCTCCGCTTCTTGGCGCCGACGGGCGTCGAGTCGCCCGTTGCTCACCCACCGCCGGCCGAAGGTCGGGTGATCCTCGAAATACCCGCTGGCCGAGGTCGGGTGGTCGACCTCTGTCCCGTAGAAGCGGGCGGCGGAGCACGCCACGTCCGCGAAGGCGACTTCACCGGCCGCAAGTGCAACGCCGTCCGCTTGGACCGGCACAAGATCGCCGCCGCCCTGGAGGTGAACCGTGAGGGCGGACGCTGCCTGTAGGGCATCGGCGCGGACGGCGTCCTCCGCCCGGTCGCGTCGGCGAGACCACATCGTCGTTCCTTCCTGATCAAGCTGACCGGCCGGGGCATGCACGGCGCGAGCCACGCAGGCCCCGGGCCCGTCATGAGATGAGATCACCAGAGGGCGGTGGAGGCAGCGGCGGGTGTCCTCGTTGCCTCGTCGTCCTCTTCCTTCAGCCGGGCCAGCAGCACACCAAGACGGTCGTTGCTGATCGCCTGGTGCTTGCGGACGGCGTCCCCTACAACCTCACGACTGGTCCGTCCGGCCCGCTCGGTAGCGGTCCGCGCGATCGGCAGCAGCTCTGCCAACCAGTCGTCGTCCGCCTCCCGGTCCTGGGGGCATTCAGAGTCGTCCGGGACGGACGGCTTTTCGCCGTCCGTAGGGGTCCGGACCGCCGTGGGGCCGGAGGATTTCGTGCTCTCCGGCACTGCTGTGGTCGGCGCGTGGTCCGCAGGTCCGCCGCCCGGTCCGTCCGCGCTCTTACCCTCCGTCTCCTCTCCGTCCGCTCCCGCGGACGGGTGAGCCGCAGCGTCCTCCGTACGTGGTTCCACGTCGGGCAGGGGCTCGGCTTTCCGCAGGTCAACGGTTACTGCAGCGGCATCCTGCGGCGCGGACGGACCGCTCGTCAACCGCCGCGGAGGCATCGGTGCCGGTGCTTCCAGCGGACGAGGACCCTGCTGGAGCGTGACGCGTTCGAGCGTCGGAGACTCCTCGCGGACCGGTCCGGGACCCGTGTCAGCCCGGTCCGGGACCGCTCGCTCAGCCGTCCGCGCCATCAGGATGTAGAGGTGGACCGATCCGGCCAGTGCGAGGGGCGCGAGCATCGACAGCACACCGACGACGCTGTCCGTAAGGTGCAGCGCGGACCGTCCGGCCTGCGGAGAATCGTTCAACGTGATGGCGTGCAGAGCGTTCGCGCCCAGGCTCGCCCCAGTCGCCGCGAGGAACAAGAACCAGGCGTAGAACCGTGCGGCGAACCGCTGGTGCCGAAGGAGCACGATCGCCCGCACGCCGTAGGCAATGAACCCGTCGATGAACACCGGGAAGAGGTAGGACAAGGTCTCCCTGGCGTGGATCGCGAGGGCGATCTGACGCAGTGCGTCGTACGAGAAGGCGAAGCCGGCCGCGCCGAGCAGAATGATCGCACTGCGGTCCCAGGCCGTCATTCCGCGCAGGCTGTAGCTCTCCTGCTGTTCGGTTCCCGCCGCCGTGTCTATGTGCGCGTGTGACATCAGAGGTTGCCCCCGTCGCGCGGGCTGATGTCCTGCCAGGCAGGGGTCTGCGAGAGGAGCTGTCCGAGCTGTTCCAAGGACGTGACCTCGTGCACATGCTGACTCGGGCAGCTCACGCACGACAGCCGCAGCGAGATTCGTTCCGTGCCGCCCTGATCGGTGTAGTAAAGCTCCAGGTGCTGGCCTCCGGTCGTGTCGAGCGACGCGAAGGCTTGCAGGTGTTCCTCGAAGCTGAGAAGCCCCAGTACCTCCCAGTCGAGCGTGACTGCGGCGTCCCCCAGGAGGGTGCGTGCGTACTTGGACGCTGCGGTGATCGACCTCGGACCCCAGGTGAGGAACGCGGCCTCCCGAGCGGTCTTGCGCCGCTTCTCTGCGGTGGTGAGGTGCTTGGCCGCAGCGAACATGATCGGGTGACTCATCAGGGGCCTTCCAGAAGATCGGTAGTGCAGGGTGCGGTGCTGCCGCCGGGCTCATTGGCGAGGCGGAGGAGGACGTCCGCGTGGCACGGAGCGCCAAGGGGGCATGTGCACATCAGGTCGAGCCCGCGCAGGACTTGGGCGAAGCGAGCGGCGTAGTGACGTCCGACCGGGCCCCGGAGCGTGGCGGCGAAGAGGTCCACCGACTCCGCAGCGTCCATCGGAGGGCCTAGCGGGGACCGCACCCCGGCTGTGAAGGGGTTCGCGTACCGGCTGCGAGGACCGACGTAGGCACAGGCTGTGGACAGCGCTGCGGCGTCGCGGGACGCTCCGCGGAGGCGGACGGGCATTACGCCGCCCTCCCACCACGGCGCCGATCGGCGCCGATCATCGGCACGAGGGTCGTGACCATCTCGGCCAGACGGCTCGCCACGCGGGCACCGACGAAGTCGCTCAGGTCCGGGCCGTTCTCATCACGGGCCGGAAGGTTGGACGTGATGATCGTCGGCAAGCAGTGGTTGTACCTGAAGTTGATCAGCCGGTACGTGACCTCTTCGGTCCATTCCGAGGTCTTCGCCGTGCCGAGGTCATCGAGGAGCAGGTACTGAACCCGGCTGAGCCGTTGCAGCTCGTGTTCTGCTGCCCCCATGACCTGTGACGGGCGCAGGTTGCCGTACATGTCCGCACGTGTGCGTTCGGTACGTCGGGCCGCGGACGTCTCTCAGGCTGACGTGGCCTCCGCCCTCGGCGCTGCGGACTCGACCGTGGCGGGGTGGGAGTCGGGAGCGACGACACCTGATCAAGAGAAGCTGCCTGCTCTCGCCCGGGTGCTGAACCAGGATTTGGACGACTTGTTCCCGCGCAAGGGCTTGCCCGATCTGACCGACCTGCGGTGCGACGCCGGCCTCTACCGGTACGAGACGCGGACGGTCATCGGAACCAAGAGCGATGGGCCGGTGGCTGGAGCTGAGCAGGGCGTCCGACGGCTCAAGGATCGGTACGTCCCTCTCCTGGCGGCTGCATATGGGGTGACCGAGGACGAGCTTAAGCGCGCCCAGGACCGGTCTTTCGGAGAGGCTGACGAGGACGCCGCCGAGGCCGAGAAGGTGCCGGAGACGCTGGCAGAGAAGATCACTCTCCTGCTGGAGCGCTCCTACCCGGGCAGAACCGCTCCGGGGGATCAGGAGATTGCGGACTCGGTGAACGCCTACGCGGGCTCCCAGGTCACATCGGCCGAGGACATCGAGGCCCTGCGGACGGGTGGAGACGACGCACCGGTGCCCGTGGTCCTCGAAGGTCTGGCCAACTTCTTCGACGTCTCCAAGCTGTACTTCGAGCCGAACGAGTCCGTGGCCCGGCAGGTCTACGAAGGACTCCGCCTCATGTCGGCGGCCAAGCAGGGCAAGGTGGGCACAATCCGAGCCCGCGGGATGGGCGACGAGGGCTTGCCGGCCGATGTCCTCTCGATCCTGAACGACGTTGCCAACGTGCTGGACAAGAAGACCGGTCCAAGCCCCAACAACTAGTGCCGCACCAGGCGACGTACGCCCTGGCCTCTGGTGATCGTCAGGGCGTACGGGTGAGCGGGGTCAACTGCACGCCGAGCTGATGTTCTGGCTCACCGTGCGGGACACCGTCCGCGCCGAGGAACAGGTAGAAGTACTGCGTCGTCAACGGCCTCGACGGCGAAGTCTCGCCCGCAGCGGAGCCGCTCAGGGCCCCAGCAGAGTAGAAGTGCGGCAGCCACTTGGGGCCCACGATCGCTTCCACCCAGGCCCGCGCCTCCCCCGGGTCAACTGCCTGGCGAGTGCCGAGCTGCTTGTGCCGCGCGGCGACCGACAGTGTCAGCACAGCCCCTTCCCGACCAGGACGGTCCAGGAGTACGGCTTGGTCGATGATGTCCCCGACGATGGTGAGGACAGCATGCCGGTCGGTCACCGAGCGCACCGGTCCGAAGCGGTGCGGCACCGTCTTTCCCTCCGCCCGCAAGTGCTCCAGCACGCCCTTGGGCAGTACAGAGGCCAGGCCGCTATCAGCCGGCTCGGTAGAGAACAGGTTCCGGCGAAATCGCCGCAGCTCATCCTCCTGCTTACGCAATACAGTACGAATATCCACAGGCATGCCGTCTACGTTACAAGCCGCCCTAATGCGCATCGAATCACCAATTGTTCCTGAAGCGGCACTGGTGCCCTGTTCCACGGACCCGAGAGGATCAGGAAACAGGGCACCAGAGTGAGGTTCTTACTGTCCCGTGCTGTTCGGTTCGTGGCGCACGCCGGAGGCGAACACGGTTTGGACTCCGCTCAGTGCGGAGAGATCCGCGAGCGGGTCACCGTCCACCAGGAGGAGATCCGCTAGGAAGCCGGGAGCGACCTTCCCCGTGATCTCGCCCAGGCCCAGGGCAGTAGCTGCTTGCGACGTCGCCATGTCGATGATCGAGGCGTTCGACAACCCCAGGTGCGAGTAGAACGACAGGGCCTGAGCAAGCCCGTCGAAGCCCGCACGCTGCACGCCTGCATCTGTCCCCGCGATCAGGCGGACTCCGGCGTCGGCCATCTGTCGCACCAGGTCGAACATCGCGTTGGCGCGCTCCTCGCCGAAGAAGCGCGGGAGCATCTGCCAGTGCGGGCTTACGGCCGGGCAAACGGTGATGTCCTTCGCGATGATCTGCTGAACCACGTCGGGCCGGAAGTCCAGGCCATCGCTCGACATCCAAGTGCAGTGCTCGATGGTGTCGACGCCGGCCTCTACGGCTGAGGCGATGCCGTCGGCACCGTGCGCATGGGCCGCGACAGGCACGCCCGCTTTGTGGGCTTCCTCCACCAGGGCGGCCAGTTCCTCCGCCGTGAACTGTGACTGATGGCTCCTGGGGCCGTCCTTCGTGAGACCGCCGCCGGTGACCATCGCCTTGATGACGCCTGCCCCGGCCGCGAGGTTGCGCCGTACGAGCTCGCGGATCTCGGTTTCGCCGGAGACTTCGCCGCCGAGGAAGTGGCAGTGTCCGCCCACGGTGGTGGCCGGGGTGCCCGCGGAGACGATCCTCGGTCCTGGTGTACGCCGATCGCTGATTTCCGCCGCCAGACGAAGCGCCAGTCCGCCGCGGTCGCCGAGATCGCGGACGGTGGTAACGCCACTGCGCAGGAGCTGTTCGCTGCGCCGCCGCATGTCCTCGAACAGGGCTTCATCCGTCGAGCCCTGGAGGGTGGTCACCGGGTCCGGCCCGCCATCGAAGGCCAAATGAACGTGAGCGTCGATGAGTCCCGGCAGCACGGTTCCGCCGAACTCGAATCGAGGCACGTCGGCCCCGGCCCGCTCCTCGATCTCCTTGCGCGGCCCGACGGCAGAGATCGAGTCGCCCTCAATGAGAACGGCCCCGTCTTCCAAGTAGGTCCCCGAGTCGACGAGCACTCGTCCACCGGTAATCAGCATCGTGACTCCTTGATCTTGCGAGGTCATGCGGCTGCGCGCAGTTCGTCGGATACCGCAATCAGTTGTTTCACATCCGACTCGCGGTCGCTCCCCAGCGCCATCGCGAGCGGGACCGCGCGGCGGGGCGCAGGGGCCCCCTTCTCGATCCGAGCGGAGGCCCGGAGGAGCCGGGCGGCGAGCTCGGCGGAGTCGATGTTGAGGATTGTGCTGTCGTCACCCTCGTCCAGCAGGTACGGGCTGATGTCCACCAGGCCGTCGCGGCACTCCACGATGCGGCGGTGATAGCGCCGGTGCACGCCACGGGCCCGCCATCGGTCCAGCGCGGCAGAGGATGCCGGCCTCAGCACGTTGTCCGGATACGCCTCCGCCAACAACTCCCACAGAGGCGAGAGGCGACGGTGATGACGACGGTGTTGAAGCCAGAGCCGTAGGGAGGAGATTCGCGCTCGGGCTCCGGAGTAGGTGACACCTGCGGCGAACAGCAGGATTGATGCGACCAAGAGGAAGGCCACGGCCGCCATGAGGGGATGTGGCACGTCTACGTCTGCTGAGCGAACGGCGACAATGACGGCTCGAATCGCGCATGCTACGGCCATCGCTCCCAGGCCGACGGCGGTCATCCAGAGCCCGGTGGAGTGCGGACGCCGGGACATGCGGGCGTATCGGCGAGTCCACCGAAATGCCATGCCGAGGGCATACATGAGGTAGAGGCCAGCGCCGCCGTAGAAGAAGGCGATCTGGAAAATCGTCATGTCGGCTGTGCTGAAGCTGCCGGCGAAGACCTCGTGCGGCACCGATACCGCAGCCACGGTGATCGCGACTGCGACGACCACGACGAGCACGGCTTCCGTGCGCGCCCGCCGACGCCCCGCTTCTTCGTCAGCGGCGGAGTGGAGGTAGAAGCACATGAGGAAGTAGACCGTCAGGAGCAACAGCACGTTCTGGATCAGCTTCGCCGTCCCGTGGCCGGCGACGGTGTCGACTCCGGACGCGCCGCCGGGCATCGCTACGGGATACGAGAGCGCAGCGCAGAGCAGGCAGAGGGTGACCGAGCGAAGAGGTGCGTCATGCGGGCTTCGCTTCCACTGGTAGAGCTTCCAGACCAGTGCGGCCAGGAGCCCCAGGAGCAGGAGTTCCACGAGTTACAGCCATCCCCGCCGGTCGCCAAGAGCGGCCTCGACCCGGCGCAGGGCGGGATCATCAGCCGGAGGAGTGGAGTTTGCGAGCAGGGCCGACCACTCCAGGATGATGGTCGCCACGAGTTCGACGGAGCACTCCTCGCCGTCGTCGTACGAGCAACGCTGGGCGACACGCTTGACCGCCTCGGTCCCGAAGACCGGCAGCAGGGTGGCCCAGCCCTCCACGTCGACGGCCGCCGCGTCTTCGTCAGGGGCAGAATCCGGTGTATCCGTCTCCACCTCGCGGGCGGAGACCTCGGCTGCCTTCTCGTTCTCTGCCACGAGGATGTGTCCGACCTCGTGCAGGATGATCCCATCCTGGTGCAGCTCGGTCGTCTCCTGCTGGTACAGGATCACGTCGTAGGTGTCGTACTCCGCCCACATGCCCGAGGGTCCGGGCTTGGGCATGTGGGGCTGCACGCAGAAACAGCGGGCGCCCGCGCCGTCGGCTCAGCTTCTCGCAAAGGTCGTGAACGTCGAGCGGGGGAGTTACCCCGAGGTCTTGCAGCTCCCGCCGAATCAGACGGTGCAGATCCTTTTCCACTGTCCGGGCTGTGGCTGTACGCCAGCGCCCAAGGCGACGGCGGTTGACTCCGTCCTGAGCGGGAACCTTGGGCTCCGACGTGTCTCGACCACTCTTATCCGACAACACTGAGTAATACCTCCAACCGGCTCTGATGGCTCCCCCGAGCCGGGCGCCACCGCGCCCATGTCGATGACGACCGGCTCCCGGCGCCGGAACCGACCGCAGTCGGTGCTCCTGCGCCCCACCAAACCCCCTCGCAGGGGAAGGGATGCCAGGGCATCCAGGGCTTCCCACCGTGCTCGGACGTCACGTACGCGAATACGCGCTGACATCCCGAGCGGGGTTGCCCCGTGGAGCTCCCGGGAACCTCTTTGGACAGTACGTGACGCTTCAGACAAGACATGGCCTGAAGAACATGATCGATTCGTGTAGATGGCAGGTAACTTCGATCGGTCAAAGTGACGTATAACAACCTTGTTTAATCCCGTACGATCCTCTGAACTGCGTCTTTAGGGTCTGGCGTGAACGAATCAACTTTTGCGAGTCGATAGGTAACTCCGTTATCAAGCTGAGACTTCAGGTCGGGCGAAGAGGCGCGCAAACAACAGCGAAATGGACAAAATGGCTGACGGGGAGGGGCGTGGCGGCGGTCACCCTGGGGCAGTTCGGGCAACTGAGGCGTTTACGCTTTCAGCCATGTCGAACGCGATATCCACCCAGCCGGATAGTTACCTGGAGTTCTGGAATGAGTACCACCTGTGCACATTGACCACGCTGCGGCCCAATGGGCGACCGCATCTCGTGCCCGTCGGTGTGACACTTGATGTCGACGCTGGAGTGGCCCGAGTTATCACCCGCAAATCGAGTCGTAAAGTGGCCAACATTCTCGCGGGTGGTGGCGAAGCCCACGTGGCCCTGTGTCAGGTAGACGGAGGCCGGTGGGCCACCCTCGAAGGGGTGGCGGAGGTGTGTACCGACGACGATGTGGTCGAAGACGCGGTTGCCCGTTACGGAAAGCGATATGGCCGTACGCCGGCCCCGGACCCTGAGCGGGTCGTCATCTTGGTCTCGATCGAACGGGCATTGGGCCAGACCTTGGGCGCTCGACCGCAGGCAGCCCAGGCCGCTGCGTAGCGTCAAGTGACCTGCGGATGCCAGGGCGTGAGTGTCCGCGAAATCTACGGTCCCGCGGTTGCGGGGATCGGACCTGCCCAATGGCACTCTCCATGGCACCGTCCGCCTGGCCGCACTGCTGACCGTGCAGGGCAGCAGGGCAGAAAGCAAGCGTCGTCTCTGCCGATGGTCCCGAAGTAGGGCCTCGCGTCACGGTGGCTGTCGTAAACAGCGGGGCGTCACCCCGTTATCGGTGAAGGGCGTTCGTGCGCGGTGCAGCACGCAGTGCGGTCACCGAGGCAAGTGCGGAAACGACTGCCAGTGCGCCGAACAATTGCGGGTAGCCGCCCAGTGGAATGGCCAGAGCGGCTCCTGCGAAGGGGGCGAGCGCGGAGGCGGTGGTGGTCGGAGCCGCGAGGAGTCCCGACAGACGGCCGTAGTGGGTGGTGCCCCAGCGGTCGGTGATCGCGGTGGCCTGGAGCAGGGTGAGGTTGCCGCGGACCATCCCTGCGACGATCGAGAGAGTGATCAGCAGGGCGTACGGGCCGGGGGCGATCGCGAGGGCCGCAGTGGTGAGGCCGCCGAGAGCAATCAGAGTGGTCGTGCGGGCGGTGACGCCGGTGCGGCGGGCGAGAGCCGCGTACAGGGTGCGTCCGAGGGTCTGTCCGGCGCCACCCAGTCCGAGTGCCCACGCTGCCTCGCTGGTGGAGTAGCCGCGTTCCAGGAGAAGAGGGACCAGAGCGACGACCACGGCCGAGACGGTGAATGAGGAGAGGGTGAGCGCAACCGCGAGCATGCGGAAGGGGCGGCTGCGGGAAGCCGCCTTCGCGGACTGGCCGGCGTGGGCTTTTGCGGGCGGTAGTGCTGGGGGCCAGTGAGCTCGGAGTGCCAGCGCATGGGCGGGGATCGTGACGGCGGCGAGGATGACGGCGAGTACCGCATAAGTCATTCGCCAGGAGAGGTGGTCGGCCAGGGCCGCGGTGAGGGGCGCGAAGAGGGTGGAGGCCAGTCCGCCGGCGAGGGTCACGATGGTCAGTGCGCGTACGTGGTCGGGGGCCCACCAGCGGGTGACGGCTGCGAAGGCGGGCTGGTAGAAGGTGGCCGCCATTGCGAAGCCCGCCAGCATCCAGCCGGTGAAGAAGACCGGCAGATTCGGGGCTGCGGCGACGACGAGGATGCTCAGCACGCCGAGTACGGATCCGGCCGTCATGACGGTCCGGGGGCCGCGGTGATCGATGATCCGGCCCACTCGTATTCCGGCGAACGCGGAGATGAGCAGGGCGAAGGAGAACGCGGCCGTGGTTGCCCCGGCCGACCAGCCGGTGGCTGACGTGATCTGCGGGTTGAGAACAGGGAAGGCGTAGAAGACGATGCCCCAGCTGGTGATCTGTGTGGCGCACAGGGCCGGGAGTACGGCACGGGGCCGCGACCGGTCCCCAGTTCCGGTCGCGGCCCCGCGGGCGTCGATCTCGGTCACGCGCAGCAGCCACCGGACGACGCGGGCTCGTCGGTCGCTGCAGTGGAAGCGGGTGCAGCAGCACCGATCTGGACCAGGGCGGGCGCCGGAGCGCAGCAACCGCCGCCGTCAGCCTCTCCCGCAGAAGGATCGTCGAAGAGCCCGGCGCCGCCGCAGACCCCGGTCTCGGGGAGGGTGAGCTCGACGCGGTCGGCGGATTCCACGTCACCGGCCAAGGCGGCGGTGATGGAGCGGACCTGCTCGTAGCCGGTCATGGCGAGGAAGGTGGGGGCGCGGCCGTAGGCCTTCATGCCGACGAGATAGATGCCCTGTTCGGGGTGGGAGAGTTCGCGGTGGCCATGGGGGTAGACGGTGCCGCAGGAGTGCTGGTTGGGGTCAATCAGCGGAGCCAGCTCGACCGGGGCCTGAAGGCGCTCGTCCAGACCGAGGCGGAGTTCCGACACGAACGACAGGTCGGGGCGCAGACCGGTCAGGACGATGACTTCGTCCACCGGGTCGAGCCGTCGCCCGTCCTCGGCCACCAGGGTCAGGCGCTCGTCGCCACCGCGCTCGATGACTTCGGTACGGAAGCCGGTGACGGCATCGGCATACCCGTTGTCGACGGCAGCCTTTGCCGCCAGACCCAGGGCGCCGCGGGCGGGGAGCTGGTCGGCGCTGCCGCCGCCGAAGGTGGAGCCGCTGATGCCGCGGCGCAGGATCCAGACGGAGTGGGTGCCGGGCTCGTCCTTCGCGACGTCGGCGAGCGTGGCGAGCGCGGTGAAGGCGGAGGCGCCGGAACCGATGACTGCTGTGCGCTTTCCGGCGTACCGGGCGCGGACGGCAGGGTCCTTGAGGTCGGGGATGCGGTAGGAGATCCGGGCCGAGGCTGCGTGCTCACCGAGGGCGGGAAGTCCGTCGGCGCCGATGGGGCTGGGGGTGGACCAGGTGCCGGAGGCGTCGATCACGGCCCTGGCGAGAATCCGCTCCTCCGTGCCGTCTGCGTTCTTGATGCGCACGGTGAAGGGCTGCTGCTCGCGGTCGGCGTCGACGATGCGGTCGCGACCGAGGCGGGAGACGCCGGTGACGGTGGCGCCGTAGCGGACCTTGTCACCGAGAACGTCGGCGAGCGGCTGGAGGTACTTCTCCGCCCAGTCCGCGCCGGAGGGGTAGGTGGCACCGTCGGGTGCCGTCCATCCGGTGGGGGACAGGAGCTTCTCGGCGGCCGGGTCCACGACCTCGGACCACGTCGAGAACAGCCGCACATGCCCCCACTCGCGCACCGCGCTGCCAGCCGCGGGGCCGGCTTCCAGGACCAGGGTTTCCATGCCGTGCCCGGCGAGGTGGGCGGCAGCAGCCAGGCCAGTGGGGCCGGCTCCGATCACCACGGTGGGCAGGGCGGTGGTGGGCGCGTTCACGGTGACTCCCCAGATTGTTTCGACGTCCGTCGATGGCTTGCACCGCCAGCATGCCACCTGTATTGATAGACGTCAACATAGACATTCGTCGAACCTGGAATGGTGTGAGCGCGTGATGGAGCAATTCGATGTTGTGGTGATCGGTGGAGGGCAGTCCGGCCTTGCTGCTGCTGAAGCGCTGGTGCGGGAGGGGCTTCGGCCGGTCGTTCTGGAAGCCTCGGACCGCGCGGCCGGTTCATGGTCGCGGTATTACGACAGCCTCGCGCTGTTCTCCCCGGCGCGATTCAGTGCCCTGCCGGGCCTGGCGTTCGGCGGAGATGGAGACCGCTATCCGCACCGGGATGAGGTCGTCGACTACCTGAGCCGCTACGCGGACCGCCTGGAAGTCGAAGTCCGTACGCGCTCTTGCGTCGTCAGCGTCGAGCGGGACGGAGACGGGTTCACCGTGGCTACCGCCGACGGTCAGAGCGTGGGGGCGGCCGGGATCGTCGCGGCCACGGGCGCTTTCGGCAACCCGTTGCGGCCGGCCCTGCCTGGTCAGGAAGGCTTCACTGGTGAGGTGGTGCACGCTGCCGATTACCGCAGCCCCGCGCCGTATGTGGGCAAGAAGGTCGTTGTCGTGGGGGGCGGTAATACGGCTGTCCAGGTCGGCTACGAACTCGCAAAGGTGGCTGAGGTGGCGCTCGCCAGTCGCAACCCCGTGCAGTTCCTCTCGCAGATACGGGAGGGCCGGGACGTGCACCACTGGCTGACGTCCACCGGATTCGACCAGCTGCCGCCGGCCTGGCTGATCCACTACGTCGGCGGCACCCTCGTCCTGGACAGCGGTCGCTACCGGAAGGCTCTGGAGAGCGGCCGTCTGGCCAGGCGTGCGATGTTCACTGCCCTCGAAGGCGATGCGGTCGTATGGGCCGATGGCAGCCGGGAGAAGACCGACATCGTCCTGCTGGCCACGGGATACCGGCCCAGCCTGGACTACCTGAAGCCGCTTGGCGCCCTGGACGCCAACGGCATGCCGCTGCACAGCGGCGGGTTGTCCCTGACCGATCCAGGCCTGGTTTACCTGGGTCTCGAATTTCAGCGGTTCTTCGCCTCCAACACCCTGCGCGGTGTGGGTATCGACGCCGACTACGTCGTTCCTCCCCTGGTCGCTCATATCCGCAAGGCACCGGCCGTTGTCGGCCTCTGAGGCGCTGGCCGCGAAACCGGGAGCGAGTTACGGGCGAGGCGCCTCTGACTCGCTCCCGTCCCTGACCGTCTTGCAGTGGGTACGGCCTGCCATCCCCTCGCCCGCTGATTCGATGTGTGTCAACATAGGCGTATGTCGAATACCAGGTCATTGCCTGTGCTGGAGCCGGTAGTCGTGCCGTGCTGCCCGCCGCTGACCGAACGGCCGCTGAGCGCGGAGGAGGCCGAGCGGACGGCAAAGATGTTCAAAGCGCTCGGTGACCCGGTCCGCCTACGCCTCTTCTCCGCGGTCGCCTCGCACGAGGGCGGCGAGGCGTGCGTGTGCGATATCTCCGATGTCGGCGTTTCCCAGCCGACGGTCTCCCATCATCTGAAGAAGCTGCGGGAGGCGGGCCTGCTCACCTCCGAGCGGCGCGGGACGTGGGTCTACTACCGCGTGGAGCCCTCTGTCCTTGCGGCCATGGGGCAACTGCTGACTGCCGCCGCCCGACCGCCCTGTCGACCCGCTAACGAGGACGCATCAGGCCAGCAGATCGGCGATCTCGCGGACAGCGTCCCGCGCGGGGCGCCCGACCCCGATCAACGTGGCCGAGGCGGGCCCCGTCCAATCGCCGTAGCCGAGGAGATGCACGCGAGATTCGTTCACAGACCGGGTGCCGTCGGTGGCGATGTGGCCACCATCGCCGCGCAGGCCGAGCGGAGCGAGGTGCGACAGGGCGGGCCGGAAGCCTGTGCACCAGATGACCGCTGCGGCTTCCGCTCTCGTTCCGTCCGCCCACTCCGCACCGTCCTCGGTGAGGCGGGCGAACATGGGCTGGGCCTTGAGGAGGCCGGCATCACGTGCGGCGCGGACCGGTGCGACGGCGACGATGTCGCCCAGCGAGGCGACGCCCCCAGTGTCCGTGTCCCCGGTGTCCAAGGCGCGGCGGCGGGCGGTGGCGGCGTCGAAGAGAGCGCGGCCGTCGATGTCGTTGGCGAGGAAGCGCGCAGGCCGTTGAGTGACCCAGGTCAGGTCCGTGTGCGGCGCGAGGTCGGCGGCGATCTGCGCGCCGGAGTTGCCGCCACCGACCACGATGACCCGTTGCCCCGTGAACTCGCCAGGGTTGCGGTACTGCACGGTGTGCAGCTGACGGCCGCCAAACGCTTCGCGACCGGGGACTCCGGGGAGAAACGGCCGCCGCCAGGTCCCGGTCGCTGAGACGACGGCGCGGGCGGACCAGACATCCGTGTCCGTCTCGACCCGCAACCACTCACCGGCACGGTGCACAGCCTGCACTCGGACCGGCCGCTGGATGGGCAGGCTGTAGCGCTGTTCGTACGCGGACAGGTACTGGACGACGTGATCCGAGTCCGGGTACTCCGCTCCGTCCTGGGCGGGCATCAGCCAGCCCGGGAGGGAGGAGTACGCGGCCGGGGAGAACAGGCGGAGGGAGTCCCATGTGTGCTGCCACGCGCCGCCCGGTGTGGGCTGGGCGTCGAGGATGACGAAGTCGAGGTTCTGACGGCGCAGGTAGTAACCGGCGGCGAGCCCTGCTTGGCCGCCGCCGATCACCACTACATCCACCGCTCGCGTCACCAGGCCACCACCGTACGGAAGCCGGGCGCCTCGGTTCCCGCCACATCCCTGCGCAGCGTCGCTTCCACCGTCAGCCGGATGATGACACGGGCCGGGGCGTAGGCGGGGTGAGGGCGGGAGCCGAGGCTGTGCATCAGCGCTGCGTAGTGCTGGTGGCGATTGCGGAGGGGGCAAACTTCTTACGCCAGGCCAGGGCCACGTAGACGAGGGCGATCAGGACCGGGACCTCGATCAGCGGGCCGACGACACCGGAGAGCGCCTGGCCCGACGTGACGCCGAAGGTGGCGATGGCGACCGCGATGGCCAGCTCGAAGTTGTTTCCGGCCGCTGTGAAGGCGAGGGTGGCGGTGCGGTCGTAGGCCAGGCCGATGGCCTTGCCGAGCAGGAAGCTGCCGAAGAACATGATCGCGAAGTAGACCAGCAGCGGGAGCGCGATGCGGACGACGTCGAGCGGCTGCGAGGTGATCGTCTTTCCCTGGAGGGCGAAGAGGATGACGATCGTGAAGAGCAGGCCGTACAGGGCCCAGGGGCCGATCTTCGGCAGGAACTTCGCCTCGTAGGATTCGCGGCCCATCTTCTTCTCGCCCAGGCGGCGGGTGAGGAAGCCGGCGAGCAGGGGTACGCCGAGGAAGATGACGACGTTCAGGGCGATCTTCCACATGGAGATGTCGAGCGTCTCGCCTTCGCCCAGGCCGAGCCAGCCGGGCAGCAGGTCGAGGTAGAGCCACCCGAGCAGACTGAACGCGATGACCTGGAAGACCGAGTTCAGCGCCACCAGGACGGCGGCGGCCTCGCGGTCGCCGCAGGCCAGGTCGTTCCAGATGATGACCATCGCGATGCAGCGGGCCAGGCCGACGATGATGAGTCCGGTGCGGTACTCGGGAAGGTCCGGCAGGAAGATCCAGGCGAGGGCGAACATGACGGCCGGGCCGATGATCCAGTTGATGACCAGCGAGGAGGCCATCAGCTTGCGGTCGCCGGTGACCGCGTCGAGCTTGTCGTAGCGGACCTTGGCCAGGACCGGGTACATCATGATCAGCAGGCCCACGGCGATCGGCAGTGAGATGCCGCCGATCTCCACCTTTGCCAGTGCGTCGTTCAGGCCGGGGATCAGGCGGCCGAGGCCGAGGCCGAGGGCCATGGCCAGGAGAATCCAGACGGCAAGGAAGCGATCCAGGGTCGACAGCTTCTGAACGACCGAGGAGTCCTCGGTCATCGTCTCGGGTGTTTGCGTGGGGGTCACGGACAGGCCCTCTTGTTCTCGGCGGCGTTGCGGGCGGATTCGGCCAGGTCGGCGAACTGGCCGGCGAGCTGGGCGATGACGTCGGGGCGGAGCTTGTAGTACGTGAAGCGGCCACACGGCTCGGTCTCCACCACACCCGCCTCCCGCAGCACCTTCAGATGGTTCGAGAGGTTGGTCTGCCGGGCGCCGGTCTCCTCTACCAGGTGGCTGGCGCACAGCGTCTCGCGGGCGAGCAGGGTCACGATCTGGAAGCGGAGCGGATCGCCCAGCACCCTGATCAGTTCAGTGTCGACTGACGTCATCATGTGCTGATACTCTCACATCAGTGGCCGCTGATGCCACCGGGTGCTGATGTCACTTGTGCCTGAATTGATCGTGAGACGAGAGAGACCTCCTGATGTCCGAGAAGCCCTCTGTGCTGTTCGTCTGTGTCCACAACGCCGGCCGTTCCCAGATGGCCGCCGCGTGGCTGACCCACCTGGCCGGTGACCGTGTCGAGGTCCGCTCCGCAGGATCCAACCCGGGCGACGCGGTGAACCCGGCCGCCGTCGAGGCGATGGCCGAGGTCGGCATCGACATCTCCGCCGAGACCCCGAAGATCCTCACCGTCGACGCGGTGAAGGAGTCCGACGTCTGCATCACGATGGGCTGCGGCGACACCTGCCCCGTCTTCCCCGGTAAGCGCTACCTGGACTGGAAGCTGGAAGACCCGGCAGGTCAGGGCGTGGCGGCGGTGCGGCCGATCCGTGACGAGATCAAGGTCATGGTCGAGGGCCTGATCGCCGAGATCGCCCCGGAGAAGACGGCATGAGCACCGACATACACAACGTCATCATCATCGGCTCCGGCCCATCCGGCTACACCGCCGCCCTGTACGCCGCGCGCGCCCAGCTGAAGCCCGTCGTCTTCGGCAGCTCGATCTTCGTCGGGGGTGCGCTCACGACCACCACCGAGGTGGAGAACTTCCCCGGCTTTCCGCAGGGAATCGACGGGCCGGTCCTCATGGAAAACATGCGGGCCCAGGCTGAGCGCTTCGGAGCCAAGATGATCGACGACGACATCGTCTCCGTCGACCTGGCCGGTGACGTCAAGGAGCTCACCGACAGCGAGGGCACCGTCCACCGCGCGAAGGTCGTGATCGTGTCGACCGGCTCCGGCTACCGCAAGCTCGGCCTGCCGAACGAGGAAGCGCTCTCGGGCCGTGGCGTCTCCTGGTGCGCGACCTGTGACGGCTTCTTCTTCCGTGACCGGGACATCGTCGTGGTCGGTGGCGGCGACACGGCGATGGAAGAGGCCACCTTCCTCACCCGCTTCGCTAAGTCGGTGACCGTCGTCCATCGACGCTCATCCCTGCGGGCCTCCCAGGTCATGCAGAACCGCGCGTTCGCCGACGACAAGATCTCCTTCGCCTTCGACAGTGAGATCGCCGAGATCAAGGAAGAGAACGGCATGCTCGCCGGGGTCGTGCTCCGCGACACTTTCACCGGCACGACCCGGGACCTGGACGCGACGGGCCTGTTCATCGCTATCGGCCACGATCCGCGCACCGAACTCTTCCAGGGTCAGCTGGAGCTGGACGACGAGGGCTACCTCAAGGTCGAGTCCCCCTCCACCCGTACGAACATCCCCGGCGTCTTCGGTGCGGGCGATGTCGTCGACCACACCTACCGCCAGGCCATCACCGCTGCCGGTTCCGGCTGCGCGGCAGCCCTGGACGCCGAGCGCTATCTCGCTGCCCTCGCCGACACCGAGAAGACCGCCGAGCCGCCCTTGGCTGCGGTCTCGGTCTGACCGACCCGATACGCAAGGAGGCTCTCATGGCTCTCAGGAACGTGACCGACGAATCCTTCGAAGCGGACGTCCTCAAGAGCGACAAGCCCGTCCTCGTCGATTTCTGGGCGGCCTGGTGCGGCCCCTGCCGCCAGTTGGCGCCTTCGCTGGAAGCGATCGCGGCTGAGCACGGCGAGAAGATCGAAATCGTCAAGCTCAACATCGACGAGAACCCGGCCACGGCAGCCAAGTATGGCGTGATGTCGATTCCGACGATGAACCTTTACATCAGCGGCGAGGTCGCCAAGACCATCGTCGGGGCCAAGCCGAAGGCCGCGCTCGAACGCGACCTCGGCGACATCATCGCCTGACCCGGGCCCCCGCGTCCCGGCAGCCGCTGCCGGGACCGGGTCGCCCTCAGCTCCCAAGCCCAGGTACGGCGCCCGTCCCTGTCCGGAGGTCCACCGTGACCAGCAAACACATCGTCGCCATCGGCGGGAGCGACGCCGGCATCAGCGCCGCGCTCCGGGCCCGTGAACTCGACCCCGGGAGCGAAGTCACCGTCGTGGTCGCCGACGCTTACCCGAACTTTTCCATCTGCGGCATCCCGTACTACGTCTCGGGCGAGGTCACGCACTGGACCGATTTGGCCCACCGCACCGCCGAAGACCTCAAGGCCACCGGGATGATGGTGCGCACAAACACGCGCGCCACCTCCATCGACGTGTCCGGAAGGCGGGTTGCCCTGCGCAAACGGGACGGGCGGACCGAGCTGCTCTCCTACGATGCCCTGATCGTGGGCACCGGAGCGGTCAGCACCCGCCCTCCGATCACGGGGCTGACAGGGCCGGGCGCGCTCGGCCCGCACGACGGTGTGCACCTGCTGCACAGCATGGGCGACACCTTCCAGGTCATGCGGAGCATCGAGGAGAGGCAGCCTGCCGCGGCCGTCGTCATCGGCGCCGGATACATCGGCCTGGAGATGACCGAGGCACTGACCTCCCGCGGCATCGCCGTCACCCAGATCGAAGCCCTGCCCGAGGTACTGCCCACGGTCGACCCCGAACTCGGCGCCCTGGTGCACGACGAACTCAAGGCGCACGGCGTGGAGGTCATCACCGGCACCACAGTCTCATCCGTTAGGGCGGAGAGCCCGGGCGGCATCTTGCAGGTGAAGGCGACGGGCCCCGAAGGCACGCCGATCTTGCGGGCAGCGGACCTGGTCCTGATCGTCGTCGGTGTGAAGCCTGATACGGCACTGGCCGTGGAGGCGGGCGCACGAACCGGCGCGAAGGGTGCCATCGAGGTCGACGAGAAAATGCGGACGTCGTTGCCCGATGTCTTCGCCGCCGGCGACTGCGCGGTCACCCACCACCGGCTTCTGGGTACGACGTGGCTTCCGCTGGGCACCACCGCACACAAGCAAGGGCGGGTCGCCGGGGAGAACGCTGTGGGCGGAGACCGGCGCTTCGCAGGCAGTCTGGGTACTCAAGTCGTGAAGGTCTTCGACCTCGTTGCGGCCCGCACGGGCCTGCGCGATCACGAAGCTCTCTCAGCGGGCCGCGGTTGGATGCCGATGACGAGTGCGTCGCGTCCAGATGATCACAAGGTGTACTACCCGGGCGCGACCCCGATCGACATTCGGATCACCGGGGACAGAGAGAGCGGGCTGCTGCTGGGTGCTCAGCTCGTCGGACGGCGGAGCGCGGAAATCTCCAAGCGGGTCGACCTCTACGCCACGGCGCTGTTCCACGAAATGAAGGCCGACGCGATCAGTGACCTCGACCTGTCCTACACGCCGCCGCTCGGCTCTCCGTGGGACGCCGTCCAGGTAGCAGCGCAGAGCTGGGTACGCGAACAGCGGCCCTAATCGACAGCGGGATCCAGGATCTCCCGTACCCGCCGCAACCCCTCGTGGTTGACGGAGAACCAGGCCCAGGTGCCGCGGCGCTCCCGGTCCAGCAGCCCGGCCTCGGTCAGTTTCTTGAGGTGGTGGCTGACGGTCGGCTGCCGCAGCCCGAGGCAGTCGGTGAGGTCGCAGACACACGCCTCGCCGTTCGGTGCGCGCTCGATGAGTCGCAGCAGCTGGAGCCTGGTGGGGTCGGCGATGGCTTTGAGCATGTCGGCCAGGCGATGGGCCTCTTCACGGTCGATGAGGAGGCAGGCCAGACCGGACGAGCAGGACTGCGTGTCCGCGTCGTCCACCGCCGTCTCCGCCGCGCCCAATGTAGTGATAGCCATCTATTCACCATAAGCGCGGTTCGAGCCGTCTCCCCTGATGAAGGGCGTCTCGCGGGCGTCTGTTCACCGAGCGTTCACTTTGGCGAGAAACTACTCAATACATAGACGCTTGCCTATGATTGCTGGTGGGTGAGTACCCGAACCCTTCAGCGGAAGAGGAACGCCATGCAGGACCAAGCTCCTCTCGGCTCGGCGACGCCGCCGCTGCGCTGCACTCGCGCCGTGTTCGAACGCATCACCCGCAGGCTCTCCGCGCGTCACCGCCTGGCCTTCTCGGCGCAGACCGTCGCCAGCTACGTCGAAGAGTGCGCGCAGATGCTGGCTACGGGTGCTCGCGTCGGGACGCACCTGCCCGTACTGGTCGAACGCTTCGCGGACCAGCGGCTCGGTGCGCTGGCACGGGGTGCGGGCTTGTCGCCGAAGCCGGTCCCCGAGGTCCTCTTCGTCTGTACGGAGAACGCGGGGCGTTCACAGCTCGCGGCGGCCCTGCTGCGGCACCGGCTACAGGGGTCGGTACGTGTCCTGAGTGCTGGCTCGGAACCAGGGGCGGAGATCGCCCCGGCGGTCCGCCGGCTGCTCTCAGAAGTCGGTCTCGACAGCGGGGAGGAATTCCCCAAGCCGCTGACCCCGGAGGTGGTGACGGCCGCCGATGTGGTGGTGACGCTCGGCTGCGGAGACGCCTGCCCCGTCCTGCCCGGCCGGCGTTACCTGGACTGGGATCTGCCGGACCTCGGGGGTCTGGACATCGAGAGCGCACGGGCGGTACGGGACGCGTTGCGCGTCCGGATCGACCGGCTCGCGGAGGAGATCCTTCCGTCCCCGTGAGTGAACGCCGGCTGGTGGTTCGGGTCATCGGTCGGCCGGCAGGCACCAGGCGATCAGAGTGCGGGCCTCGGCCAGGGTGCTGGCAGTGATGATCTCCGTCAGCGTCGGCCAGTCGGTGACCCCGTACTGCCATCGGCCTTCGCCAACCGCCCGGAAGCGGATGTGTACCTTCGCCGAGTACCACTTCTTTCGGTGCAGCACGGTGCCGAGGCCGGGGATGTGGTGGCGGCCGTGGACGGCTGACCACCGGGGGCGCAGCAGTCCCCACGCCGGGAGGTCGAGGTAGGAGTCCTCCGGGGGTCCGTCAGCCTCCCGCACTTGCCCGCTCCCCTCGTAACCGCCGTCAGCGGGTCGGGGCGGGGTGCGCCGAGCTGGCTTCCGAGGCGGTGGCCGTGGTCGTGCACTCCAGGCGGTAACCCATGCCGCGGATGGCGTCGATGGTGCAGCAGCTGCCCGCGGTGTCGCGCAGTTTGTTGCGGATGCGCCTGACGTGGACGGTCAGCGTGTTGCTGTCGAGATCGTCCGAGCCCCACAGCGCCTGGGTCAGTTCGCGGCGGCTGATGACCCGGCTCGCGTGCTCCATGAGGTAGCGCAGCAGGAGGAACTCGCGCACAGGAAGGTCCAGCTGGCGCCCCCGCACGTAGACGTGGAAGCTGACGGGGTCGAGTTCGATGTCCCCGACGATCAGGGGCCCGTGAGGGTCCGCGGTGGGGGACAGCCCGGCGGTAAGCAGGGGCAGGATCTCCTCGATGCGGTAGGGCCGTGCCACGAAGGCCACCGCACCGGCGGCGAGGGCGGAGGTGGCTTCCTCTGCTCCATCGGGACCGGCGCCCACCATGACGGGGACCGGATGGAGGCGGGCGATCAGCCCGGTCACGGCTGCCGCGTCGATCACCGGGAGCGGGGCGGCGAGCAGGACGGCGTCGGGGTGTTGGACGCCGACCTGGAGGAGGGCCTCCGCGCCGTCGTGGCAGACGACGACGTGGATACCCGCGCGTTGGAAACGGCTCAGGGCTTTCGCGGCGAGCTTCTCGTCCGGTTCGGCCAGGAGCAGGCCGGGCTGCCTTCCCGCCCGGTCGCCTGCGATCTCGCGGGGCGGGGCGTTGTCCGGCGGTTGTGGCGCTTCGGGGGTCACCCGGGTAACTCCTTCACGTGTGGCGGCGCGCAAAGGGCACGGAGGGGCACGTGTGCGCTCTCAGCCGAAGCGGCCGGAGATGTAGTCCTCGGTGCGCTGGTCGGATGGGTTGGAGAAAATGCGGGCCGTCTCGTCGTACTCCACCAGCCGCCCATGGCGTTCGCCCTGGGCATCGACATCGGCGGTGAAGAAGGCGGTGCGGTGCGAAACCCGGGCGGCCTGCTGCATGTTGTGCGTGACCACGATGATCGTGAACTGCTGCGAGAGCTGTTCCATCAGGTCCTCGATCTTCGCGGTGGCGATCGGGTCCAGGGCGGAGCAGGGCTCGTCCATGAGGATCACCTCGGGCTTGACCGCGATGGTGCGGGCGATGCACAGCCGCTGCTGCTGGCCTCCGGACAGCGCCAGGGCCGAGCTCTTGAGCTTGTCCTTGACCTCGTCCCACAGCGCTGCGTGCGTAAGGGTCTCCTCGACGAGGTCGTCGAGGTTGCCCTTGAAGCCGCCCACCCGGGGGCCGTAGGCGATGTTGTCGTAGATCGACTTGGGGAACGGGTTGGGTTTCTGGAAGACCATGCCGATGCGCCGGCGTACTTCGATGGGGTCGACGTCGCGGCCGTAGAGGTCTTCCGCGTGGTAACTGACCTTGCCCTGGACGCGCGCGGTGGGCACGAGGTCGTTCATGCGGTTGAAGCAGCGCAGGACGGTGGACTTGCCACAGCCGGAGGGGCCGATCATCGCGGTGATCTGCCGGTGCCCGACGTGCATGTTGACGTCGCGGACGGCCTCGTGGCTGCCGTAGAAGACCGACAGGCTGCCGACCTCGAAGACCGGACTGGACAGGGAGGGTGCGTCACGGAAGGCGACCTGCGGGGTCCGGGTGCCGCCGGTGGTCTCGGAAGGAGGGTTCATCGCGGTCTCCTGCGAAAGGTCAACTGAAGTGCTGAGGCTAGGGGTTGCGGGCTGCATTTGGCGGTCACCAGCGGCGGGAGTAGCGGTTGCGGAGCCAGATCGCCACGGAGTTCATCGCCAGCAGGATCACCAGCAGGACCACGATGGCGGCGGAGGCGAGGGCGGTGAACTCGGACCGGGACTGGCTGATCCAGTTGAAGATCTGGATCGGCAGCACGGTGAAGGCGCTCTGCGCACCCGTCGGGTTGAACGTGATGAACGTCAGTCCGCCCAGCAGCAGCAGCGGCGCTGCCTCGCCGATGGCGCGGGACAGCGCCAGGATCGAGCCGGTGGCCATGCCGGGGACGGCTGCGGGAAGGACCTGGCGGCGCACGGTCTGCCATTGGGTCGCGCCCAGCGCCAGGGATGCCTGACGGATGGACTGTGGAACCGCCCGGATCGCCTCCCGCGAGGAGATGATCACCACTGGAAGCACCAGGAGCGAGAGGGTGAGAGAGGCCGTCAGCACGGTCTGTCCGAAGCCGAGTCCGCGAGAAATCACGCCGAGTCCCAGGATGCCGTAGACGATGGACGGAACGGCGGCGAGGTTCTGGATGTTGATCTCGATTGCCCGGTTCCACCACCGGTTCGGGTCGGCGTACTCCTCCAGGTAGATCGCCGTGAGGATGCCCGTCGGCAGGCAGTACAGGGCGGTGAACGCGATCACCCAGATCGTGCCCATGATCGCCGACTGGGCGCCCGCCTGGCCGGGATCGATGATGTCGGGGAAGTTCGTCCAGACCCTCGGGTCCAGACGCGGCCAGCCCTCGGTGATCACATAGGCGAGCAGGGAAGCCAGGAAGACGACGGCAACCGCCAGCGAGGCCCAGAGGCTGAGGTGGAAGAACCTTTCCCGCCAAGGGGTGGAGCGGCCCTTGAGGCGGGGCGCACCGGGCGTGCCGGTGGCGGCGATGCGATCGATGACGGGAGAGCTCATTCGTAGACCTCGCGGTACTTGCGCACGAGACGGATGCTGAACAGGTTCATCGCCAGCGTCATCACGAACAGCAGGGAGCCGACCGCGAAGATGGTCTGGTAGCCGATGGATCCGGTGGGCAGGTCTCCGATGCCGGCGGCGGCGATGAACGCGGTCATGGTCTGCATGCCTTCGAGCGGGTCGAAGGACAGGTTGGGACGGCCGCCCGCAGCGACGGCGACGATCATCGTCTCGCCGAGCGCGCGGGAGATGCCCAGAACGACGGCAGCCACGATGCCCGAGAGAGCGGCGGGGACCACGACCCGGGTGGAGACCTGCATCCGGGACGACCCGAGGGCGAACGCCCCGTCGCGCAGTGCGCGGGGCACGGCGCTCATGGAGTCCTCGGCGAGCGACGCGATCGTCGGGATGATCATGATGCCCATCACGAAGCCGGCCGCCAGAGCGTTGAAGACCTGCGGCCCCTCGTCGCCGGGCCAGATGTCCTGGAGCAGGGGAGTGATTGCCTTGAGCGCGAAGAAGCCGTAGACGACGGTGGGGATGCCCGCGAGGACCTCAAGCATCGGCTTGAAGATCTTCCGCACCCGGGCGTTGGCGTACTCGCTCAGGTAGATGGCCGCGCCCAGGCCCAGTGGTACGGAGACCAGCAGCGCGATGAACGTGACCATGAGCGTGCCGGTGACCAGCGGAATCACGCCGAAGGAGGACGGCTTGAACAGCGGCGCCCAGTTCGTTCCGGTGATGAAGGACCCGAAGTCGACCTTCCCGAAGAAGGTGATGGCCGGCGGGATCAGGGCGATGACGATGCCGATCGTTGTCAGCACCGAGACCAGGGAGGCGGCCACCAGTAGGACTTTGATGGCCTTCTCGCCGTAGCGCGGCTGGGACCGCTTCAGGAAGCCGGGGCCTCCTGAAGCGGCCTTCCGCCCGAGGGAGGAGGAGCTCATGACTTGTGCTGCTCCCGCAGTGTTTCGAGGTCCTTCTTCAGCTCGGTCTCCTGCTCCGCGTTCAGCGGTACGAACTGGGACTTCTCGGCGATGGTGGCGTTGTTCTCGACGTAGTACTCGACGAACGCCTCCACCTCCTTCTTGTCCAGCGAGCTGGCCTTGGGGTAGATGAACAGCGGCCTGGAGAGCGGCTTGTAGCTGCCGTCCTGCACGGTCTTGATCTCCGGTGCCACGCAGCCGTCGCCGCCGTCGATCTTCAGAGCCTTGAGCTTGTCCTTGTTCTCCTCGAAGTAGGACAGGCCGAAGTAGCCCATGCCGCCCTTGGAGCCGGACACGCCCTGAACGGTGACGTTGTCGTCCTCGCTCGGGCTGTAGTCCGTACGGGAGGCCCCTTCCTCACCGTTGATGGCGTCGGTGAAGTAGTCGAAGGTGCCCGAGTCGGTGCCGGCGCCGAACAGTTCCAGCTTCTGGTTCGGGAACTTCGGGTCGACCTGATTCCAGTTGTTCACCTTGGAGCCCGGCTCCCAGATCTTCTTCAGCTGCTCGACGGTCAGGCAGTCCGCGAAGTCGTTGTCCTTGCTCACCACAACCGACAGGCCGTCGTTGGCGACCGAGAACTCCTCGAACTTGACGCCCTTCTTCTCGCAGGCCGCCTTCTCCTCGTCCTTGATCGGACGCGAGGCGTTGGAGATGTCGGTCTCCCCGGCGCAGAACTTCTCGAAGCCGCCGCCGGTGCCGGAAGTGCCGACCGTGACCTTGACGCCCGAGTTCTCGGACTGGAACAGCTGCGCCGCCACCGTGGAGAGCGGGGCCACCGTGCTGGAGCCGTCCACCTTGATGGTGCCGGCCAGCTTGTCCCCGTCACCACTGCCTGAGGATCCTGCCTCGGCGCCGCCGCACGCGCTCGCGGCAAGCATCACAGCCGCGGTCAATGCCAGCGGAACCCTGACCCGGCGCAACGAAGTGGGAATGTTCACGTGACTCTCGATCCTCGTGTCTGCCGGCAAGTCCGGCGGGGCGATACGGATGAGGGGCGCGGTGTGCGCCGGTCGGACACTTAGATCGAAGCGCGTCTATATGAATGGACGGTGTACGGAAGGGTCCACGGCGATGAATGATAGTCAGTCATCTATATAGATGGATCATGATGAAGCGTGGTGGGCCGAACTCGGCTGCAACCCCACGGCTCACGATGGGCGTTACTCCCGCGTGGCCACTGTTGGGGCTCTGTTCACCAGTTGGCCGTTTGGCTCCAGGGTGGGCGCGTCTACCGTCGTGAATCGATGAGCGCCTATCTATTGGGTGATCATTTCCCGCCTGTACCTGCCCCACGTGGAGGACAACGTGCTTGATCAGCCCGGCGACAGCACTGCAAGATCAGGGCAGCTTCCCCTGCTTCCCTCGCACAACACCGCCCGCTCCGCGTTGACGTGCCGCTACCGGTGCGGAGACGCTTGCTCGCACGACGAACCCAACCGGTCTCTCAACACCTACTTCGGTGACATCGCCCGCCAGGCCCTCTCCCGCCGGGGCGTCCTCAAAAGCAGTGCGGTCCTCGCCCTGGGCACGGCTGCCGGTGCGGCATCCCTTACCTCGGCGGCGGCGGCCACGCCGCGCCCCGGCCGCGAACACCTCCCTCGGGGCCTGCGCTTCGAATCGGTTCCGCCGAACACCGCAGACGCCGTCACCGTGCCACCCGGATACGCGCAACAGGTCGTCATCCGCTGGGGCGACCCGATCCTCCCTGGTGCCCCGCGCTTCGACGCCCACCGGCAGAGCGTGAGGAGCCAGGCTCGCCAGTTCGGCTACAACTGCGACTACATGGCGCTCCTGGACCTGCCGCACCGGCACAGGCATCACCTGCTGGTCGTCAACCACGAGTACACCAACGAAGAGATCATGTTCTTCGACTACGACCCCGCCAATCCCACGCGCGAGCAGGTCGAGACCGCCTGGGCCGCCCACGGACTGAGCGTCGTCGTGGTCCACGGCGACCACGATTCAGGACGGCTGTGGCCGGTGACCGGCGACAGTCTCAACCGACGCATCACCGCCACCACCCCCTTCCGGCTCACCGGGCCGGCCGCAGGCAGTGACCTGCTCAAGACCAGCGCCGACCCGACCGGGCGCACCGTTCTGGGCACCCTGAACAACTGCGGCGGTGGCGTCACCCCCTGGGGCACCGTCCTGTCCGGCGAGGAGAACTTCAACCAGTACTTCGCCAACGCCGGCGCCGTCACCGAACCCTTGGCCAAGCAGCGCCTCGCCCGCTACGGCCTGCCGACCGGTACGAGCCAGCGCAAATGGGAGCGCTTCGACTCCCGCTTCGACATCGCCAGGGAGCCCAACGAGCCCAACCGGCATGGCTGGATCATCGAGGTCGACCCGTACGATCCGCAGTCCACCCCGCGCAAGCGCACGGCACTGGGCCGCTTCAAGCACGAGGCCGCCGA
Source organism: Streptomyces sp. SM10 (assembly GCF_002910915.1). Lineage (GTDB taxonomy): Bacteria > Actinomycetota > Actinomycetes > Streptomycetales > Streptomycetaceae > Streptomyces. The sequence goes on along the minus strand of NZ_NEUF01000134.1, from coordinate 12,091 downwards.
ACCCCGCTTGACCGACGACGGCCGCGTGGCCCTCTATATGGGCGACGACGAGCGCTTCGACTACCTCTACAAGTACGTCTCGACGGACCGGGTCAAGAAGGGCACCAGCCGCTCGGCGCGTGAACACAACATGGGCCTCCTCGACGAGGGGACGCTTTACGTCGCCAAGTTCACAGGCGACTCATCGGCGGCCGAGATCGACGGCACTGGCAAACTCCCCGAAGACGGAGCCTTCGACGGCGGCGGAACGTGGATCCCGCTCGCCAGCGGCAGCCGCTCCTTCGTTCCCGGCATGACAGCCGAAGAGGTCTACATCTTCACCCGCCTCGCCGCAGACAAGGCGGGCGCCACCAAGATGGACCGTCCGGAGGATGTAGAACCGCACCCGCACACTGGCAGGCTCTACGTCGCGCTCACCAACAACTCCGACCGCGGCAAGGCAGGCAAGGCCGGCCCCGACGAGGCCAACCCCCGCTCCGGAAACAAGCACGGCCACATTCTGGAACTGGACGAGCGCCATTCCGACGCGGGAGCGACATCGTTCCGCTGGCGGCTCATGCTGGTCTGCGGCGACCCGGCCGACCCGTCGACGTACTTCGCTGGTTACGACAAGTTCGAGGTCAGCCCCATCTCCTGCCCGGACAACATCGCCTTCGACGAACACGGCAACCTGTGGCTCGCCACCGACGGCAATGCGCTCGGCTCCAACGACGGCCTGTTCGTCGTCCCCGTCAAGGGACCGCACCGCGGACTCGTCAAGCAGTTCCTCACCGTCCCCAAGGCGGCGGAGACCTGCGGCCCGATCATCACCGAGGACCGCATCCTCATCGCTGCCCAGCACCCCGGTGAAGCCGACGGCGCCACGGCAGAGAAGCCCGCGTCGGTCTGGCCCGACGGGCCGGGATCCATCCCGCGTCCGTCGGTCGTCACTGTGTGGGCCGACAGGCGTCGCAGCTGAGACAGCTGTCTGCCTGGGACATTTAGGGTCGGCCGAAGTGCACCACAGCACTCTGCGGAGAGTGTGCCACCAGCCGACCTCGGGCTGACGACGGCCACGTGACGGACGGTGTGAACGCGGTGATGATCGGCGGCAGCACGGCGGTGCTCGCCGCCGATTGCCCGTGAGAGCCGAGATGGCCGGCTACACGAGGAGGGGAGGGTGCTGTGACGCTCGATGGGAGCGGGACGTTGCGACAGGTGCGGTGGTAACGCCCGATCCGCTCTCGCCTTGGCGCTCAGACACCGGGCGGCACGGGCCGCGTCTCTGCCCGCTTCGCGCAGTGGGTTCGACAGCGGGCAACGCGGGACTCCGGCCCGACGTGCGAAGCGCCGAACGCCCCTTCGCACGTCGCACCCGGCCACCCGCCTCCCGCAGAGGCTGGGATCAAGGCGTACTTTGCGCCGCCTGCCGAGTAGTCAAAGCTGCGCGCCATCATTACGGAGAGTAATTGGATCGCTGTTTGGGGCGATGGGTCAACATGCCTAAGATCGCGGGAGGTCGCTGACTGCGAGCGGCGCGCAGCTGCCGGCGCTTCCTAGAGGGGAACGCTCGTGAAGCGGTGGTGCGGCGAACGCCGCACGGTTCCCGTTGCAGTCGGATCGAGCGGGATCCAGGCGGACGGAAACGGGGTGCTTTGTCCGTTGTTCTGGCATCGTTGCAGGTGAGAGGCGTCACTTGGATGGGTTCGAGTCCCACCCGCCCCACCAGTTTGACCCTGCGGAAACGTTCTGACCTGCGGAAACGTGAATTTCACGGCTGTTTTCCGTGCGGTACTAACCGGGTACGGTGCGGTACTGACCCGCTGTCGCAGCGTGTCAGATCACTTCAGATGCCTCTGACCTGGCCTTTTGCGGCGCTTGCCCGAGGGAGCGGAGTGGCGCGGTCCCACGGCTGCCATCTGGGCGGCGAGATGTCCTGGTGATCCACCTTTCTGGCCCCGTTGTTCTCCTGGTGGCGAAGAGGGCATCTTCGCCGGGGAGGTACTGGCGTTTGTCGGGACCCGTCGGGTCTGCCCAAACGGAGCGTGGCCCCGGCAGAGCGCCGAGGCCACGGGTGTCGGGACTGGTTCAGCTGATGGCTTGGTAGCCGGCCAGTTCTTCGGATGCGATAAGTACTGCGGTGTGTCCGGCTGTGGTGTAGTCGGCGAAGAAGCGGAGGCGTCCGGAGTTGGGTGTGGTGGCCCAGAGGTCGAACTTGCCGTTGTTCTGGGCGTCGGGTGCGGCGGTGAACTGGGGCACGGTGCTTGTGCTCCAGTTGGCTCCGATCTCGGAACGGTCGCTGACGCTGATGTCGTAGCCGTAGTCGTCCTCATGCCTGTGGAAGACGTAAAGCCCGCCGACATCTGGGCGGTCGTGGCGGACGACGAGATCGGCCTGTCCGTCGCCGTTGAAGTCGCCGGGGGCCGCGAGCGTCACCTCGTTGACCTTGGAGTCGCCTGAGGCGATGGGATCGTCGGGGCCGGCAAGGAGGACGGGGTCGCGGTCGCTGCCGAGGCGCAGATCGCGGTTGCCGTAGTAGCGCCAGATGTATTCACCGTCGTTGACGATGATGTCCGGGTAGCCGGGAACGTCTTCGGTGCCGTCGCCGTCGCCGTCGGTGTCCGTGTCGGTTCCGCCGCCGACGTCGCCGACCGCGAGGATCTGCTTGGCGCCGGTGGACCAGTGGTTGTTGGCGGGGTCGTAGACGCCCAGTTCCTGGGCCTGCTCGCCGGTGACGCAGTCGGCACGGGCGTAGCCGGTGCCGGTGTTCGGATGCATCCACAGGCGGCTGGTGGCGGATTCGCTGCGCAGCGTGATGAGGTCTTCGTAGCCATCGTGGGTCCAGTCGCCGCGGTGGCTGATCTTCGCGCCGGGGACGCCGACCGCTCTCCGGACCCACACTCATAGCTGCCCCGGCTGGCTCCCCGACCAGCCGGGGCTTTCGCGTCAGAGAGACCGGGAGCCGGATCGCTTCTTGCGGGGCGCGGGCAGTCTCAAAATCGCCCGACGGTGTCGGTTGTGGTGGCCCATTGGCCAGCGAGCCAGAGATCAGCGGTGAGGCGGGTGGTCGGACCGAAGCTGCCGACAGGACGGGGCAGCCGCCTGCTGTCACCACAGGGGACGGCCGTTTACACGCTGGCATCTGGGAGGCGCATACGCCATTTCAGACGCAGGCCTCGGTCTCGACCACCAAGCGGTCAGGACCGGCTCCTGTCTCCCATACCGGGGCCGGGCATGAGCTGCTGCGCTGTTGGGGTCAGTGAGGTGCTGCGCGTCGCTCGTAGGCCGTTACCCGCCTGCCGCGGACCTGCTCGTCGGCTACTACCGTGAAGTACGTCGTCAGCACGGAGGTCTTGAGTTTGTCCCGCTTGGCTGTCACCGGTTTTGCCACTTGAGATGCGTCTGTTACCAGCACGATTCTGTGCTGGGCAAGCATTGCGGCGCGAATCTGGTCCGGGTCTACTTCCACACCCTTGAGTGTTCCGGATTCCTCCGGGCTCTGTGCCAGAGCGATGTCCCGCAGGCCGGCAAAGGCGCTGGGTGAGACGGATTTGGTGTCCCGCCGGGCCGACGGGATGAAGAGCACTGCACTTCCAGGTTCGTTCATCAGCCGTACTTCTGACGCCGCCGCCAGGACGTCGTCCACCCGGCTTGCCGGCGAGCGTTTTGCCAGCGCCTGCGGCAGCAGCGCCATCACCGCGAGGGCGACCACTGCGGGGAGAATCCACCTCGATGCCCTCGGGAACCTGGGGGCGGCTGCTTGTACGGCCGAGCCGATGATCGAACCGATCAGCAGCGCCAGTCCCAGCAGGCTGAAGAGTATGTACCGGTCCAAGAACAGTGGCTGAATCAGGGAGAGGCCGGCCAGGCCGAGTTGTGGTACGGCCAGCAGGGGGAGTCCGACGGCCGCAACCGACAGGTGGCCCGCCCTGGGCCGATCCAGTGCGGCTCCGATGCCGCCGATCAGCAGAAGGACCGTCGGTCCGATCAGCATGTGCCAGGTCAATGGCGGGATCCATGAGACCTGTACGGACTGGCTGTGACTGAAGAGCATCAGGGGCAGTACACACGCCGTCGCGGCCGCGGAAGCGGCTGCCCAGCGTACGGATATGCGGAGCGTGGGTCGCGTCCAGAGCAGCGTGAGCAAGTGCGCCGGCAGGATCATCAGCGAGAGCCAGTTCAGCAGCCCGCACGCCAGGACCGTCCCACCGTAGGCGAACCAGTGCGGCATCTGAGTGCGCCCCTGCAGCGCGGTCACGAGCAGCAGGGTCGAGATTCCGGCTCCGGCCGCGACCAGCGCGTACGGGCGGCCCTCCTGGAGATAGAACTGCACGGCGGGGAGGAGCCCGAACGCCAGTCCCCCCGCCAGGCCCACGGAAAGTCCGGCTAGCCGGTGTCCGATGGCTGCCACGCAGGCAGCCGCCACTGCTGTGGCCAGCACCGAAGGCAACCGCAGTGTGGTGGTGCTGGGGCCGAAATATTCGAACAATCCGTGCATGAAGAGGTAATAGCAGCCATGTACGACATCGACGTTCCCCAGCATGCTCCATATCTCGGCCGTGGAGCGTTGGGCCACCTGCCAGGTGGCCGCTTCGTCCCGCCACACGCTGTCCTGCCGGGACAGTCCCCAAAGGCCGAGAGCCAGTGTCCACACCATCGGGAGCAGGCAGACGAGAACGCGGTGACGCGCGGGGGTCGTTGGGGAGTTCATCAGCGTTTTCAGACCCTCGGGTAGCGGTGCGGCGGGCGGCATGCGGTCCTGGACGGGAGCGAGGGCTTCTGTGGCGGCGGGGCGTCCCAAAGCGACGGACGGATGATGCAGCTAGTCCCCGCGATGCGCGGCCCGATGAAATCCAGCGCGCTTCAGGATGCCATCGCAGTGGCCACTGATTCCTTCTTTCTGGCCGGAATCATGCCCTATGGCTGAGACCATTCCAGTGCTTAGGTTGCTAAATAGCCAGCGTTGGCTTGAACGTGCATCTTCATTAGCTGAAAATGTCCTTCGACCCTCCGGTGAGGTCACCCCATACCCTCAACGCCAGTCGGCGCGAGCGTAGTTGTATGTATTATAAAGTTACTTTCGTCACATGCACTCAGGGTTGAGGCTGGACCGCTCTCCGTAGCAAGATCTTGTTTGTCCGCGAACAAGGTCATGATGAAAAGGGGAACATTCATGAACAAGCGCACCGGGGCTAAGGCAGCCATTGCGACAGTGGGTCTCGTCCTCGCCGCGGCCACTCCCGCGCTGGCGACCACCGTCAATGTCGGTGGGGGCACCTGGAGCTACGACCAGGGCGCCAACACGGCGTGGTCGAACTACAAGCACGCCTCGAACTACCACGCTTCTTCGGTGTCGATCGGCGGCCAGCTTTCCAGGAGCGGCTGCACGTCGCCGGGTTCGTGGTCCCTGGCCTCCGGGTCCAAGAACGGTGGCAGCATCAACTACTACTACGACCCGAGCTGCTAGTTCGTCCGGTCGAATACTGAGTTAGGGCACGTGCGAGTGGCGCCGCTCCAACATGCCTAACTCAATTTAGCTGTGAGGGCGAGTACCTCTCGCCCTCACAGCTGTTTTTTCAGCTGAGCCTATTCGGATGCGTGCTCTCCGAGCACCCTCAACCTAGGTAATAACCGATGCTGCACCGAGGTATAAGATTCGTCCACGCCGCCATATTGGCCTTCTCCGTAGTACTGAGTTTTCTGTTTCTGCGGGGGCTGGATGAGAGCACGGTTCTAGGGAACTCGGCTTTGGTCACCGTGCTCGACTCGGACGATTCGGTGAGTGCTGCTCAAGCCGTTCGACTCGTCGAGTCATTCGCGACCGAGCACGGGGTCGCGGTGGGTCGCGAAGTGCCGGATCTGAAGAACCCTGACGGGCGTCGGCATCTGTACTTGGCGACGGGCGACGCCGGCACCGTGACAGCATCATGGCTAAGTAAGGGCTATCCGGCCTTCAGTGAGAAATATGACACACGTGTGCATCCACTATCAGAGATCGGGCATCAGGATCCGCGAGGCTCGTACTACGTGTTCGGGTCTTCCGAGGCAGCCGATGCTCTGGTAGCCGGTTTGAGTGACCGCGGCATGGTCGCAAGCGTCATACACCCTCTGTCATACGAAGAGTTGTCCAAAACGTACACGGACGACCCCCTGTTTCGCGCCCTCGGAGTAGTTGCCCTCGCTGCACTGACGATGACCGGCGCGAGCGTGCTGCTCAATGTGAAGACCTACGCAGTCCTTCGAATGCAGGGCATGTCCTTCACCGGCATCCTTCTCCATGACCTGCGACAGTTGAGGGTGTCCTGGCTAATAGCAGCTGGCGTTGTGGCGACTACCACGCTGGGCTTCCTAGGCCTCTACAACGGTTTCGCCTGGCTGGGACTGTTCACGTCGGTAGCTGTTGTGATCGCCGTCCTGCTCAGCGCCCTGGTGCTCGCCACACATGCGGCCGTGCTCGCCTTGACGTACAAGGTCGACGTGCTGCCTGCCCTCAAGGGCGAACTGCCATCACGGGCGGCATCCATCAGCGTCTACCTGGTGCGTATTCCCGCTCTGCTACTCGCCCTGAGCATCGCAGGCCATGTCAGCTTCGCGGCCAGGGATGTTCTCACGCGGCAGGAGAACCGAGAGGTCTATGACACTGTCGGCGATGCAGTCTCAATTCGCCTCAATGGCGCCTTTGCAATGCAACTTGACGAATTGGACAAGCACGTGGGGCCGTGGCTACGTCAGGCCGACCAGCGCGGTGAGGTCATTGTTTCCGGACGTAGAGACCTGCAACTGTCCGTTCCCGAAGCGCATCTGCCGGCCGGTGAGATTCTTATCGTCAACGACACCTATCTTGGTGAACAGCCAGTTATCGGCATAAATGGTCGACGTTATTCTGCCACGTCCGGAAATGGTAATAGCAAGTCGAGCCAGGTCCGGGTTATCGTTCCTGAGTCTCTGACCTCGCACACGCCCGACATCACACAAGCGGCCTCTCGGATAATTGACCCGCATCTCAGTCGGAACATCCCGCTCGAAACACTCACCAGCAAAACAGGGCAACGTGTCTTCGGATACAACACCGGTACCAACGTTTACAGCGCGGCACACAGCGCGGACGAAGACAGATCATTGGTGGACGACCCGGTCCTTATCGTAGTCCCCAATGGATCATTCCTTACGAACGATGCATACGCTACATTCGCTACTCAGGGGGGCGTAGTATTTCCTGACCCCAACGACGCGTTGAATGGCATCAGGTCCCAATCCCTGCGAAACTATGTGAGCTCCGTTAGCCCGGTCGGACAAAAAGCTGCACTGGACCTCAGGGAAGCGTCGAATAAATTCCGACTGCACACATTCAACCTCATCATCGCCATGATAGTGCTGCTTGTCGCAGGTGCAGGTGTGTGCATTATTTACTCGCGGAAGAACGCCCAAAATATTTTCGTGCGACACATCAGTGGTTGGAGGTATAGTGCTACCCACCGCTTCATACTCGCTGTAGAGGTGGCAATCGCGATAATCTTTGCCAGTAGAGTGCCTTTCGAAAATTGGCAGCAGAACAGAGAATTGCGCGACCTTGCCGCGGCCGGTGCGCCTGCCCCCTTCGAGGCCGTTCACATCACTGCATTAGATACCAGCGTCATCACCGGCCTCGTCGTCTTCGAACTGGCAGCCGTGCTTCTCGCCCTCGCCTTCTTTCACCGCCGCATAATTAAAGAAGGCGCGACCGAGGGATGATGCCTTTCGTTACGGAATTCCTCACTAGTCGGAGTGCGTCGTGATCGATATAAAGAATCTATCGAAATCATTCGGAGCCCGCACCGTGTGGAGCGACATCAGCTTCACCGTTAACGGCGGTGAAATGCTGGCCCTCATCGGCCCAAGTGGATCGGGTAAGTCAACTCTCCTTAACTGTCTAGGGCTGCTCGAGCGACCGGACAAGGGGGAAATCTGTTACGAAGGGAAAGATATTACCCGATTCGGTCGGCGTGATATCCGCCGATACCGCCGCGATACCCTCGGCTACCTGTTCCAGCACTATGCCCTGATCGAGACCGCGACAGTGCAAGAGAACCTGGAAGTAGTCACCAAACTGCGGCGTTCGTCGCAGCGCCCTGCCAACACGTCCCTAGCTGAAGTACTAGACCGCGTCGGTCTGACCGGGCGGGAAGAAGAGAAGATCTCCCACCTCAGCGGAGGAGAACAGCAGCGCGTGGCTCTGGCCCGCCTCATGATTCAGCAGCCAACCGTCGTTCTCGCAGACGAGCCGACCGGCGCTCTCGACGATGCCAACAGCACGATGGTCATCGACATCCTTGAGGGCATGAGTAAGTCCGGATGCTCAGTGGTCATCGCGACCCACGACGACAGCGTCCGTAGCCGATGTGATGCGGTGTTCGCGGTACACGACTCATCTCTCGTGGGTTCGCTATAGACCCGTCAGCCCCTCCCGCGGACACCGACTACAGCCAAGCTTTGGGCGCACGGCTGTCTGAACCGTTCCGGGTTCGGTAGAGACTTCAGCTTGTGGTTGTGACCTGGGGTTTCGTGATTTCGCGGTAGTGGTTAATCTCGTATTCGACTGGTGGGATGTGCCCTATTTCACCGTGGAGTCGGCGGTGGCAGTACCAGTCGATCCACTCGGCGGTGGCGACTTCGACCTGGGAAAGCGTCTTCCATGGACGTCGGGGCTTGATCAGCTCGGTCTTGAACAGGCCGATCGTGCTCTCCATGAGGGCGTTGTCGTAGGCGTCGCCGACCGAGCCGATCGAGGCCGCGATGCCGGCGGCGTCCAGGTGCTCGGCGAGCCGGAAACTCGTATATTGGGCGAGTTCAACCGGTCGTTGCAACACCGTGCTGTTGCAGCGAGCGTAGCTGCTCTTCGAATACTTCGGCTGGGGTCTTCCAGCCGAGGGTCTTGCGGGGCCGATTATTGAGTGCGTATGCGACGGCTTCGAGGTCTTCGGCGGACCACCGCGAGAGGTCTGTGCCTTTCGGGAAGTACTGCCGCAGAAGCCCGTTCGTGTTCTCATTCGTCGGTCGCTGCCAGGGTGAATGCGGGTCAGCGAAGAACACCCGTGTCCCGCTCTCCATGGCGAACTGGGCGTGGCCGGAGAGCCAAGGCTTCGGCGTAGTCGGACTTCGTCCTTTTTGATCACGTGAGGCCGAGATGGGCGAGGGTGCGGGTATGGTCCCTGGCTGTCCGGCGGATGCCGGCGGCGATGTTGCGGACGCCGGCGAGGCGGAGGGCTCCGATCGCGAGGTTTCTGTAGGTCGCCATCGCCTGGGGCGCGTTCCCGGTCCGCAGCTGGGAGGCGTCCTCGGCGAAGGTGACGTCCCTGACGTGGTGCAGGGCCTCGACCGTCCAGTGCCCGCGAATCAGTTGGGCGAGCCGGACGGGCGGGGCCTGTTCCGCGGCGAGGCTGGTGACCGCGTAGACGGTCTTGAGGCTGATCTTCCCAGTCGTGCGATTCACGCGGCGGCGGACGATCTGGACAGCCTGGCGGGCGCCGGGGAAGAGCAGGTTGTTGACCGTGCAGACCTTCAGCCTGCGGATTTCACAGCGTCCGTGCCCGATCGTGCGGGTGCGGTCCTGGAGCGGAATCTGTTTCCAGGGAAGGGACTTGAGCTGCGTGCGGAGTTTCTTCGTGTTGCGCTTCACGATCACGATGTAATGGGCGTCCCGCCCACGCAGATAGGTGGCGTGGTCGACTTGAGTGTGCAGGGCATCGCTGGTCACGACGGTGCCGGACAGGTCAGGCAGCGTGTCCAGCAGAGGCCGGAATCGAGTGATCTCGTTGGTCTTCTCACGGACGTCCATCTGTGCGAGGACCAGCCCGCCGACGTGGTCGCAGGCGGCCAGGAGGTGGATTCTCCGGCCCTTGGCGCGAGCGGCCCCCCGCAGCGACTTCCCGTCGACGGCCAGTGCCTGCAACCCGCCCGCGTTCTGCCGCCGGCCGGCAAGCCAGATCCCGACCGCCCGGTCCAGGGCGTTTGCGTCGATCCGGGCCAGGACTCTGCGGATTGTTGTTTCCGCAGGCCAGGAGCGTTTCGGGAAGAGCGGGTCGACACGGATACCGAACCGCTCGAGGAGTTCTTCGGGGGCATCGGCCACCCATTCACTCACCGCCAGCAGCGACCTCGCACCGGCGAGGAGCGCGCAGGCGGTCAAGGCCAGCACCGCGACGAGCGGATGCCGCACTCCGCGGGGATCACGCGGGTCGGGGACCTGCGCGAGGCACTCCAGCAGGTCGGGGATCTCCCTGGGGGTGGCTCCCGGACGGGGGCCGAGTTGATCCAGGGCAGGGGGGATCAGAGATGATACGTCGGCAGGCACGGACTTCCCAGGATCACAGAGCGTAGAGAACTCCATGATTACGGGCGTCCGTGCCTGTTCTGCACCCGACCCCGCCCAATCTGGTCACCCGTCAGGAAGTAGGCGGCATCCGAAAACACCGACGCCCCGAGGCTTACGTGACCACGGAACGGCAGCCCATCAAGGCTCTGTCCACGGACCTACTCGCCCGGCCGAACTCGAACGAAGCCCTCGGTCCAATCATCCTCATCGAGCTCGCAGGGGTCGAAGTAGAAGCACTCCCCTCTCTGCCAGCCTTGGGTGAGACATCCCGCTCTGTCGGGTTAGCCTGAGAAGGCACGACAGGAGAATCGCCCCTTATGACCAGCACCGAAACGGCCGGGTCCGACCCGGCGCCGAGGCCGAAGCGCCGCAGTTTCACCTCGGAGTACAAGCTGCGGATCGTCGCCGAGTACGACGCGGCGCCCAGGAACGAGAAGGGTGCGGTCCTGCGCCGGGAACGGCTTTACCACTCGCATGTCAAGGAGTGGCGGGCCGCCCGGGATGCAGGGGCCCTGGAAAACCTGGTCGACCGCCGGACCAGCCCGGCCCGCGCGAAGAAGTCCGCCGCGGAGGTGGAGAACGAGAAGCTGCGGCAGCAGGTGGCACGGCTCGAGAAGGACCTGGCCCGGAATAAGGCCGCGCTCGAGGTGATGGGAAAAGCTTCTGCGCTCTTGGAAATGATCTCCGAGAGCGCGGACTGAGACACGTCGTCGACCCGGTGGTGGACACCGCGTTCACGGGTGTCGAGAACCAGCTGGGCATTACCGCCGCCTGCCGGCTGACCGGCCGGTCGCGGGCCACTCACTACCGCAGGCTGCGGCCCCCGCCGCAGCGGAAACCCAGGAAACCGCAAGTGCAACCCTCGGCGCTGACGGCCGAAGAGCGCTCTGCGGTACTGGAGTTGATGAACAGCGACGAGTACGCCGAACTGGCGCCCGCCCAGATCTGGGCCCGCGAGCTGGACGCCGGGCGCTACCACTGCTCGGTCTCGACGATGTATCGGATCCTGCGCGAGCAGGGCCAGTCCGGCGAACGCCGGCGGCAGGCCACCCACCCCGCCAGGGCGGTGCCCGAGCTGGTGGCCACCGCCCCGTCGCAGGTGTTCACCTGGGACATCACCAAGGCGGCCGGACCGGCCAAGGGCGTTTGGTATCACGCCTACGTCATCATCGACATCTTCAGCCGCTACATCGTCGGCCACACCGTTGAACGGGCCGAATCAGCCGAACGGGCCGAGGAGCTGATCCGCGAGACCATCGCCCGCAACGGGATCGTGCCCGACACCGTGCACGCGGACCGCGGCACCTCGATGACCTCCAAGAAGGTCTCCCAGATGCTGATCGATCTGGGGGTGACACGCTCGCACTCCCGGCCGAAGGTCTCCAACGACAACCCCTACAGCGAGGCCCAGTTCAAGACCACGAAGTACATGTCGGACTATCCCGAACGGTTCGATTCGTTGACCCACGCCCGCGAGTGGTTCGACGCCTTCATCGCGTACTACAACCACGAGCACCGGCACTCGGGCATCGGCTGGCACACGCCGGCCAGCGTGCACTTCGGGACCGCCGAGGAGGTCCGCGACCAGCGGGCCGTCACCCTCACCGGGGCCTACGCCCGTCACCCCGAACGCTTCGGCCGCCGCCCCCGACCACCCGCAATACCCCAGACCGCCTGGATCAACGACCCGGCCAAGCGACGTGAACCCGCACCACAAACCTCATAGCGCCACAACCGTCTCACTGGACTTGAAATATTCCG
>NZ_NEUF01000133.1 GCF_002910915.1 Streptomyces sp. SM10 | reverse complement strand
GGGCGCTGTCAAGAGCCGAGGCATGGCCCGTGGGTATGCGCCTGGTTCACCGTTCGTAGTGGAAGCGGCACGCCACCACGTGGATGACGGCGTTCTCATCGATGCGGTACACCAGCCGGTGTTCGGAGTTGATACGCCGCGACCAGTAGCCGGAGAGGTCGTTCCGCAGCGGTTCGGGCTTGCCGATTCCTTCGTGGCCGCCCCGGTCGATGTCGGCGATCAGCTGGTTGATGCGCTTCAGTATTTTGCGGTCGTTCCCCTGCCACCACAGGTAATCGTTCCAGCCGTCGTCGACGAACAGCACCTTCACGCGGCGCCACGCCCGGCCTCGTCATCGGGATCCACCAGCTCGCGAAGTGCACCCTGGCCGGCCCGGTCCTGCTCGATGGACCTGCGCAGGCGCTCGGCCATCGCGGGCGACCGCAGCAGGTAATCGGTCTCTTTCAGTGCCTCGTACTCGGCGAGCGAGACGACGACCATCGGCTCATGGCCGGTCCGGGTGATGACCAGCTCCTCGGCGTCGTTCTCCACCGCGTCGAGGGCGTCGGCGATGCCCGCGCGTAGCTCGGTGACACTCATCGTCTTCATGACGTACACGATAACGTACAGAGCGGATCCCCGTGTGGCTGATCGTGCTCCGCCTCCGGACGGCCATGCGGTTCAGCCTTCGGTGAGCGCCTGGCGCCCCCAGTGGCCCTTGGGTGAGTCTGCGGGCAGCTTCTAGGAGCAGGTGGCCAGGATGACGGAGATGGCGGTGCAGTTCGCGCTTGCGGTGTCGTTGCCGGTGTTGGGGTCGGTGGGTGCGGAGGTGGTGCGGGTGGTGGTGGCCTGGATGTGGCCCAGGGAGAGCAGGTGCAGCGGGATGCGGAAGCTCTTGCTGGGGGCGGCGCCGTTGGCGATCGTGTCGTAGGCGCAGGTGACGGTGGTGGCGGTGGCGGTGCAGCCCGGGGACAGGTTGGTGGCGGACGCGCCGGGCGGCAGGGTGGTGGTGAGGGTCGCTGAGGTGACCGTGCCGGGGCCGGTGTTGCGGGCGGTGAGGGTGTAGGTGAGGTAGGGGACCAGGATGCCCAGGTGCGGCTGCGCGGTGAGGTCGACGTCGATGTCGGCGGGCGGGGCCAGGTAGGTGTACTGGCCGCCGGGTGAGGGGGCGCTGGTGCCGCCCGGGGTGGTGACGGTGACATCGACACCGCCCGCGGTATGGGCGGGGACGGTCGCGGTGACGGTGAAGTCGTCGACGACGGTGACATCGGTGGCGGGGGTGGTGCCGAAGGAGACCGCGCTGGTGCCGGACAGGTGGGTGCCGGTGATGGTGACGGTGCTTCCGCCGGCGGGGGTTCCGGTGGCGGGGCTGATGGCGGTCACGGCCGGTGGCGCCTGGGCGGTCTCCAGGTTGTAGGTCGCGGCGCTGAGGGTGCCGGTGCTGGTGACGGTGTTGGTGGCCGGGTCGATCACCGAGACGGACGGGGGGTAGAAGTTCGAGACGTATACGGCGTTGCCCGACGGGTCGGCCAGGACCTCCACCGGGTTGTCGCCGACGGGGATGGTGGTGCTGAGGGTGTTGGTGGCGGTGTCGATCACCGCGAGGGAGTCTGCTGTGGGCAGGGTGGTGTACGCCTTCGTGCCGTCCGGGGAGATGGACATGCCCCGCGGACGGGAGCCGGTGTTGATCGTGGCGGTGACCGTGTTGGTGGCCGTCGAGATGACCTGAACGGTGTTGCTGTTGTACGCGGTCACGTACACGGCTGTGCCGTCGGGGGTGACCGCGAGGTTGCCGGGTCCGCTGTTGGGCAGTCCGATGACCGTCGTCACGGCCCGGGTCGCGGTGTCGATGCCGGTGACCGAGTTGGTGCCGTAGCCGACCACGTAGGCTCGTTTGCCGTCAGGGGTGAAGGCGATGGCGTCCGCCCCGCTCACGCTGATGTCCGCGATGACGGTATTGGTCGCTGCCGAGATCACCGCGATCGCATAGGAGGATCCCGACGGGGCGAGGTGAGCGACGTAGATCTGCGCTCCGTCCGGGGACACCGCGACCGCCCACGGGAGGTAGAGGTCGGCGATGGTGTCGGTGATCGTGCCCGTCTCGGTGGAGACCACCGAGACCGTACCCTCGTACCGGTGCGTGGCATACACGGTGGAGCCGTCGGGACTCACCGCCAGATCCCAGGGACGAACGCCGAGCGGGATGGTCACGGTGTTCGCACCGGTGGCCGGGTCCACCACCTGAACCGCCTGGTTTCCAGGGGCGTACAGAGGCCGGACCGAGCCGCTCTCCGCGGAAGCGGCCGTGGCCGTCGTAGCCGTACCGAGTCCGGTCGCGGTCAGCAGACCGGCACACAACACCAGCCCGGTCCGGCGCAGGAATCGGCGGGTCGTTCCTCTGCCGGGAAGAGAGAGTAACAAGACAAACCCCCTGGCACCGGTACGCCCGGCCCGGCGGTCGGCAGACCGCGCCACGTCAGCCCGGCCTGGCGATCCGCGAACGGCTCTGACAGCGCGATCCGATCCCGATACCAGGCCAGACACTACCCACGGCGAAAGTCGATGTACACAGCGCAGTTGCCGTCCGTGCACAGGCATAGCAGAGGGCCCGCACGACCGGTCGGGTCGGCGGGCCCTCGTACGCTGCGGCTGCTACCGGCTGGCGCACGTCACGTAGACGTCCGCGGTGAGCGGCTCGTAGACGCTGCCCGCCTGGGCCCACCAGCCGTCGCTGCGGGCGCCCTCACTCTTGAAGCCGGGCTTCGAGGAGATCAGCGCAGCCTCACGTCCGCTCGCCGAGGCACCGCCGCCTACGACTTGCCGCCCGTCCGGGCACACGAGGAACCCTCCGGCCGGGCTGTTCGAGGTCGCCCTGCCCGTCGACCAGGTCACGTCGGTGATCGGGTCGGCGCACATCGCGGAGGCGACGACGCCGACCGGGGTGTGGAAGGACTTGGTGCCGGCCACCACCCACTGAGTGGGCTGCTTGGCCGAGTTGAAGGCTGCCGGGTAGGACTTGGTGAGGGAGCTCCTGTCGCCCTGGATCTCACCGCCGCCGAGCGCGACCTTGCCCGCCGCAGGACACCGTGACCGGCTGGTCCACCGGCACCTGGCTCAGCGGCGCCTGAACGACCTCGTAGCCGCTGGGCTTCCAGGCGCAGATCGCCCAGATCGTCACTGTGCTGGGCTGCCCTGAGAAGTTCCGGGCATTGGCGACCCACAGCGATGTGTCCCGGTAGGGCTCCACGAAGCTCCCGACCAGGGCGACGGAGTCGTACACGGAGTTCGGTGCCGTCGCCTCCGCGCCACCGCTGATGGCGACCTTCCCGTCCGGGCAGAAGATCTTCACCTGTTCAAAGTCGGCGACGGTCCGTGTGGTTTTCACGGTCTCGACGCCCATCAGCGGTGGAGCCGAGGGCGGGCCCGGAGCGCTGGGTGCGGAGAAGGCCGGCCCGGTGGCCGACAGCGCGAGCCCGAGCGCCACCGCGCGGACGGCGAGCCGGGACGCGAACCGGGAAAGGGGATGCTGCCGAGACTGCATGGAAACCCGATGTGTGAAAGCGCAACGGTGTCGCGCAGGGTGATCATGCAAGATCGGTAGGTGAGGGACCGCCAGCTGCCTTCAGCAGATCCAGTGATCACAACCGGCTGCGGTTCGTACCCCTGGGGAATGCCGTTGGCGACTCTGTGAATCGTGGGTTGGGGCCGGTTGGCGACATGGCGTAGGCGTTGCCGAAGACTCGATGACCGACCTCGCGGGACAGCTCGCCTCCCACTGGGCCCGTTTCGTCCTGAAGTTGCTGGTCACGGGGCTGGTGTGAGTGCGGTGTCCGGATTCTCGTGCAGGTCGTGCGCGGTTGCCGAGCATCGTGATCGTCTGACAACGAGGCCAGATGGCTTCCGTGGTCCGGCTGGCGACGTGCGCGACGGGGCAAGATCCCGCTGTTCAGGTCTTCCGCGGAGTGTCAGTCTTTGCGGATGCTGAGCAGGTCGCCGGGCTGGCAGTTCAGTTCGCGGCAGATCGCGGTAAGGGTGGAGAAGCGGATCGCCTTCGCCCGGTCGTTCTTGAGAATGGAGAGGTTGACCACTGTCACCCCGACCCTGGTCGCCAGTTCGGACAGGGTCATGCCGTGCTCGGCCAGCAGTCGGTCCAGGTGGACCTGGACCCGGTGCTCCTCTTCTGGTGGCATCAGACCAGCCCCTCGGTATCGGCGCGCAGCTTCGTTCCGCGCCGGAAGACTTCTCCCAGCGCCAGGATGAGGAAGGCCAGCAGCACGTACTCGCCGGTGAAGGTGGCCGAGAACGGGACCTGTTCGGCCACGGGGGTACCGCTCACCAGTATTTCTGTGGTGAGCGCCGGCAGTACCGGGGTGAGGAGGGCCTGCGCCAGCACTGCGAGTCCTATGACGCTCAGGCGTCGGGCGTTCACTGGCACGAAGACGTCGCCGCCGCGCAGGGTCCGGGCCATCTTGAATAGGAGGGCCAGGATGAGGAGCAGGAGCAGGCTGCCGACGATCTCCGGCAGGGCGAGCAGTAGGCGCTGCCCCAGGTCGGGGTCGGCGAAGACGAGATCCGCCCGGTGGGTGCCTGTGAGGGTCATGCCGTGGCCCGTCACCGCGTCGGTCACGGTTCCCGGTACCCGGGTCGCCGTCTCGGCCTCAACTTCGCGGGTGTCCATCGGATCCATCAGACCGGCCGCCCCGAGGGCCGGAAGCAGTACTCCAAAGACGCCGACCAGTACAGCGGCCAGGCCCAGAGCTGCCTCCAGCAACCGGCTGTCGGTCTGGCTCCACCAGGACTTGGCACCCATGATTCCCCCTGTCGACCAGCAGCATGCATATCGTTTATCGATGGTATCGCTAAACGATATGCTTTGTCGAGGGAATGTACCTGCACAGCGAGCCTGTCCACCCGCGATCTCAAGGTCCATGAGGACGAGCAGGGCCCGCAGGAGCATGGTTGCCGTACCGGGCGTGGAGATTGACGCACTTGCGCTGCTCTAGGACGTGATCATTAGCATGTGATCGTCTGCCACGGGCCGGTTCACGGGTTCTGGGGTGGTCTGCCCGAGGCGTCTCGTAGGTTCCGCAACGGGAGGGAGGCGCGTGGTGGACGTGCTGACGTGGACGATCGAGCGGCGGATGCGACTGGCTGAGCGGGCCGAGCTGCTGCGCAGGGAGTTGGCGGAGATTGACGCCGAGCTGGGCCGGCTGGAGGCGGCCGAGGTGGTGTTCGGGCAGTGGGCCGAGGCGACGGACGGGGGACGGCGGCCGTCGGGCATCGTGGAGCCGGAGCCGGAGCCGGAGCCGGTGGTGACGCCCGGGGCGGGTGGGATGCGGCTGATCCCGGACCGCGAGGAAGGCATGGGGGTGGAGGTGCTCACGCCGGAGTATCGGCGGATTATGGAGATCGTCACGAAGGCGTCGGGGCCGGTGACGGCCAGGGATGTTGCACTCGCGCTGGGTCGTGAGAACACTCCGGCAAAGGTCGAGCCGGTCCGTGGCCAGTTGCGCAAGCTGTCCGACCGGGGCTGGCTGACCCGGACGGGCTCGGGACGGTACCTGCCGCGTTGACCGCCGACTGGGGCAGAGCGGCCGGTTCCGGCCGTAACACGAGGGCCCCCGGCGGGGGTTGGCGTTTGTGTGAAGAAACAGCCGCCCGCCGAGGGCTCTGCCGGTGTTGTCTACCAGGTCCGGCTTCCTGTGTCGAAGCGGACCGTCGATCTCGTCGGCGGACTGATACGCCGGCGCCGCAAGCAGCTGGGCACGCGCTGGCGCAAGGCCGCTCCGGGCACGCAGGCGATCGTCGTGCTGGCCGTCCTGCGCCACGACCAGCGCCTGGCCGACATGGCCGGAGGCAACGCCGTCTCGGCCGCCACCGTCCGCCGCTGGGTCCTGGAAGTCCTTGACCTGCTCGCTGCCCGGGCCCCGCGTCTGGACCGCGCCCTGAAGAAGATCGCCCGCCGGGGCGGTGCGGTGGTCCTGCTGGACGGCACCCTCGTGCGCACCCGCCGCCGCACCGGGGCGGACAACCGCAAGAACTACAGCGGGAAACACAAGGCCCATGGCCTGCTCTTCCTCGCGCTGACCGACGAGAAGGGAAACCTGATCTGGATCTCCTCCGCCCGCCCTGGCCGGGCCAGCGAGATCACCACCGCCCGCCACGACCACATCACCAGGCATCTACGCGAGGCCGGCCTCGGCGCCGTGGCCGACCTCGGCTTCGTCGGCCTCGACGACAACCCCGACGATGCTCCGGTCATCATCACCGGCCGCAAGGCGACCCGTTCCCACCGCCTCACCGACGCCGAGAAGGAGGCGAACCGGCTGGTCAGCCGCGAACGCGCTGCCGTCGAGCACGGCTTCGCGAACCTAAGACCTGGCGCATTCTGACCAAGGTCCGCATGAACGTCCATCATGCCACCACGCTGCTGCGGGCCCTGCTCGTTCTGGCGAACTGCGAAGTCCAGCGGTGACAGACGATCACCCGACGGCGATCACACAGCCTGCCAGCACGAGGACGGCATCACGGGCACACACCAGTACCGCGACCTGCGAGTTCAAGATGAAACGATCTCACTGCACAACGCCTCTTCAAGACATCGCCGCGAGCTGGTCAGGTGTGCAGTTGACGAAGCTCCTGCGGGTGCTGGACCCGTCCGAGCCGCCCGCTCAGTCACCCACGACTCCGGCGTCGATGCGCCGGCCACGTGACGCGTCCACCACGACGGGGATGCCCTCCGGGATCCGGCCCTCCAGCCGTTCGAGCAGGGAGTCCACCGGTGGGAGGTCTCCGGGGACGCGAACCTGGATGTACATCGTGCGTGATTTCGCGTCGACGCTCGTGACGGATGCGCCGGGCTCCTCGGCGAGCCACTGTTCCGCCGCGTTCTTTGTCTGGCCGATCCAGGCGTTGAGCAGGAGCGTGACCACGGTGTTGGCCGTCAGGGGCACGAATACGACGATGAACAGCAGGGCCATGGAGGCGTAAGCCCTGCGTGCGGGCCGCCGGGCTGCTCTCTCGGCCTCCGCTCCGTATCCGAGCGAGGCGAAAATCACCATGCCCCCGAAGACCAGGGCGAAGAGATTCGACACGAACAGCACCAGCGCACCCAGCGCCAGCCATCCCGAAGTCTGTCCCAGGCACACCCCGACCACTACCAGGGGCGGGACGAGGGAGATGGCGATCGCGACCCCGGGGAGCACGGCGCCTACATCCCGCCGGGCCAGTGCCACCGCCCCGGCGAAGCCGGTGGCCAGCGCGGCGATCAGGTCCATCAGACCCGGCGAGGTCCGTGACGAGATCTGACTGTTGGACAGCAGGTCGTAGTCGCTGGGGAGGGTCACCGACATGGCCATCCCGACCGCGATCACCAGCAAGCATGCGAGAAGGACGGTCCTGGCCGATCCGGTGCGGCGGCGCTGTACCGAGCCTAGGGCGATGCCCATGATCGGCGTGGACAGGGGGGCGATGATCATTGCTCCGATCACCGTCGCTGTCGAGTCGGTGAGCACTCCGCCGCCCGCGATGACCGACGACAGCGTCAGCATCGTCCAGAAGGCCGAACGCTTGGATGTGGTGTCCCCGGACGACAGGTCGAGATCCTGGCTCAGCTCGTCCAGCGAGCGGCGCTGGGAGGCAGGCAGAACTCGGGCGCGAACTTTGCTGATCACGTCACCAAACAACCACGATCAGCACGGTTCCGGCGCGCGGAACACGGGTGGGAAACGACGTATTGGCCAGGGGGTAGTTGGCCGGAATGAGCAACACCGAACTTCGTAGCGGCCGGTTCGCTAAGTCTCGTCAACGTGCTGGCCCGGCGCGCGAACAGGTCGGTTGTGCAGTTCGATGAAGCTCCTGAGTGTGCTGGACACACTCGATCCGGCGGCTTGCCCGGTCCTTGGCTGCGAAGTCCTGCGTGTGGTCCGCGCTGGGCGTCAAGCTGTCGGCCGACCCTGCTTCGAGCTCGTAACACGATCTTGTTGAACGTCTCTGGTCGGCCGTGACCGGTGTGATGATTCGGCCGCTCGGGATGGTGTGAATACCCGGCCGTGGATCGTGGACGATGACCTGTGGGCGCTGATCGAGCCGCTGCTGCCGCCCTGGTCCGAGAAGGCTCCCGGCCCCCGGCCGGTGCCGGACAGGCTGTGCCTGCAGGGCATCCTGTACGTGCTGCGCAACGACATGGCCTGGCAACTGCTGCCCCTGGAGCTGGGGTTCGGCTCCGGGCAGACCTGCTGGCGGCTCCTGGGGCGGTGGCAGAAGGCCGGGGTCTTCGACCGGCTGCACCGGGTCCTGCTCGCCGAACTGAACGCGGCCGGCGAGCTGGACTGGTCCAGAGCGTGCGTCGACGGCTCCCACGTCCGCGCGAAAGAGGGGAAGCCGACACCGGCCCGTCGCCGGTCGACCGGCGGAAGACGGGCAGCAAGCACCACCTGATCTGCGACGGACGCGGAACCCCGCTCAAGGTCATCACCACCGCCGCCAACGTCAACGACGTCACCCAGACCCTCGCCCTGGTCGACGGCATCCCTCCCGTTGCCGACCGCCCAGGGCGGCCCCGCCGACGCCCCCAGTCCCTGCTCGGCGACAAGGGCTACGACTCCGACCCCAACCGGCGCGAACTCCGCAAGCGCCGGATCCTCCCGGTCATCTCCCGCAGAGGCGCCCCGAACATCGAGGGCCTGAGCAAGCTCCGCTACGTCGTCGAGCAGACCTTCGCCCTGCTCCACCAGTTCAAACGCCTCGCCGTCCGCTGGGAACGCCGCACCGAACTCCACAACGCCTTCGCCTCCCTCGCCTGCAGCCTCATCTGCTGGAGAAGACTCAAGAAGGCTCGATCATCATCGCGTTACGAGCGCTGAGGAGTCGCCGAAACTTCACGAACGCCGAGCGGTCGGGAAGTACAGCGGGAGCAGGGTTCAAGACCCAGTTCCTCCTGTGCTTCCTCCTCCGGCGCGGCCGCCCACTGCTCGACGGTATCCCGCTTTCCAGTCAAGGCTGGGCACTCGCTGTTGACGTGATAGGAGGTGCGGTGGATGCCTACGCGGTACATGACGATCCGCATGCTCTGCTGTCCCCTCGGTCGGCCCGTGGGTCAACCTACTTCAGCTGGCGGCAACCAACGGTGACCAACTCGTAAGGTCGTACAGATCGAGGGGCATGCGGGGCCTGTCAGGTCGGCGAGCCGATCCTCCTGCATCTTGGTGGCGTACAGCGGGGTCGTCAGCACGGTGACGTTGATCGGCAACGCCTGCGCGGCGACCTGTGCCGGCTCCGCACCGACGACCCCGCCCTCACTCACCTTCTCGGAAAGATCCGGGCTCTTGGAGGCAGTCACGAACACGCGTCACGCACACGGGTCCTGAACTCCTTGTCGAACCTGAACACCACCGTGGCGCCGGCTGTCTGCCGGTCTCCGCCCGGGCGCGCCCCGAGGCCGAGCCCCCGTTCGAGCACTGCCGGGCGGCATGAAGACGTGGTCAGATGCAGCAGTCGCATCCGGGACCACAGCCGCACGCGTCTGTCTCGGCGTCCGCGGATGGTACAGCTGCGGCGGTGGGCGCGCAGCAGCCCTTGCCCTGCCAGGCGTCGCGGCCTTCCTTCACCGCGATCGCGGCGATGACGAGCGCGGCGATCGGGTCGGCCCAGGACCAGCCGAGGGTGGCGTTCAGCACCAGGCCGACAAGCAGCACGGCGGACAGGTAGGTGCACAGCAGTGTCTGCTTGGAGTCGGCGACCGCGCTGGCGGAGCCGAGTTCATGCCCGGCCCGGCGCTGGGCGGCGGAGAGGAATGGCATGATCGCCAGAGAAAGGGCAGCGATGGCGATGCCGGGGACTGACCGCTCGGCCTCGCCGGTGCCGACCAGCGCTCGGACGGCGTCAACGGTGACGTACGCGGCTAGCACGAAGAACGAAATGGCGATGATTCGCAGCGTTGTCTTCTCCCGTGTCTCGCGCACAGCGTGCTCGCGGGCGGAGAACTGCCAGGCGACCGCAGCGGCGGAGGACACCTCGATCACGGAGTCGAGGCCGAAGCCGACCAATGCGGTGGAGGAGGCGATCGTCCCGGCGGTGATGGCGACGATTGCCTCGATGACGTTGTAGGTGATGGTCGCGACGACCAGCAGCCGTATCCGGCGGGCGAGCGCGTCACGTCGCCCTCTCTGCCAGCCTTGGGTGAGACATCCCGCTCTGTCGGGTTAGCCTGAGAAGGCACGACAGGAGAATCGCCCCTTATGACCAGCACCGAAACGGCCGGGTCCGACCCGGCGCCGAGGCCGAAGCGCCGCAGTTTCACCTCGGAGTACAAGCTGCGGATCGTCGCCGAGTACGACGCGGCGCCCAGGAACGAGAAGGGTGCGGTCCTGCGCCGGGAACGGCTTTACCACTCGCATGTCAAGGAGTGGCGGGCCGCCCGGGATGCAGGGGCCCTGGAAAACCTGGTCGACCGCCGGACCAGCCCGGCCCGCGCGAAGAAGTCCGCCGCGGAGGTGGAGAACGAGAAGCTGCGGCAGCAGGTGGCACGGCTCGAGAAGGACCTGGCCCGGAATAAGGCCGCGCTCGAGGTGATGGGAAAAGCTTCTGCGCTCTTGGAAATGATCTCCGAGAGCGCGGACTGAGACACGTCGTCGACCCGGTGGTGGACACCGCGTTCACGGGTGTCGAGAACCAGCTGGGCATTACCGCCGCCTGCCGGCTGACCGGCCGGTCGCGGGCCACTCACTACCGCAGGCTGCGGCCCCCGCCGCAGCGGAAACCCAGGAAACCGCAAGTGCAACCCTCGGCGCTGACGGCCGAAGAGCGCTCTGCGGTACTGGAGTTGATGAACAGCGACGAGTACGCCGAACTGGCGCCCGCCCAGATCTGGGCCCGCGAGCTGGACGCCGGGCGCTACCACTGCTCGGTCTCGACGATGTATCGGATCCTGCGCGAGCAGGGCCAGTCCGGCGAACGCCGGCGGCAGGCCACCCACCCCGCCAGGGCGGTGCCCGAGCTGGTGGCCACCGCCCCGTCGCAGGTGTTCACCTGGGACATCACCAAGGCGGCCGGACCGGCCAAGGGCGTTTGGTATCACGCCTACGTCATCATCGACATCTTCAGCCGCTACATCGTCGGCCACACCGTTGAACGGGCCGAATCAGCCGAACGGGCCGAGGAGCTGATCCGCGAGACCATCGCCCGCAACGGGATCGTGCCCGACACCGTGCACGCGGACCGCGGCACCTCGATGACCTCCAAGAAGGTCTCCCAGATGCTGATCGATCTGGGGGTGACACGCTCGCACTCCCGGCCGAAGGTCTCCAACGACAACCCCTACAGCGAGGCCCAGTTCAAGACCACGAAGTACATGTCGGACTATCCCGAACGGTTCGATTCGTTGACCCACGCCCGCGAGTGGTTCGACGCCTTCATCGCGTACTACAACCACGAGCACCGGCACTCGGGCATCGGCTGGCACACGCCGGCCAGCGTGCACTTCGGGACCGCCGAGGAGGTCCGCGACCAGCGGGCCGTCACCCTCACCGGGGCCTACGCCCGTCACCCCGAACGCTTCGGCCGCCGCCCCCGACCACCCGCAATACCCCAGACCGCCTGGATCAACGACCCGGCCAAGCGACGTGAACCCGCACCACAAACCTCATAGCGCCACAACCGTCTCACTGGACTTGAAATATTCCG
>NZ_NEUF01000132.1:33977-122268 GCF_002910915.1 Streptomyces sp. SM10 | reverse complement strand
TAGGGCCTGCCGATTATCAACTCGCCGTCTTGATCTCCGGTGGCGGGGTGATTCCGAGCTGTGTGGCGAGGTCTGCGAGGTCGTCCAGGGTGGCGAGGCGGTGCTCGGCCGGGGCGTTGATGTGCCCGATCTCGTCGAGGAGTTGGTGGGTCTTGCGGATGCGCCGGTTGATGGTCTGGGGCGCGACCGCGAAGAGGCGGGCGATGGCGACCTGGGGAAGCCCGAGCCTCTCGTAGAGGAGGGTGGCCAGGAGCCGGTCGACGAGAGTGAGGCCCGGGCGCCGGCCGGTGTAGAGGCCGGCGGCGGGAGTCTTCTGCCGGTCGCCGCCGCGCCGCTGGTGTAGGTCGTCTTCCCGCTGGGCCGTGCGGGCCGCCGCCAGCTCACCGATGAGCTGGCCCCATCGTTCGTCGTCCATGCCGGTCAGGGCCGGGTGGACCAGCCAGGCGCGGCCGGGGCCGGGCTGGAGCTGAGGCAGTACGGGAGGGATTCCATCCCGACGGTGCTCCTCGGGACGCAGGGTGTAGTTCCAGTCGCCATGCCAGTCGTGGCGGTTCAGCGGCAAGGCGGTCATCTGCCCGTCGCTGACCCTCAATCCGGTCTCATAGAGGGCAGTGTCGAGCTCGGCCCGGATGGCGAGGCCGGTGCGGGTGGTGGTCGCGGCGATGCTGTTGACGATGACGTCATGGCTGGTCAGCGGCCTGCCTCGCCAGTTCATCGTGATGTGGGAGAACAGCCGGTGCTCAATTTTGTTCCATTTTGAAGTACCTGGAGGAAAGTGAGACACGCTGATCTCCAGGCCGGTCTCGAGGGCCAGGGCGGCCAGCTCGAACTTCCAGGCGCGGGTCCGGTGTCCGTTGGAACCGCCTGCGTCCGCGGTGATCAGCAGGCGTCCGGAGTGCGGGTAGGCGGCATGTCCGGCCGCATGCCACCAGCGGCGGATGGAGGCGACGGCGAACGCTGCGGTGTCGTGATCGGTGCCGACGTTGACCCAGCCGGCATCCTCGGCCAGGTCGTAGATTCCGTACGGGATCGCCTTGCCCAGATCGGCGTCGGGAAAGTCGTGAGTACGGACCCGGACCGGTTCCCCCTTGCGATGCCACTCGCGCCCGCCGTTCTTGTAGTTGCCCACCAGCTCCTTCTTCTTGGTGTCCACGCTGATCACGGGGTCGCCTGCTGCCTGGAACTCCTTGGCCTGGTCGTTGATATAGCGGAACTGTCCGTCCCGGTCCGGGTGCTGCTTGCCTTCGGTGGTCTTGGCGTTGCCCTGGAGGCTGAAGCCCTCCTCGCGCAGCACCGCCGCCACCGTGTCCGCCGAGACCCGATGGCCCTGCCGGACCAGCTCGGCGGACAACTGCCGCGTCGACTTCACCGTCCACCGCAGCGGTGACATCGGATCCCCACGCACATTCGGCTCCACCAAAGCCAGCAGCGCGGGCCGCAGCCCCGGATTCAGGTCCACCGCCCGTTTGCGGCCCCCGCCCACCCGGCGGACCCGTCCCAACAGCACGTCACCGGACTCAAGTTCAGCAGCCCCGCGTGAAACGGTGCCCTCACGCACCCCCGCCGCGCGAGCGACGAGCCTGATCCCGCCATGCCCCAGCGAGCGTGCCTCCGCTCCTATGGTCAGTCGCCGCTGACGCTCGTCCAAGTGCGGGAACAGCGCCTGAAACTTCGCCGCCAGCCCGGTCTCGATCCCCTCCGATCTCCCCATACCACAACAACGAGCCACAATCCCGGAAGCGACGGCTTGTTTCCCGGCAGGCCCTTACACGGTGGCCGACCTCGTTCTCAGGGAGCATTCGCAGGCAGTCGACGCACATCACGGCTCAGAACAGGCGCACATCCCCGCCAAGATCGGCTACACCACTCCACGGGACGCCATCCGTCGCAGTCCGCGTATGTCGTCAGAACTCGGGATCGAGAAAGATCAGGCGAGAGGCGGCCTCCTCGATCAGCGGGACGAGGGCTGTGTTGAAAGGGTCGGCATACGGAGCCGTGAGGTGGCGCTGGAAGGCGGCCTCGTCCTGGTACCTCTCGAAGATGAGGTAGGCACGAGGACTGGACGCCTTGGTGTAGACCTCGAAGGACAGGTTGCCGACCTCCTTGCGTACCGTCTGGGCGTACTCCCGCAGGAGGTGTGCAACCTCGCCCTCCGCTCCTTCGCAGGCGGTGAACTCGGCGAGCAGGGTCTTCGTCACGTCCGGCCCATTGCGGTCGGGGATCACTCGCCTCACTTCCGAGAGGACTTGAGGTGCCAGACGCGGGCGTGGTCCAGCTTCACCGAGCCGTTCGCGGCGAAGACCTCCACTCCCTGGCTGGAGGGGTCGGGAAAGCTCTGGTCCGTGATCACTGCTTCGCCGCGGCCTCCGAAGACCTCGACGGATGACCAGTCGACGACGATCCGCAGCTCCACCTTGCCGTTCACGGCGTGCAGGGGCGCGCGCTGGACGCCGGCGAAGGTGTCGCTGAAGTCCACGGCGCCGGAGCGGGTCCGGTCGACGTACAGCTCCTGCGTCGTGGTGTCGTATCCGATGACGGTCTCCTCTCCGTTGGCACCGGTGCGCACCTTGATGCCGAACCGCTCGGCGTCCTTGAGGGAGAAGGTCGCCTCGATGTCGAGTGCTTTGCCCTTGGAGGCGCCGCGTCCAAGGGGCCGTGACGTGCTGGTCACCGTGGTGCCGGCCGAAACCACCGGGCGCCCCTCGCGCAGGGAGTTCAGACTCCTCACCGGCTCGCTGGTCAGCTTGATCCGGCCGTCCACGGTGCGCAGGGCCATCTCACGGGGGATGCTCTGCGCGCTGCGCCAGGGGGACGTCGGAATGGAGCCGCTGTAGTCCCAGTTGTTCATCCAGCCGATCATGTGCCGCTTGTCGCCCGGTGCGTCCTCCCAGGACACGGCCGCGTAGTAGTCCTTGCCGTAGTCGGCCCAATCGGCACGCTGCAGGGCGGACCTGGCGGGCGTTGCCGCGGCGGTGAACTGGTCGGCCATGATCTGGCCCCAGCCGCCGGTGTTCATGTCGACGATCTGTATCCGTGCCTTCTTGCCGGCGTAGGGGCGCATGTCGATGGAGGCCCAGTCCAGTGTCTCGCTGTTGGAGCCGGTTGCGCTGCCGACGACCTTGCCGTCGACGACCAGGTTGACGGCCGTCTCGCGCGAAATGGGCTGGGCCTGGGTGTCGGCGAGCACGATGTGGTCGACGTTGACGTGGCCCCAGCCGCTGGTGTTCTCGTCGACGATCTTGACCTGCGCCTTCTTGCCGATGAGTTCGCGGACGTCCCATGAGTCCCAGTTGAGGGCTTCGCCGTCGTGTCCGGTGGCGCTGCGTACCACCTTGCCGTCGACGAGGAGCTCGACGGCGGTGGGCTCCGCCTGACTTGCGGGATGGTTGCCGCCGCCGATGAGGAAGTTGACGTAGTCCTTGTCGATGGTGAATTCCGGCGAGGTGAGGCTGCCGGTCGTGGCGTCGCCGTTCAGGAACGAGTTGGCCAGACCGCTGCCGAGGAAGCCCGTGACCTTCTGCTGGCCGGCGTGGCTGCCGGTGGCCGGTGCGGTTCCGAAGGCGTCGCCCGTGACCGTCCAGTCGCCGTAGGTGCCGCCTTCGAAGTCGGCGAGCATCGTCCCCTCCGGCACTGGTCCCTGTTCCTGCACGGTGCCCGCCTGGTGGGGGTGTCGTCCGCCGGCGATCTTGAAGTTGAGGTACGGGCTGTCGACGGTGAAGGCCGGGGAGGAGAGCGTTCCGGTGCCGGCGTCACCCGCGTGGAAGCTGTTGCCGAGGCCCTTGCCGTCGAAGCCGCTGACGGGGCCCTGCCCGGTCAGCGCGCCGGCCGTCGGCCCTTGGCCGAATGCGGTGCCGGTAGCCGTCCATGTGCCGAAGTCCGGGCCCTCGAAGTCCTGCATGACGGTGCCGGTGGGCGGAGTGTAGGAGCCCTTGTCGTCGGCGGTGAACTTCGTGCCGTCGAAATCACCGACGAAGTACTGGGCGCCCGAGCCGCCGGCGATGCCGCCGGGGTTGATGTTGACGACCAGGACCCACTTGATGTTCTTCTTGTCCCCGTCGACCGCGAGAGGGAACAGGTCGGGGCATTCCCATACGCCGCCTGTCGCCCCGGCCTGTCCGAACTCGCTGAGCAGGTCCCAGTCCTTGAGGTTCTTCGAGGAGTAGAACCGCACCTTGTGCTCGGTGGACAGCGACACCGTCATAAGCCAGCTCTTGGTCGGCGCGTACCACTGGACCTTGGGGTCGCGGAACTCCTTGGAACCGATGTCGATGACCGGATTGCCGTCGTACTTGGTGAACGTACGTCCGCGGTCGTTGCTGTAGGCGAGCGACTGGGCCTGGCTGCCGGTGCTCTTGTCGTAGCTCGTGTAGATCGCCACCATGGGCGGGTTCTTCTTCGTTCCGAAGCCGGTGGTGTTGTTCCAGTCGATGACCGCGCTGCCGGAGAACACCATCTCCTCGTCGTCGTGGGACAGGGCGAGCGGCAGTTCCTTCCAGTGCATGAGGTCGGTGCTCACCGCGTGCCCCCAGGACATGTCGCCCCAGGAGTTGCCGTTGGGGTTGTACTGGTAGAAGAGGTGGTACTCGCCCTTGTAGTACACCAGTCCGTTGGGGTCGTTCATCCAGTTCTTCTGCGGCGTGTAGTGGAACTGGGGTCGGTAGGTCTCGGTGTTCGGCCTGGTTCCGGAGGCAACGGCCTGCGGTGTCAACAGGGCGGCGGACAGGGCGCATACGGTCGCCGTCGCGGCGATCATCCGCGTGCGGGCGTGCCGGGATACGCGTCGTGAGGTCATGGTGTCTCCTGGGCTGCGGCCGTTTCCGTAGCCGGGTGCTTCCCGGCGCGCGGACGGAACGAAAGGGGAGCCCCTGCCGACACTGGGGAACCGCGTCGACCTTGAGTGTCATCGTTGACTTATGTCATCGATGACACCGGGTGGGGCCGATGATGAACGCATTCCGGCCGACGCGTCAACGGCTGGGACACGATTCCCCGGCTCGACAGGGCCGCCCGTCACGCGGTGAACTGCGGCAGCTGGCTCTGCCAAGGGGGATTCGGACCGGCGACCGAGCAGGTCAGGGCGGCGACATGGGCGGCGAACAGGCAGGCTTCCGCCGCCTCGCCCAGGCGGAGACCCGTCAGCCGCCCTCCGAGGAGTCCACGTGCGCCCAGGTGGTGCAGCAGTCCCGCCGTGAACGAGTCACCCGCCCCGACCGTGTCGACGACTCGCGTCGTCACCGCCGGCACGTGCATCCGCTCGCCGTCCAGCGAGACAAGAGCACCATCGGCGCCACGCGTGACCACGACGAGCCGTGCGCCGGCGGCGTGCCAGACGTCGCATGCCTGCTCCAGGGGCGTTTCCGGCAGAAGGAGCCGGAGGTCTTCCTCGCTCAGCCGCAGTATGTCCGCGAGGTCGCACCAGTGCCGTAGTTTCGCGCGATAGGTCTCGGGAAGTACCAGCAGTGGCCGGACGTTGGGATCGATACTGATGGTGGCCCGGGACGAGGCCGTTGCCAGGAACTCCTCCACCACTACCGCCCCCGGCTCCCGGACCAGAGCGAGCGAACCCGTGTGCAGG
This sequence comes from Streptomyces sp. SM10, assembly GCF_002910915.1. GTDB lineage: Bacteria > Actinomycetota > Actinomycetes > Streptomycetales > Streptomycetaceae > Streptomyces. The sequence continues at coordinate 116,693 of NZ_NEUF01000132.1, read as the reverse complement.
CAAGCGGTGGAGGACAGGTCCACACCGGCCAGTTCGGCGCTCGACCATTGCCAGTCGGCCGTGCCCTGCGCGTGGAACGCATACGCGGCCTGCCCCTGGGCGTCCAACTCCGCCACCGCCAACGTGCTCGGCTCCGACGCCACGACAGCGTGCGACAGGTCCACCCCTGAAGCCTCCAGATGTGCCCGGAACAGCCCGCCGAACACATCTCCGGACAGCCGTGCGAGAAAGCGGGACGGAGTGCCCAGGCGCGCCAGAGCCACGGCCGTGTTCGCCGGCCCACCACCAGGCAGGACATGCAGGTCGAGCTCATGCGGAGCACTTGCGGGCCGGGCGAACGTGTCCGCGACGCATTCGCCCAGGACGGTGATCTGACGCGGACTCATGGGTTGCTCTTCTCTGACGGACGGACGGGCGAACCGAGTACGTCGCGACACGGGCGTTGCGACTGCGGGAGAACGACGGCCAGGGGTGTTGCCGATTTGTAACAGCGGCAAGGCATTGACGTGCCCGGGAGACGGAGTCCATCATCCTCGGCAAGCAGTGTCAACGATGACATAAGTCAACGATGACACCCTTGGACGGCATGCTTCGATGCCGGCCGAGCCGCACGCGATCCCGCTGGAGCCGTTCATGCCTCGCACCATTCGTCCGACCTCCTCCCTGATCAGAGCCGCCGCATGCCTGGGTATCGCGGCTCTCACCCTGACGGCCTGCGGATCCGGTTCCGGATCGGATTCCGCGGGCGACGGCTCGGGCAGCGTCAAGGTCGGTCTGATCACCAAGACCGACACCAACCCGTTCTTCGTGAAGATGAAGGAGGGTGCGGAGAAGGCTGCCAAGGACAGCGGTGCACAACTGATCACCTCAGCAGGCAAGTTCGACGGGGACAACGCCGGGCAGGTCACCGCGATCGAGAACATGGTCGCCGCAGGTGTGAAGGGGATCCTGATCACCCCCAGCGACTCCAAGGCGATCGTGCCCGCCCTTGAGAAGGCCCGTGCCAAAGGGATTCTGGTCATCGCCCTGGACTCCCCGACCGACCCCGAAAGCGCGGTCGACGCCCTTTTCGCCACCGACAACCTCCGGGCCGGAGAGATGATCGGCGCCTACGCCAAGGCCTCGATGAAGGGCAGGACGGCCAAGATCGCCACCCTCGACCTGGCGCCGGGCGTCGCCGTCGGCGTCCAGCGGCACAACGGCTTCCTCAAGGGCTTCGGCCTCGGCGAGAAGGACCCGTCGATCGTCTGCTCCCAGGACACCGGCGGCGACCAGGCGAAGGGCCAGACCGCCATGGAGAACTGCCTGCAGAGGGCACCCGACATCAACGTCGTCTACACCATCAACGAGCCGGCCGCACTCGGCGCGTACACCGCACTGAAGGCCAAGGGCAGGGAGAAGGACGTCCTGATCGTCTCCGTCGACGGCGGCTGCACCGGGACACAGGCGGTCAAGGACGGCAAGATCGCCGCCACCTCCCAGCAGTACCCGCTGAAGATGGCCGCCGAAGGCGTCGGGGCCGTCGTGAAGTTCGCCGAGGACGACAAGAAGGCGACCGGTTACACCGACACCGGCGTCAGCCTGATCACCGACAAGGCAGAGGCAGGGGTCGCGTCGAAGGACACCGCCTACGGCCTGGACAACTGCTGGGGCTGAGGCGCCCTCCGCCCGAGCGGCCGCCGTCCGAAACCCGTTGACGGGGTGGCCGGCCCTGCCCCGATCGGGGACGGCCACCCCCATCTGTCCTCCCCGGAGGACCTCTGCCTTTCCGACAAGGACTTCGCATGACAGCCACCACCGCGCCGTACGCCGAGCTAAAGACGCCGACCACGGCCCGCAGACTCCTCACCGCGCCGACCACCGGCCCCCTGGCCGCTCTCCTCCTCGCCTGTGTGTTCTTCTCCCTGTCGACGGACCAGTTCCTCACGGGCGGGAACTTCTCGCTGATCGTGCAGCAGGTCATGGTCGTCGGCACCCTCGCCATCGGCCAGACCCTGATCATCCTCACGGCCGGCATCGACCTGTCGTGCGGTGCCGTGATGGCGTTCGGCAGCATCGTGATCGCCAAGATGGCGGCCGAAGGCACCCTGCCCCCACTCCTCGCCATCACCATGGGCCTGGTCGTCTGCGGCGGCTTCGGACTCCTCAACGGGCTTCTGGTCCAGAAGATCCCGCTGCCACCGTTCATCGTGACGCTCGGCATGCTCAACGTGGCGTTCGCCCTGACGCACATCTACTCCGAAGAGCAGACCGTCACCAGCCTGCCCGGCCCGCTGACCGCCCTTGGAGAAACCTTCCCGCTCGGCCACACGGACATCACCTACGGCTCACTCCTGACCATCGTCCTCTTCCTCCTCCTGGCCTACGCGCTCAGCAGCACCGGATGGGGGCGGCACGTCTATGCCCTGGGCAACAGCCAGGAAGCCGCACGCCTCAACGGCATCCGCACCTCCCGCCTGGCCATCGGCATCTACACCGTGGCCGGCGTGCTGTATGGCCTCGCCGCCCTGCTGCTCATCTCCCGCACCGGGGTGGGCGACCCGCAGGCAGGACAGACCGAGAACCTCGACAGCATCACCGCCGTGGTCCTCGGCGGTACCAGCCTCTTCGGTGGACGCGGTTCGGTCCTGGGCACCTTCATCGGTGTCCTCATCGTCGGTGTCTTCCGCAACGGCCTCCAGCTGATGGGTGTGGCCTCCATCTACCAGACCCTGATCACCGGGATCCTCGTGATCCTCGCGGTGACCGTCGACCAGATGTCCCGGAGGAAGTCCCGATGACCACCACCACTCCCACCCCTGTTCTGCAGGCCCGCGGTCTGGTCAAGCACTACGGGCAGGTCACCGCCATCGACGGCGCCGACTTCGACCTGATGCCCGGGGAGGTCCTCGCGGTCATCGGCGACAACGGAGCCGGCAAGACCAGCCTGATCAAGGCCCTCACCGGTGCGGTGGCACCGGACGCGGGCGAAATCCGCCTCAACGGCGAACCCATCCAGTTCACAGGGCCGCAAAGCGCGCGCGCCCACGGCATCGAGACCGTCTACCAGGACCTGGCGGTGGCCGCCTCGATGGACATCGCCTCGAACATGTTCCTGGGACGTGAACTGCGCCGGCCCGGCGTCCTCGGCAGAGCTTTCCGCATGCTGGACAAGAAGCGCATGCGCCAGGAGGCCGCGGAGCACATGGCCGACCTCAAGATCGGGCTGCGGTCGCTCACCCAGGCGGTCGAAACCCTCTCCGGCGGGCAGCGGCAAGCCGTGGCCGTCGCACGTGCCGTCGCCTGGGCGCGCAGCGTCGTCGTCATGGACGAGCCCACCGCCGCCCTCGGCGTCAAGGAATCGGGGCAAGTCCTCGACCTCATCCGCCGGGTCCGCGACAAGGGCATGCCCGTGGTCCTGATCAGCCACAACATGCCCCACGTCTTCGAGATCGCCGACCGGATCCACGTCCACCGGCTGGGCCGTCGCGCCGCCGTGATCAAGCCCTCCGACCACAGCATGGCCGAAGTCGTCGCCATCATGACCGGCGCGCTGACCCTCGATGACGCCGGAGGTACTGTCGTAGCGGATTCCGAGGCCGCCAAGGCAGCGGGAGTCCAGGCCACCTGACACCCGACGGAACACTCACAGGTTCCGGCCGAGGCCGCGGCCGGAACCGACGAGCACAGGGAGACCCCCGCTCCATGGCAGCGAACCGCCGCCCCACCCTGGCCGACGTCGCCCGAGAAGTGGGCGTCAGCGCCAAGACGGTTTCGCGGGTGCTCAACGAGGACGGACCCGCCTCGGCCCGGACCAGGGAACAGGTCCTCGCCGCCGTGGCCAAACTCGGTTTCCAGCCGAACCTCATGGCCCGCAACATCCGTGTCGGAGGACCCGACACGACCATCGGGCTCGTCGTGCCCGACCTCGGGAACCCCTTCTTCGGAGCGGTGGCCGGCGGCATCGAGGACGTCGTACGGGACCGCGGCCTGACCCTGCTCATGGGGTCCTCCGCGGACGAACCCGCACGCGAACGGGGGCTGACCGACAAGTTCCTCGCCCGTCGCGTCAGCATCTTGATGGTGATCCCGTCCGTCGGCTCCGACCACTCCCACCTGCGGAGCCATCGGAGCACGGGGCTGCCCGTGGTCTTCGTCGACCGGCCGGGAGCCGGGCTGACCACGGACAGCGTCGTCAGTTCCAACCTCGCGGGGGCACACGAGGGTGTCGCCCACCTGATCGCCCACGGCCATCGACGCATCGGTTTCGTCGGCGACCTCCCCACCAACCTCTACACCCGCCGTGAACGCCTGGCCGGATACCGCTCGGCCCTGGCCGAGGCCGACCTCGCCCACGACCGCTCCCTGGTCATCAACGCCCACGACCAGCGCGCGGCCTCTGTCTGTACCTCCAGCCTGCTGGAGTTGGCGAGTCCCCCCACCGCCCTGTTCGCCGGGAACAACATCGTCGCGCTGGGAGTGGTCGCCGAACTGGCCCGCACCAAGCGAAAGGACGTCGCCGTGGTCGCCTTCGACGACGTGCCACTCGCCGAAGCCCTCGAACCCGCCCTGACCGTCGTGGCCCAGGACCCCGAAGAGATCGGCCGGAAGGCGGCGGAGACCGCCATGGCACGCCTGGACGGCGACCGTTCCCGCGCCCGCACCATCACCGTTCCCACCCGGCTGATCGTCCGAGGATCGGGAGAACTCACTGCTTCGTAGGCGCAGGAGGACGGTGACGGTGCGGGTCGGCACACCTGTCTGCCTGTGCGCCGACGACCCTCTCGTGGCTGTCGCAGCTCAGGGACGGCCGGCACCGCGGTGAACACGCCCGGTCCGGCGTTGCCGGTCAGGCATGGAATCAGTCGGCGCCCATCCCCCGGCCGCAAGGTGCTGGGGCAGGTCCGGTGGGACGGCCGGGAGGCGGTCGGCGAGGGCTGTGACGGTCTTCCGCGTGATCGCAAGGTGTTCGAGGTGGGTCTCGGCCTCCCGCAGCCGGGACTGCAACTCGGCGATCTGGGTGCGGAGATCGTCGGCCAGGGCCCGGGCGGCGTTCTCCTGGATGCCGAGGGCGTCGAGCAGGGGCTCGATGTTCACGCTGTCACCGCCTGCGGATCACGCCAAGTGGGAGTGTTCGCGCCGGTGATGCGGCGGGCCATGACGTGGGTCATCGACCAGTGGACGCGGGAGGCGGAGGAGGCCGACCGGTGCTCGTAGTCGCGGACCAGACGGCGGTGCAATATCAGGATCCCGTAGGTCTGCTCGACCCTCCACCGCTTCGGCTGAGGCACGAAGCCCGCCTCCTGCGGGTTGCGTACGACGATCTCGACGTCGCTGCCCTGGCCGGCTCCATGCGCGACGGCCTGGTTCTTGAAGCCCTGATCGACCAGTGCCTTCTCGACGGTGCCACCGGCGCTCTGGGCGACCTGGTCCAGCAGAGCGATGCCCGCGGCGTTGTCGTGGGCGTGCGCGGCCAGCACGATGACGTCGATGACCAGCCCGAGCACGTCCACGGCCAGTCCCCGCTTGCGGCCCGGCACCCTCTTCGCCGCGTCCCGGCCGGTCGTGGACGCGGGGACCCCGGCGGCCACGTGGACACTCTGGGTGTCCAGGACCACCAGGGTCGGGTCCTCTAATCGGCGGGCTCGTTCACGGACCTGGCAGCGCAGGAGTTCGTGGATGACCTGGTCAGTGCCGTCGTCGCGCCAGGCGGCGAAGTAGTAGTACGTCGCGCTCTTGGGCGGCAGGTCGTGCGGGAGGTAGGTCCACTGGCAGCCCGTCCGGCCCTGGTAGAGGATCGCGTTGACGATCTCCCGCATCGCATAGGCGCCCTGGTGGCCGCTGACCGAGCGGTGCCGGTCTTTCCACGCCGCGATCACCGGCTCGATCAGAGCCCACTGCGCGTCGGATAAGTCGCTGGGGTAGAGCTTGCGTTCACTCACATCATCACACCAGCAGACGAGGGGCTACGGACCGGCGGATTCCGCCCCGAACCCGCACCATCAGGCGACGACAGAGCCACTCAAAGACTCACGAACCACCCTCTGATATCCGCTGCTCTCTCCGCCCCGGGTCTCAGGCGTCTTTCCACGCCTGGAGGAACTCCTGGTGCTCCTCCCACGTACCGCTGTCGTAGGCGTACAGGACCTGCCAGGCGGCGCTCCCGACCTCGCGCAGCCACAGCTCGCCGACGTAGCCGGCCTCGTAGCCACGCAGGAACTCCGTACTGATCGCCTCACCGATGACTCCGGCGGCCGCAGTGCGCTGCTCGCCGTCCATCTCCGCGATCGCGTGCAGGAGCTGGTCGGCGAGCGCGGCACCGTCACCGTCCACGGCGCGCAGGAGCTGGTGCCGGAGGTTGCCGGGCAGCAGGACCGGATCGTCGGCCGCGGTCCACAGCTTGAACCAGAAGTCCTGAGGCTGTTCGCTGGGCACGGGCAGGCTCCGCATCAGCGCGACCAGCCGGGCCGTACCCGCGTAGGCGGGAGCCTGGGCGACGGTCAGCAGCGCCAGGTTGGCCACCTGCTCCGCGTCCAGGCGCCCGGCCTCGAAGCCCGGTGTGAGATTCAGCCGCCGCTCCAGCAGTTGCGCGAACGACTCCGGTTGATGCACCCGGGGAACCAGCAACGTCTACCCCCTCTCCCTCGCGGACAGCTCAACGGGTCCTGATCATCGCAGCCGGTGATCGCACCCCGCCGTACGTCCGCAGGAGTTGACCGGAACGGTCGCACCCGGCCGGGAACCACCGGCAACGCGCCTTCGGGTACGCCTGTCGTCCAGGTGGGCCAGAGCGTGGGCGTAGGAGCCGGGGTGGGCCAGGGCGTAGGCGTACTCATCGGGGTGACGGGTGAGACGGGCCACCACCCACGCGGTCTGCGCGTCCATTCCGGGGGCGGCCGCGGCCAAGCGGCGCGCGTGCCACATGGTGCGCGGGGCGAGAAGCCACCGGGTCATCGAAAGCCGGACCCGCCCGGTGCTGGAGGCTACCGGGCCGGGCCCGGCCGTGGCGGGGAGGCCGGTAGGGCGAGGCCGTCTGTCACGTCCGCGAGTGTGGCCACGAACGCACCTCCCGGAACGGAAGCCGGGGCGGAGGTCACCGGAAAGGATGGCCGGGCAGGCGGCAGGTTGACGCCGGGGGCCGGCGCACCGCAGTGTCCTCGCCGTTCGGAGAGTGGGGGTGTAGTCCTGGCCAGAGGAAGGGCCGGAAATCGGCGCGTCACATGGAGTGCTTATGGGGAGATACGGCCGGTTACAGCTCTGAGTAACCAGGGGGTTACGTGAAGTGGAAAGACGCGTTCAGTGCCGCGATGAAGGAACTGGAGGCGATACGGGCCCTGCTGGCACCGGTTGCCCGTCTCGATGACCCGACAGTCGGGCTGACGGCCCTGCACGGTGAGCTCACCCAGACCCGCCTGAAGATCCTGGAGGTCGTGCAGGGAGGTGTCACCGGCCTGCGGGAGGAGAACCGGGAGGTACGCCGCCGTCAAGACCGGATGATCAGCGACCTCAACGACACCCGCGGCGAACTCCGGCAACTGCTGGAGCTCGCCGACGTCCTCCGCCCCCTTGCGGAGCTCCAGCGGCCGGCCGGCGAACCCGAGGCCGACGCAGCGGCGCCTGGGGGGCCTGCGGCCGCGGAGCCCAGCCTCGAACCCGGCTACGATCCCGCCGCCTCCGCAACGGCACCGCCCACCTCATCGGACACCGACTCCCAGGGGGGAACCATGGAGAGCAACCAGCAGCAGCCACAGCCGGAACCTGAGCGCCAGAACCGGGACCAGGACGATGCTCTCAAGCGTGCGATCCAGGCCGCCTACCAGGGCAACGGCACGCCCGCCGCGCCCTCTTCCGCCCCTGCGCCGACCGGCGGCGAGGACCCGCGGGTCAACCACGGTGTCCTGCTGCTCAAGGCCGCCGGGGTGGCCTCCGTGGACCTGGTCGCGCACCGCGACACCTGGGAGTGGCTCACCGCCCTGGCCGTCGACCACGACCACTTCCGCACCCCGCCCTCGGTCGAGGACATCAAGGAAGGACGCGTCCAGACCGTCCTGTCCGGCCGCTCCCTCATCGGCCTGCTCATCAAGCTGTGGGACACCCGCCACGCCACCACCCCGCTCGAGGCGGACTGGGCCCTGGCCACAACCGCCTACAACCGGATCGCCGCCGACCTCACCGGTGTCGACGGCGAAGGCCAGACCATCCGCATCGTCCTGGATGACGGACTCCCCCACACGGCCAACGACTGAACCGCTGCACGCCGGTCGGCCTGAGCGGTGACCATCTGGTCGGGGCACAGCAGGAGGCCCTCACCGATCGGCAATCGGTGAGGGCCTCCGGGCGTTCAGAGCGCGGAAGTGAAGCCCCAGCCGGGATCCGGGGCCTGACGGTGTGCTCGGCTAGCTACTGAAGTGACCCCTCAGGTCCCGACACTTCCGTTCTATGCCGCGAGGTCCAGCCGTTGATGGCAGCGGATCCTCGCCTGGTACGGCGTGATATAGCCGATGGTCGAGTGGATCCGCTCCCGGTTGTCATGTTCCGCGATCCACCGGAAAACGTCCTGCCGAGCCTGCGCCCGGGTTCCCCAGACGGTCGTACCGATCTCTGCTTTCAGGACGGCGAAGAAGCTTTCCGCGGCAGCGTTGTCGAAGCACGAACCGGTGCGTCCGGTGCTCCGTCGAATGTCCAACTCGTCCAGTATCGAATGGAATTGATGGGACGACGCGGGTCCGGTCCTCCCGGACCCAGTTGCGCAGGGTCTCCAGATGGATGCCCAGGCCGTGAGCGATGTCGGTGAGGGAACGGTCCGGCGAGGAACGCACCAGATCCACCGCGTCCCGCTTGAACTCTTCGGGATAGTTCTTCCGCTTTGCCACCTTGGATCACTTCCCCTGGATGACGAGACATCCAGCGTCCAGGTGTCGGAAATTCGGGGGTCACTCCACCTGGAGGGGATACCCCATGACGACACAGCAGATCTCCGACGCCGAACTCGCCGGACAGCCCGCCGCGTACTGGACCGGTGTCGCCTACGAGGCGCTCATCGCATACACCCGGGCCCAGCAGGCCGCAAAGGGCTACACCCAGCCCCAGTTCTGGCTGCTGCGCAACCTGTCGGTGAACGACATCTCGCCCGATGGCGAGGGGATGACCCTGCCCGAGCTGCGGGAGGCAATGACCTCCTACATCCGTCCCGAGGACGACCTGGCGGCGGAAGCAGAGGGGCTCCTTGAACGCGGCTGGCTGGCTCAGGACACCGAGGACCGGCTGTGGCTCACCCCGGAAGGGGAAAAGGCCCGCGTCGACCTGGCCCGCAACGCCCCCGCGATCCGCGCCGCCCTCCACGAGGGCATCGACAACGCGGACTACGTCACCACGGTGAAGGTGCTCCAGCAACTGATCCGGAACGCGGGTGGGACGGTCGCCTGATGGACCGCAAGCCCGGGGCAATGCGCCCCGGGCCAGATACTCAACCCGATCTTGGCGGGACAGCCCTTAGGCTCCCTGCCTGCGCTTTTGCAGGTCAAGGGCTGGTTCCACACACTACAACGAGTCGCATTTCCGGGGCAGCGTTCCCCAGGTTCTCGGATCGGGTTCACGCTGCCGTGTCCCACGGGGCGAGGCGAGCTCGGACCCTTCGGCCACGAGGGCGCCGCGCCTGAGGCGCTCCGACCGGTCTTCTGCGTGATGATGGACGGGAGAGTCATCGCCGCAGCAGACGTGAGCCGAGGCCGTTCCGCCGAGCCGGCTCGGAAGGGGCGGCAGCCATGTCCACCTCCGGAACGAAGAGATCGGCCGCCGCCGCACTCGCCGTGCTCACGCTCGTCATCACCGCGGCCTGCGGCAGCTCGGGCGGAGGGGAGACGAGTCCCACGACGGCACCCGCGCCACGCGCGGCTGTCCTCGCCGTGAAGATCGACAACGTACCTGCGGCCCGGCCGCCGACCGGACTCGAGAAGGCCGACGTCGTCTACGTGGAGCAGGTGGAGGCCGGCCTCAGCCGCATCCTCGCCGCCTACTCCTCCGACGTGCCCTCCGTCATCGGCCCCGTTCGCAGCGCTCGCGAGACGGATCTGGAGCTTCTCCGGCAGTTCGACGAGCCCACGCTCGCGTACTCGGGCGCTCAGGCAGCTCTGCGCCCGTCGATCGAAGCGGCCCCGCTGGACGCACTGCCGCCGTCGAAAGCACCGCACGCCTACTTCCGCAGCGGGGACCGCGCCGCACCGCACAATCTGTACCTGCGCCCGGGGGGCATCCCGCACCCCACCGGCAGGGGGAACGCGGCCGAGGACCTGGGCCTCCGCTTCGCTGCGCCGCCCCCGGGCGGCACTCCCGTGAGCGGGCGCACGGTGTCGTACCCGTCGGCGCGGTTCACCTTCACCTGGTCGGCGAACGGGGGTCAGTGGCTGGTGGGTATGGACGGCGCCCCATCCCGTACGGCCTCCGGTGGCCGACTGGGAGCGGCCACAGTGGTTCTGCAAGAAGTGGACGTGCAGGACTCGCGCTTCCACGACCGAGGGGGAAACACCTCGCCCTTCAGCGCGACGGTGGGATCCGGCTCGGCAGCCGTCCTGCGCGAAGGCAGGTCGTACGACGTGACGTGGGAGCGGGACACCGCCGGGTCTGCGACCAGCTTCACCACCGAGGACGGCCGGCCGATGACGTTCGCGACCGGCCAGATCTGGATCGTGCTCGTCCCGAAGTGACGCGGGGCCGCCGGAGTCCGCGCGTGCGGGCTCCGGCGGCCCCGGGCCTCTGCTGACGACGGCTCCGGGGCACCGCTCCGGGAGCAGCCAGGCGCCGGCCGACCGGGACACGGGCTTGCGTGTGCTTCGGGCCCGGTGCTTTCGAACGTCTCGTCACGCAGCCGGTTCGGGGATCGTCGGGAGAACCGTCTCGGCGATGTCGAGGAGTGCGCTGTCGTCCAGGAGGGCTCCGGACTCGCTCCAGACGGAGACGTCGTAGTAGCCTCCCCGGTCCTTCCCGTCGAGGGCCACCGTCAGCGTTCTGGCCAGGGGGCCCTGCCCGACGGGTCCGCCGGTTCCGCCGCTCCCTAGATCGAACTCGATCGACATGGTGTGATCCGAGGAGAGGACCGCTGGACGACCGAGGACCGAAAGCGTCTTGACGTCCGTCTCCTCCCCGAACTCCATCAGTTTCACGTACTGGGCGATCGACAGCTCGTTGTACGTGACCGAGACGTTCACGGTGTAGGTCTCGAACCGGACCTCGGCCTCCGGTCGGGCGACCTTCCCGTCGGTCAGAAGTGCGGTGTTGCTGCTACCGGACGCCCCGGTCGCGATCTCCGCGGGTGCCGAGGAGTTGGGGCAGGTCCGACCTGTTGAGCGCCTTGCACAGCTCGTCGCCCGTGACGGCCCGGGAGGTCTTCCCGTAGGCGCTCGGCAGTTCCTCGCCTTCCACGCTCGGACACGAGACGGCCTGCGGCGCACTGTCGTCACCGGAGGACAGCAGATTCGGCCCCAGCCACAGCACGGCTCCGAGTGCCGCGAACACCGCGACGGCCGCGACGGCTTGGCCCCACGCGTTCGGCTCCTTCTCCGGAGCGGCCGGAGCGACCAGAGCAGCCGGAGCCGGCGGGGCGACCAGAGCGGCCGGGGCAGCCGGGGTGGCAAGCCCGGGAGGCCGTGCCGCGGGAACCGAATCTGCCCCGCCCGCGAAGGCGGAAGGGCTCGGGTTCCGGCGTGCGCGCAGGGCCTGGACCACTGTGTGGACGCGCATCGCGGTGGCCACCAGGAACACCGTGCCGATCCCGGCTGCCACCCATGCGTCGTCGCGGAGGGCGAGATACATGATGCGTACCCCGAAGACGGACCCGACCACGATCAACAAGGGCTCACGGACCCAGAAGGGCAGGAGACGAAAGAGGAAACCGAGCATCCCGCGATCCCACCAGGACAAGATCACCTTGGCTGTGACGGAAGCCATAATTCCGGCACGGTGCTCAACCGTGATGGAACGGGGGGCTCGCGGCGCCCGGCAGGCGGGCGCCCCGGCTCGACCGGCGCACGCGTACGCCAGGCTTCTTGACGCGTCGCCGCAGGTGAGGAGAGCGGTCGCGTGCACGTCCGTCGTCGGCCGCTCCCGGACCACCCGGCCCGACTAGCTACGAGCAGCGGTCCTGACCTGGAGGATCTCGGTCATGGACTCCTTTCGCCATCGTGCCAGGAGTTCATGGAAGGCGAACGCGCCGTGGGGGTAGGCGATCGGGCCGTTCGGCCGACCGCGCCCCTCGCGGTTGTAGTAGCCGGGGGTGCAGTCGGCGTGGAACCACTCGTGGTCGGGAGCGCCCTCGGCCAGGACGGCGATCCAGGCGTCCTCGACCTCGCGGGAGGGTTCGATCAAGGCCTCCTTCGCCTCGGCAGCCGTGACGAGGGCGGCGGCGTGGACGGCCTGCTCATCGAGGATGTGCGTGAAGTTGACGCTGCTCGCGTTCTGGAGGGACCCCATCTGGATCAGATTAGGGAAGCCGTTGCTGGTGAAGCCGTGCAGGGTGCGCGGTCCCTCCTTCGCCCACGCGTGCAGCAGTTGGGCGGCTCCTCGGCCGGTGACGGGGAGCTTGCCCGAGTTGATGCCGGAGGCACCGACGGAGAAGCCCGTGGCGAAGATCAGGCAGTCGAGTGCGTAGGTGGTGTCGCCGACCACGACGCCGTTCTCGGTGATGCGCTCGATGCCGTGGGTGTCAGCGGTGTCGACCAAGGTGACGTTGGTCCGGTTGAACGCCGGGTAGTACTTGTCGGAGAAGGTGGGGCGCTTGCAGGCGTACCGGTACCAGGGTTTGAGGGATTCCGCGGTGTCCGGGTCGGCGACGGTCTCCTCGACCCGGGCACGCAGTTCGTTCATCTTGGCCGCGTCGGCGACCTCGTAGGAGGCTTCGAAGGCCTCGCGGTCCCCCTTCCGGAGGAAGCTGGGGAGGAGCTTCTCGAGCAGGCCTGCCGACGCGGTCCAGCGGTCGGCCACCAGATCCTGTTCGGCCGTCTCACCGGAGACGATGCGGAGGTAGTTCTCGCGGCGCTCGTGTGCCCAGCCTTCGCGGTCGGCGCCGACATCCGCAGCGGTGGTGCGGCAGTTGGCCCGCACGTCGACGGTCGAGGGGGTGCGCTGGAAGACGTAGACGTGTCCGGCGTCCTCGGCGAGCATGGGAACGACCTGGACGCCGGTGGCCCCGGTGCCCACGATCCCCACCCGCTTGCGAGAGAGGCCGGTCATGCCACCGTCCGGGGTACCTCCGGTGTAGGTGTAGTCCCACCTGGAGGTGTGGAAGGTGTGGCCCGTGAAGTCCTCGATGCCGGGGATGCCGGGGAGTTTCGGCTCGGAGAGGGTGCCGGTGGCGGTGACGACGTAGGTGGCCCGGAACGCGTCGCCGCGGTCGGTGGCCACGATCCACATCTCCGAGGGCTCGTCCCAGGTCAGGGAGGTGACACCGGTGGAGAACAGGGCGTCCGGGTAGAGGTCGAACTTCTGGGCGATCCGCATGGCGTGGCGGCGGATCTCTTCACCGGGGGCGTACTTCCACTCCGGCACGTATCCGGTCTCGTCGAGCATCGGCAGATACACGTGCGACTCGATGTCGCAGTGGATGCCCGGGTACCGGTTCCAGTACCAGGTGCCCCCGAAATCGCCGCCCTTCTCGACGATCCGCACGCGCCCCACACCGTGCTGCCGTATGCGCGCCCCGGCGAGGATGCCTCCGAATCCACCGCCGACCACGGCGACGTCGACGGTGTCGTGGAGGGGTTCACGTCCGGCAGGCTCGCCGCTGTACGGGTCGGCTGCGTAGTAGCCGAACTCGGCATCGGTGTCGCGGTACTGGCCGGCGCCGTCGGTCCGTACACGCCGCTCACGTTCGAGGCGATAGCGCCGCCTCAGCGCGACGAGCTCCTCGGGAACGGACGCTTGAGGGGTTGTCATGTGGGGGGCCTCGATCCTGCTTGTCGGGCCGCCCGGGGTGAGCGGCCATCCGCTACGGTAACAACAACCGGACAGCACTGTCCGGTTGTGTTGCGGGAGGTCCGTCGACTTCCGGCCAGAGCCCCCACACGCCCGGGCGGACGCGGCCTCCCCCGTGACGGCTCCCGCACGCGTGACGCACCCGACCGAAGAGGAAGAGTGATTCCCCCCATGCAACGACGACACCTGATCCGGCCCGTCGCCATGCTCGCCGCGATCGGCACACTGACTCTCACCGGATGTGGCACGGAAGCAAGCGGAACCGGTAGCCGGACCGACTCCCCCGGCGCGGAAAGGACCATCCGCGCGCACAAGGTCATGCAGCTGACGCGGGTGCACCAGGAAACCGGGATGACCCTGCTGGAGGGCCCGACCTTCGACCAGAACGGCACACTGGTCGTCGTCGACGTCACCGCCCCCGCCGGCAAGCCGAAGGTGATGCGCGTCGACGTCGGGAAGAAGACATCCAGCGCGCTCCACACCGACAGCCGTGGTGCTTACACCTCGGCACAGTTCAGCCCGTACGACGGTCGCGTCTACCTGACCGACTACGCCCACGGCGAGGTCGTGAGCCTGGCCCCGGACGGCACCGATCCGCGGACCTTCTTCGCCGGCACGGTCGACGGCGCGCAGATGAACCCCGACGACATCGCCTTCGACGAGGCCGGCAACCTGTACGTCTCCGACTCACGCGGGTCGTCCGAGGGCGAGGCGCACGGGCGTGTGGTGCGGATCGACCGCGACGGCGGGAAGGCCACCGTCCTGGCCGACGGCCTGGCCGCGACGAACGGCATCTCGTTCGACGCGGAGTACCGCGGTCTGTGGATCAGCGAGCTCACCCGGAACCGGATCTCGTACCTCCGTCTCGACGACGAGGAAGGAGTGACGTCCAGGCACACAGCCATCCGCGTCGACGGAGGGATAGCCCAGACCGACTCGATCGCCGTGGACGCGGACGGCAACCTCTACCAGGCGCTGCACGGCCGAGCCGCGATGGCCGTGTACGACAGGAACGGCAAGCGCCTGGCGACGGTCGAGGTTCCCGCCCGCCCGACAGGGCTCGAATCGGCGACGAACGTGGCGATCAGGCCCGGCGGGACCAAGGCGTACATGACGGTCAGCGGGCCTGCCGGTGGCTACCTCTACACCTTCGACGCACTGGCGGAAGGCACCCGGCAGTCCAACGGAGGCTGACACCGCTCCCCGGGCTCACCCGCCGTAGGGGTGGACCGGCCCCACCTCGACGCCGAGCAGCCGCCAGGCGGCCAGCGCCCGGCGTTCCCGCTCCTCACGGGTGGGGCCTGTGACGGCGCCCGTGACCATGGCGAGCGCCAGCATGAGGTCGTCCCCCGCACCCAGACGATGACCGGCGGGCAGCCGCCCCCGCAGGCTGCGCTCGACCCGCTCGGACAGCACCGAGGCGTGCGCACGGATGCCGGATCGGCCACCTGCCCCGTCGGCGTGCATCAGGCCGATGAAAGCCGCCGATTCGACGGCATGCCAGGTCACCACGCCGAGAACGTCGGTCAGGGTCGCACCCTCGACCGCGGTCGCTTCTTCGATCTGCCGCACGTTCTCCTCCAGAACCGCGGTCGCCAGGGCGCCGCGGTCGGGGAAATGCCGGTACAGAACGCCCTGGCCGACCCCGGCCCGACGCGCGATCATGGAGAGCGGAGCATCCAGGCCGGCCGCCGAGAAGACCTCCCGGGCGGCGACGACCAGGGCGGCCCGGTTGCGCGCGGCGGCCTTCGGGCCGTCGTTCGCGGGCCGTCGCTCGTCCGGCGAAGAGTGCTGTATCACCCCGGAAGAGTACCGGCCGGGCGGAATCGGACCCCACGGCGATCTCGGTGGCCCGCCGCCTTGGCGCCTTCCTCGCGGCGAAACGTGCGCCTTCGCCTCGTGACCGCACTCCTGAGGAGTTCGGCAGCTCCTGCGGGCCAGGCTCCGCCGATGACAAGGTCCGGTCCACGCACAGCACCTCCGCCGCGGCGCTCGGGCCGGGCTGCCCGGATCACGTGCTCCGGCCCCGAGCCCTGGCCAGTTGCTTCAGCTCGATGATGGTCGCCACGGCGCGCAGCCAGGTCGCCGCGGTGTCGTCGGCGGGGACCCCACCCGTGAGTTCGGCGCCGGTCAGCAGCCACTCCCGTACGAGGACGGCCGCGTCCCGGCCGGGCAGGGGCTCGGGCAGCTCCGTGGCGCGCGCCAGTCCGCCGGCGCGCACGGTGTCGCCGAGGAAGGCGACCGAGCGCGGCTCGGTACCGAGGCGGTCGAGGATGACGGCCGCGGCCGCGGCACCGTCGCCGAACAGGGCGGTGCGCCGGGTGCCGGCATCGGCGGTGAGGCCGTAACGCAGCAGGACGGTGATGTCGAGCCGGGCCAGCTCCTCGTCCGTGCGGTCCGGCGGGTACGGGGCGTCGTTCATGGCGGGGCCTCGGGTGTCTCGTCTCGGCTGACTGATCCGCCGCGGTTCAGTCGACCGTGACGGTGTAGGTGATGCGCTCGGGAGTCGGGGAGGGTGAGGCCGCGCCCGCGGTCGGGGTGGCGGAGGGGCCGGTCGTCTCGGGGGGCTGCGTCGACGTGTTGCCCTGACACGTGGTGAAGGTGCAGTGCAGCAACGTGAACCGGGTGGTTCCCTTGCCCGTGGCCTCGAAGGTGAAGGTGAGTCCGCCGCCGGCGCCGGCCACCGGCTCGTCGCCGGAGTCGGACGCGTGGTCCCTGCCGCGGCTGACCAGCACCGCGCTGTCGGGGGCGGGGTCGACCAGGTACCAGAACTCGCGGGTGGAGACGTTCTGGTCGACGGTGAGCGTGAAACGCTCGCCCTGCTCGGCCGTGATGGTGGTGTCCTTCACCGGACGGCTCGTGGTGCGCGGTGAGCCGCCGGCCGGTTCGTCGGTGGCCGAGCCGCAGCCCGTGGCGAGAGCGAGGAGCGCGGCCGCCGCGATCGCGGCACCGCCCCTGCTACCGCGGAAGATAGACGCTGTACGCATCGGGGAGATCACTGCTGGAAGCCTTGCCCATGTGTCCGTTGATGAAGTCGTCCTCGCTGACCCACGTGGTCGAGCCCCAGGGGTTGTACACCTGAAGCATGTCACCCTCCTGGGCGATGATCGTCATCGCGTGGGCGCCGTCCTTGCCCGAGACGTCGACCGGCACCGGGCGCCCCTGCGCCACCGACCTCTCGACCTCGGTGAGGACCGCCCTGCGGTCGGCGGCACTGTCCAGGTCCTGGCGCTGGTAGTCGTTGCCGGTGGCGCTGCCGACGGTGCTGTCGTTGATCCGTTCCTGTCCTTCGGGCCCCATGCCGCCCCAGTTCTCGCCGCCGTCGCCTTCGGTGTGGAGCCGGTGCTGTTCGGCCACCAGGCGCTGCTTGAAGGCCTCGGGGTCGTCCTCCTGACCGCCGGGACCGCCGGTGAGGTCGAGCGCGTACAGGGGGTCGACCATGGCGCGGGAGGTGACGGTGGACGAGGCCACACAGGTGCCCTCGGAGCCGTCCCCGCCCTGGATCCACCGCTGTCCGTCGAACGTGGCGTAGTCGGTGTTGTTGTTCGAGCCGTTCGAGGCCAGGCCCTCGTCGTCCATGCTGTCCGTGGCGGTGACCACCGGGGTGAGGTGCCGGCGCATCCAGTCGGGGTCCTTGCCGTGGATCTTGTTCTGGAACGTGCCGATCTCGGCGACGCTGTGGCCTGCGGCCAGGGCCTTCATCAGGTACGCCCGCTCCTGCGGGGTGTCCGACCTCGCCAGCATCCGCTCCATGGCCATCTCGTCGTCGAGGCTCAGCAGGTCCATGCGCGCCGAAGCGCGCTCCAGTTCGCCTGCCTTGAGGATCTCGTTCAGCTCGGTGTCGGCGCCCGCGACACCGGTGTCGGCGAGCATCAGCTTGTCCACGGAGGTCAGTTCGCTGGTCTCCATCTTCCCGGCACGTGCCTCGGCGGCCCATTTGTTCAGCTCCCGGGCCGCGACGCGGCTGGCCTCCTGCGCCTCGGAGACGGCGTCGTGCATGAGGTCGACCGCGTAGGAGCCGAAGTGGGCGGCGTTCTTGCGGTCCCACTCCTCCTCGTCGTTCTCGTGGAGGTCGTCGAAGAACCCGTCCTTGCCGCCGAGCGCCCTCTTCTGCTCCAGCAGCTGTCCGCGGCCCCGCTCGTCCTTGCGCTGCGCGGCACCGATCGCGTCGGCCAGCGTCAACAGCACCGTCGCGCACCCGTGGAACGCCTCGGTCATCTGGGTCGCGGACCGCCCGGCGGCGTTCACCGCGTCGGAGGCGAGGACGCTCGTGTCTCCGACCCATACCTCCGGAAGGCTCTTGCGCCCCACCCGGTCGACCTGGTCGAAGACATCGCCGACGGGGCCGACCTGACTGCGGTAGAGGGATGCCAGGTTCTCGAGGACGCCCTGGTTCCCACCGGGCACGGGCACCGAGAGGGCGTCGTCCAGCAGGTCGAGGACCTCGTTCTTGCTCCCGGCGCCGAGCAACTTCTTGGACAGCCCGGCGAGCCACGCGAGGCGCAGGGAAGGGGAGTCGAAGGGAGAGGAGAAGAGTGACACGGGCGCGTTCCTCAGTAGCTCGACAGGACCGAGCTGCGCCCGCCCTGCGCCGGCGTGCCGGGGAGACCGCTCACGCCGTCGACGGAGACGCTGTGCACGCTCGCCCTCACCAGACCGTCGCTGCCACCGTAGGAGTTCTTGGCCGACTGCACCTTGCCACCGAGCTCGTGCAACGCCGACGCCAGCGTCTTGGCCTCCGCCTCCCAGGCCTTGACGAACGCGTTGAGCGCCGACGCGGCGTCATCGCCGCCCGCGTCGGCGTACGAGTAACTGGTGCGGGACTTGACGGCGGAGCTGACGCCGTCCATATCCGTACCGGCGTCGTCGAGTTGCTGGGCCTGGCCGGTCATACCCGCCTTGGTCCGGTAGCCGTCAAAGCCCACCGCGTCTCCCCCGTATGCGTATCGGTCATGACGGCAGGCAGGCTAACAGTCATCACCTATAAGATGATCACCTGCCGTAGGACGCACACATCTCCTCGACATCACCCACACCCCCTCGCCGGTGCACGGACGGCTCCGCCTGCTTGCTGCAGGTCAAGGGCGTTCCTCTCCGCGGCGGCGGGGGGGCGGACTCGACGACGGCCTCCGGCGGCGGACACGGTCAGGATCGCGCGGCCTCGGAAGCCATCCGCATGAGCGCCCCCTGACCGATCCGCTCGGTTCCTGCCCGCCCGCCGGTCGTCCCGGCGCTCAGGCGGTGGCGACCGCGTCGAGTTTGCCGGCCTTGGCGTCCGAGACGAGGTTCGCGAACTGGTCGGCGCTCATCTGGACACGCTGGTCGAAGTCGTCGGTGATGACGATGCGCCGGTCCTCCTCGGCGTCGGGGTCGACGAAGAGCTGGGGGCAGCCGCAGTTGCAGTTCCCGCAGAACGTGGCCACGGGTTCGAGGGTGGGTGAGGGGAAGTCGTCGGTCATCGCTCGCACCTTCCACTGGTGATCAGCGGCCGTCCGGAAGACGGTCCGCAACGGCAGCGATATACCCGGGTGCGCACGGATCAGGCGTCTGCGACGTGTGTCTCATCCGACCGCGAAACGGTGGAACTCCACCGCCCCTCGCCCCGACTACCTGGGGGGACGCTCATGCCGTCCGGCCCGGGGCGCCAGGGCCGCCTTACGCCGACTCCACGAGCCTCGCGGCGGCACCCGCCCCGGCGGAACCGGGGACGCAGCGCAACTACCCTGCCACCTGGGATGTTGCCGCTCACGGTGCGGCGACCGACGCGAGGAGGAGTTCCATGACGACCACGGCACGGGCGACCAAGCAGTTCGAGGACCAGCGGGTGTGCGTCACGCGCTGGGACTTCGAGCCCGGGGAGAGCACCGGCCGCCACGTCCACGCGTACGCCTATGTGGTCGTCCCTGTCACCGACGGCCGGACCGACGTGATCACTCCGGACGGCACGGTCACCCCCTCACAGCTTCGTGCCGGGGAGTCCTACGCCCGCCCGGCCGGCGGCGAGCACGAGGTCCTCAACGCGGGGACCGCCCCGCTCTCCTTCGTCGAGATCGAGCTCAAGCTCCCGTAGCGGTCCCACCGAGCCGGCCCAGGAGCGCGCCTCGACTTCCACAGCCACGGGCCGGGCCGGCGGGCAGGGTCCCCCGGGAATCCCTGCCCACCGAGGTGCCTCAGCCGCGTGCGACGGCGATCGAACCCTGGAGCCGCTCGCCCGCCTCGTAGACCATGTACGGCACCCCCCGGTCCGTCCCGAAGCTCGGTGAGGCGCTCCGGCCGTTCTCCGGCGAGGCCGTACCCGAGTCGTAGAGGACGCCGAGGTGGTCGCGGCGGGTGAAGTCGTTGCCGACCTCGGTGATCAGGAGATTGCCGCCGCTCTCCTTGTTCGTGTTGTAGACGACGTACGTGCTCCCGTTCCGGCTCAGCAGGTGCGGGCCGCCGATGTTGGCCGCGCCGACGTCGGAGTGGCGCACGAGCGGCTGCTGGTCGAAGTTCCAGTCGCGGCCGTCCTTCGACCAGCCCCACGCGATGTCGCGGTGGTTGGACCGGTTGTTGAGCATGAAGAGCATCACGTAGCGCGCACCCCGCGAGGGCAGGTCGTGCCGGAAGACGCGGGCGTACGAGGTCTCGGTGGAGCCCGTCGGCATCATCGCGGTGGTGAGCACCACCTTGTCGTACGTGAAGGTGATGCCGTCCTTGGAACGGGCGAGGCGGGTCGTGCCGTTCTCGCCGTGGAAGTAGAGCCAGAGCTCCTCGACGTCCTCGTTCCACAGGACGTGCGGGGAGGCGACATGGCTGACCTTGTAGTGCGGCTGCCAGTTGTTCGAGACGATCGGGTTCGCCGTGTACTCGGTGAACGGGCCCTCCAGCGAGTCGCCGTAGGCCAGACAGATGCCCCCGGGGGCATCATGCGGTCCGTAGTAGAGGTAGTAGCGGCCCAGCGGATTCGCCAGCTTGTCGTAGACGCCCCGGATGCACGGGAAGATGATCTCCCCGGTCGGGTTGTACTTCAGCTGGGAGGGCGTCAGCAGGGTCTTGACGTAGCGGTAGTCGGGGAATCCGCCGGGGGCTGCCGCCGTCGGGGTCGCTGCGGCACCCGGGGCTGCGGCGGCGTTTGCCGCCGCCGTGCCGGTGGTGAGCATCGCGGCGGTGGTCGCCGCCCCGGCGACCGCGCCCCGCAGGAAGATCCTCCGGGTCGGTCGCAGCGGACCGGGGGCGGCCCCGGGCCCGTGGTGCGGTGTGTCGTGGTCGTGCTGTGTCATGTCGTGCTCCGTCCCGAGGAGTGAGAGATCACAGGTGACTGGGGTGAGGGGGTGCCATGACCCCCGTGCGGGAGATCAGAGGTAGCTCGCGGCGGTGACGCAGAAGCCGCCCAGGGCGACGGCCCAGACGTACGGCAGGGTCCGCAGCATCACCTGCTGCGGTGTGACGCCGGCGTACTGGGCGCTCCAGACGGTCTGCGTGCTGGTGGGGTCCGACACCCCGAAGACCTGGTTGTACGAGGTGGCCAGGCCGAGCACCGCCGCGGCCGGGTAGATACCGGCGGCGATGAGGACCCCCGCGATTCCGGCACCGAGACCGTAGACGTTCAGGGGCCCCCGGTACAGGCAGAGGGGGACGAGCAGGGTGAACACCAGGACGAACAGCACCGGGTTCTGGGGGCTGACGGCCTTGACCAGCGGTTCCAGCGACTCCACGGCGCCGGGCAGTTTCACCGCGGCGAGCAGGATGCCGATGGCGACGAAGAGCACGATCGGCGCCGCCGCCACCTCGAAGGCGCCGTACAGCGTGCGCAGCAACCGCTTGTTCATCTCGCGCGGCCGGGTCGTGGTGACGAGCGCGTACAGGACACCGGCCAGCATCGAGGGCAGGATCGCGATCTCGAAGCCGAGCGCCAGGACCAGGGGGACGAGCGGGGTGAGCAGGGCGTACCAGGGTGCGTCCCCGAGCTGCCTGCGCCGCGAAGTGGGCTTCGCTGAAGCCGAAGTGAGCGACCACGCGTGCTCCACGCCGCGTCGCCGCGTCTCGATGAGGACGTAGAGGACGGCGGCGGCCAGCGCGAAGGGGAACAGCTTCATCATGAAGCCGCGCACGGTGTCGACCGGCAGTTCGAGCGCGGTGGAGAAGAACTGCCAGATGGGCAGTTCGAAGGGCATGCCGGCGGCGATGCCCATCAGGATCGTGCCGGCCGCGGTGACTTTGGGGATACCGACGGCGATCATGGCGGGGATGCCGATGATCCCGGCGAGCATCGCGGCGGGAGCCGAGCCGGTGACCGTGCCGACGAGGGTGGAGACGGCGAGGACGCCGAGCGCGACCACGACGGGCCGGTCCCCGCCGAATTCGACGATCTTGCGGACGAGGGTGCCCGCGATGCCGGTCTCGTCGAGGAGCTTGCCCAGCCAGGAGCCGAGCAGGATCGCGATCATGGTGGCGGCGAGCATCGGCGCGCCGCCCTGGACGACCGTGTCCAGCACGCTGTTCTCGCCGGTCAGCGGTGCACCCGCGACGAAGGCGATGACGACCGCCAGGATGACGAGCGCGAAGGCGGTGGGCAGCCTGCGGGTGAGCATCGCGGCGACACCGGCCGCCATGACAAGAAGGATGACGACGCCCATGGCGTTACTTCTCTCTTCCGTGCGGAGATCCGTGCGGGGATGCGGGCTGCGGCTCGGCCGCGGTGGCCAGGGCGGCCGTCAGGAGGAGTGGGCTGCGTCCCAGGCCGCAGGCGGCTCGGGCGTGGGCGTGTGCGGCGATCTCGTCGGCGCCGGCGACATGGCCGTACAGGCGGTGGCGTCCTGCGCGCAGCACGACGTGGTCCAGAGCGAGCTTCAGCTGCCTCTTCGCCGGCCCGTGGTGCAGTCGCTCGTGCACCGCCTCGTGCGCGATGGCCGCTGCCCGTAGCGACCCGGCCGGATACCAGTGGCGCCAGCCGAGCAGGCCGGTGAGTTCTTCGGCGAGGTCCAGGGTGTCGGTGAACAGTTCGACGGTCGGGACGGGCCGGGAGGTGTAGCACGCGAGGAGTCCCTCGGCCAGGCCGCCGTCGCTCTCGACGATCCGGGCCGTGGAGGCGGCGGGCGTGAGCGTCGCGCCGAACGCGTCGGCCGTGCGGGCCCAGTGACGCAGCAGCTCCGGGTCACGACCCTCGTGCGTGGGGGTGTTCGCGAGCAGCCGTACGCCGAATTCGACGTCGTCCTGTGCTGCGAGAGCTCCGATCGCCGCGAGGGCGGCCCGGTCGAGCAGGGCGGCCGTCATGAGCGTGTCTCCACGACGGCGACGACCGGTTCGTCGGCTGCGCGGGCGCGCAGTTCGCTGCGGGCGAGCGCGAGGAGCGGCTGCGGGTCCAGCACACCCGACAGGTCGGCGATCCGGGAGCCGAGCAGGAGCCGCAGCGCCGGGGCGCGGACACCGCCGTCGCCGTACGAGGTGGCTTCCTTGACCAGGCCGGCGAGGACCTCGGGTGCCCGGGCGACGGTGGTGGTCTCGACCCGGGCGTCCGGCGCGTGCAGTCGCACGACGCCGTCGGCGTCGACGACCCGCACCGGGTGTCGGTCCGGGCGGAACCGGCGGTGCACGTCGATCCCGTACACGGTGTGGGCGGAGGTTCCCGCGAGCACC
Organism: Streptomyces sp. SM10; assembly: GCF_002910915.1. Classification (GTDB taxonomy): domain Bacteria; phylum Actinomycetota; class Actinomycetes; order Streptomycetales; family Streptomycetaceae; genus Streptomyces. Next base: position 93,134 of record NZ_NEUF01000132.1, on the reverse strand, counting down.
CGCACGGACGCCGGGTCGGCCTTGAGGCTGTCGGCGGCGGCGCGCAGCCGGTCCGCCTCGTCGGCCCGGTGGGCGCGGTCCTGTGTGCGGAGCTCTGTGGCGCCGGTCGCGACGGCCCGCACGGTGCTGGTCTGCGGATCGACGGTGACCTCCACCTCCACACCGTCGGCGGCGGCGCCCTGGGCGACGACGGCGGCCTCGGCCTCGGCCCGTACGGCGAGGATCTGCTCCTGGCCGGCGCCCGGGATGATGCGCTCGACCTGCTCGCGGATGAGGGCGAGGGCGACGCCGATGGGGCTGATCACCTCGTTGTGCCGGGCGATCCGGCCCTCCTGGCCGGTGACGGCCGCGAGGTGAGGAGTGACGGCGGCCGCCCCTCCGCCTCCGCCGACGAGCACCGCGGTGTCCTTGTCCAGGCGGTAGTCGCGCATCATCGTCTCCACCACGGACCGGACCTGGTCGGTGCCCGCGTCCAGGATGCTCGCCGCCGCCGTGGCGACATCGGTGCCGAGCAGGGCGGCCAACGGCGCGATCGCGGCCTCGGCCGCGGCGGGGTCGCACCGCGCGAAGTCCTTGTCCGGCACCCGGCCCAGGGCGTTGGCCGCGCAGGTCATGGTGAGGGCGAAGCGCCCTCCGGCGGCGTCGAGCACGACGTGGTCGGCGGCGTCGCCGGCCATCGGCCGGATCGTGGTGACCTTCGCGTCGAGCAGCTCCTCCGGACTCGCGAAGCAGGCGTACGGGAGCCCCGCGATGTGCGCGCTGCGCGGACCGACACCGGTGACCCTGCCGCCGGAGACACGGACCATCGAGCCGCCGCCGACGCCGACGGTCCGGACGTCGAGCGCCGACAGGTACGACGTCCTGCCGAGGATCGTGGCGTGCCGGACGGCGACCTTGCCACGCCGTACGACGCTGATGTCGGTGGATGTGCCGCCGGTCTCCAGGAACAGGCCTTCGCTGACGCGCTCCTGCATGAGCGCGCCGGCCACCCCGGCCGCGGGGCCCGAGAGCACGGTGAGCAGCGGTCTGCGCCGCATCTCGTCCAGCGACATCACTCCGCCGTCGCAGCGCATCACCATCAGCGGCGCGCCGACCCCCGCCTTGGTGATGGAGGCGTCGACGAGATCGGCGGTGGCGAGCATGCGCGGCAGGATCGCGGCGTTCACCACGGCGGTCCGGGTCCGCTTGTGGAGCCCGTACAGCGAGGTGATGTCGTGCGCGGCGGTCGTCGGCAGCCCGCGCTCCCCGGCCGCGGCGACGACGGCGTCCTCGCCCTCGGGGCGGTCGACGCTGAACGGCTGGCTGGCGACGACGGCTTCGGCGCCCTCCTGGACGAGCGCGTCGAGGGCGGCGCCCACTGCGGGGGCGTCGTCCGGGTCGGTCACATGCCCGTAGACGAGCGGAAGCCGCTTGCCCGGGGTGAGTTCCAGTTTGCGGAAGGCGGCCAGCCTTCGGGTGAGCGCACCGCTCGGACCTGCGCCGATGCCGATGAGTCCGACGGTGGCGACGTCGCCCTCCAGGAGGGCGTTGGTAGCCTGTGTGGTGCCGTGGGCGAGGAAGGTCACGTCCTGCGGGGTGTGGCCGGTCTGTTCGAGCAGACGGCCGAGCGCCTCGACGATGCCGTGGGCGACCCCGTCCTCGTGATGGTGGCTGGTGGGAACCTTCACCTGCCCCAGCAGATCGAGGGTCGTGGCGTCTACGGCCACGGCGTCGGTGAAGGTTCCGCCCACGTCGATGCCGACGCGGATGCGGTGGGTGTTCATGGCTGGGCACCTCCTTGTGCGAGTGGCAGGGCGAGGGCGGCAGGGCCGGTTGCCGGAAGGCGGCCGGGCCCTGGGCCGGGCGGGTACAGGTGGAGCTGCGCCCGCCCGGCGCTCCGCAGCCGCCCCGGGGGGCCGTGCGGTGGAGCGGTGGTGCGCTCGACGGCGGCGTGTGCCGGCCGTCGGTGGGTCAGTAGCCGCGTACGTCGGGCCAGTGGCGCTGGACGCCTTCGCGGTCCAGGAGCCGGGCGAACGCGGCGAACCGCTTCTCCTCGGCCTGGACCCGGTGGGGCTCGACGGCCTCGGCGACGCAGTGCGCGGCCAGCGCGCCGGCGACCTCGCCGATGTTCCATTCCACCGGGTGGAGCCGGTAGCAGCCGTTGGTGATGTGGGTGGTGCCGATGTTCTTGCCGGCGGGCAGCAGGTTGCGCACCCGGCGCGGGATCAGGGCGCCCAGTGGGATCTCGAACGGCACCGAGCCGATGTCGATGTAGTTGTCGCCGCCGGTCGAGGGGTGCAGGTCGATGCGGTAGTTGCCGACGCCGACCGAGTCCGGGTGCCGGGTGCCGCCGTACGGGCCGACGATGTCGATGGAGACGTCGTGCTCCGTGACGGTGGTGACGGCCTTGATCCGGCGGGACTCGCGTACGTACGGCGCCTTGGCGAGGCCGTCGGACGTGCCGGTCACATCGGGGCGCAGGCGCAGCCCGGGGAACCCCTGGCCGCCGTCCGCGCGCGGCGCCTCGGTCTGGAGCCAGTACAGGACGGACAGGGAGAGCTGTCGGGCCTCGGCCAGCGCGGCGGCCGACGTCTCTTCACCGCCGCCGATCAGGGGCTTCAGCCAGTAGTCGTTCAACGGCCAGTTGACCAGGGTGATGTCGGAGTCGAAGGCGCCGGGGCGGTGGAGCTTGCGGGCCAGGATCCTTCGGAAGCCGAAGAGTTCCTTGTCGCCCGCGTCGGCGGACTGGTCCGCGCTGACGTCGAGCGGATCGAGGTCCGGATTGGGGACGAAGGTGCGTGGGACCGCTTCCAGGCTGCGGGGATCGGGGGCGAGGAAGCCGAGCAGCGGGCCTGGCCAGAAGTCGGGCCGGTAACTGCGCCAGAAGTCGTAGTCGGCCGGCCGCTCGATGGTGTGGTCCTCGCCCTCGTGGTGGGAGAGCGCGAAGCACACCGTGATGCCCTGCTGGTTGAGGGGCTGGGCCTCCTCGGGGGCGTGCGGTTCGTCGTACTCGCTCCGCGCCTCGGCGCCGGTCACGTGCTCGACCCCGGCGAGTTCGAGCAGCTCACCGGTCTCGGTGGCGTCGATGACGTAACGGGCGCCGATCGTGCGGCGGCCACCGCCGCGCAGGTCGGCCAGGGTGACGGACCGTACGGTGTCGTCGTCGCCCGCCTCGGCGGCGACCGGGCGGTGCTCGGTCAGGAGCGTCAGCCGGCCGCCGGAGCGGTGCGGTGCGAGCATCGCCTCCAGGACGGCGAGGGCCACGCGGGGCTCGTGGCACAGCTTGCTGACGCGGCCGGCCCCCGGGTTGAGCGCGGTGAGGGCGAGCGCCTCGGAACGCAGGGGGTACCAGCGGCGGTAGTGGTCCCGGATGGACTCGCGCAGGGTGCGGTAGGAGGCGGTGGTCCCGAACTCCTCGACCCACGGGTGCTCGTCCGGGGGGACCGCCTGCGAGGTGAGCTGGCCGCCGATCCAGTCCGTCTCCTCGGTGAGGACGACGGTGCGTCCCGCCCGGCAGGCGGCGAGGGCGGCGGCCACGCCGCCGAGACCGGCGCCCACGATGAGGATGTCGGGTTCGGGTATCACGGTTCTCCTTGAAGTGCTGGGGTGTGGATCGGTGCGGTGGGGCGATGCGGCCCGGTCAGGGGTGCAGGGGTGGCGGCCCCGCCGTCGAACCGGGTCGGAAGGCACAGGCCACGAGGGGTTCGGTCGTCTCCTCCCCGGCCACCAGCGCGGCGAGCATGCGTACGGCGGCCGCTCCCAACTGCGGCCGGGGGACGTCGAATCCCGTGGGACGGGGACCGTCCGCCAGGTCCGGCGGGGGGCTGCCGAGCAGCGCGAGCGAGGCGTCGCGCGGCGCGTCGATCCCGACGAAGTGCGCGGCGCCGTGCAGGGCACGCCAGGCAGCGCCGGTGTCGGTCTCCTCCGCGACGAAGGCGGTCACCCCGTCGTCCAGCCAGTCGCGCAGCCGCTCCGCGGTGAGGTCGCGCTCCGGGTCCGCGGAGCGGAAGACGGCCCCCGGGCCGCCGGGCAGCCCCGCTTCCTCCAGACCCTTGAGGAAGCCGTGTTCACGGTCGGTGGACGCGGGGGCGTCGTCGTCCTCCCGTACCAGCACGATCCGCCGGTGTCCGAGGGCGGCGAGGTGCGCGACGACCTCCTGGCTGGCGCTGATGTAGTCGGCGCCGACCCAGGCCAGCCCCTCCAGCTCGTCCCTGCGGCCCAGGTGGACCACGGGGAAGCCGTCCGCGACCAGCCGCAGCAACTCGTCGGCGGGCGCGTGACGTCCCAGGAAGAGACAGCCGTCGGCGAGCCGCACCCGGTTGAGCGCGTGGGGACCGGTGGCTCCCGCACCACCCGTGCTGGACCCGGTGAAGAGCACCAGGTCGTAGCCGCGGGCCGCGGCCTCCTGCTCGACGCCGACCAGGAACGGGTAGTACGAGTGCTGCACGTCGGTCGGGAACGTGGAGGTGAAGCTGAAGACCCCGAGCAGATTGTTGCGTGCGGCAGCGAGCCGGCTGGCCGCCGGATCGGGAACGTAACCGAGGGTGCGCACCGCGTCGAGGACCTTGCGCCGGGTCTCCTCCGAGATGGTCACGCCCTGCTTCCGTGCCCCGAGAACCAGCGAGACCGTGGCCTGCGAGACCCCGGCCAGCCGGGCCACCTCGGCCTGACGCGGCCGTGACGTGCGGCCTGCGGGTGCGGGCGTCCGGCCGGGCCGGGGTCGCTTCCTGGGTTCTTCCACCATGCTCCTCCGGGTCACTAATGCGCATTACTAATACGCATTAGCCAGCACTGTGAACCTCGTCGGCGTCGTGGTCAAGGCATTGCGCAAGACTTCCTTCGGCCGTTCTGCGGGCTCTCCGTGGGCACAGAAGAGCGCCGATCCCACCAGGCTCCCGATCGAGCCGGCGGTCGGCGGAGCGGTCGGCGCGTCCGTGGAGGCGGCTGACCTGCGGGCATACCGGAGAGGACGGGCATGGACGGCCGGGCGGTCACCGGCCGAGCGGCAGCGGGGCCTGCAAGGTGTGACCGTGGACCGTGGACCGTGGACCGTGGACCGTGGACCGNNGACCGTGGACCGTGGACCGTGGACCGTGGACCGTGGACCGCGGACGGGGTTTCGTCCACTGGTCGTTCACCCAGCAGCTCGTCAAGACCGACCTGGACGGCACGGTCCTCGGGACCGTCGAGGGCCTCACCGGCCACCTCGGTGACATCGACGTCGACGAACGGGACGGCAGGGTCTACGGATCGCTGGAGTACAAGGCGGCGGAATCCTTCTACGTCGCCGTCCCCGACGGCCCCGCGATCGACCGGGTGGGGATGGACGCCGAGGGGGACGGGGTCATGACCGCGGTCCATCTCGACGAGGTGGCCGCGGACTTCACCGCCGGCATGGACGGCGACGGCGTCTTCGTCCGCACCGGCAACACCACCTACGGAGTGCAGAACCTGCGGTACGACCCGTACACCAGGAACTGGTTCACGGCGGTCTACAAGGGCAAGAAGGACGGGTTCCCCAACTACTCCCTCTTCACCGTGGACGGGCGCAGGAAGGCGAGATCCGTCTGCATCGCTGGACGGGCGGGATCCCGGGCCCGTTCACCCCCATCAGCTGAGAGGATCGCATCGAATACCTCCAGGCCGAGGGGGGTGTGGGAGCCGGTCAACTGTCCGTGTGTGACAGATGACCGGGGAGGCCGGTGAGCTGCTCGATGCGGAGCACCGTCGCCTCCGCCGTCGGCGACGGTCCGCCGGTGATTCGTGAGACGTCGTCAGGTGGGCAGGGCCGTCCTGACGGCGGGCACGCGAGGACTTGGCCGAGCGGATGGGAGCCGCCGCCTCCCTGACGCCGATCACCGCTTCCCGGGCCAGTACGCGGCCCGCACCTCTCCCTCCGCGAAGTCCCGGCGCGGCAGGCACAGGCCGAGGGATTCCTCCGGGGCGTGGAAGTACAGCTCGAACGTGCTGGTCAGTTCGGGGTGGTCCAGTTCGGCACGGCGCACGGCCCGGTTCAGGAAGTCCAGTTCGCCGCCCCGCAGACAGGGGGCGCTGCCGCGCTCGTACCAGATCAGTTCCAGCACCCCCCAGTCGTCGTCGACACGCCGGCCGTCCTGCATGTAGTCGAAGGTGTAGATGGCCTTCGCGGAGGTGGCGGACCGCCGCACGAACGCGCCACGCGCCCGAGCCGGCCACCACCGCACCTCGACAACCCGCGCCCGCCCACCGTGGAGCCACCCGGCCGGAGGTCAGGCAGGAAGGCGCTCCAGCAGCCCCGCGAAGTCGGTGCCCGGCGGCAGGGTTCCGAAGACCAGCCCCCGGTCTCCGCCCAGCCGGGACGCACAGAAGGCGTCGGCGACGGCGGCCGGTGCGTGGCGCACGAGGAGGGAGCCCTGGAGCACGAGTGCCGCACGCTCGATGAGACGGCGGGCGCGCAGGGGTGCGTCCTCGGTGAGGACGAGCTCGCCGCGCAACTCCTGCCAGGCGGAGTCCAGTCGGCGGTCGGCGCCCGAAGCCGCCTCGATCTCCGCCCGGAACGCGTCGAAGGACTCGGGCTCACGCTCGAGGGCCCGCAGCATGTCGAGGGCGTTGACGTTTCCGGAGCCCTCCCAGATGCCGTTGAGCGGGGCCTCCCGGTAGAGGCGCGGCATGCCGGACGCCTCGTCGTACCCGTTGCCGCCGAGGCACTCCAGGGCCTCGGCCACCGCGGCGGGCTGCCGCTTGCACACCCAGTACTTGCCGACGGCGGTGGCCAGCCGCAGGAACGCGCGCTCCCTGGCGTCGCCGCGCTGCGCGCGGTCGGCGGCCCCGGCCAGGCGAAGGGCCAGTGTGGTGGCGGCCTCGGACTCCAGTGAGAGATCACCGAGCACATTGCGCATCAGGGGCTGCTCGACCAGTTTGGCGCCGAACACCGAGCGGTGGCGCGCGTGATGGGCGGCCTGGGCGAGTGCGGCGCGGGTCCCGGAGGCGGAGCCGAGGACGCAGTCGAGGCGCGTCATGGTCACCATGTCGATGATGGTGCGCACGCCCCTGCCCTCGGCGCCGACGAGCCAGGCCACCGTGTCGTCGAACTCCGGCTCGCTGCTGGCGTTGGCACGGTTGCCCAGCTTGTCCTTGAGCCGCTGGATGCGGAACGTGTTGCGGCTGCCGTCCGGGAGTACGCGCGGCACGAGGAAGCAGGAGAGCCCGCCGGGGGCCTGGGCGAGCACGAGGAAGAGGTCGTTCATCGGCGCGCTGGTGAACCACTTGTGACCCCGGAGCCGCCAGGTGCCGTCGGCCGCCTCGGTGGCCGAGGTGGTGTTGGCGCGTACGTCGGTGCCGCCCTGCTTCTCCGTCATGCCCATCCCCGCGAGCAGACCGCTCTTCTCCGTGGGGGTCCGCAGTCCGGCCTCGTAGGCACGGCTCGTGAGCAGGGGTTCGTACGCCTTGGCCACGTCGGGCGCGTGGCGGAGCGCCGGGACGACCGCGTACGTCATGGAGACGGGGCACAGGTGTCCCGGTTCCAGCGTCGACATCACCATGAAGCCCGCGGCGCGGGCGACGTGGGCGCCCGGGCGCTCGTCGGCCCACGCGGCGCCGGCGAGGCCCGCGCCCACCGACTTCTCCATCAGGCGGTGGTAGGCGGGGTGGAAATCGACCTCGTCGACGCGGTGACCGTAGCGGTCATGGGTGCGCAGCACGGGTTCGTGACGGTTGGCCTGGTCGGCCCACTCCTGGGCCTCCTCTCCGCCGGCGAAGCGGCCGAGGAGGTGGAGGTCGCCGGTGTGCCACGAGGCGCCCTCGCGGTCCACGCCCTCCAGCAGCACGGCGTCCTCGGCCACGTCGTGTCCGGTCAACGGCGGCGGCTGGTTGGTCACTTCATGGGTCAGGGCGGTGGGTCGGCTGCGGGGAGCGGGGTTCGCGGACACGGTGGTTCCTCCGGGAGGCAGGGGTACGCGGATCAGGTCAGGGCTGCCGCGGCGGGGGCGGGGCGCCCGCGCAGCGCAGGGCCATGGCGACGAGTTCGGCCAGGAGCCGGTCGCCGCCTTTCGCGTCGCGGCTGCCGAGGGGGTCGACGAGGACCTCGCCGACCGCACCGGTGAGCGCGGCGGCGGTGATCTCGGCGTCCTGGGCGGGCAGCAGGCCGTCGGCGATGCCCTCCTGGACCACTTCGGCGAACAGGGCCCGGTAGCGGCGGCGGAAGTCCAGGCGCTCGGCCCCGACCGCCGGCTCGGCGGGGGCCGCGAGCAGCGCGTAGGCCAGTCCGCTGTTCTCCAGGGCGCGTCGGGCGAAGATCTCGACCCCGTGGCCGAGGCGCTCGACGGGGTTCCCCGGCGCGTGGAGCACTCCGCCGAGGACGTCCACCTCCCGTCCGGCCGCGCGCCGGAACACCTCGACGGCCAGCGCCGTCTTGGACGCGAAGTGCTGGTAGACGGAGCCGGCCGCGATGCCCGCCGAGTAGGCGACAGCGGTCACGGACGCCTGCGACCAGCCGACTTCCGTGACCACCGAGGTCGCGCAGGCGACGAGGTGCTCTCTGGCTGCTTCGAGCCGGCTGATTTCGGCCGGGGTCTTGCGGTAGGCCATGAAAGGAGTGAACCATCATTCAGAGTTTCCCGCCATGACCGGAGCACCGGCCCGGCCGGCACAGGAGTACCTGACGCCCGCCCTGCGGACCGCATCGGCGGGACGGCGAACTGCGCGGGCCGTGGGTGCCTGTGGCTCCGGGGATGGCCGGTGAAGAGGCGCGGCAGGCGCGCAAGGGTCCGGGACTCTCGCTTCCAGGCCGAGCACATCGTCACCAGCAAGATGAACAACTCCGGCCACAACTGCGTCGCCGGCCAGCTCCTCCTGGTCCCCCGCGACCGGGACGGCACAGAACGGCTGCTGGACGAGGTCCGCGCGGTGCCGCGCGCGCTGTCGAAGCCGGCGCCCGGGGCTCAGACGTGGCCGGTCGGCCCGGTCAGCCCCGGGGCGCCGGCGGCCGTCCCGTCGACGCCCGGGCACGCAGCTCGACGCGGAGCAGTCGGTGGCCGGCCTCGTGGGACCCGGTGGAGACCAGGTGCACGAGGCGCTCCACCGTGCGCCGCCCCGCCTCTTCGGCCGGGACGTGCAGGGCCGTGACGTCCGGCATGGTCAGTCCGGCCGCGGACAGGTCGTCCGCGCAGGCCAGGCTGACGTCCTGAGGGGTGGTCACGCCCAGCATGGTCATGCGGTGCAGGAGGCCGAGGAGCAGCGTGCTGCTGTAGGCGACGACCGCCGTGCAGCCCGAGTCGATGACCGCTTGCGCGGCGCGGCTGCCGGCCTCGAACTCGGGCGGGTAGGGGCCCAGGGCCCGCACCTCGCAGTCGGGCGCGGCCTCGCGCAGACCGCGCAGCCGACGCGGGTCGAGCCAGGAACCCTCGGGGCCGCCCAGGTAGGCGATGCGGCGGTGACCGAGGCCCGCGAGGTGGACACCGAGTTCGCCCAACCCCGACGGGGTGTCGATCACGACGGAACTGACCCCGCGGACACGACGGTTGAGGGTGACCAGAGGCAGTCGGCGGGCGACATCCGTCAGCAGGGGGCTGAGCGAGAGCGGGGCCGCGGCCGCGAAGCCGTCGACGCGCTCGGCCAGCCGGTCGAACAGCGCCTGTTCCCGCGCGGGCGATCCGTTGGTCACCACCACGATCAGTTCGCAGCCGGCCTCCTCCGCCGCCTCCTGCGCCCCGGCGATGACGGGCGCGTAGAACGGGTTGGCCAGCGAGGGGACGCTGAAGGCGAGCAGTCCGGTCCGGCCGGTGACCAGAGCGCGGGCCGCCGCGTTGTGGCGGTAGCCGAGCGCCTCGGCCACGGCCACCACCCGGCTGCGGGTGGCCTCCGAGACCATGTCGGGCCGGCTGAGCGCGCGGGACACGGTGGACGCCGACACCCCGGCCTCCCGGGCCACGTCCTCGAGCCTCGCCATCGCGACCCGCCTCCCCTTCTTCGCTCTCCTGCGGCTTTACATCTGGCCGAGCCGGTCCGTACCCTACCGTGCAAACGCATGCTGCAAGCGATTGCACTGATGAGGAGCGGCGATGGAAAACGATACGACCGCGCGGGGCGTCCCGAGGGTGGACCGGTTCTTCCGGTTGAGTGAGCGCGGCACCTCCGTCCGTACCGAGATGCTCGCCGGCGTGAGCATGTTCCTCGCCTCGGCCTACGTGGTCGTCGTGGTGCCCGGCATGCTCGCAGGCGCCGGGGTGCCTCATGCGGCGGCGACCACCGGGGTGATCGTGACCGTGGTCCTCGCGACGCTCTTCATGGGGCTCTACGCCAACCTGCCCTTCGTCCTGGCTCCCGGGCTCGGCGGTGTGGCGCTGGTGGCGGTCACCCTGATCGGGCAGGAGAAGGTGCCGTACCCGGTGGCCATGGGCATGGTCTTCTGGTCCGGCGTGGCGTTCCTGGCCCTGACCCTGCTCGGCATCCGCCAGCTCGTCACCCGCATCATCCCGGACTGCGTGCGGCTGGCGATCGGGCCCGCCATCGGCCTGTACATCGCGATGCTGGGCTTCCGTTCGGCCGGGCTCATCGGTGTCGGCAAGAAGGGGCTCGAGCTCGGCGACCTCGGCTCGGCGGCCGCACTGCTGGCGCTCGCGGGCCTGGTGCTCATCGCCGCCCTGTCCTCCCGCAAGGTGCCGGGCACGCTCCTGATCGCCATCGCGGTGCTGACCGTGGCCGCGATCCCCCTCGGCGTCGCCGAGGTGCCCGACTCCTTCTTCGAGGCACCCGGAAGCATGGGCCCGGTCGCGTTCGACATCGACCTGTGGGGTGCGCTCGAACCGCACTACCTGCCCTACCTGTTCGCGCTCTTCGCCGCCGAGTTCTTCTCCACCACGGGCGTCGTGATGGCCGTGGGCGAACGGATCGGACTCACGGACGATCAGGGGCAGATGAAGGACATCAACAAGCCGTTCCTCGTCGACTCCGTCAGCGTGATCGGTGGTTCGGCCATGGGCGGCCCGAGCGTGACGACGTACCTGGAGTCCGCGGCGGGCTCCGACAGCGGCGGTCGTACGGGCCTGACCTCGGTCGTCACCGGCGGCCTGTTCGCCCTGCTGCTGCTCTTCACCCCGGTCGCGACCATGATCCCGGAGGCGGCGACCGCTCCGGTGCTGATGTTCATCGGCCTGTCGATGCTCGCCGGGCTCCGCAAGGTCGACATGTCCGATGTCACCGACGCCCTCCCCGCGGCCCTCACCGTCGCCTGCACGCTCTTCTGGGGCAACTTCGGCACCGGCATCGCCGCCGGGCTCACCTCGTACGTGCTGATCAAGGCCGCGGCCGGGCGCTTCAGGGACATTCATGTCGGGATGTGGGTCCTGCTGCCCTTCCTCGGCTACTTCTTCCACAACTCCATCCACTGATCGGAAATCTCGTGCACGACGTCCGCATCTTCGGAGGCAGTGTCGTCTCCGTCTTCACCGGCGAGGTCTTCACCGCTGACGTCCTCGTCACCGGCGAGGTCATCAGCGGGGTGGTGCCGCCGGGCACCGGGGGCGAGGCCGCCTGCCTGATCGACGCCACCGGACGGCTGATCGTCCCCGGGTTCCTCGACGCGCACATGCACGTCGAGAGCTCCTTCCTCACCCCGGCCGCGTTCGCGTGGCTGACCCTTCCGCGCGGCACCACCACCGTGCTCGCGGACCCCCACGAGATCGTCAACGTCGCCGGCCGTGCGGCGATGCGGTGGATGATCGAAGCCGGCCGGTCCACTCCGCAGACACAGCTGTGGGGGGTGCCCTCCTGCGTACCCGCGCTCGCCGGGTTCGAGCACTCCGGAGCCCATCTGAACACCGCCGACGTCGACGAACTGCTGCGCTGGGACGGCGTACGGGCGCTCGCCGAGGTCATGGACTACCGCGCCGTCGTCTCCGGCGACGAGCGGATGCACTCCATCATCGCCACCGCCCGGGAGCAGGGCGCGATCCTCGACGGGCACTGCCCCGGCCTCGCCGGAGAGGAGCTCAGCCGGTACATGGCCACCGGCATCGACTCCGACCACACCAAGAACACCCCCGAGGTCGTCGTCGAGAAGGCCCGCCTCGGCATGACCGTCATGCTCCAGGAGAAGTGCCTGGAGCAGGAGGTCGTCGCGGCCCTCACCTCACTGCCGCGGTTGCCGCCCGTCTGCCTGGTCACCGACGACCTGGCGGCCGACCACATCGCCGCGAAGGGGCACCTGGACCACATCGCCCGTACGGCCGTGGCGGCCGGGCTGCCCGCGCTCGACGTGCTGCGCGCGCTGACGTGGACGCCCGCCCAGCGGCTTCGGCTGCCCGACCGGGGCGTCGTCGCACCGGGCAAGCGGGCCGACCTCGTGCTGCTCGAAGGGCCGCTGGAGGACTTCGCCGTCGACTCCGTCCTCGCGGGCGGCCGGCTCGTCGCAGCGGGCGGGAGGCCGACGTACGAGGAGCCGCACCCGGGAGCCCACCCGTTCGCGGGCTCCGTCCACGTGCCCGGGCTCCCGGACGAGGAGTACACCTGGCGGGTGGACCTGCCCGACGGGCGCCACCGCTTCCGGGCGCTGCGCGTCAACCCGGTCGACACGTACACCGAGCCCACCGAGATCGAACTCGACGTCACCGGCGGCGAGGTCGCCTGGGAGGGCCGCACCGCCCTGTGCTGGGTGCGCAACCGGCACGGCCGCGACCACACGGCCTGCGTGCCGGTGACCGGCATGGAGCTCGGCGACGGGGCGGTCACCACCACGTACGCCCACGACAGCCACAACCTCGTCACCCTCGGCACCACACGGCACTCGATGCGGGCCGCCGCCGCGGCGGTGCTGGACGACGACGGCGGCGTGGCGGTGGCCCGTGACGGCGCGGCCACGGCCCGGCTGCCGCTCGCCGTCGGCGGAGTCATGTCGACGGCACCGGCGGCCGACGTCGCCGACGCCTCCCGGCTGGTGCGGGACGAGCTCGGCGCATGGGGCTGGCGCCACCGCAACCCGTTCATGAGCGTCTCGACGCTCACCCTGGCCGTCTCCCCCTCGGTGAAGATCACCGACCTGGGCCTGGTGGACGTCCTCGCCCGGGACTGGACCGCGCAGGTCCTGGACTGCTGTCACTGACACGCGGACGCCCGGAGTCAGGACCTCAGCCCCGTCGACCCACCATCAGGGACGCCGCGCGCCCGGCAGGGGGCTCCCACCGGACCGTGTCGCGGTTCGTGCGGGGCGAGGCAGCCCGGGAGCATCACCTCTGCCGTGTGGCGCGAGTCCGCCGCGTCCGTGCCGCGCGAGGGCCCTGTCCGTCCAGCGGCGGATATTCTCTGGCGTGGTGTGAGGGAAACACGCAGACTCGTCCCGTGTCTGACATGGGTACGTTCCGGGAGACGGTCACGGCGTGGGCGGCCGGCGATCTCGGCGACTCGGGTGACTCCGCGCGCGAGCTGGCCCGACGGCTGTCCGTGCGCACCGCCGTCCTGCTCGAAGGGCCGAGCGACGTCGCAGCTGTCGAGGCACTGGCCGCGGCCCGTGACCGGGACCTGGCGGCCGAAGGGGTCTGCGTCCTGGCGATGGGCGGCGCGATGAGCATCGGCCGCTACACCCAGCTCCTCGGACCCCCCGGTCTGGGCCTCGGCCTCACGGGGCTGTGCGACGAGAACGAACGGGGCTACTTCGTCCGCGGCCTGGAACGAGCAGGCGTGGAGCAGCACAAATTCTTCGTCTGCTCGGCGGATCTGGAGGACGAACTCATCCGCACCCTGGGCACGACGCGGGTGCGGGAACTCGTCGAGGAGGAGGGCGATCTGCGCCCCCTGCAGACCTTCCTGAACCAGCCGGCGCAGCGGGGCCGCACACCTCAGCAGCAGATGCGGCGCTTCTTCGGCACGAAGAAGGGGCGCAAGATCCGCTACGGTCACGTCCTCGTCGAGGCCCTCGATCCGCACCGTGTGCCCGCACCGCTCGACGGCCTTCTCGCCTCCCTCTGACCTCCGGGCGACGGATGCGGTGTACGCGTCCCGGCCACGGATGGTCGGCACCGCACTCCGAGCGCACCCTGCGGCCGGCGGAGCGAACTCTCCCGGGGAAAAGCTCACTTGACGCGCGTCTTGATCGATCAGACGGCGTTCGTTCGATCAGGGTCGACCAAACCGTTGAGCCGTTCGATCACCTCTGATGGAAACCTGCACTGCCCGAAGCGATCAGGAACTCATCGCCCCTGGAGACCTCGTGTCCGCCGACGGCCGCAGGACCCGGCGTTCACGTGCGGGTCGGACCGCGTCACGACATCGGCTCGACCCTCGATCTTCACCTCTGTGCGTTTCCTTTCGAATGGCGCGATCCATTGTTCGTTTCGATCGAACGTGCTAGAAACGTGTCGCTCTTGAGCAACCCGTTCGCCGCACACACGTGAAACGAAACGCTCGAGGGACCCACCGTTGATCCCCTGGGCTCGGAGGCACCATGACGTCCTCGCTTTCCCGTCGCATGTTCGTGCAGATCTCGGGCGCCGCCACCGCCGTCGGCCTCGCCGGAACGATCGGCACGAGCGCTAGCGCAGCCGAAGGATCCCCGCCGGCCGCCGACTTCGCGGCGCTGCGCGCCACATGGCGGACGCTGCTTCTCGGCAAGGACTTCAAGCCGACGGCCGAACCATTCGGCACCAAGCTGGCCGCCCTGGGCGCCCAGGCCTCCGCCCACGCGGAACGGATGGCCCCGACCGACGACTCCCTGTTCCCCGACGCGGTGTGGGCGGATCCGGATCCCGACCTCGACACGGAGTCGTACGCCTTCTCCTCCACGATCCAGACCACCTTCCAGCGGCTGTACGCCATGGCCGAGGCCTGGGCCCAGCCGGGCACGGGCATCACCCAGGACCCCGCCGTCGCCGCGAAGATCGTGGCGGGGCTGGACCACGTGTACGCACGGATCTACAACGAGGGGCAGGCGAGGTACGGCAACTGGTACAACTGGCAGATCGGCGGTCCTCAGGCGCTGCTGGACACGGCCCTCCTGGTCCGCGACGAGCTCTCCGCCGATCAGGTCGCCGCCTATTGCCGGGCCGTCGACGCCTTCGTCCCCGACAGCGCCGTCGCCTCGTACACGGGCACGTCCACCGGGGCCAATCGCATCGACCTGTGCCGGGTGCTGGCGATCCGCGGCATCCTGGGTGAGGACGCGGACAAGGTGGCGCTCGCGGCGAGTGCCCTCGCTCCGGTCTTCCCGTACGTCACCGGCGGGGACGGCCTCTACGCCGACGGTTCGGTGATCCAGCACACCTACGTGCCGTACACCGGCTCCTACGGCGCCGTCCTGCTCGACGGGCTGAGCAAACTGCTGGCCCTGCTGGGCGGATCCGCGTGGGAGATCACGGACCCCGGCCGTCAGATCATCTTCGACGCCGTGGAAGCGGCCTACGCCCCCTTCGTGCACAACGGGCTGTTCATGGACGGGGTCTCCGGCCGGGCCATAGCCCGCGGGCTGGAGCCCGGCAACGCCTCCGGCCAGAACGACGACCAGCTCCGCGGCCACGCGGTGATGGCCTCCGTGGTCGCCCTCGGCCAGGCGGCGAGTGCCGAGGAGAACCGGCGCTGGCGCGGCCTCGTGCGGGGGTGGATCCAGCGCGGCTCGTACCGCTCGCCGGTCACCGACCCCATGCTGTCGGTCGCCAAACTGTCCCTGCTCAACAGCGTTCTGGACGACAGCGCGGTCACCCCGCTGGCACAGCCGGACAGCAGCCTGGTCTTCCCCGCCATGGACCGTGCCGTCCACCGCAGGTCCGACTGGGTGGCCTCGGTCTCGATGGCCTCGCGTCGGATCACCTACTACGAGAACGGCAACGGGGAGAACCTTCGCGGCTGGCACACCGGGTCCGGAATGCTCTACTGGTGGGGCGGTGACTTCGCCAACGACCAGTACTCGGACCGGTTCTGGCCGACGGTCGACCCCTACAGGCTCCCCGGCACCACCACGTCGTCCAAGCGCCTGGCCGACGGCGAGGGCGGAATCTGGGGAGCCGCACGCCCCGACGTGGACTTCGTCGGCGGCACGGGCGACGGCACGTACGCCGTGCTCGGCCAGCAGTTGAAGGGGCTGTCCTCCAGTCTGGAGGGCCTCAAGTCCTGGTTCTTCACCGACGACGCGATCATCTGCCTCGGATCCGGCATCAGCGCCACCGACGGAGCTGCCGTCGAGACCGTCGTGGAGAACCGGCACCTCGGCGCGGACGGCACCAACACCCTCACCGTCGACGGCCGCAGGCAGCCGACGACGCTCCCCTGGTCAGGGACGGCGTCCCGTGCCGGCTGGGCGCACATCGCCGGGCACGGCGGCTACGTCTTCCCCGGCCGGGTCACCCTGAACGCGCTGCGGGAGGAGCGCACCGGCACCTGGCGCGACATCAACAGCGCAGCCGGGTCGACGGCGGCGATCCGGAGCCGGTACACCACCCTCTGGCTCGACCACGGCACCGCTCCGGTCGGCGAGGGCTACGCCTACGTCCTCCTGCCGGGGGCGTCCGCATCGTCGACGGCGCGCCGATCCGGCACCCTCGACCGATGGCTGACCGCCACCACCCGCACCGAGGACGTCCACGGTGTCCGGATCCCCGCGCTCGGCGTCACGGCGGCCAACTTCTGGGCGGCGGGCGGCTTCGGACGCCTCGCCTCGAGCGCGCCGGTCTCCGTCCTCGTCAGGGAACGGCGTGACGGCACCGCGGTCATCTGCGTCAGTGACCCGACGCGGCTCCAGCAGGAGGTCACGATCACCTGGGACCGGCCCGTCCGCTCGGTGGTGAGCGGACCCGGTCCGCTGACCGGCTCCTCCACCGGTTCCAGGCTGGAGCTCACCTTCGGCGATCTATCGACGACGGCGGGACGCACTCTGAGGACCGTCGTCCGACTGAGGTAGTGCGAGGGGCTCGGAAGCCAGGCGCAGGAGTGTGTACGTTCCTACCTGATTGTTCGAACAAGAACGTACACATCCGCTCATCGGGCGGCTACACTGCCCGTAGTCCGGCTAGGGAGAGGGAAGTCGAAGCCATGCACGCCGAAGAGAGGCACCAGGCGATACTCCGCAGGCTGCGCGAGCGGGGCACGCTCCGGGTCAGCGACATCGCGGACGAGTTGCGCGTCTCGCCGGTCACCGTGCGCAGAGACATCGAAACCCTCGCGGACCGTGGCCTCGTCGCCCGCGTCCACGGCGGCGCGGTACTGCCGGAGACCCGCGCCGAGACGACCGGTGCCGAGGCACCTGTCCGGGTGACGGCTTCCCGCGGGCCCCTCGCCTTCGGCCTGATCGTGCCCGCCGCCGACTACTACTACCCGGAAGTGATCAAGGGGGCCCAGGAAGCCGCCGGTGAGCGTGGCGTCCGGCTCGTCCTGGGCATTTCCCAGTACAACCCGGACGAGGAGCGCGCCCAGGCGCGTCGCATGCTGTCCGACGGACTCGACGGCCTCCTCGTCGCGACCTGCGACCCCGCGGCCGCCGCGCCCTGGCTGGACGAACTGACGATTCCCCACGTCCTGGTGGAGCGACGGCCGGGTGACGACCTGTCCGACACGGAACGGGTCGTCACCGACCACGTCCACGGCGCCCGGCTCGCGGTGCACCACCTGGCGCGGACGCGCCGGCGGATCGGTCTCCTGGTACGCGACGACAGCCCGCACGGCGGGCCGCTCGTCGAGGGATACCGGAGGGGTCTGGCGGCGGCGGGGCTCGACGCACCCTCGGACGGGCTCTTCCGCATGCCGCCGCCGGCCGGTGACGCGGCCCGCCGCGAGGAAGTCCTCGACGCCTTCGCCGACGCCGCGGCCGGGGGACTCCTGGACGGCGGCCTGATCCACAACGACCACGACGCGATCGTCCTGCTGCAGCGCCTGAGGGCGCGAGGGATCGACGTACCCGGCGACCTCGCCCTCGTCGCCTACGACGACGAGGTCGCTTCGCTCGCCGACATCCCCCTCACCGCCGTCGCACCGCCCAAGCTCGCCGTGGGCGCTTCCGCGGTGGCCCTGCTAGCCGAGCGCCTCGCGGACCCCTCGCGGCCCCGGCACCTCGTGTCGATCCTGCCGGAGTTGCACGTCCGCTCGTCCAGCTGATCCCCGTCCACACGGCATGCCCACCGGAGAAACCCTCATGTTCCGCATATCGCCCGAGGGTTTCTCCCTCGACGGCCGCCCCCTGCGTGTCCTGTCGGGCGCGCTGCACTACTTCCGCGTCCTTCCCGAGCAGTGGCCGCACCGACTGAGGATGCTGCGCGCCATGGGGCTCAACACCGTGGAGACGTACGTCCCGTGGAATCTCCACGAACCACGCCCCGGTGAGTACGACTTCACCGGGATCGCGGATCTGGACCGGTTCCTGCACGCCTCGCGCGAGGCCGGGCTGTACGCCGTCGTCAGGCCCTCGCCGTACATCTGCGCCGAGTGGGAGAACGGGGGCCTGCCCTGGTGGCTGCTCGCCGACCCCGAGGTACGGGCGCTGCGGTGCCAGGATCCCGCCTACCTGGCCCACGTGGAGCGCTGGTTCGACCGGCTGATCCCCCTGGTCGCCGCGCACCAGGTCACCCGGGGCGGGAACGTCCTGATGGTGCAGACGGAGAACGAGTACGGCTCCTACGGCACCGACAGCGGCTACCTGGACCACCTGGCGGAGGCCATGCGGGCGCGCGGGGTGGAGGTGCCGCTGTTCACCTCGGACGGGCCCGACGACTTCTTCCTCACCGGCGGTACCGCCGCGGGGCATCTGGCCACGGTGAACTTCGGCAGCCGCGCCACCGAGGCGTTCGCGGGGCTGAAGCGGCTGCGGCCCGAGGATCCGCTCATGTGCATGGAATTCTGGTGCGGCTGGTTCGACCACTGGGGGGCCGAGCACGTCGTACGGGACCCGAAGGACGCGGCGGACACGCTGGCGGAGATCCTCGGGGCCGGGGCCTCGGTCAATCTCTACATGGCGCACGGCGGAACGAACTTCTCGACCTGGGCGGGCGCCAACACACAGGACCCGGCCACCGGTGAGCGCTACGTACCGACCGTGACCTCGTACGACTACGACGCGCCCATCGACGAGCGGGGGTGCGTGACGGACAAGTTCTTCGCGTTCCGCGACGTACTCGCCCGGTATGCGCAGGAACCCCTGCCCGAGCCGGAGGCTCCCGCTCCCCTGCTGCCCGCCACGACCCTGGAACTCACCCGTTCGGTCGCCCTCCTCGGCCTCCTGGACGCGCTGGCCGACGAGGAGGTGAGTGCGCCCACGCCGCCGTCCTTCGAGGACCTGGGGATCGCCCACGGACTCGTGCTGTACACCTCCGCGATCCCCGGACCGCGCGGGCCCTACCCGTTGTCGGTCCAGGGGCTCGCCGACCGAGCGCACGTCTACGTGGACGGCGAGCCCGTGGGCGTGCTCGAGCGGGGTGGCAACGAATCCGTCGAGGGTGTCCGCGTGAACGGGGAACGTTCTCGGGTGGAGCTCCTGGTGGAGTCGATGGGGCGTGTCAACTACGGGGTCGGGCTCGGGGAACTCAAGGGGGTGCGCCGGGTCCTGCACACCCAGCAGATGCTGCACGGCTGGACCGCGCGTGCCGTGCCTCTGGGCCACGGGACCCCGGACCGGATCCCGTGGGACAGCCCCTCCGTGGCGGCGGAGGGCGGGGCGACGGAGCCAGGGCCCGGTCCCGTGTTCCACCGGGGCTTCCTCGAGGTGACGGAGCCGGGCGACACCTATCTCGCCCTGCCCGGCTGGGGCAAGGGCTACGTGTGGGTCAACGGCTTCTGCCTGGGCCGCTACTGGGAGTCGCGGGGCCCCCAGCGGACGCTGTACGTGCCGTGGCCGCTGCTGCGCGGTGGCCGCAACGAGGTCGTGGTGCTGGAGCTGGACGGCTGTGCGCGTCCGGTCGTGGAGCTGCGCGAGGCCCCAGACCTCGGCTGAGACCGCAGGCGACGGCTCCCCGGGGAAGCCCGGTGGGCCGGCCCCGGGCAGGGCACCGCGCCGGTGTGCCCTGCCCGGGGCACCGTCATGCCCGCGTACGGGCGCCCGAGTCGACAGGTCCGCGCCGGACGTGCCAGGTGCACACAGAGGGACAGAAGAGCGATCGATACCGCTTCTTGATGTTCGTTTGTTCTTTTACTATTGACTCTGATCGCTCATGGCCGAAAGATGTGCGTCAACTCGCCGCCTCCTGTAGGCCTCTCGTAGGAGTACCGCCATGCAGCGCACCACTCGTTCGACCTCCACGGCTCTCGCGGCCGCCGTCGCTTCCCTGGCCCTCCTGGTCACCGCCTGCGGAGGGGAGGACACCGGCGCGGAGAAGGCCGGCTCCGACGGAAAGCCCGTGGAGATCACCTACTGGTCCTGGATGCCCGGCACGGCCGACATGACCGCCGCGTTCAACGAGACGCACCCCGACATCAAGGTCACCCACGCCGAGATCCCCGCGGGGCTCAACGGCGGCTACGACAAGATCGCCAAAGCGGTCAAGGCGGGCAACGCCCCCGACGTCGTCAACCTGGAGTACCAGGCCCTGCCCGACCTCGTGACCCAGGGGCTCCTGCGCGACTCGAGCGCGGAGCTCGGGAAGCCGGTCGAGGAGTACGCCCCCGAATCCGTACGGTCCCTGGTCACCCTGGGGGGCAAGACCTGGGCCGCCCCCTACGACGTGGGCCCGCAGACCTTCTACTACCGCACCGACCTGTTCGAGAAGTACGGCATCGAGGTCCCCACCACCTGGGCCGAGTTCCGGACGGCCGCGGAGAAGGTCAAGTCGGCCTCCGAGGGCGAGGCGAGACTGCTGGACTTCTGGGGCGACGACACCGCGACCTGGGCGGGCCTCGCCCAGCAGGCCGGCGCCCACTGGTACGGCACGAGCGGCGACGCCTGGAAGGTGAACATCGCCGACTCCGCAACCAGGAAGGTCGCCGACTACTGGAAGGACCTGGTCAAGGCCGACCTGGTCCTGAACCACAAGGCGTGGAGCCCGGAGGCGACCAAGGCCGTCACCGACTCCGAGGCGATCGCCCTGATCGGGGCCTCGTGGAGCGCCGGTTCCCTGAAGACCACCTACCCCGGGCAGACGGGCAAGTGGGCCGAGGCCCCGCTGCCCCACTGGGGCACCCCGGCCACCGGATCGGTCGGCGGCTCCGCGTTCGCCGTGACCAAGGACAGCGAAAGGGTCGACGCGGCAGCCGAGTTCATCACCTGGGCCACCACCAGCAAGGAGGCGGTCGAGGCACGTCTGGCACCCGGAACCTCCAGCGGGCTGCCCGCGGACGAGGACCTGCGCACCGCCGCCAAGTCGACCTTCGACGCCTCGTTCTTCGCCGGCCAGGACGTCTACGACGTCGCCGGTGCCCAGGTGCCCCTCATCACGGAGGGATGGACCTGGAGCCCCGTGCACAACTCCACGACGATGACCATGCAGGCGGAGTTCGGCAAGGCCCAGAAGACCGGGGAGTTCTGGCAGGCGTTCCTGGCCGGCCAGAAGGCCGCAGAGAAGGCGATCACCGACCGCGGTCTGAAGCTCGCCAAGTAGCCCCCGACCCCGATGCGCCGGGGCGGGACCCTCGCCCGCCCCGGCGTGTCACCCACCCAAGGAGCCACCGCCGATGACTTCCCGGCTCGGCCGCGGGCAACGCAGCACTCCGGCCCTCTTCGTCGCCCCCTTCTTCATTCTCTTCGTCGCCACACTGATCGTTCCCATCGGATACTCCCTGTGGATGAGCCTGTTCCGCGAACAGGCCACCAGCGGCCTCGGGTTCGCGGGCACGGAAACCCTGTTCGTCGGCGCCCACAACTACCTGCGCGCCCTGGGCGACCCCTCGTTCCACCGCGGCTTCCTGCACATCGCCCTCTACTGCCTGATCTACATCCCCGTGATGGTCGGCGGCGCCCTGGCCCTGGCCCTGCTCGTGGACTCGGCGATGGCCCGGGCGAAGAGGTTCTTCCAGCTGGCGTACTTCCTCCCCCACGCCGTGCCCGGCCTGATCGCGGCGATCATCTGGGGCTTCCTCTACACCCCGGGGCTCAGCCCGGTGATCGACCTGCTGCGGACCCTCGGCGTCGAGTGGGACTTCCTCGGCCCGGACGGTGTGGTCTTCTCCATGGCCAACGCCGCGGCCTGGCAGTGGATCGGCTACAACATGGTGATCTTCTACGCGGCGCTGCAGGCGGTCCCGAAGGAGACCCTGGAGGCCGCCACCGTCGACGGGGCGGGCCAGCTGCGCACGGCCCTGTCCGTGAAGCTGCCGATGATCCGTTCCTCCGTCGTCCTGACCATGCTCTTCACCGCCGTGGGCGCCATCCAGCTCTTCAACGAACCGGAGGTGCTGCGCAGCCGGTCGTCCGCGGTCTCCCAGGACTGGAGCCCGGTCATGTACATCTACCAGGCCGCCTTCACCGAGCACGACTACGGCCTGGCAGCCGCGGCCTCGCTGCTGCTGGCGCTGCTCGGAGCCGGCCTCTCCTTCGTGATCACCAAGCTCGGCAACCGCTGGAAGGAGGCGTGACCATGGCTACCGCGACGCCCCCGCGCACCGTGCCGCCGACCCGGTCCCCGGACCGCGCCGGCACCACCCGGCCGTCCCGGACCTTCACACCGTCCTGGTCGTCGAAGGCCGTCGTCACCACCCTGCTCGGCGTCGTCGCCGTGTACACGCTGATGCCGCTGAGCTGGCTGCTGGTCAACGCGACGAAGGACAACGGCGATCTGTTCGCGAGCCCCGGCTTCGCGCTCGCCGACTTCAGTCTCTGGACGAACCTCGCGGACCTGTTCACCTATCAGGACGGCATCTTCGGCCGCTGGCTCGCCAACAGCCTGGTGTACTCGGTCGTCGGCGCGCTCGCCTCCACCCTCGTCTCACTCCTCGCCGGGTACGCCTTCGCCACCTACCAGTGGTGGGGCAAGGAGAAGCTCTACGGCCTGGTGCTCCTGGGCATCCTCGTCCCGCACACGGTCATCTCCCTGCCGATGTACCTGATGGCGTCCGAGGTGGGCCTCGTCAACTCGTACTGGTCGGTGCTGATCCCCGGCCTGGTGAACCCCTTCGGCGTCTACCTCGCGCGCGTCTTCTCGGAGAGTTACGTGCCCGGCGAGACTCTGGAGGCGGCTCGGATCGACGGTGCGAGTGAGCTGCGCACCTTCCGCTCCGTCGCCCTCCCGATGCTCTCGCCCGCGTTCGTCACGGTGTTCCTCTTCTCCTTCACCGGCAGCTGGAACAACTTCTTCCTGCCTCTGGTGATGCTGAACGACTCGGCGCTCTACCCCGTCGGTCTCGGACTGTTCAACTGGAACGCCACGCTCCCCCAGGAACCGCAGCTCTACTCGTTCGTCATCACCGGTTCGCTGGTGTCCATCGTCCCCCTCGCCGTCGCCTTCGTGGCGTTGCAGCGCTTCTGGCGCTCGGGCCTCACCGCAGGAGCCGTCAAATGACGTCCCGCTCGCACGCTCCTTACCACCGGCCCCGCACGGTGCTCGCCATGGAGCCGTCCGTCCGGGACGCACTGTTCGACCAGGAGTCCCTGGCCCGCCTGGTGACGGTCGCCGACACCGACCCCTCGCTCGTGGTGCACGACTTCGACGATCCGGCCGTGGCGGGCGTGCTCGACGAGGCGGAGGTGCTGCTCACCGGCTGGGGCTGCCCGCCGCTCACGGCCGAGGTGCTGGACCGGCTCCCCCGCCTGCGCACGGTGATCCACGCCGCCGGTTCGGTGAAGCACCACATCACCGACGCCTGCTGGGAGCGGAATCTGACCGTGGCGTCCGCCGCAGGGGCGAACGCGCTGCCTGTCGCGGAGTACACCGTGGCGGCGATCCTCTTCGCCGGCAAGCGGATCCTGGCCGCACAGCGGGAGTACGGCCACCGGCGTGCCCGGACGAACGCGCTCGCCGTCATCGGCACCGGCGGCAACTACGGCCGCACGGTCGGGGTCGTCGGGGCGTCCCGCATCGGGCGGCGGGTGATCGACCTGCTGCGCCCCTTCGACCTGCGCGTGCTCCTGTACGACCCGTACCTCGACGAGGCCGGGGCGGCGGAGCTGGGCGCACGGGCGGTGTCGCTGGACGAACTGGCCGCCTCCAGTGATGTGGTGACCATCCACGCGCCGGAACTGCCGGAGACCCGGAACCTCTTCGACCGCAGGCGCCTCGCCCTGCTGCCCGACGGCGCCACGCTCATCAACACGGCACGGGGTTCGCTGGTGGACACGGTCGCGCTCACCGACGAGCTGGTGTCGGGCCGGCTCCACGCGGTGCTCGACGTGACCGAACCGGAGGTCCTGCCCGCCGACTCACCGCTCTACGACCTTCCCAACGTCCTGCTCACCCCGCACATCGCGGGTTCGCTCGGCAACGAACTGGCCCGGATGACGCACGCCGCGCTCGACGAGCTGGAGAGGTACGGCCACCGCCTGCCCTACGCCGATCCCGTCCGCGGGGAGACGCTGACGCGCACGGCGTGAGGCGGCCGCGCGGGGCCCGCCTCCACCGCCGTGTCCCCGGGGACGGGCCGAGCGACGGCCCCCTGCCCTGAGAACGAGCCTGAGAACGAGCCGGGGAGCGAGCCGGGGAGCGAGCCGGGGAGCGAGCCGGAAGGTGAGTTCGCCCACGCCACGGAACCGGCCCGCCGCCCCGGACCTCCGACCGCCGGCAGGCGCGTGGACCGGGCCGCGGGCGGCGGTCCGGGCCACGCCCCGGCAACGCCGCTCCCCCCGGCCACGAGGTCCGCGTGACGCTCCCGCCCGGTCACGGCGTGTCCGCAGGTGCGGGCGGGTGGGCCTGCTTGTCATCGCCCCCCACCTGGCACTACTGTCGCCACGCCTTGGTGAACGGGAAATCCGGTGTGATGCCGGTGCGGCCCTCGCCACTGTGATCGGGAAGTCCGGCTCCGGCCCTCGCGGGCAGCCACTGGGTCCTTGTGACCCGGGAAGGCGGAGTTCGGGCGGTGTCACCCGTCAGCCAGGAGACCGGCCAAGGCACTTCAACCATCCACGAGGTGCTGGAGAGGGTCTGCTGAGCCATGCACATAGCCGAGGGATTTCTGCCCCCGGCGCACGCGATCGCCTGGGGTGTCGCGTCCGCGCCGTTCGTCGTCCACGGAGTCCGGTCACTCACCCGTGAGGTCCGGGAGAACCCGGAGAGCACACTGCTGCTGGGGGCTTCCGGAGCCTTCACGTTCGTCCTTTCCGCCCTGAAACTCCCTTCCGTGACGGGGAGTTGTTCCCACCCCACGGGTACGGGGCTGGGGGCCATCCTGTTCCGGCCGCCGATCATGGCGGTCCTGGGCACCATCACCCTGCTCTTCCAGGCGCTGCTGCTCGCGCACGGCGGCCTGACCACGCTCGGTGCCAACGTCTTCTCGATGGCGATCGTCGGCCCCTGGGCCGGGTACGCGGTGTACAGGCTGCTGCGCCGCTACGACGTGCCGCTGATGGTCGCGGTCTTCTTCGCCGCGTTCGTCGCCGACCTGTCCACCTACTGCGTCACCAGCGTCCAGCTCGCGCTCGCCTTCCCGGACCCGGGCAGCGGGTTCCTGGGGGCGCTCGGGAAGTTCGGCTCCATCTTCGCGGTCACCCAGATCCCGCTGGCGGTGAGCGAGGGGCTCCTGACCGTGCTGGTGATGCGGCTCCTCGTGCAGTCCAGCAAGGGAGACCTGACCCGGCTCGGCGTGTTCCTCTCCGGCAAGCGGGCCGCGCGCGTGGCGGACGAGAAGACCGAGGCGGTGGCGTGATGAACAAGAACACGAAGATCAATGCCCTTCTGCTGTTCGTCGTCGCCGCCCTGGCGGTCCTCCCGCTGGCACTCGGCCTCGGCGACCACAAGGAGGAGCCCTTCGCCGGCGCCGACGCGCAGGCCGAGACGGCGATCACCGAGATCGACCCCGGCTACGAACCCTGGTTCTCCCCGCTGTACGAACCGCCGTCCGGCGAGATCGAGTCGGCGCTCTTCGCTCTCCAGGCCGCGCTCGGGGCGGGAGTCCTCGCCTACTACTTCGGTCTGCGGCGCGGTCGCCGTCAGGGCGAACTGCGCGCGAAGGCGCCGCAGGACGGCGGGGGCACCCCTGACCGTGCCGGGGAGTCCTCGGCCCGGGGAGCCTGAGCTCACGTGCTGCCGATCGACGCGGCGGCGCACAGCAGTCGCTGGCGCCGCCGCCATCCCGTCGACAAGGCGGTACTCGGACTGGGACTCACGGTGCTGGCGATCTCGCTGCCGCCGTGGCCCGGTGCCGCTCTCGTCCTCGTCACCGCGGTCGTCCTGCTCCTGGGTCCGGCGGGCGTGACGGCCCGCCACCTGTGGCGCGCCTACCGGGTGCCCCTGGGGTTCTGTGTCACCGGGGCGGCCACCCTCCTCGTGCGGGTCGGCGGGGAGGAGGGGTTCGTCGGCCTGGCCGACGGAGGGCCGGTCCGTGCCGGGGAGCTGCTGTTGCGCACCTCGGCGGCCTCACTCGGTGTCCTGCTGTTCGCCTTCACCACACCGATGTCCGACCTGCTGCCCCGCCTGGTCGCGGCGGGGGTCCCCGCGCCGGTGGTGGACGTCGCCCTGGTGACGTACCGCATGAGTTTCCTGCTCCTGGACTCGGTGCGCCGGATCCGGGAGGCGCAGGCGGCCCGGCTCGGGCACACCACCCGGGCCGCCGCCTGGCGGTCCCTGGCCGGGCTCGGTGCCACCGCCTTCATCAGGGCCTTCGACCGCGCGGCGCGGCTCCAGTCGGGACTGGCCGGGCGCGGCTACGACGGCACCCTGCGCGTCCTGGTGCCCGAGGCCCGCGTATCCGCGCGGTTCACCTCCGCGAGCCTCGTCCTGCTCGCGGCTCTCACCGCCCTGACCCTCGTCCTGGAAAGGCGGCTGTCATGACCGATTCCGTACTGCTCGCCCTGCGGGGTGCGTCCTTCGCGTACGAGGACGGCCCTGCCGTGCTCAGCGGCCTCGACTTCGAGGCGCACGAAGGGCGTGCGCTCGCCCTGCTCGGAAGGAACGGCAGCGGGAAGACCACGCTGATGCGCCTCCTGAGCGGCGGACTACGCCCGAAGTCAGGGCAGTTGAGCGTCGAGGGCGACCCGGTCGCCTACAACCGCGCAGGGCTGACCCGGCTGCGCACCACGGTCCAGCTGGTGGTGCAGGACCCGGACGACCAGCTGTTCGCCGCGTCCGTCTCCCAGGACGTGTCGTTCGGGCCGCTGAATCTGGGCCTGCCCGACGCGGAGGTACGGGTCCGGGTCGACGAGGCGCTCACCGCTCTCGACATCACGGGACTGGCCGACCGGCCCACCCACCTCCTCTCCTACGGGCAGCGCAAGCGGACCGCCATCGCGGGCGCGGTCGCGATGCGGCCCCGTGTGCTGATCCTCGACGAGCCGACCGCGGGGCTCGATCCGGACGGTCAGGAACGGCTGCTCGACACGCTCGGCACCCTGCGCGCCGGCGGCACGACCGTCGTGATGGCCACCCACGACGTCGATCTGGCCCTGCGGTGGGCCGACGACGTCGCGCTCCTCACCCCGGCCGGTGTCCGCGCCGGGCCGGCGTCCACCACGCTGGCCCGGACGGATCTCCTGCGGGAGGCGGGTCTTCGGCTGCCGTGGGGCGTCGTGACCTCCCGGCTGCTGCGTGAGCACGGCCTGCTGGAGGCGACCGCCCGGGGCCCCCGCACCCCGGAGGAGCTCGCGGCGGACTTCCTTCCGCCGGCCGTCGCCTGACAGGCCGTGGCCGACGGCCGACGGCAGGGTGCTGGCCGACGGCCGACGGCAGGGTGCCGCCGCACGGACTACCGCGTGGCCGGCACCGCTTCAGGAGCCGGCAGGAACCCTGTGCCGTGGAAGTAGGTGAGGTAGCGGGTCAGGACGGCGTCGGTCAGCACCGGCAGGCGGACTCCCAGAGCCGCCGCGGCCTCGGCCGTCCGGCCGGAGTCGAAGTGACGGCGGTGGCGCGCCTCGTGCCGGGTCTGCCCCTCGTCGCCGAGGAACAGCTGGGCGGCGTTGTCGTGCTGAGCCGCCACGAGGGCCTGCCACCGTGCCGCGGGGACGGTCCGCAGGTCGTGCCCGAGGCCGGCTGCGATCTCGAAGACGCGCTCCAGCCCCGGCGCGTCGGGGTTGGTGAAGTGGTACGTCTCCGCCTCGGCCCCACCGGACAGGGACAGGGCGACGACCGCCGCGCTGACGTGGTCCACGGGCACCCAGTCCGTGGAGCCGTACGGCAGGTCCGGCACCGCACCGGCCTGGAGGCATCCCTTGATGAGCTGCCACAGCAGGTCACGGTCCTGGCAGGCACCGGTGACGGTGTCGCCGCTGATGCGGCCCGGTCGGTGGACGGTCACCGGCAGGCCACGCTCCCGGGCCAGGCCGACCAGCCCCTCGGCGACCCACTTGCTCTGCGCGTAGCCGTCCGGCAGTCCGGATGCCGGACCCGTCGGGGTGGACTCCGTGACGGTGGCGTCCCCCTCCCCGGGCGCCGGTGCGTAGACGCTCGTGGTCGAGACGTGGTGCATCCCGGGTGAGGCGGAGTCGGCGAGCAGGCGCAGCAGTTCCTCCGTGCCGGCGACGTTGGGGGCGCGCAGGTTCCGGTACCCGGCGGCGAAGTTGACGTGCGCGCCGTTGTGCAGGACGGGGCCGAGGCGGCGGACCAGGGCGGTCCGGGCCCCGGGTGACAGGCCGAGGCCCGGGGCGGCGAGGTCGCCCGGTACCGGACGGATCAGCTCCGCGTACCCGGGGCGCCAGAGGCCGTACTGCTCCAGGTTGGCCCGGAGCCGGTGCGCCGCCTGCTGCTCGTCCTTCGCCCGTACGAGGCAGTCGACCGGTGCGCCGGTGGTCTCGATGAGGTCGCGCAGGAGGAAGGCGCCGAGGAAGCCGGAGGCGCCGGTGAGGAACGGCCGGGCCGTGGGGCGGAGCGCGGTGCGCGGGCGGCCCCTGTCCGTGATGTCCGCGGCGAGCCGGACCTCGGCCACGAGGTCCTGCGGGACCGCGTGCTCCTGGTGGTCCTCCTCTCCGGCGGCGTGGCCCAGGAGGCGGTCGACGCCCTCGACGGTCGGCGCGGCGAACAGCGCTCGGAGGCTGAGGCGTCGGCCGCAGCGTTCCTCGATGCGCCGGGCCAGGGTCACGGCGAGCAGCGAGTGGCCGCCGAGGGCGAAGAAGTCGTCCGTGACGCCGACCTCGGGCACGCCCAGCGTCCCGGCGAACACCTCGCACAGGGCGCGCTCGCGCCCTGTGCGGGGCGCACGGCCTCCGGGCGGTGCGGTGCGGCCGGGCGCGGGCAGGGCCCGCCGGTCCGTCTTGCCGTTGGGTGTGAGGGGCAGGGCCTCGAGGCGTACGCAGGCGGAGGGGACCATGTGGTCGGGCAGGAGTGTGGCGAGGTGGGCACGCACCTCGGTCTCACCGGGGCCCGCCCCGCCGTCCGCGGACACGGTGTAGGCGACCAGACGGCGGTCACCCGGCCGGTCCTCACGGACGACGGCGCAGGCCGCGGCGATGCCCGGCAGGGCGGTGAGCGCGGCCTCGATCTCGCCGAGTTCGATGCGGAAGCCCCGGAGCTTGACCTGGTCGTCGACACGCGCCACGTAGACGAGCGCGCCGAGCTCCCCGTCGGCCGTCCACCGCACCAGATCACCGGTGCGGTACATGCGGCCCCCAGTGCGGTCGAAGGGGTCGGCGACGAAGCGGGACGCGGTCAGGGCGGCCCGGCCGTGGTACCCGCGGGCCACCCCCTCGCCGGACACGTACAGCTCGCCGACCACACCGGGCGGTACGGGCCCCAGCCGGTGGTCCAGGACATGGACCCGGGTGCCGTCGACCGGGACCCCGATGGGCACGGCGCGGTCGGGTGCGAGCTGCCCGTCCGGCTGCTGGAAGCCGCTCATGGTGGCGCAGACGGTGGTCTCCGTCGGGCCGTAGGCGTTGACCAGGAACCGGTCCCCCGCCCAGTCGTGCACCAGGGCGGGCGGGCACGCCTCGCCGGCGAGGACCATGGTGGTCCCGGCGGGCAGGGAACCGGGCGGCATCACGGCGAGGGCGGCGGGCGGCAGGGTGAGGTGGGTGACACCCCGTTCGCGGACCAGGGCCGCGAGAGCGGGGCCGGGCAGCAGGGCGTCCCGCTCGTCGATCTCCAGGCAGGCCCCGGAGAGCAGGCCCATGCACAATTCCCAGAACGCGGCGTCGAAGCTGACGGACGCCATGTGCAGGACACGGCTGCCGGGGCCGACGCGCAGCCGCTCGGTCTGCGTCCCGACCATGGCGCGAACACCCTGGTGGGTGACCACGACCCCCTTGGGGCGTCCGGTGGAACCGGAGGTGTAGATGACGTAGGCGGGGTTGCCCGGGTGCGGCCGCGGGGCCGCACCCGGGCGCACGGCCGCCGGGGTGCCGGGCCCGAGGTCGCCCGCGTACAGGTGGGGCACCGTGGACTGCGGGAGCCGGGCGTGGACCGCGGGCGTGGTGAGCAGGAGGCGCGGCCGGGAGTCGTCGAGCATGTGGGAGAGGCGGCGGACCGGGTAGTCGGGGTCGAGCGGCACGTACGCGGCCCCGGCCTTGAGGATGCCGAGGAGCGTCACGACGAGGTCGTGCGTGCGGGGCAGGGCGACGGCCACCCGGTCCTCGGGGCCGATGCCCAGCGCCGTGAGGTGGTGGGCGAGGGCGTCGGCGCGGGCGTCGAGTTCGGCGTAGGTGAGGGTCGTGGCGGCGTCACGGACCGCGGGGGCGTCCGGGGTCCGCCGTACCCGGGCCTCGAAGAGCGCGGGGACGGTCGTCCCGGGCCGATGCTCCACGGGTCCGGTCCCCCGGGCGGTGAGGATGCCCCGCTCGGCCGGGGTGAGGACGTCGTACGCACGCAGCGGGCGGCCGGGGTCGGCGGTGACCGCGGTGAGGAGCACCACGAGTCTGTCGGCGAGGGCGCGGACGGTGGCCGCGTCGAACAGTTCCGTCGCGTAGTCGACGGCCGCCCGCATGCCGGTGGGCGCCCCGCTGTCGTCGTACGTCTCGGTGAAGGTGAAGGACAGGTCGAACTTGCTGACCCCGGGGTCGACCGGGACGCCGTCGACGGTGAGGCCGGGCAGGTCCAGGGGGGCGGCGGGGGTGTGGTTCTGGAGGATGAGCATCGTCTGGAAGAGCGGATGGTGGTTCTGCGAGCGAGGGGGGTTGAGCAGTTCGACCAGGCGCTCGAGGGGGACGTCCTGGTGGGCGTAGGCGGAGAGGTCGGACTCCTTGACCCGGTCCAGGAGTTCGAGGAACGTCGGGTCGCCGGTCAGGTCCGTGCGGAGGACGAGCGTGTTCACGAAGAGGCCGACGAGGTCGCAGGCGGCTTCGTCGGTGCGGCCGGCGACGGCCGTGCCCAGGGGGATGTCGTCGCCGGCGCCGTGCCGGGAGAGCAGGAGCGACAGGGCGGCCTGGAGCACCATGAAGACGCTGCATCCTCCTGTGCGGGCGAGGCCGGCGATCTGCCGGGCGGTGTCGCCGTCCACGGCGAACTCGTGGGTGGAGCCGATGTGACGGGGCACGGCCGGGCGCTGCCGGTCCCACGGCAGTTCGACGATCTGCGGCAGACCTTCCAGCGCCTCCTTCCAGTACGCGAGCTGCCGTGCCACGAGGCTGTCGGGGTCACGCTCGTCGCCCAGCAGGCGGCGCTGCCAGAGGGTGTGGTCCGCGTAGTCGACGGGGTGTGCGCTCCACACCGGGGCCTCGGCGCGGGTGCGGGCGCGGTAGGCGGCGCCGAGGTCGTGGGCGAGGGGTGCCAGGGACGAGCCGTCGGCGGCGATGTGGTGGATCACGAGGACCAGGACGTGCGCGTCGTCGGCCAGGCGTAGGAGGGTCGCCTCGACCGGGATGTGGTGCTCGATGTCGATCGGTGCGCTCGCTGCCGCCCGGATCCGGTCGGGGAGTTCGTCCGGGCCCGCGGATCGGAGGTGGAAGGGGAGGCGGACGTCGGCCGCGCCGGTGATGTTCTGGACCGGCCCGCCCTCGTGCTCGGGGAAGACGGTGCGCAGGGCGGCGTGCCGGGCGACGACGTCGTGGAGTGCCTGGTGCAGGGCGTCCGTGTCGAGCGGCCCGTCGATGCGTACGGCGAAGGGGATGTTGTACGTCGCGGAGGGGCCTTCGAGCCGGTGCAGGAACCACAGCCGTTGCTGGGCGTAGGAGAGCGGGAGCGTGGCCGGGCGCTTCTGGGGGACGAGCGCGGGGCGGGCCGGGCGCCCGGCGTTCGCCAGAGCGGCGGCGAGCGTGGCGACGGTGGGGTTCTCGAAGAGGGTGCGGATCTCCGTCTCGGTGCCCAGCGCCGTGCGGACGCGGCCGGCCAGACGGGTCGCGGTGAGGGAGTGGCCGCCCAGCGCGAAGAAGCTGTCGTCGATGCCGACGCGTGGCACTCCGAGCACCTCCGCGAACAGCCCCGCGAGAATCTCCTCGTGCGCGCCGCGCGGCATTCTGCGGCCGGCGGCGGAGGGGCCGGCCGGTGAGGGGAGGGCCTTCCGGTCGAGCTTGCCGTTGGAAGTGAGCGGCAGCGAGTCGAGCGGCTGGACGACGGCAGGCACCATGTAGGCCGGCAGGCGGCGGCCGACCTGTGCCGTGAGCAGGTCGGGATCGGGGACGTGGCCGGGGGCGGGGACGACGTAGGCGACGAGGGTGCGGTCGCCGGGCAGGTCCTCCCGGACCAGCACGACGGCGGCGCGTACGGACGGTTCGGCTCGGAGCACCGCCTCGATCTCGGCGGGTTCGATGCGGTGGCCGCGCAGCTTGATCTGCTGGTCGGCCCTGGCCACGTGGTGCAGGCAGCCGTCGGCACTCCGGCGCACGAGGTCTCCGGTGCGGTACATGCGCGTGCCGTCACCGGCGAACGGGTCGGCCGGGAACCGGGTCGCGGTGAGCCCGGGACGCCCCAGGTAGCCACGCGCGACACCGGGTCCCGCGACGTAGAGCTCGCCCTCGGCTCCGGACGGCACGGGCCTCAGGGCTCGGTCCAGGACGTAGGCGCGCACCCCGTCGAGCGGACGGCCGATGGAGGGCACGCCGTCGGGGGTGTCGTCGGGCAGGACGCGGCGGCGGGTCGAGAAGGTGGTGGTCTCGGTCGGGCCGTAGACGTGGAGGAAGGTGGTGTCCGGGTGGTTTGCGGCCAGGCGCTGGAGGACTCCGGGCGCGGCGGCCTCGCCCCCGGTGGCGGCGAGGCGGAGCAGGCCGAGTGCACCCGGGTCGGTCTCGGCCAGTGCGTTGAACAGGGCCGTCGTCAGGAACGCCGCCGTCACGCCGTACCGGGCCACGAGGTCGCGGAGCACGGCGGGCTGGAGCGTTCCCTCGGGGGCGACGACCACGCGGCCGCCGTTGAGGAGCGGGGCCCAGATCTCGAAGGTGGAGGCGTCGAAGACGTACGCGGAGTGGAGCAGGACGGCGTCGACGGTGCCGCGGTCCCAGGCGCGGTCGGCCGCCAGGGCGGTGATGTCGGCGTGGGTGACGCCGACGCCCTTGGGCAGGCCGGTGGAGCCGGAGGTGAACATCACGTACGCGAGCCGGGCACCGCCCGTGACGGCGCGGAGGGGCCCGGACGCGTCGGGGCCCCCCTTGCGGACCCGTCCTGCGGCGTCGACGCACACCACGGGCACGTCGGGGCCGAGTTGGCGCACCCAGGGGTGGGTGCGGGTCGACTCGTCGACGATCAGGGCGCGCGGGGCGGTCACTTCGGTGACCCGGGTGAGCCGATCGACGGGCCAGCCGGGGTCGAGCGGCACGTAGGCGGCGCCGGCGCGCAGTGCGGCCAGGGAGGCGGTGACCTGGGCGGCCGAGCGGCCGAGGAGGATGCCGACGCCGTCCTCGGCGCCGGTTCCCAGCCCTGTCAGGACACCGGCCAGCTCGTCCGAGAGCTCCTGCAGATGCCGATACGTCAGCTGCTCGCCGGCGCCGGTGACCGCCATGTCGCCCGGGTGGAGGGCGGCGTGCCGGGCGACGGCGTCCGGCACACTCACGTCGGCCGCGGTACCGGCGAGTTCGGCTCCGCGCCCCTGGGTGAGCAGTGCCTCGCGCTCACCGTCCAGGAGGACGGGGACCGCGTCGGCCCGGCGGTCGAGCCCCTCCGCCATCACCGTCAGCAGCCGCTGCAGGCGGGCGCAGGTGCGGGTCACCTCGTCGCGGCCGAGGACGGCGGTCCGGTAGCCGAAGGTGATCCTCAGGGTGTCGCCCGGGGCGACGGTGAGGGTGAGCGGGTAGTGGGCCGCGTCCGTGCCGCTGAACCCGGTGACGGCGAGGCCGGGCAGGCCCTGCTGCGCGGTGCGCAGGGCCTCGGCGTCCAGCGGGTAGTTCTCGAACACGACGAGGGTGTCGAAGAGTTCGTCCAGGCCGGTGACGCCGCGTATCTCGGTCAGGCCCACGTACTGGCTGCCGAGGAGCCGCCCCTGTTCCTCCTGGAGCCGGGTCAGGAGGGCGGCCAGGGTGTCGCCGGGCAGCGGGTTCACCCGCACCGGCACGGTGTTGATGAACAGGCCGACCATCGACTCGATGCCGGGGATCTCGGGCGGGCGGCCGGACACGGTCGTCCCGAACACGGTGTCGGGGCGTCCGGTGAGGTGGGCGAGGATCAGCCCCCAGGCGCCCTGGACCAGGGTGTTGAGGGTGAGCCGGTGGGCGCGGGCGGTCTCGCGCAGCCGGTCCGTCGTGGCCGCGTCCACCGTGAGGACGAGCGTTGCGGGCAGTTCGCCGGAGTCCGGCACGTGCGCCCCGCCCCGCCCCGCGAGCCGGGTCGGCGCCTCGATTCCGGCGAGGGCGGTGCGCCAGGTGTCCAGCGCGGCGCCGCGGTCCTGCTGGGCCAGCCAGGCCAGATAGGTGCGGTAGGGGGCGACGCGGGGCAGGGCGCTGTCGTCCCCCCGGCGCGCGTAGAGCTCGAACAGCTCCCGCACGAGCAGGGGCATCGACCATCCGTCGAGGAGGATGTGGTGGCTGGTCATGACCAGCCGGTGGCGCAGCGGCGCCGTGCGCACCAGGGTGAACCGCATCAGCGGCGGGGTGGTCAGGTCGAAGCGGCGGGTGCGGTCGGCGGCGAGGAAGGCGGTGAGGCGCTCCCGCACCGTGCCTGTGCCGTCCGCCCGGGTCAGGTCCAGCTCCTCCAGCGGCAGCGGTACGTGGGCGGCCACGGCCTGCACGGGTTCGTCCAGGCCCTCGTGGAGGAAGCCGACCCGGAGGTTGGCATGGCGCCGCAGCAGGCCGGCGACGGCGGCGCCCAGCGCGGTGACGTCGACGGAGCCCTCGAGGTCGAAGACGAACTGCGCGGTGTAGACGTCCACGGCCCGGGAGTCGTACAGCGCGTGGAAGAGCATGCCTGACTGCAACGGCGTCGGAGGAAGTACGTCCTCCAGCTGGAACCCTGTCACTTGCGTCCACCCCACATGTTCTGCAGTCGGTCGATCTGGGCCTGGTCGAGCGAGACCAGGGGAAGGTCGGACGGCGTCCAGCCGCCCGCGCCGGGTCGTTCGGTGTGTTCGGCCAGGGCATGGAGGGCCCGGGTGAAGGCGTCGGTCAGGGCCTCCACGTCCTCTTCCTTCAGAAGGTCGCTGGGCCAGGTCCAGCGGGTCACCAGGCGCGGCCCGTCGGGCAGGTCCTCGGTGTGCGCGTTGATGTCGAGGACGTGGTGGACGGGCATGTCCGGGTCCTGGCTCCGTGGACCGCCGCCGTCGAGCACCACGTCCCAGTCGGCGCTCTCCGCCTCCGGTGGAGCCGCGTACCGCCCGAGGTAGTTGAAGCCGATCTGCGGCTCCGGCGCGTCGGCCAGCCGGCGGCGGGTGGCGGGGTTGAGGTGGCGCAGCATCCCGTAGCCGACGCCGTGGTCGGGGACGGCCCGCAGCTGTTCCTTGACGCGCTTGAGTGCGCGCTCCACCAGCGCGGAGTCGAAGCGTCGCGGGTCGACCGCGTCCACGGGCCCGGGGTCGATCCGGACCGGGTAGAGGCTGGTGAACCAGCCGACGGTCCGCGACAGGTCGATGCCGTCCGCGATCTGCTCGCGGCCGTGGCCCTCCAGGTCGAGGAGGACGCCGGTGGTGCCCGGTGGGAGTCCGCCGAGCCGGGTGGCGCGTTCCGCGCGCCAGGAGCAGAGGGCGAGGGCCAGGCCGGTGAGCAGGACGTCGTCCACCCCTGCGTGGAAGGCGGCGGGGACGGTCGTCAGCAGCGGTTTCGTCCGGTCGGCGGACAGGTGGGTGGTCAGGGTGCGCGTCCGGTCGGCCGTGTCCAGGTGGGGGTCGAGCGGCCGGTACCCCAGCGGCGGGTCGGGGGTCCTCGACACCGACTCCCACAGCGGGAGTTCCGCCGCACGTCCGGCGCCGAGCGCCTGCGACGCGAGGAGTCGGGCCCAGTCCCGGTAGGGCGTGGTCACGGCGGGCAGGTCCGGCGCCGTGGCATCGGCGTCGCCGCCGGTGGCCGTCAGGGCGGTGACGTGTTGCCAGGCGGTGGCCAGGTCGGCGGCGAGGATGCGCCAGGAGACCGCGTCGACGGCCAGGTGGTGCACGACGAGCAGGAGCCGTCCGCGTGTGTCCGGTCCGGCGTCGCACCAGACCGCCTCGACCACCTCCGCGTGCGCGGGCCGCAGCCGTCTGCGCGCCTCTTCCCCGGCTTCGGTGACGGCGGCGCGCACCGCGTCGGCGCCGAGTCCGGAGACGTCGATCCGGGTGAAGCGGTGGCGTGCCCGCACGGTGCCGGCCGGCATGGCTTCGAGGCGGGGCTCTCCTCCCGCCGTGCGGTCGACACGCAGGCGGAGCATGTCGTGGTGGTCGAGGAGGAGTTGGAGGGCGGCCACGAGTGAGTCCTGGTCGGCGCCCAGGGGCGTGCGCAGCAGCCCCGACTGGTTGTAGCCGTCCGACGTGCCGGGCCGTTCCAGGAACCAGGCGGCGATGGGTGTCGGCGGCATCTCCCCCGTTCCCTGTCCCGCCGGTGCGGCGCCGACGGCCTGGTCCAGCGTGGTGGAGGCGGCCGCGATGGCCTCGGGCGTGCGGTGGACGAAGACGTCGCGCGGGGTGACGCCCAGGCCCGCCTCGCGGACCCGGCTGACGAGCTGGATGGAGAGGATGCTGTCCCCTCCGAGGGCGAAGAAGTCGTCGTCGGTACGGACGTCGGGGGTGCGCAGTACCGAGGCGAACACGTCCAGGACGACGCGTTCCTGTGCGGTGCGCGGCTGTCCGCCCGGCCGGGTGGCGTCGGAGCGCTCCGGGGCGGGCAGGGCGCGGCGGTCGGTCTTGCCGTTGGACGTCAGCGGCAGTGCGTCGAGGGTGACGAGGAGGGCGGGCACCATGTACGGCGGAAGCACCGACGTCAGCCGGGCCCGCACCTCGCCGTCGTCGGGGGCCGCCCCACCGCCGCGCGGGCCGGGAACGGTGTAGGCGACCAGGCGCCGTTCGCCGGGCTGGTCCTCGCGGACGACGGCGCACGCGGCGGCGATGCCGTCGAGAGCGGTGAGAGCCGCCTCGATCTCACCGAGTTCGATGCGGAAGCCGTGCAACTTGATCTGGTCGTCGGACCGGGAGACGTAGGTGAGCACTCCGTCGGCGTCGCGTCGGACGAGGTCGCCGGTGCGGTACATGCGGCTTCCGGCGGGGCCGAACGGATCGGCGACGAACCGCTCGGCGGTCAGGGCGCGGCGCCCCAGGTAGCCGCGCGCGAGTCCGTCGCCCGCGACATGGAGCTCACCGGTGACACCCGGCGGAACCGGCCGGAGCCCCGCGTCCAGGACGTAGGCACGGGTGTTGTCGACGGGACGGCCGAGCGGCACGGTCCCCTCCACCGCGGAGCCTCCCGCCCCACCGTCCCGGTCGTGGTGGGCGGTCGCGTCGATGGTCGTCTCCGTGGGCCCGTACAGGTTGTGCACCTCGACCCGCCAGGCCTGCCGGACGCGCTCGGCCAGGGTCCGGGGCAGGGGTTCGCCGCCGCACAGCACGGCACGCAGGGTGTCCGGCGCGTCGGCGGGGCGGGTCTCGGTCAGGACGAGCGAGAGGTGCGGGGGCACGAACTGCACGAGGGTGACGCCCGCGTCCCGCATCCGGGCCAGCAGCGCGGCGGGGTCGTGGTTGACGGACGGTGGCACGGGGCAGGTGGCCCCTCCCTGCAGGAGCGGCAGCCAGGTCTCCCAGACGGAGGCGTCGAAGCTGGACGAGGTGCGCGCGAGGATCCGGTCGTCGTCGGTGAGGCCGATGTGGCCGGCCATCCACGCCATGTGGTTCGTCAGGGAGCCGTGGGTGACGACGACGCCCTTGGGGCGGCCTGTGGAGCCCGAGGTGTAGATGACGTAGGCCGCGTCGAGGGGGCCGGGCGCGGCTTCGGGCGGCGGGGTGCCTCCGGTGGACCATGCGGCCCGGTCGTCGAGCGCGAGGCACGGCACGGACAGCGCGAGGCCTGCGGATCGGGCGGTGCCCAGGGTGAGGAGCAACGCGGGGCGGGCGTCGTCCAGCATGTACGAGATGCGCGACTCGGGGTAGTCCAGGTCGAGGGGCAGGCAGGCGGCGCCCGCCTTGGCGATCGCCAGCATCGCCACGACCTGGTCCGACGTGCCGTCCGGGGCGAGGGCGACGAGGTCGCCCCGGCTGATGCCCCGGCGGTGCAGGTGGTGCGCCAGGTCGTCCGAGAGCGCGTCGAGTTCGCCGAAGGTCAGACCCCGGGCACCCTCCCGCACAGCTGTGGCGCGGGGGTTCCGGGCGCACTGCGCGCGGAACGCCTCGGGCGCGGTGCGCGCCGTCAGGGGCCGGACCGGCCCGTGCGCAGCGCGGTCGAGGCGCTCCCGCTCGGCCGTGTCCAGGACGTCCGCCGCGTGGACGCGCTGCCCGGGGTCGGTGGCGAGCGAGGCGAGCAGGCGGGTCAGCCGGGCCGCCAGGGTTCGGGCGGTGGCGTGTTCGAAGAGCTCGGT
Organism: Streptomyces sp. SM10; assembly: GCF_002910915.1. GTDB lineage: Bacteria > Actinomycetota > Actinomycetes > Streptomycetales > Streptomycetaceae > Streptomyces. The sequence continues at coordinate 54,378 of NZ_NEUF01000132.1, read as the reverse complement.
GGAGAACTCCAGGACGCCGTCGAGGCCGGCCGACCCGCCCGCCCCGTCGTGGCGCTCGGTGAAGGTGAAGGTGAGGTCGAACTTGCTGATCCCGGTGTGGACGTGCTCCTCGGACACCGTCAGGCCGGGCAGGTCGAGGGCGGCGTCCGCCTGGTTCTGGAGGACGAGCATCGTCTGGAAGAGCGGGTGGTGGTTCGGAGCCCGGTCCCGGCCGAGGACGTCCACCAGCCGCTCGAAGGGGACGTCCTGGTGGGCGTAGGCGGCGAGGTCGAAGTCACGGACGCGGTCGACCACCTCGCCGAAGGTGGGATCTCCCGTCAGGTCGGTGCGCAGGACGAGGGTGTTGACGAAGAACCCCACCAGGTCGTCGAGGGCTTCGTCGGTGCGCCCCGCGACCGCGGTGCCGAGCGGGATGTCCTCGCCCGCGCCGTGGCGGGAGAGGAGGACCGACAGGGCGGCCTGGAGCACCATGAAGAGGCTGCACCCGCGGGCGCGGGTGAGGTCCGCCAGCGCACGGTGGGTGTCCGCGTCGACGGTGAACGCGAACGCGTCCCCGCGGTACTCCGTGACGGCGGGGCGGGGCCGGTCGTAGGGCAGGTCGAGGAGGTCGGGGGCCCCGGTCAGCGCGGTGCGCCAGAAGTCCAGCTGGCGGGCGGCCTGGCTGGACGGGTCGTCCTCGTCGCCGAGGAGCGCGCGCTGCCACAGGGTGTAGTCGGCGTACTGGACGCCGAGTTCGGTCCAGGCGGGCTCCACGCCCTCGGTCCGCGCGCGGTAGGCCTCACCGAGGTCGCGGGCCAGCGGGGCGAGCGACCAGCCGTCGCCGGCGATGTGGTGGATGACCAGGGCCAGGACGTGTGTCTCGGCGCCGGTGCGCAGGAGCCGTGCCCGTACGGGGAGTTCCGTGCTCACGTCGAAGGCGTGAGCCGTCTCGGCGCTCAGGACCTCCCCGAGGCGGGCCGGTTCGGTGTCGTGCGGTGTCAGATGGAGGGCGGCCTCTCCGGGGTCGAGGACGAGCTGACGCGCCACGCCGTCGGTGTCGGGGAAGACGGTACGCAGGCTCTCGTGACGGTCGACGACGTCCCCGAGGGCGCTTTCCAGGGCCTCCACGTCGAGGGGGCCGTCCAGGCGGAGCACGAGGGGCACGTTGTAGGTGGCGCTGGGCCCTTCGAGCCTGCTGAGGAACCACAGGCGCCGCTGTGCGAAGGAGAGCGGCAGCGGATCGGGGCGGCCGTGCACACGCTCCAGAGGTCGTCTGGCCTCTTCGGCGCCGTCCAGCGCGGCAGCGAGCGCGGCCGGGGTGGGGTGCTCGAAGACAGCCTTGACCTGGACCTCCACGGAGAGGGCGGTCCGGATGCGTGCGGCGAGACGGGTGGCGAGCAGGGAGTGGCCGCCCAGGGCGAAGAAGTCGTCGTCGACTCCGGCGCCGTCCCTGCCGAGTACGTCGGCGAAGACCGCGCAGAGGATCTCCTCACGGGCGGTCCGGGCGGCGCGCCCGCGGTCCGGTGCCTGGTGCCCAGGTTCGGGCAGGGCACGCCGGTCCACCTTCCCGTTGACGGTGAGCGGGAACGCGTCGAGCGGGACGATCGCGGTGGGCACCATGTAGGCGGGCAGGGACCGGCCGACCGCCCGGGCGAGCTCGCCCGGTTCGGGGTGTGCCCCGGGCGTGGGCACCACGTAGGCGACGAGCCGCCGGTCGCCGGGGACGTCCTCACGGACGACGGCGAAGGAGTCGGCCACGCCGTCGCAGCAGGCCAGCACGGTCTCGACCTCGCCGAGTTCGATGCGGTAGCCGCGCAGCTTCACCTGGCCGTCGGCCCGGGCGACGTACGCGATCTGCCCGTCGGGCGTCCAGCGCACCAGGTCGCCGGTGCGGTACATGCGCCCGCCCTCCGGGTCGAAGGGGTCGGCGACGAAACGCGTGGCGGTCAGGCCGGGGAGGCCGGTGTACCCGCGTGCCACGCCGCGTCCGGCGAGATGCAGCTCGCCCACGACGCCCGGCGGGACCGGGCGCAGGGAGCCGTCGAGGACGTACAGGCGCATGCCGTCCAGGGCGCGCCCGATGGGCGGTGGGCCCGGCGGGAGGTCGGCCGCCACGTCGTAGCGGGTGGCGAAGGTGGTCGTCTCGGTGGGGCCGTAGACGTGGAGGACCCGTACGCCGGGCGCGGCACCGGCGACCCTCTGCATCGCGTCCGGGGAGGCCAGTTCCCCTCCGGCGCACACGAGTCGCAGGCCCGCGAAGGCCCCCGGCCCGGTCTCCGCGATCACGTTGAACAGGGCCGTGGTCATGAAGACGGCGGTCACCCCGTGCGTGTGGACGGCGTCCCCGAGGACCCCGGCCTCCAGGATCCCGTCCGGCGCGACGACGATGCGGCCGCCGCGCAGCAGCGGGGCCCAGATCTCGAAGGTGGAGGCGTCGAAGACGTACGCGGAGTGCATGAGGACCGCGTCGGCGGCGCCGCCCTCCCAGGCCGAGTCCGCCGCGAGCGCCACGACGTCGGCGTGGGTGACACCGACGCCCTTGGGCAGACCGGTGGAGCCGGACGTGGACATCACGTAGGCGAGGGCCCCGGCGCCCGGAACGCGCGCCGGGAGTCCGGGGTGTTCGGGTGCGCCCCGCAGGATCCGGCCGGTGCTGTCCACGGTCACGACCGGGAGCCGGTGGGCCGTCGCCCTCACCCAGGGAGAGCCGAGGGCGTCCTCGTCGACGACGAGGACCCGCACGGACGCCACCCCGGCGACCTGTTCGAGCCGTTCCCCGGGCCAGCGGGCGTCGAGGGGGACGTAGGCGCCTGCCGCGCGGACCGCCCCGAGGGAGACCGGCACGACGGCCGGCGATCTGCCGAGCAGGACGCCGACGCCGGACTCGGGGCCGATACCGAGGCCCGCCAGCGCTCCGGCGAGGGCGGCGGAGAGCCGGTCGAGCTCGGCGTAGGTGAGGGTGACGCCCTCGCCGGTCACGGCCACGGCGTCCGGAGTGCGGTGGGACTGCGCCTCGAAGAGCGCGGGGAGGGTGGCGTCCGCGGAGCCGGAGGGCAGCGTCCGGCCTGTCCCCCAGCCCCGTACGCGGGCGTGCTCCCCCCGCGTCATCAGGTCGTAGCCCGCCAGGGGCCGGCCGGGGTCGTCCGCGACCTGCTCAAGGAGACGGACGAGGCGTGCCGCCAGGGTCTCGACGGTGGTCCGGTCGAAGAGAGCGGTGGCGTATTCGATCCCTGCGGTGAGACCGCGCTCCGCACGCTCCTCGGCGAAGGCGAAGGTGAGGTCGAACTTGCTCAGCCCGTTGTGGACGAGGCGGTCCTCGACGGTGAGGCCCGGCAGGTCGGCACGGGCCGTCTCCTGGTTCTGGAGGACCAGCATGGTCTGGAACAGCGGGTGGTGGTTGCGTGCCCGCACGGGGTTGACGCTCTCGACGAGACGCTCGAAGGGCACGTCCTGGTGCGCGTAGGCGGCCAGGTCGAACTCCCTGACGCGTGCCAGCACTTCCTCGAACGTCGGGCTGCCGGACAGGTCCGTGCGCAGGACGAGCGTGTTGACGAAGAATCCGACCAGCTCTTCCAGGTCCTCCTCCGAGCGGCCGGCGACCGGCGAGCCGAGCGGGATGTCGTCCCCCGCGCCGTGCCGGTGGAGCAGGGTGGCCACCGCTGCCTGGAGGACCATGAACAGGCTGCTGCCCGACTCCCTTGCCAGCTCCAGGAGCCGGGCGTGCAGGGACGGCGGCACCTCGAAGGTGTGGACGGCCCCCCTCGGGTCGGCCGTGACCGGCCGCGGCCGGTCCAGCGGCAGGTCGATCAGTCCGGGCAGGCCCGCGAGCGCGGCGTGCCAGTGGTCGAGCTGTTGCCGCAGGAGGCTCCCGGGTGCTGCGCCGTCCCCGAGGGCCGTGTACTGCCAGAGCGTGTAGTCGGCGTACTGGACGCGGAGCCGGGTCCAGGAGGGCTCGACACCCTCGGTCCGTGCCCGGTAGGCCTCACCCAGGTCGCGGGCGAGCGGGGCCAGCGACCAGCCGTCGCTCGCGATGTGGTGCAGGACGAGGACCAGGACGTGGTGGCCCGGTGCGGAGCGCAGGAGGACGGCGCGCAGCGGTGGGTCGGTGACGACGTCGAACGGCTCGCGCACGGTGGCCAGAACCAGCGCCTCCAGGTCGGCGGGCGCCGTGGTGACGAGGGGCAGGTCCGGCGTGGCGGCGTCGACGGGGAGTACCGACTGGTGCGGGACGCCCTCCCGTTCGGGGAACACGGTGCGCAGCGCCTCGTGCCGTTCCACCACGTCCCGCAGGGCGGCACGGAGGGCTTCGACGTCCGGTGCGCCGTCCAGTTCGAGGACGAGGGGGATGTGGTAGGCGGAGTTGGGCCCCTCCAGCCGGTCGAGGAACCACAGACGCTGCTGGGCGAAGGAGAGCGGCAGCGGATCGGGGCGCCGGGCCGCGGGCACCAGCGGAGGGCGCGAGTGGCCCTGCGGGTCGAGGACACGGGCCAGCCCGGCGACCGTCGGGTGCTCGAAGAGGGTGCGTACGCCGACTTCGGCGCCGAGGACGGCGCGAATCCGGCTGACGACGCGCATGGCGAGGAGCGAGTGGCCGCCCAGGTCGAAGAAGCTGTCGTGCGGGCCGACGAGGGAGCGGTCCAGGACATCGGCGAAGATCCCGGCGAGCAGGTCCTCCTGGAAGGTGCTCCCGGCCCGTCCGGCGGGGGTCGGGGTCTCCGCATCGGGCTGCGGCAGGGCCCGCCGGTCCACCTTGCCGTTGGGCAGGACCGGAAGGGCGTCCAGGACCACGACGGCGCCCGGCACCATGTAGTGCGGCAGGGTAAGGGCGAGGGCGGCGCGCAGGGCCTCCGGACGCGGAGCCGGGTCACCGGCGACGGCGTAGCCGACGAGGCGGCGCCGGCCGGGTATGTCCTCGCGGATCACGGCGCAGGCTGCCGTGACGCCCTGTCCTGCCAGGAGCGCGGCCTCGACCTCGCCCAGCTCGATCCGGAAGCCCCGGAGTTTGACCTGGTCGTCGGCGCGCGCGACGTAGTCGAGCAGACCGTCCCCGGTCCACCGTACGAGGTCGCCCGTCCGGTACATGCGGGCACCGGTGGCGTCGAACGGGTCGGCGACGAACCGTGCGGCGGTCAGCCCCCGGCGGTCCAGGTAGCCGCGGGCCAGGTTGGTGCCCGACAGGTACAGCTCGCCGGTGACCCCGGGCGGTACGGGCCGCAGCCTGTCGTCGAGCACGTAGGCCCGCATGGCGTCGACGGGGCGGCCTATCGGGACGGTCTCGGACACCGTTCCGGTGGCCCCGTGGCCGGCGGCCCGGTGGGCGGTCGCGTCGATGGTCGCCTCGGTCGGCCCGTAGAGGTTGTGCACCTCGCTCCCCCACCGCTCGGCGACGTCGTCGGCGAGGACGCGCGGCAGCGGCTCGCCACCGCACAGGACGGCGCGCAGGGCGGGCAGCGGCACGGTGGGGGACGCGTCGGCAAGGACGAGGGCCAGGTGCGAGGGGACGAACTGGGCGACGGTGACGCCGAATCGGCTCATCCAGGAGACCAGTTCCCGGGGCTCGCGGTTGGCGTCGGCCGGGAGCACGCAGACCGCTGCGCCGTTCATCAGGGGCAGCCACAGCTCCCAGACGGACGCGTCGAAACTGGTGGAGGTACGGGCGAGGACCCGGTCGTCCGGGGTGATGTCCAGGTACCGGGCCATCCACGCCATGTGGCCGGCCAGGGCGGCGTGCGGCACCACCACGCCCTTGGGCCTGCCGCTGGAGCCGGAGGTGTGGACGACGTAGGCGGGATCGGCAGGGTGGGGTGTGCCGAGGGCCGCCGGGAGGGGGCCCGTGCGACGGTTGGCCGGGGCGTCGAGGGCCAGCCACGGCACGTCGCAGTCGGGCAGGTCCCGGTGGGTGTCCGTGGTGGTGAGCAGCAGCACGGGCCGGGCGTCGTCGAGCATGTGCAGGATGCGGGCGGACGGGTACTGGGGGTCGACCGGCAGGTAGGCGGCGCCCGCCCGCAGGACGGCCAGCATGGCGACGACGGTGTCCACGGACGGCGGTACGGCGAGGGCCACCCTGTCCTCACGACCGGCGCCCCGTTCGCGCAGGAGCTGGGCCAGGGAGTCGGCGCGGGCGTCGAGTTCGGCGTAGGTGAGGCTCGTGTGCGCGTCCCGCGCGGCGACCGCGTCCGGGGTGCGGGACGCCCACTCCCTGACCGCTTCGGTCACGGTGCGCACGGGCGGGCGCGGCTGCGCGCCGCGTCCTTGTGCGAGGAGGCGGTCGCGCTCGCCCGGCGCGAGCGGGTCGAGAGCGTCGAGGGGGCTGTCGGGGTCGGTCACCGCCTGGGTGAGGATGCGTGCGAAACGGTCGCACAGGGCACGGGCGGTGGTGGCGTCGAAGAGGTCGGTGGCGTACTCCAGGTACCCGCCGATGCCGGCGGGAGAGCCCGTCGAGCCGCCCGGGGCGGTCGCTTCGGTCGCTTCGGTCGCTTCGGTCGCTTCGGTCAGCGAGAACGTCAGGTCGAACTTGCTGATGCCGGTGTGCCGGGACCGGTCGTGGACGGTCACGCCGGGCAGTTCGAGCTCCGCCCTCCCCTGGCTCTGGAGGACCAGCATGGTCTGGAAGAGCGGGTGGTGGTCGGCCGAACGCTCGGGGTTGAGTGCCTCCACGATGCGCTCGAAGGGGAGGTCGGCGTGGCTGAGGGCGGCGATGCCGGACTCCTTCACCCGGCCGAGCAGCTCACGGAAGGTCGGGGCACCGGAGAGGTCCGTGCGCACGACGACGGTGTTGACGAAGAACCCGACCAGATCCTCCAGGGCGTCGTCGGTGCGTCCGGCCACCGCTGTTCCCAGCGGGATGTCAGCGCCGGCACCGTGGGCGCGCAACGTCACGGCGAGAGCTGCCTGGAGCACCATGAAGGGGGTGCACCCGGCCGTGCGGGCGAGCCGGGTGAGGGCGCTGTGGGCGGGTGCGGGCAGCGCGAAGGCAACGGTGTCGCCCCGGTGGCTGGGCACCGGCGGGCGGGGCCGGTCGAGGGGCAGGCTGATCAGTGCGGGGGCACCGCGCAGTGCCTCGCGCCAGAAGACGAGCTGACGCGCGGCCAGGCCCTCCGGGTCGCCGTCGTCCCCCAGGAGCCGGCGCTGCCAGAGGGCGTAGTCGGCGTACTGGACGGGAAGCGGGGGCCAGTCGGGTGTGCCGCTGCCTTCGGTCCTGGCGCGGTAGGCCGCACCGAGGTCGCGGCTGAGCGGGCCGAGCGACCAGCCGTCGGCGACGACGTGGTGCAGGACGAGCGCGAGGACGTGGCGGCTGTGGCCCAGACGGAACAGCCGGGCACGGATCGCGGCGTCGCGCGCGAGGTCGAAGGGAGCCGCGGCCAGACGGCGGACCGACGCCTCGGTCCAGACGGCGGACTCCTCGTCGGAGGGGGCTGACTCGACGGCCAGGGGAACGAGCGCTGCCGCGGCTTCCGGGTCGAGGACCATCTGACGGGCGACGCCGTCGTGTTCGGCGAAGACGGTGCGCAGGCTCTCGTGACGGGCGACCACGTCGGCCAGGGCGCCGCGCAGGGCGTCCACGTCCAGGGGCCCGTCGAGTTCGAGCACGAGCGGCACGTTGTAGGTGTCGCCGGCCTCTTCGGCACGGTTGAGGAACCACAGCCGCTGCTGCGCGAAGGACAGCGGCACCACGTCGGGTCGCCGCTGCGGCGCGAGGACGGGCCGGGCCGGACCAGTGGTGTCGATGGCCGCCGCGAGGGCGGCGACGGTGGGGTGGTCGAAGAGCGTACGCAGGCCGAGTTCGGCGCCCAGCGCCGCCCGCACCCTGCCGGTGAGACGGGTGGCGAGCAGGGAGTGGCCGCCCAGGGAGAAGAAGTTGTCGTCGACGCCGACCGCGGGCACGCCCAGGACGTCGGCGAAGAGCCCGGCCAGCACCTCTTCGTGAGCGGTGCGCGGAGCACGGCCCACAGCGGTGGTGGCGCGGGGGACGGGCAGGGCGCTGCGGTCGACCTTCCCGTTGGCGTTGAGCGGCAGCGCGTCGAGGGGGACGAACACGGAGGGCACCATGTACGCGGGCAGGGCGTCCCCCACGCGGCGGGCCAGGGCGGCACCGTCCGACCGGGCGCCGGGGGCGTGCACGACGTAGGCGACGAGCCTCCGGTCGCCGGGTACGTCCTCGCGGACCAGTACGCGGGCGGCACGCACGGCCGGATCGCTGAGCAGGACGTTCTCGATCTCAGCGGGTTCGATGCGGAACCCGCGGAGTTTGACCTGCCCGTCGGCGCGCCCGACGTACTCGATGTCACCGCCGGCGGTCCAGCGCACGAGGTCGCCGGTGCGGTACATGCGACCGCCGTCCACGTCGTGCGGGTCGGCGACGAACCGTGTGGCCGTCGACGCGGGGCGGCCCTGGTAGCCGCGGGCGACTCCGTGGCCCGCGACGTACAGTTCCCCCACGACTCCGGGCGGTACCAGGGCGAGCGCGCCGTCGAGCACGTAGAGGCGCATTCCGTCGAGCGCCCGGCCTATGGGAGGCACACCCGGTGTGGCGGCCGACACCGGATGGCGGGTGGCGAAGGTCGTGGTCTCGGTGGGGCCGTACACGTGCAGCACCTGCGTGCCGGGCGAGGCGGCGGCGACCCGCCGCGTCAGGTCGGGGGAGGCGGCCTCTCCCCCGGTGGCGACCAGGCGCAGCCCGGAGAAGGCGGTGCGGTCCGTCTCGGCCACCAGATCGAACAGAGCCGTCGTCAGGAAGAGCGCGGTCACCCCGTGCCGCTCGGCCATCTCCCCCACGGCCCGCGCCTCCAGGACACCGGGAGGTGCGACGACCACGCAGCCGCCGTTCAGCAGCGGCACCCAGATCTCGAACGTCGAGGCGTCGAAGACGTAGGCCGAGTGCATCAGCACGGCGTCGGACACGCCGTCCGCCCACGTGGTGTCGGCGGCCAGCGCGAGGACGTCGGCATGGGTGACGCCGACCCCCTTGGGCAGGCCGGTGGAGCCGGAGGTGAACATGACGTAGGCCAGCCGGTCGCCGCGGAGGACGCCCGGCGGCGGACCCGGCGTCGACGGGGCACCGCGCACGATGCCGCCCCGGCCGTCGACGACGATCACCGGAAGGACGGAGGCCGTCTCCACGACCCAGGGCCGTCCGGCGGCGGTTTCGTCGACCACCAGGGCGCGGACACACGCGATGTCGACGACGCGCCCGAGCCGCTCGGACGGCCAGTCCCCGTCCATCGGGACGTAGGCGGCCCCCGCCGCGACCGCGGCGAGCGTGGCGGGCACCACGGCCGCCGAGCGGCCCACGAGGACGCCGACACCGTCCTCGGCGCCGATGCCCCAGCCCGCCAGGGCGCGCGACAGGGCCTCCGCAGCCCCGGCCACCTCCTGGTAGGTGAGCGTCACCGCGCCGTCCACCACCGCCCGGGCGTCGGGTGTTCGACGTGCCCACGCACCGAAGACCTCCGGCAGGCTCGATGCCACACCCTTCGCCGGGAGTGAGGCGCCGCGCCCCCGCAGGAGCAGCGCGCCGGCCTCCGCGTCGTCGACGAACGGCAGGTCGCCGAGGGGCAGGTCCGCGGGTGCGCCGGCCAGGGCCGACAGGAAGGAGACGATGGCCCGCTGGTGAAGCCGCACGTCCTCGGGGCGGTACAGCTGCGCGTCGGTGTCGAAGCCGATCAACGGCCCGCTGCCTTCGGACCTTTCGGAGATGAAGAAGGACACGTCGTCGACCGGTCCGATGGACAGCACGCGGGACCTGGCGGGGCTGCCGCCGAAGTCGAGGTCGTAGTCGTATCCCATGATGTTGACGACGACGTCGGTGAGGCGCGCCGCGCCGTCGGCCATGTTCAGGTCACGGGCCAGCTGTTCGCGGGAGAAGCGGCGGTGGCGCAGTGCGCCCCGCATCTCGTCGGCGACGGCGCGTACGAGGGCGCCGACCGTCGTGTCGGGGGTGAGGGTCAGGCGGAGCGGCAGGATGTTGGCCGTCATGCCGACGACGTGCCGGAGTCCCCCGTGGCGACCGTTGGAGGCGAGACCCACACTGACGTCCTGGCTGCCGGTGACCCGGCCGACGTAGGCGGCCACCGCGCTCACGAGGACGGCGGTCCAGCTGGTGCGGCTGACGGACGCGAGCCGGCGCAGCCCGTCCAGGACGGCGACGGGCAGCGTCTCGCCGGTGTGCAGCCGGACGTCCTCCTCGGCGGGCTCGTTCGGGGCCGGCCCATCGGTCCGCCTGCGGATGAGCGACGTGCCGCCGCGTGTACCGCCGCCCCCGGCAGCGGCCGTGTCCTCCGACCCGCCGTCGGCCGGATCGGCGAACCTCGCTCTCCAGTAGGCACGGTCGGCCTCGTGGCGCGGCGAGCCGCTGTAGGCAGCCTCGTCGGATATGAGATCACGCAGAGGCGCGTCGGGCAGCACCGCCGTGGCGAGGTCCTCACCGCGCGCGGCCCGTGCGTAGAGATCGGCCACGCTGCGGGCGAAGACCGCACCGCCGAGGCCGTCGACGGCGATGTGGTGGTAGCGGATGTACCAGTAGCGCACCCGGGGGCCGAGACGCATCAGGGCGAAGTGGTGGTTCGGGGCGTCGAGCCTGTCGACGGTCGCCATGTCGTCCGCCATGTAACGCTCGGCTGCGGCGACCGGGTCGTCCGCACCGGACAGGTCGACCAGGCGGAGGCGGTCCGCGGGGCAGGTCCCGGGGCGGCGGACGACGCGCTGACGAACCGTTTCACCTGTGGTGACGAATTCGAGGTTGAGACTGTCACAGAGCGTGGCGGCTCGGCCGAGCGCGGCGGCGAACAACGCTTCGTCGAGGTCGCCGCGAATCTCGAAGCACTCTCCGATGTTGTATTTCGGACTGTCCGGATCGACCAACTGTCCGTACCAGACACCTTGCTGGGCCGCGGTGAGCCCGAGGAACTCTTCGGGGGGACCGCATTCGACGAGAGGGCGACGGTTTTCACGCATACCGGTAACACCTTTGGGGAGAGATTTCGGGGACCACGGAGCGGGCAGGTCGAAATCCGGCCATACCTTTGCACCGAACGCCGGTCACGAACGGATGCACCTACGGAAGCCGTCCCGGCGAAACCCCTCAGGAACTCCCGGAGGCTCGCCCCGGGCAGCGGAACCCGGAATGAGACGGACGTGTCGTCACGCGTCCAGGACAGGCCGGAGCGGGTACCTCCGGCAATCGATGAACAGCACATGAACGACACACAGGAAGGCAGCCTGGACACGGGGAGGCAAAGGGCAAAATTTGCACCCGGCTGATCAATTTTGACCGACTCAAGAGCGAGATTGATGAAATTCGATCACCAAACACCGCCCGGCCGGGGCGGCGTGGACACCGCCCCGGACACCCGCCTATCCGGCGTCAGCCGCCATGGACCGGATCAGGCTGGCCGGCCGCATGTCGGTCCAGGCCTGCTCGATCGCATCGAGGCACTCCTGACGCGACCCTTCCGGACCGCCGGCACGCCAGCCGCCCGGTACCTCGAGATGCGCAGGCCACAACGAGTACTGGCCTTCCTCGTTCACCAGCGGTACGAACCGCCCCGACTCGTCATCGAAAGGGTTGGTCACGGCGTCCCCCACCTGTTCTCACCAATTCCACGGCATGTTGGTCGTTCATTTCCGGCCATTCTCGAGTCGGAGCGTTCCCGACGGTCACCGCACGCACGATCCCCCGACCCCCACACGTAATGCCTACCACGCGGGGCGGCGACACCTCACTCACTCGAATATCGGCGGCGAACCGGCGAATCGGGTCACGACTTCCCCGACTCCGCCCGTTCACGCCAGCCACCCTAGAGGACCGACGACAACCTGGCTAAAAAATCGACCTGTTACCCACGAGTACACAATGAGCCACCGGATGCGGTTTTCGCCCTGGACATATGCCAACCGGCCTGAAGCGAAAACATCGAGTCACCCCCTGACCCCATTGCGCCGATATCTCTGACTATGACCCACGCAATTCCGGATAGCCCCGCGCGTGCGCCCGCTCACTCCCCGTATGCACCCTGAATGCGCGCGGAGCCCCCTGTGCGCCGGGCATGCGCCCCCACCCCATCTCGCCATCCGGGCGAACGGGGGCGTCACCATCGATGGCCATTCGGCCGACGGGACACACCTCGGCCACGGCGGTGGGACTGCCCACCGGACTCCACCCCCGCTTCGGGCGACGCACTCCCGGTCGGCCGGAGCCAGGCCGGCAACAACCGGCCGCCGCCTTCACCGTGGCGGGAAGCCGCCGCACGACCACACCTCGACCTGTCGCTCCGCGCAACGAAGAGCGGGAGCCCGCCCCACGCCGCCCGCCTCCTGCAACCGCAGGGGCGACCGATCACGCCTGGCCGCCCGTGCGGACCCGCACCCGTCCAGCCGGCCGCACCGTGCCCGGGTGGGTCGGTCACGCCTCACGGCGTCAATGCGCCGCATTCGGATCCACATTCAGCCACCGGTCCGCCATCCGCCCTTGCTGGAGGTTATCGACGCCCCAACCGCCGAACCATTGTGCGAATGTGACGACTGCTCTCGATCCGGCATATGCAGACGCCACGCAGACCCGAATGATCTCAAATACTGAGAACCGATCGTGTGGTGTAAGCGCAGGCCACAGGCCTGCCTCGGGCTGAACCGTGTCATTCGACTCGCCGAGGATCGACTTTCAGACTCTTCACAAGGGGTTAACTCCATAAACGCTTCAGCCTGTTAGCGTCCCGAAGGACAGGGAGAAAGTCCGTCAGGAGGTGAAGAGTGCGGGGAGCGGCAGTCCGGTTCGTCATCGCGTTCCTGATGAGCGTCCTCCTGGCCCCGTACTCCGGCACGCTCCCGGCCTCCGGCGCGCCCTCGGCCCACGCCCACGCGTCCGCTCCGGGGACCGGTGCCGACCGTCCCGGGGACGCCCTTACGGCACACGGTGAGTACGGCACGTGCGGCACCTCCGATCGCGGTGGCGAGCCGAACGGCCTTCTCCGCCACCGCGACCGCCACCGCTCGGCCACCGTGCCCGCCCCGGAGACACCGTCCCGTTCCGTCGTGGCGAGCGCCACCGGCGGGATGCTGGCGCAGGCGGCCGTCGCCGCCATGGGCAGCGGGCCTCACGTCTCCAGATGCTCGACCGCCCACTCCCCCTGCGCGCTCCAGGTGTTCCGCTGCTGAGCTGAGGTCCGGAGACCTGCCCCCACCGGTCCCGCGGGACCCGGCGTCGCGGGGCTGCCCCCGCCCGCCCTTTGGCCCCAGCTCTCATCCGCGTACCGACGCGCCGCCCTCCGGCGCGCCAGGAGGATCCACTGGCATGCATTCACTTGTCGATCACCCGACGGCAGAAGCCCTGCTCATCAGCGTCACCGCCGTCTGGGCACCTCCGCCCGGCGACGTGCGCTCGGCCCCCTTCCGCACGGGATGAGGGCCGCCATGGACCGGCTCACGGGATTCCCTCATCTGCGGCAGGACTTCACCGCGTCACTCGTCGTCTTCCTGGTCGCCCTGCCGTTGTGCGTGGGCGTCGCCGTGGCCTCCGGCGTACCTGCCGAACTGGGGCTGATCACCGGCATCGTGGGCGGTCTCGTCACCGGCCTCATGCGCGGCAGCAGTCTCCAGGTGTCAGGGCCCGCCGCGGGTCTGACCGTGCTCGTCCTCGAAGCCGTGCGGACCTTCGGACTGCCCGCGCTCGGCGTGATCGTACTGACCACGGGGCTGCTCCAACTGGCCATGGGCGCGCTGCGGCTGGGCCGCTGGTTCCGTGCCATCTCCGTCTCGGTCGTCGAGGGCATGCTCGCCGGCATCGGCCTGGTTCTCATCGCGGGCCAGCTCTACGCGGCGGCGGGCATCGACGCACCGGCCTCGGGCACGGCCAAGATGGCCGGCATCCCGCGACTGCTGGCCGACGCCGTGTCCACTCCCGCGGCGCTCACGTCACTCGCGGTCGGTGCGGCGACCATCGCCCTGTTGATGGTGTGGAGCAGGCTGCCGAAGCGGGTACGAGCCCTTCCGGGCGCACTCGCCGCGGTCGCGCTCGCCACAGTCGTGTCGCTGGTGTTCGACCTGCCGGTCGAGACGGTCCAGGTGCAGGGACTGCTGGACGCCGTCCAGATGCCCGCCCTGTCCGAGTTCGGCGGGCTCGCGAGCACGGGCCTGCTCGGGACGGTGGCAGCCTTCACCCTCATCGCCTCGGCGGAGAGCCTGTTCAGCGCGGCCGCGGTGGACCGTCTGCACGACGGGCCGCGTACCCGGTACGACAAGGAGCTGATGGCCCAGGGCACGGGCAACACGGTGTGCGGTCTCCTGGGCGCGCTGCCGATGACCGCGGTGATCGTGCGGAGCTCCGCCAACGTCCAGGCGGGCGCGCGGACCCGGGCCTCGCGGGTGCTGCACGGCCTGTGGCTGCTGCTCTTCGCCGCGCTGTTCCCCTCCGCGCTGGGACTCATCCCCCTGCCCGCCCTCGCCGGCATCCTCATCCACGCCGGGTGGAAGCTGATCCCGCTCCGCTCGCTCGTGGCACTGTGGCGCGAGCACCGCGGCGAGGCGCTGATCCTGGTCGTCACCGCGGTCTCGATCGTCACCGTGAACATGTTCGAGGGCGTCCTCACCGGTCTGGCCCTGTCGGTGGCCAAGGCGGCGTGGGACGCCTCGCACATCAGGCTGGAGGTCGTCGACAGCAGCGGTGACCAGGTCCGTGCCCGTCTGTCGGGAAATGCCACCTTTCTGCGGCTGCCGAAGATACTCGACAGCCTGGAGGCCCTGCCCAAGGACCGGCCGATCGCCCTGGACCTCTCCGGCCTGCACCACCTGGACCACGCCTGCCGTACGGCGCTGGAGAGCTGGGCGGAGCGGCACAGTTCGTCCGGGACCGAACCCGTGCGGCTGACCCGGTCGGACGTGGTGACGGCGGCTTCCTGAGCGCACGGGCGCCGTGACAACGGACAACGAACAGCACGGACGGCTCGCCGGGGCGCCCTCCGAAGGCGTCCCGGCGAGCCGTCCTTCGGCGTCAGCCGTTGGGCAGGATGACCGCGCGGCCGTTGATCTTGCCCGCGTGCAGTCGCTCGTAGGCGAGCGGGGCCTCGTCGATGGAGTACGTCTCGACGTGGACGTCGACGGCACCGGCGTGGGCGAGTTCGATGACCTCGGCGAGTTCCCTGCGCGAGCCCCAGTACGGCGCGGTGACCGACGTGGAGAACGGCAGGACGCCGAATCCGACGGGCAGCATTCCACCGCCGATGCCCACGATGGTGACGTCGCTGTCGATGGAGGCGACCGCACCGGCCGTCTTCACGGTGGGCTCGGCGCCGACGAAGTCGAACACGACCTTGGCACCGATGCCGCCGGTGAGCTCGCGGACCCTGGCCGCGGCGTTCTCGTCGGAGAGCACGGCCTCATGGGCACCCACGGCCTTGGCGAGGGCGAGCTTCTCCTCGGTGACGTCGAGGGCGATGACCCGTACGGCCGTCATGGCGCGCAGCAGCTGGATCGCGACGTGCCCCAGCCCGCCGGTGCCGATGACCACGGCGGTGGCCCCGGGCAGCAGCTTCGGCAGCGAGCGCTTGATCGCGTGGTAGGGGGTGAGGCCCGCGTCGGTCAGCGAGACCGTCTTGACCGGGTCGAGGTCGCCGATCGGCGTCAGGTGACGGGCGTCGTCGACGATCATGTACTCGGCCATGGCCCCGGGGTTGCCCAGTCCGGGCGGGTTGATGCCGAGGTCGGCGGCGCGCAGGCAGTAGTTCTCGCGGCCCTCCGCGCAGTTCACGCAGGTGCCGCAGCCCCACGGACCGTAGACGGCGACGGTGTCTCCGACCGAGACGCCCTCCGCACCCTCACCGAGCGCGGCGACGGTGCCGACCCCCTCGTGGCCGAGGGTGAGCGGCAACTCGTAGGGGAACCCCTCGGCGGGCCAGCTCATCACGGCGATGTCCGAGTGACAGACACCGGCGGCACTGACCTTCAGCAGGATCTGGCCGGGCCCCGCCACGGGCTCGGGTATCTCGACGACCTCGGGTGCGGCGCCGATGGTGCGGTACTGGACGGCTTTCATGTCTCTCCTTCTCTGTCTCTCCGTACTTCCTTTGTGACCCCGGTGGTGGCGGTGCGCCACTCGGGTCAGGAGGCGGAGTAGCCGCCGTCCACCAGGTGGTAGCTGCCGTGGATGAAGGAGGCGCGGTCGGAGAGGAGGAAGGCGGCGAGTTCGGCGACCTCTTCCGATGTCCCCAGGCGGCCTGCCGGGTGGAGGGAGATCAGGTGGTCGCGGGCGGGACCGTCGGTGTCGCGGAGCAGTGGGGTGTCGATGAAGCCCGGGCCGACGGCGTTGATGCGTACGTTCTGTGCCGCGTATTCGAGCGCCGCGGTCTTGGTGAGGCCGACGACGCCGTGCTTGGCTGCCACGTACGCCGGGGAGTTCGCGAAGCCGTTGGTGCCGAGGATCGACGAGATGTTGACGACGGCGCCCCCGCCCGCCGCCAGGATGGCGGGGAGCTCGTAACGCATCGAGTAGAAGACACCGCTCAGGTTGGTGGCGAGGACCCGGTTCCAGTCCTCGATCCCGTACGCGCCGGTGGGCTGGGCCGGGCCGCCGATGCCGGCGTTGTTCACGGCGAGGTGCAGGGCGCCGAAGGTGTCGACGGCGTGGGCCACACCGGCCTCGACGGAGGTGGGGTCCGTGACGTCGACTGCGACCGCCGTGGCGCGGGCGCCGGTGGCCCGCAGTTCGTCGGCGGCCTTGCGGGCACCCGCCTCGTCGTGATCGGCGACGACGACGCTCGCGCCGCTCGCGGCGAGCTGCCGGCTCAGGGCGAGGCCGATTCCGGAGGCTCCGCCGGTGACGAGGGCGACCTTGCCGGTGAACTCCGTCTCGAGGGCGGTGGGGAGGTTGGTGCTCATGCTGTGCTTCCTTGCGTGGTGCTGTGGGGCGCCGGCCCGTCCTGCGGGGAATCCAGCAGGTGCGTGGAGAGGGCGTCGAATGCATGTACGACGAACGTGGGCAGGTCGGCCGGCCGGCCGCCCCGCACCCATGCCGCCTGGGCCGCGAGGAGCGCTCCGGCTCCCGCGGCGACGGCCACGGCGGGACGGAGGTCCTCCCGTGGGTCCACACCGAGGCGTTCCGCGAGAATCGCCACCGACTCCTCCTGGGCGTCCACCCGGATGTGGTGGTACGCCGCGTACAGAGTGGGCTCCTCCTCGGCCATGACCAGCAGGTCGAAGATGCGGGGCCGCCGGTGCCACGGCTCCGCCTCCGGGTCGTCGAGCCAGTCGAGGACGGCCCGCCGGTAGGCGGTGAGCGGCGGTTCGGCCGGAGGGCGCTCGCGGAGCGCTCGGTTGATCCTGTCGCCGTCGCCCCGCACTGCGTCGAGGACGGCGGCCTCCTTGTTCGGGAAGTACCGGCTGAAGGTGCGCCGGTCGACGTCGGCCGCCTGCGCGATCTCCTCGACCGTCACGCTCCGCAGACCACGGTCGAGTACGAGCTCGAACGCGCTCCGCGCCAGCGCGTCCCTGGTCCTGCGTGCCTTGCGGCCGCGCCGGTCCGGGCCACTCCCTGATTCCTTCATACATGCACCGTACACCCTTAAGTGTCCCGATGGGACATCTGTCCCGATGGGACATCAGGATGTCGTGAGCGGTCGGGCCACCGGATAGCGGTACGCGGGAACCCGGGGCGACGACGTGCGGTCACCCCGGGTTCCTGGAGCACGGCCCCTACGGCAGGCGGGTCCCTGCGGGCGAGGTCTCCTCCCTGCCCCGGCTCAGCGCGCCCGGCCACCAGGCCGTGCGTCCGATGTCCCTGACCAGGGCGGGCACCAGGAGCGAGCGCACGACGAGGGTGTCAAGCAGGACCCCGAACGCGACGATGAAGGCGATCTGGACCAGGAAGGCGAGCGGGATGACGCCCAGGGCCGCGAAGGTGGCCGCCAGCACGACGCCGGCGGAGGTGATGACGCCGCCCGTGGTGGTGAGTCCGCGCAGCACGCCCTGCCGGGTGCCGTGGATCAGGGACTCCTCGCGGACCCGCGACATCAGGAAGATGTTGTAGTCGACGCCGAGGGCGACCAGGAAGACGAATCCGTAGAGCGGTACGGAGGAGTCCGTGCCGCTGAAGCCGAAGACGTGCTCGAAGACCAGCGAGGAGATGCCGAGGGTGGCGAGGAAGTTGAGCGCCACCGTCGCCACGAGGAGCAGCGGCATGAGCAGCGAGCGGAGCAGTCCGATCAGGATGACCAGGATGATGACCAGCACCACCGGCACGATGATGTTGCGGTCGTGTTCGGCGGTCCTCTGGGTGTCGTACTGCTGGGCGGTGTAGCCGCCGACGAGCGCTTCGGCTCCGGGTACGGCGTGGACGGCCTCGCGGAGCCGCGCGACGGCGGCCTTGGCCGCGTCGCTGTCCGCCGCGTCCACGAGGGTGGCGTCGACGCGCACCCGGCCGTCCACGACGAGCGGTTCTCCGGCACCGGGGCGCCCCGAAGCGGTGACGACGGTGACGCTCGCGACGCCGGGGACGTCCTCCGCGGCGGCGACGACCTGCTTCGCCCGGTCCGCGCCGGCGATCACGACGGCGGGGTTGCCCGATCCACCGGGGAAGTGCCGCCCCAGGGTCTCCTGTGCGGCGACGGACGGCGCGTCGTTGACGAAGATCTCGTCCAGGGGCACTCCCTTGGAGTTCAGCGTGGGCATGAAGGCCGCGCCGGCCAGGAGCCCGATCAGCGTGAAGGCCCACACCTTGCGCGGGGCGCGGTCGACCAGTCCGGCGATCCGCGACCAGATTCCCGCAGAGCCGGAGGCCGGCTGCTCCGTGCCCTTCTTCGGGGCCGACGGCCAGTACGCGGCCCTGCCGAGCAGGACCAGGACGGCGGGCAGGAAGGTCAGAGCGCTCAGGACGGAGCAGACGATGCCGATGGCACCCACGGGCCCGAGCGCGCGGTTGTTGGTGAGGTCGCTGAGCAGGAGGGCGAGCAGCCCCAGCGCCACGGTGGCGGCGCTGGCCGTGATCGGTCCGGCGGACTCCCTGAGCGCGGCGCGCATCGCGGTCCAGCGGTCGGGCTTGCGTGAGAGCTCCTCGCGGAACCGGGCGGTGAGGAGCAGTGCGTAGTCGGTCGCGGCGCCGATGACGAGGATCGACAGGATGCCCTGGACCTGCCCGTCCACCCGGACGATGTCGTGGTCGGCCAGGACGTAGACGATCGCGCAGGAGACGCCGAGGGCGAACACCGCGCCGACGATGATGATCAGAGGCAGCAGGACACTGCGGTAGACCAGCAGCAGAATGACCAGCACGGTCACCAGCGCGACGCCGAGCAGCAGCCCGTCGATGCCGGCGAAGGCGTCCGACAGGTCGGCCTGCGAGGCCGCGGGCCCGGCGAGCCAGACCGCTGTCCCCGGGACGGCTTCGGCGGCGCTCCGGATGTCCGCGAGGGAGTCGGGGAGCGCGTCCCCGAGGTCAGGCCTCAGCTGGACGACGCCCTCCAGCGCCTTTCCGTCCTCGGACAGCAGGGCGGGGCTCACCCGGCCCGTCACACCCGGGCCGCCTTCGACCGAGGCGAGGGCCGCCGTCGCCGCCTCCTGCTGCTCCGGGCCGAGTTTCCCGCCCTCTTCCGAGGTCCAGACGATGATCGCGGGCACGGTCTCCTGCCGGCTGAACGCCTTCTGGGCTTCGACGACCCGGGTGGACTCGGCGCTCTGCGGCAGGAAGGCGGCCTGGTCGTTGGTGGCCACCTCCCCGAGTTTCCCGGCGTACGAGCCGAAGGCGCCGCCGACGACGAGCCAGGCGAGCACGAGGAAGACGGGCACAAGGACCAGCCGGCGGACCGGCTTCGATGCGGTGGACATGGCACTCCTGGGTCGGCCGCGATCTCTCAATAGTGATGTATCTCAATGATTGAGATTACATGCTCGCGGTGCAGCCTCCGCCGGCACAGGCCTTCACCGCGGAGGGACCTGCATGCGGGAGAGTTCGCCGTTCATCCGCCCGAGGAACCGGAGGGCGGCTTCCAGCTCCTGCGGCCCGGACGCGGCACGCGCACCGGCCGCCGCCTCGGCGAGAGGCATGAAGAACGAGCGCGCCGCCGCCTTGGCCCCCGACTCGTAGTAGAGGTGCACCACTCGGCGGTCGGCGCTCTCCCGCGCACGCCTGATGTGACCCGCACGCTCGAGCCGGTCCAGACAGGCGGTGACCGCTCCGGAGGTGAGACCGAGGTGCTCACGGAGCCGGCCGGGGGTCAGAGGGACGTCCGCGTCAAGGATCGCGCCGAGCGCCTGCACGTCCGTCGCATGCAGGCCCTGCGCGTGCGCGAAGGCGTGCACCAGACGGTTGATCTCGCCGTTCATCCGGCGCAGCTCCACGGCGAGCGCCTGGAGCTCCGACACTCCCGCCGCATCCGGGCCGGGTCCGTCGCGAAGGCCGTCCGTACTGTCCACCGGCCCATACTAGGGCGCGCAGGACCGC
>NZ_NEUF01000132.1:19400-33928 GCF_002910915.1 Streptomyces sp. SM10 | reverse complement strand
GCTCATCCCGCCTCTATACTTCTACAGTTGTGTAGAAATCCGGCTGAACGCGTTCTCCGCGTACGGAAGAAGGAGTGAACGCCACGATGGTGTTCAAGAAGCTGCTCGGCTCGCTCGGCGTGGGCGGCCCGACCGTGGACACGGTGCTGCACCCCGGCGGGGCCACTCCCGGCTCCACACTGAGCGGCGAGGTCCGGCTCAGGGGCGGCAGCACCGACGTCACGATCGAGCACATCACCCTGGAGCTCGTCGCCCGCGTCGAGGCGGAACACGGTGACGGCGAGGCCGAGGGGGCCGTGGTCTTCGAGCGCTTCACCGTCGCCGGCGGGTTCGTGCTGGCCGAGGGTGAGGAGCACGGCATCCCGTTCGGCGTGGCGCTCCCGTGGGAGACCCCGGTCACCGAGCTCCACGGCCAGGACCTCGGGATCGTCCTCGGCGTCCGTACGGAGCTCTCGGTGGCGGGCGCCCGCGACAAGGGCGACCTCGACCGCCTCACCGTGACACCGCTGCCCGCGCAGGAGGCCGTGCTCGAAGCGCTCGGACAGCTCGGCTTCGGCTTCCGCTCCGCCGACCTGGAGCTCGGCCACATCCGCGGCAGCGACCAGCAGTTGCCGTTCTACCAGGAGATCGAACTCTCGCCCGCCCCTCGGTACGCGGACCGGATCAACGAGATCGAGGTGACCTTCCTGACCGGCCCGGGTGGCGTGGACGTCGTCCTGGAGGCGGACAAGCGCGGGGGCCACTTCTCCGAGGGCGGCGACACGCTGAGCCGCTTCACCGTGGGTCACCACGAGGCGGCCTACCGCGACCTGGCCACCGAAGTGGACGGCCTGATCCGGTCGATGGCCGAGGCCCGCGCGTGGCACGGCACCGCCGGGGGCCACGGGCACGGACAGCCGCAGCACCACTCCGGCCCCGGCATGGGCACCGTGGTCGCCGCCGGGGCGGCGGGTGTCGCCGTCGGTGTCGTGGGCGGGATGGTCGCCGCCGAAGTCGTCGACGAGGTGGGCGACTTCTTCGAGGGTGACGAGGAGGAAGAGGCGGGCGACGAGGGCTGACACCCCGCCCCGGAGACGCCCTGTCACCAGCTTCTACAGTGCTGTAGATTTGGCGCGCCCCCGCAGCCCCGGGAACGTCCGGGGCCGCAGGGGGGCGCCCCACACCCACCAGGGAGAAGACAGCCGTCATGTTCGGAATCAGCGAGATCGCGATCTTCCTCATCCTCGCCGTCCTGATCTTCGGTGCCAGGAAGCTTCCCGAACTCGCGCGCTCCCTCGGCAAGTCGGCCCGGATCCTGAAGAGCGAGGCGCGGGCGCTGAAGTCCGACGGAACCGCCCCCGCGGAGCCGGGGACCGACGGCACGCGCGTCATCCGGGGCACCGCCACCGAGAAGCCCGGACCTCACTGACCCCGCCACCCGGCGGGGTGAACTCCGGCGGGCCCGGTCCCACCACCCGCAGGGGTGGGCTTCGGCGTGTCCCGGCCCGTCGGCGAGCGGAATCCCCCGTACGGGGACACCGTGGTCGAAGGAGACACGAGCCGGAGCGAGGGGCCATGGAGAGCAAGGACGGCAGCGGCAGGCTGCGGTGTCTGGTGACGGGCGCGACCGGATACATCGGAGGGCGGCTCGTACCCGAGCTCCTGGAGGCCGGTCACCGGGTGCGCTGCCTGGCGCGGACCCCGGAGAAGCTGCGGGACCATCCGTGGGCGGGCGAGGCGGAGGTCGTCAAGGGGGACGTGACCGACGCGGAGTCGCTGGGCGCGGCGATGCGCGACATCGACGTCGCCTACTACCTCGTCCACGCGCTGGCGTCCGGGCCGGGCTTCGAGAGGACCGACCGCGACGCGGCACGGGTCTTCGGTGAGCAGGCCAGGGGGGCGGGCGTCCGGCGCATCGTCTACCTGGGCGGTCTCACCCCTGCCGACGTCCCCGACCAGGAGCTGTCCCCGCATCTGCGCTCACGTGCGGAGGTCGGTCGCCTCCTGCTCGACTCGGGTGTTCCGACGACCGTGCTGCGTGCCGCCGTCATCATCGGTTCGGGCTCGGCCTCCTTCGAGATGCTGCGCTACCTCACAGAGCGTCTGCCGGTCATGGTCACACCCAGCTGGGTGTCCACCCGTATCCAGCCGATCGCGGTCAGGGACGTCCTGCGCTACCTCGTGGGCAGCGCGCACATGCCCGCCGAGGTCAACCGCGGATTCGACATCGGCGGACCGGACATCATGACGTACCGCGACATGATGCAGAAGTACGCCGCGGTCGCCCGGCTCCGCCACCGGCTGATCCTTCCCGTACCGATGCTGTCGCCGGGACTGTCCAGCCACTGGGTCGGACTGGTCACCCCCGTGCCCGCGTCGATCGCCCGGCCGCTCGCCGAGTCCCTGCGCTTCGAGGTCGTGTGCGACGAGCACGACATCGCCCACTACGTGCCGGACGGCCCCGGGCAGCCCTTCTCGTTCGCCACCGCGCTCTCCCTAGCACTGCAGAGGGTGCGGGAGGCGAGGGTGACGACACGGTGGTCCTCCGCGTCCACACCGGGCATTCCCAGCGATCCGCTCCCCACCGATCCGGACTGGGCGGGCGGGAGCCTGTACACCGATGTGCGCGAACGCGACGTGGACGCCTCCCCCGACGCGCTCTGGAGGGTCGTGGAGGGGATCGGCGGTGACAACGGCTGGTACTCGTTCCCCCTCGCGTGGGCGGTCAGGGGCTGGATGGACCGGCTGGTGGGCGGCGTGGGCCTGCGCCGGGGCAGGCGGGACGCCCAGCGGCTCAGGGTCGGCGACTCCCTCGACTTCTGGCGCGTGGAGGAGATCGAACCCGGCCGGCTGCTCCGGCTCCGCGCGGAGATGCGGCTGCCGGGTCTGGCGTGGCTGGAGATGTACGCGGAGAAGGGCGAGGACGGCCGGTCCCACTACCGGCAGCGGGCCGTCTTCCACCCGGCGGGGCTGCTGGGCCACGCATACTGGTGGAGCGTCTCCCCCTTCCACGCGGTGGTGTTCGGCGGGATGGCCCGCAACATCGCCCGGGCGGCGGTCCGGGGACAGGCGGGTGGGACCGCATGACCGTGGCCGTCGTCCTGTTCACCTCCGATCTGCGGCTCCACGACCATCCTCCGCTGCACGCCGCACTCGCCGCGGCCGACGAGGTGGTCCCCCTCTTCGTGCTCGACGACGCCGTCGAGGCCGCCGGGTTCGGCGCCCCCAACCGGCGCGCGTTCCTTGCCGACTGCCTCCGCGACCTGGACGCGGGGCTACGCGAGCGCGGCGGGCGTCTGGTCGTCCGGGAGGGCGACGTGGTGGAGGAGACCGGCCGGATCGTCACGGAGAGCGGGGCCGGCACCGTGCACATGGCCGCAGGCGTCAGCGCGTTCGCACAGCGCCGGGAGGAGCGCCTGCGTGAGGCCCTCTCGTCCACGGGCTGCCGGCTGAGCGTGCACGACGCCGTGATCACCGCGGTCGCGCCCGGTGCGGTGATTCCCTCCGGTGCGGGCAGGGACCACTTCGCCGTGTTCACCCCGTACTTCCGCCGCTGGACGGAGGAAGGGCTCCGCTCGCCGTTCCGTGCGCCTCGTACGGTGCGCGTCCCCGAGGGTCCCGCGTCCGCGGCGCTCCCCTCGCGGGAGGGCGTGAAGGGGCTGTCGCCGGGGCTCGCCGAGGGCGGGGAGACCGAAGGGCGCAGGGTGTTCACCGCGTGGCGCCGGAACGGCCTCGCGTCGTACGAGGAACTCCACGACGACCTGGCGGGCGACGCGACCTCACGGCTCTCGCCGCACCTGCACTTCGGCACGCTCTCCCCCGCCGAGGTCGTCCACCGCGCCCGCGACGCGGGCGGACCGGGGGCGGAGGCCTTCGTACGTCAGGTGTGCTGGCGGGACTTCCACCACCAGGTCCTGGCGGCCCGCCCGGCCGCCGCACGGTCCGACTACCGCACCCGGCAGGACCGCTGGCGCACGGGGCGGGCGGCGGAGACGGAGACGGCGGCCTGGAAAGAGGGCCGCACGGGCTATCCGATCGTCGACGCGGCGATGCGCCAGCTGCTCCACGAGGGCTGGATGCACAACCGGGGGCGGCTGCTGACCGCGAGCTTCCTCGCCAAGACGCTCTACGTGGACTGGCGGGCCGGAGCGCGGCACTTCCTGGACCTGCTGGTCGACGGGGACGTCGCCAACAACCAGCTGAACTGGCAGTGGGTGGCCGGTACGGGCACGGACAGCCGCCCCAACCGCGTCCTCAACCCGGTGACACAGGCCAAGCGGTACGACCCGGACGGGGCCTACGTACGCCGCTGGGTGCCCGAGCTCTCGGAGGTCGCAGGGGCGGCCGTGCACGAGCCGTGGAAGCTGCCGGAGCGGGAACGCGCCCGCTACGGCTACCCGGAGCCGGTGGTCGGGCTGCCGGAAGGGCTCGCCCGGTTCAAGGAGGCGCGGGGGCTCGACTGAGCCCGGGGCGGACCGCCGCCTCCGGCTCAGACCTTGCGGTAGCGGGCGTTGGCCCAGGAGAAGAGACCGAAGACGGCCAGGCCCAGTGCGACGAAGGCGAGCAGCCAGGGCCCCGCGGGGGTCTCGGTGAAGGAACGCAGGGTGTCGTCCATGCCCTTGGCACGCCCCGGTTCGTGCTGGACGGCCGCCGCCACCGCGAATCCGCCCGCCGTGGCGAAGACCCCGCCGCGCACGACACCGCCGAACACGCCCGTGACGTCGACGGTCTGACGGGTCCTCTTCGTCATCTCGGCCATCTTCAGATGCTTGTGGTACTTGCGTGTGGCGGCCCGGAAGGCGATCCACAGGCCGGCGCCGGCCACGACGAGGCCCCCGGCGCCGACGATCCACTGGCCGCCCGTCCACTCCAGGACCCGTGCCGTGACGTCGTCGGTCTGCTTGTCACTGGATCCGCTGCCGCTGCCCTTGTCACCGGCGGCGTAGGACAGCACGGAGTACGACACGAAGGAGTAGAAGAGGAAGCGCCCGGCGGCCATCGCCCGCTTGCCGGCCTTGTCACCGTCGGGGCCCGCCTGGCCGAAGAGCGCCTCGGAGAGCCGCCAGAGGGCCATGCCGGCCAGCGCCAGGCCGAGCGCCCAGAGCAGGACACTCCCGAAGGGCTTCTCGGCTATCTCCGCGATGGCCCCGCCGCGGTCGGCCTGCTTGCCCCCTCCGTCGGAGAAGGCGATGCGCAGGGCGAGCACGCCCACCAGCAGGTAGATCACTCCACGCGCCACGAACCCGGCACGGGCCCCCACGTCCATGGCGCGGCTGCGCGCGGCTCTTCTGGCCTGGCCACGTGCGTTCGTCGACAGTGCGTTCGCATTCATGCACTGCCGAGTGCCCCTGAAACGGCGATCAATGCCGGTGAGGCGGGTGCCGGCCCGCAGACCTGGGGTCTTCCGTCCGGGTCAGGCCCGCGAGCCCGGCATGATCCAGACGAGGGGCCCTGGTTGTGCCATCCCATGACACTGGTTCCTCGCGGTCAAACTTGGCGGGCGTGGGACGCAAGGCGATCGGCTAGCGCGGTGACGAGGTCGCGCAGTTCACCTGGGCGCTCGATGACGAACGGCCGGTCGAGTGAGGCGAGCACTGGAGGCAACCAGTCGAGCCGCTCCGCCCGCAGCTCGACGCGCAGCCAGCGCTCGGTCGCCCGGTCCTGGCCTGCCGCGGGCTCGTGCTCCTCCAGGCTCGCGACGCTGGCGGGAAGGTGGGCGCGGATCAGCTCCACTGTCCCGTGGATCCGCAAGGTCACCTCGTGCCGGTACTCGGCCGTGGCGAACGCCGACAACACGCGCTGTGCCGGACCGGGACCCACGGGCGCTTCGAATGAGCCGGGCAGGGTCCGCGCGTCCGCGATGCGATCGAGCCGGAAGGTTCGGTCCTCGCCGATCTGGGTGTCCTTGCCCGTGACGTACCAGCGGCCCGCATGGGCGACGATCCCGTACGCGTGCAGCGTGCGTTCGCTGCGCCGTCCGTCGCGGTCGGTGTAGCGGATCGAGACCGGTCGGCGGTGGCGCACCGCGTCGGCGACGGCGAGGAGGACCCCAGCGTCCGGGGTGTCGAACTCGCCGAGCTGATCCGTGAAGGCGAGAGCCTCCAGAAGTGTGTCGAGCCGACGGGTGATGTGCTTGGGCAGCACCCGCCGGATCTTCGCCGATGCCGTCTCGCTTGCCGTGTGCTCCGTCGTCGTCAGCCCTGCTCGGCGGCCGGCGACCAGGCCGAGCAGCACGGCCAGCGCCTCGTCGTCGCTGAGCATGAGCGGAGGCAAGCGGTACCCGGGAGCGAGCCGGTACCCGCCGTAGCGGCCGCGCACCGATTCCACGGGCACATCCAGGTCGATCAGCTGGTCCACATACCGCCGCACGGTGCGCCCTTCGACGCCGAGCCGGTCGGCCAGTTCGGCCACCGTCCGGGTGCCACCCGACTGCAGCAGCTCCAGGAGTGTCAGCACGCGGGCAGTGGGTCGGGGCATGTGCACAACCTTATGCGAATACAGGACCGATTCTGTCCACTATTTCTCCTAGCCTGCGCAGTGCACGCCTCCAGCACAGCCAAGGAGATACCCATGAACTTCGTCTCGATCCGCATCATCACCAGCGACGTAGCGCGCCTCGTCGAGTTCTACGAGCGAGCCACAGGGGCGCGGGCGACGTGGGCCACCGAAGACTTCGCCGAACTCAACACCGCGGGCGCCACCCTCGCGATCGCCGGCACCCGCACCGTCCCGCTGTTCGCCCCGGGCTCTGCCCGCCCGGCGGACAACCACAGCGTGATCACCGAGTTCCTCGTCGACGACGTGGACCGCGTGCACCAGAACCTGACCGGCTTCGTCACCGACTTCGTCACCGAGCCCACCACGATGCCCTGGGGTAACCGGTCACTGCTGTTCCGTGACCCCGACGGCAACCTCGTCAACTTCTTCACCCCCGTCACCCCAGCGGCCATCGAAAAGTTCGCACGCTGACGCCACGCAAAGCCGCTCACCCGGGAGCCCCGAGACCCCAGGGCTCCCGATGAACGCGACCGCCGAGGCCAGGAGGGCCACCAGCAGGGGACACCGCCGCGTCGCACTCGCGGACTTCGTGAACTACCACAACCACGGTCGCACGCCGCGCTCGGCGGCCGACCGCCCGTCAGCCGGACCGCCGGGAGCAACTACCGAATCGTCTTCGACCAGCCGCCCGAACCACTCGCGGACATCCCGCAGCGGCTCGCCTTCGAGGACTTCGCGTAACCAAGGTCCCGAGACACCACACCTAGTCGTCCTCGTCCACCGGCTCGCCCTGGGCCGAGGCCTGCCCCTTGGCGCGCCGGCCGACGACTGCAGCCGCGGCAAGGGCGCTGCCCGCGAAGGCGAGGGCGACGACCCAGGGGCGGTCGAGGACATGGCAGGTGGCGTGGTCGAGGGAGTAGCGTCCGGCACCCGTCAGCCCGATCGCGGCGGCGGTGAAGCCGAGGAACGCCGGGTACTCGTAGCCGCCGCCCATCGCGAAGAAGCCGGCGGGAGCGTGCACGGCGACGGCCCCCGCCATCGTGCCCGCGGCCGCGGCGCCGGCCGCGGGGGTGGCGAGGCCGAGAGCCAGCAGGGCGCCGCCGCCCGCCTCGCCGATGCCGGCCGCCAGCGCGCTGTGCTTCGGCGGATGGAAGCCCATGGCCTCCATCGCCGCGGTGGTCCCCTCGATGCCCCCGCCGCCGAACCACCCGGCCAGCTTCTGGCTTCCGTGGGCCGCCAGGACGGCTCCCGTGCCGACCCTGAGCACGAGAAGTCCGAGGTCACGCCGGTTGATGCAGGTCATGGGTGTCTCCTGTCGACGAGGAGGAGCGGGGGCGACGGTGAGCCGTACGGATCCACTGTCGTCCGGTCCGGGCGGCGGGGTCCGATGGTGTTACGCCATTCGTGGCGCCGCCCTGCGGGGACTGCGACGCAGGTCATTGTGCAACTTGTTGCATAACGGTGGGCGGGTGGTCTACAACTGGCTCGACGACACCTGCGAGGAGACCCGGATGAGCCCGTACCCCACCCTGCTGAGCCCGCTCGACCTCGGATTCACCACGCTCCCGAACCGGGTGCTGATGGGGTCGATGCACATCGGCCTCGAGGAGGTGGAGCGCGGTTTCGAGCGGATGGCGGCGTTCTACGCCGCCCGCGCGCGGGGCGGGGTCGGCCTCATGGTGACCGGAGGGATCGCGCCCAGCGAGCGCGCGTGCTCCTTCCCCGGCGGCGCGAAGATGACCACCCAGGCGGAGGCCGACCAGCACGCCGAGGTCACCTCGGCCGTGCACGCGGCGGGCGGCAGGATCGCGATGCAGATCCTGCACTTCGGGCGGTACGCCCACCATCCGGAGCTGGTGGCGCCCAGCGCGCTCAAGGCCCCGATCAGCGGGTTCACCCCTCACGCACTGACGGACGACGAGGTCGAGGAGACCATCGAGGACTTCGTCCGGGCCGCGGAGCTCGCGCGGCGCGCGGGGTACGACGGGGTCGAGATCATGGGCTCCGAGGGCTATCTGATCAACGAGTTCATCGTCGCGGCGACCAACCACCGCGAGGACCGCTGGGGCGGCTCGTACGAGAACCGCATCCGCTTCCCCGTCGAGATCGTGCGGCGGGTCCGTGAGCGGGTCGGCCCCGACTTCATCCTGATCTACCGGCTGTCGATGCTGGACCTGGTGCCCGGTGGTTCCACGCTGGAGGAGGTCGTCCACCTCGCCCGCGAGATCGAGGCGGCAGGCGCGACGATCATCAACACCGGCATCGGGTGGCACGAGGCCCGCATCCCGACCATCGCGACCTCCGTGCCGCGGGGCGCCTTCACGTGGGTGACGGAGAAGGTGCGCGGCGCGGTCTCCGTGCCGCTGGTGACCAGCAACCGCATCAACACGCCCGAGCTGGCCGAGGAGATCCTCGCCTCGGGCCGCGCCGACATGGTGTCGATGGCGCGGCCCTTCCTCGCCGACCCCGACTTCGTCGCCAAGGCCGCCGCGGACCGGGCCGACGCGATCAACACCTGCATCGGCTGCAACCAGGCCTGCCTGGACCACATCTTCAGCCTGCAGATCACCTCCTGCCTGGTGAATCCGCGCGCCTGCCACGAGACCGAACTGGTGCTGTCACCGACGCGGACCCGCAAGCGCGTCGCCGTGGTCGGCGCCGGGCCCGCCGGGCTGGCGTGCGCGGTGACGGCCTCCGAGCGCGGGCACGCGGTGACGCTGTTCGACGCGGCCGACGAGATCGGCGGCCAGCTGAACGTGGCGCGGCGGATCCCGGGCAAGGAGGAGTTCAACGAGACCCTGCGCTACTTCCGTACCCGCCTCGCCGAGGAGGGCGTCGAGCTCCGCCTCGGCACCCCGGCCACGGCGGCCGCCCTCGACGGCTTCGACGAGGTCGTGCTGGCGACGGGGGTCGAACCGCGCACCCCCGCGATCCCCGGGGTGGGGCACCCCAGCGTGGTCAGCTATCTGGACGTCCTGCGCGACGGCGCCCCGGTCGGTGAGCGGGTGGCGGTCGTCGGGGCCGGCGGCATCGGCTTCGACGTCGCCGAGTTCCTGACCGACGGCGGGGACGCGGCGAGCCTGGACCCCGAGGTCTTCTTCCGGCAGTGGGGCGTCGACACGGAGTACGCGGACCGGGGCGGGCTGGGGGTGCCGGAGCGTCCGAAGGCGCCGCGCACGGTGCACCTCGTCCAGCGCAGGACGACCAAGGTCGGTGCGGGGCTCGGGAAGACGACCGGCTGGATCCACCGCACCGAACTGCGCCACCGCGGGGTCGACATGATCGCGGGCGCCTCCTACGACCTCATCGACGACGAGGGCCTGCACCTGACCGTCGACGGCGAACAGCACCTGCTGCCGGTCGACACCGTGGTGCTGTGCACGGGTCAGGAGCCGCGCCGTGAGCTGTACGAGGAACTGCGCGCCGCGGGCCGTCCGGTGCATCTGATCGGCGGCGCCGACGTGGCCGCGGAGCTGGACGCCAAGCGGGCGATCCGCCAGGGCACGGAGCTCGCCGCGGAGCTGTGAGCGCGCGGTTCCGCCGTCCCTAGGATGCACTCCATGTCACTCCCCCACGCGATCCTCACCGCCCTTCTCGAGAAGCCGTCGTCGGGTCTCGAACTGACGCGGAGGTTCGACCGGTCGATCGGCTACTTCTGGCCGTCCACGCATCAGCAGATCTACCGCGAGCTGGGGAAGCTCGAAGACTCAGGTCACATCCGGGTCCTGCCGACGGCACGGCCCGCCCGTGGGCAGAGGAAGGAGTACGAGGTGCTGCCCGCGGGCCGTGCGGAGCTGGCGGCCTGGGTCTCCCTGGCGGAGGACCCGCGGCCGGTCCGCGATCCGCTGCTGCTGAGGATGCGGGCGGCGGCGGTCGTCGGGGCCCCCGGCCTGGCCGGGGAGCTGCGCCGGCACCTCGTGCTGCACCAGGAGCAGTTGGCGGAGTACCTG
Source organism: Streptomyces sp. SM10 (assembly GCF_002910915.1). Lineage (GTDB taxonomy): Bacteria > Actinomycetota > Actinomycetes > Streptomycetales > Streptomycetaceae > Streptomyces. The sequence goes on along the minus strand of NZ_NEUF01000132.1, from coordinate 23,501 downwards.
GAGATCGAGGAGCGGGACTTCCCGCCGGAGCGGACCGCGGAGGAGGACCGGCTGCGCCGACTGGTGCTGCGCGGGGGCATCGACCTGGAGACGTTCTGGACGGGCTGGCTCACCAGGGCGATCGAGGACCTGGACGGCCCGGGAGCGTAGGCCCCCCATTACCGTTTTCGGTGCCTCGCAACGGGGCGCCCGGCAGCGATGCTCCCTCCCCGTGGTCCCGCCCGCGGCCTACTTCGACCTCACCGACGGCACCCTGACCTACCGCTACCAGCGCGCGATGACCTGACCGGCCCACGGCCGCGCGGCACGGGGCTGGTTCTAGCGGGATCCGCCCGGGGCCCCGGCCGGTTCCGCGTGCAGGACGAGCGGCTCGGCGGGGCGCGGTACCGAGGGGCCGGGGCTCGAGATGACGATGCGTGACGGCTGCCCCGGTGGGAGCGGGGCCGGGACGGAGGCGGCCGCCGGCGTGTTCCCCGTCTGCGCCCGGCTGAGCAGGATCACGCCCCGCACTGCGGCGGCGGCGCCGATGAGCGCGGGGACCAGACCGAGCAGCCCTCCCTGGAGGCGCTCGCCGAGCAGGACCAGTCCGATCGCGGCGGCGGCGACGGGGTTGGCGAGGGTGACCACGGCAAGGGGGGCTCCCAGGCCGCCCCGGTAGGCGGTCTGGGAGAGCATCAGCCCGCCCAGGGCGAAGAAGGAGACCAGCAGCGCCACGGTCACGAGCCGCCAGCTGAGCAACGGCCCGGAGTGGTCGGTCGCCGCGACCGTCAGGGTCTGGGTGAGGGCGGAGGCGACCCCGGAGGTGATGCCCGAGGCCGCGGCGTGCCGGAGCCCGGGGCGGGTGCCCGGGCGGCTGAGCGCGGCGACGAGCCCCATGGTCACGGCGCCGGCGCCCAGGGCCTCGGGGAGACTCAGCGTGTCGTGCGGCGAGGCACCACCTGCGGCCAGGAGCAGTGCGCCGAGGCCGAGGAGGGTGAGGAGGGTGCCGCGCCACTCCGTACGGCTGACCCGGCGGCCCGCGGTGCGGGCCCCGAGCGGGACGGCCGCGACGAGGGTGAGTGCGCCCAGCGGCTGGACGAGGGTGAGCGGCCCGTATTTCAGGGCGGCGACGTGCAGGAGTGCCCCGCCGGCGTTCAGGCCGACCGCGGACCACCACGCGCCGCGGCGCAGCATGCTCAGCGCCCCGGCGGCGGGATCGGTCCGGCCGGCGAGCCGGGCCTGTGCCACGGCGGCGGCCGCGTAGGCGACGGCGGAGACGAGGGAGAGGGCGACGGCTGTGAGGGTGGGGTTCATCGCCGCGCTCCGGGGCGTGCGTACGCGGGTGACGCGTAGGTCTGGACAGGGAGGGAGGTCGCCCACGGCAGGTGCGTGCGGACCGGTGTGCGCGGCAGCCTGAGGGCGGCGAAGGCGACGGTGAGCAGGGCCGAGACCGCGATCGCGTCGAGCCAGTAGTGGTTGGCGGTGCCCACTATGACGAGCAGGGTGAGCGCCGGGTGCAGCAGCCACAGCAGGCGCCACCGGGAGCGGGTGGCGACGATCAGCCCGACGGCCACCACGACTGCCCAGCCGAAGTGCAGGGACGGCATGGCGGCGAACTGGTTGGCCATCGAGTCGGTCGACGGGGTGTCCCCGTACACCGAGGGGCCGTAGACCTGGGCGGTGTCGACGAGGCCGGCCGCGTGCAGCATCCGCGGGGGCGCCAGCGGGAAGAGCAGGTGCAGGGCGAGGGCCGCGCCGGTGAGCGCGGTCAGGATGCGGCGCGCCCAGACGTAGTGGGTGGGGCGGCGCAGGTACAGCCAGACCAGGAAACCGAGTGTCGCCGGGAAGTGCACGGCCGCGTAGTAGGTGTTCGCCGTCTCGACGAGGGTGTGGCTGTGCAGCAGAAGCCCCTGCACGGCCCCCTCGCCCGGGAGGCCGGCGGCCCGTTCGAAGCTCCAGACGTGTCCGGCGTTGCGGAAGGCCTCCTCGACGTTGCCGTTCGCGGCCTGGCGGCCGAGTTTGTAGACGAGGAAGAGTCCGGCCACCAGTAGCAGCTCGCGGAAGAGGGGCGGTCGGGCCGAGGTGTCCGGCTCCCGCCCCGCAGGCTCCCTGCGGGTGTACATCACCCGTGCCCCTTTGCTGACGGTGCGCTGTTGCGACGTACGGCATGGCCACTCCACGCCGTATCGATACGCCAGTGTACCGATACGGCGTCGTATCGGTACACTGGCGTATCGGTACACTGGCGTATCGAGGGTCCCCAGCCGCAGAGCCGCAGAGAGGGAAGCAGATGCCGTCGCCCGGTTCCGCACAGGAGTCCGTACCCGCGTCACGCAGGTCGAAGATCACACCGGAGCGGGCACAGGAGCTCTACAACGCCGTGCTGGACCTGGTCCGCGAGAGCGGCTACGACTCACTGACCATGGAGGGCGTCGCCGCCCGCACCCGGTGCGGGAAGTCCACGCTCTACCGCCAGTGGGGCTCCAAGCCGGAGCTGGTCGTCGCCGCGCTGCACAGCACCCGCAGAACCCTGTTCTCCGAGATCGACACCGGCAGCCTGAGCGGCGACCTGCACGAGACGGCACGGGTGGTGGACGCGGCCTCCGACCAGGACACCGCTCTGATGCACGCACTCAGCCACGCCGCGCTCCAGAATCCCGACCTGCTCTGCGCCATGCGCTCCACGCTGATCACACCGGCCATCGCCGCGATCGACGCGATGGTGGGGCGCGCCGTCCGGCGCGGCGAGATCGCGGCCGACAACCCGGCGGCGGACTACGTGGCCGCGCAGGTGCTGGGCATCATGCGCGCCCGGCCGCTCCTGGAGGGGCGGTACTCGGACGACGCCTTCCTCACCGGCTTCATCGACTGCGCCGTGATTCCCGCACTGGGCCTCACCCCCTCCCCGCCCGCTCCCAAGGGAAGCGGGACCTGATGAACGTGGGCCGTCGTCCGAGCGGATGACGAGGGCCCACCCGCGCGCCGCACCGTGGGGACGGGGACGGCGCACACCCGGCCGGCCGTACGTGCACCCGGAGAAGCATTCTCGTCCCCTTGACGATATCCCGGGGCCTTCGTTATCGTCGCCATGACGAGAAAGAGGGGGTCCCGACATGGCCGACATCACCCGGCGCTTCGGCAGGCGGCACCTGCGCTCCGCACCCACCGCCCACATCCGCCACCACAGGCGCGGCAGGCTCGTCCACGACGGCCCCGGGCTGAGCTTCTGGTACCGCTCGCTCTCCGCCGCGCTCTCCGAGGTCCCGGTGGACGACCGGGAGCTGGCGATGGCGTTCCACGCCCGTACCGCCGACTTCCAGGACGTGACCGTGCAGGCCACGGTGACCTACCGGATCAGCGACCCGGCCGAGGCGGCCACCCGCCTCGACTTCTCGGTGGACCCCGACACCGGGGTCTGGCGCGGCGCGCCGCTGGAGCAGATCGCCACCCTGCTCACCGAGACGGCGCAGCAGCACACCCTGGACGTCCTGGCCCGTACCCCTCTCGCCAGTGCCCTGGTGGACGGCGTCGCCGCCGTCCGGGAGAGCGTGGCCACCGGGCTGGCGGCCGAGCCGCGGCTGCCCGCGACCGGCATCGACGTGGTCGCCGTACGCGTCGTCGCCATCCGCCCCGAGGCGGAGGTGGAGCGCGCCCTGCGCACCCCGGCCAGGGAGCAGATCCAGCAGGAGGCCGACCGCTCGGTGTACGAACGCCGGGCGGTCGCCGTCGAGCGCGAGCGCACCATCGCCGAGAACGAACTGGCCAGCAGGATCGAGCTCGCCCGGCGCGAGGAGCAGCTGGTCGACCAGCGCGGCACCAACGCCCGCCGGGAGGCCGAGGAGAAGTCGGCGGCGGACGGAGTGCGCACGGCCGCCGAAGCCGCCCGCACCGTGCGGCTGGCCCGCGCGGAGGCGGAGGCCGCGCGGGACGTCGGGGCCGCCCGCGCCGAGGCACAGGCCGCGTGGCTTCGGGCGCACGCCGACGTGGATCCCGGAACGCTGCACGCCCTGGCGGCGACGCGACTGGCCGAGAATCTGCCCCGCATCGACAGCCTCACGCTCTCCCCCGACGTCCTGACGGGCCTGCTCGCCCGGCTCGGCAGGCCGGAGGCGCGGGCGTGAG
>NZ_NEUF01000132.1:0-19372 GCF_002910915.1 Streptomyces sp. SM10 | reverse complement strand
CACCGCACGACCGAGTACGAGGAACTCCTGGCCCGGCACGGCACGCACGGACAGGCCGCGTTCGTGCTCGCCGCGCGCGGCCGGTCGATCGAGGAGGTGGCCGCGCGCCACCGGCGTCACGAGCAGGCTCTCACCGAGGTGGCCGCCGCCGTGCCCCTGCGGTGGCGGCGGACCCGGGTGGAGCGTGCCGGCCTCGACCGCTTCCTCTTCGGCCCCGAGGACGTGGTGGTCGTCGTGGGACAGGACGGCCTGGTCGCCAACGCCGCGAAGTACCTGTCCGGCCAGCCGGTCGTGGGCATCGACACCGACCCCGGGCGCAACCCCGGCGTCCTCGTCCGCCACCGGGCCCGCGACACGGCGGCGCTGTGCCGGGCCGCGGTCACCCCCGGCGGGCGGGTGGACGCGCTCACGATGACCGAGGCGGTCGCCGACGACACACAGCGGCTGCTCGCCCTCAACGAGATCTATCTCGGATCACCCGGCCACCAGACCGCCCGCTACCGCATCGGCCCCGACGGCGCCGCCTCCGCAGGCGAGTCCCAGGCGTCGTCGGGCGTCCTGGTCGGCACCGGAACGGGATCCACCGGCTGGCTGCGCTCCCTCTGGCTCGAACGCGAGGGCCCGCCGCCCCTTCCGGCGCCGTCGGATCCACGGCTCGTCTGGTTCGTGCGCGAGGCCTGGCCCTCACCGGCGACCGGCACCTCGATGGTCGCGGGCGAACTGGGCCGCCGGGAGGGGCTGAGGCTCACCGTGGAGTCGGACCGGATGGTGGTGTTCGGCGACGGGATGGAGTCCGACGCACTGGAGTTGACCTGGGGCCAGACCATTCGCCTGGGCGTCTCGGACACCTCGCTCAACCTGGTCGCGTGAGCCCCGTGTGAGGATGACGGCGTCCTCGACGACCATCGACCGACCAGCCGGGAGCAGAGCAGCGCATGGCCACCGATTCCGCGAACACCCCGACCCGCAACACCCGTCCGCCGCTGGCCCAGGCCGCGTTCGGGGTCGGCGTCGTCGTGCAGGACGGGGAGGGCAGGATCCTGCTCGGCAGGCATCGCGACGGCACCTGGGAGCTGCCCGGCGGGAAGGTCGACCCGACGCGCGAGTCGGTCGCCGCGGCCGCCGCCCGTGAGCTGCGCGAGGAGACCGGTCTGCGCGTGCCCGAGGAGGACGTGGACGTCTTCGCGATGCTGCACGACGTGGTCGGCGGGATCAACCGGATCAGCATGGCCGCACTGGTGAGGGTGGAGGCGGCGGACCCCCGGGTCACCGAGCCGCACCTGATCAGCGCCTGGCGGTGGACCGTTCCCGAGGATCTCCCTGGCCCTCTGTTCGATCCGTCGGCCCAGATCCTGGCCGCCTGGCGCCCCGATCTCGCCATCGGCCATCCGGCGGCCCATCTCCTGCGGATCGCCTCACCCCAGGCACAGACCTAGGTTCAATAATTATTTGCCTAGGCCTCATAGGCAGAGTTAGCGTCGATGCCATGAGAGCAGTCAGTGAGCAGGAGATCCGGGCGTCGTTCGTCAACTGTTCCAAGGGGGAGGCGAAGCGCCTGCCGCTCCCGCGGGACCTCGACGAGCGCCGCTGGGACGATCTGGACTTCCTGGGCTGGCGTGACCTGTCCGCGCCCGACCGGAGCTATGTCGTCACCGAACTCCGCGGCGAGCTCGTCGGCGTCACGCTCCGCTTCCCGTCCCAGCAGCGCGGCTTCCTGCACCGGAGCATGTGCTCGGTCTGCCTGACCACACACCCGGGCAGCGGCGTCTCCCTGATGACGGCCCGCAAACGCGGGCGGGCCGGCCGGGACGGAAACTCGGTCGGCATCTACCTCTGCACCGACCTCGACTGCTCGCTCTACGTACGCGGAAAGAAGACCCCCGCCCCCGGCGGGCGCTTCGAGGAGTCCCTGACGGTGGAACAGCAGATCGAACGGACGAGGAACAAGCTCTCGGCCTTCCTCGACCTGCTGGCGGCCTGATCCAGGAAATGCGATGTTTCGTTAGCAGATGTACGAATAGGGGACTGCCCGTGCGATCGGAGTAGCCCCATGGACGACTATCCACTCCTGAACCTCTTCCTGACCATGATGTACGTGTTCCTCTGGGTGCTGTGGTTCTTCCTGCTCTTCAAGGTGGTCACGGACGTCTTCCGGGACCACTCGCTGAGCGGCTGGGCCAAGGCCGGGTGGATCGTCTTCGTGATCCTGCTGCCCTATCTGGGTGTACTCGTCTACCTCATCGCCAGGGGCAAGAGCATGGGCCGGCGCGACGTGAAAGAGGCCGAGGACCGGGAAGAGGCCTTCCGGAAGTACGTACAGCAGGCCGCCCGCCCGGAGGACGGCCAGGGAGCCGGTGGCGGCCATGTGACCGAGCTCGCCAAGCTCGCCGAGCTCAAGGACAAGGGCCACCTCAGCCAGGAGGAGTACGAGAAGGCCAAGGCCAAGCTCCTCGTCTGATCCGCACGTGCGTCTGCCGCCCGGCTCGCTCGAGCCGGGCGGCAGACGCACGTGCGGACCGGACGCCGCCGGACCGGGAAGAAGCGGGTCACCGTCGCGGGCCCTCCCCGACCGGCCTGGCCGTGGAGGTCCGTCCCGGCGGCCCCTCCTGCGGGCCCGTCCGGACCGCGCGTACGGCGTCAGCGCACGCCGCGGGTGCGGTACTGGACGCTGATCCGCGGCCCCCGCGCCTGCGCGGTCTTGGGTACGGCGTGCTGCCAGGTGCGCTGGCAGGAGCCCCCCATGACGATCAGGTCGCCGTGGCCCAGCGGCCGGCGCACGGTGTCGCCGCCGCGGCAGGGCCGCAGGAGGAGATCCCGCGGGGCGCCGAGGGAGAGGATCGCGACCATCGTGTCCTCGTGGGAGCTGCGCCCGGTGAGGTCCCCGTGCCAGGCGACACTGTCGCGCCCGTCCCGGTAGTAGCAGAGCCCGGCCGTGGTGAAGGGTTCGCCCAGCTCGTCGCCGTAGTGGGAGGACAGCGTGTCGCGGGCCTCGTCCAGCACGGGGCTCGGCAGGGTGTCCTCGGCGCGGTAGAACGCGAGGAGGCGGGGCACGTCGACCGTCCGGTCGTACATCTGGCGGCGTTCGGCCCGCCAGGGCACACCGTCCGCGAGCTCGGCGAAGAGCGCGTCCGCCCCGCTCAGCCAGCCCGGCAGCAGGTCGATCCAGGCCCCGTCACCGAGGACCGTCCTGCGCACCCCGGAGAGACGGCCCAGGTGCGGGCGGTCGGCCTGGTCGAACAGCGAACCCTGGAGAGGAGCGGACATGGGACAAGCCTACCAATGATTAGAACAAACGTTCTTACCGCTGGGAGGCGTGCGGTTCCTCGGGGTCCTCGCCGCTCAGTTCCGGCTCGAGCCCCTCGGCCACCTCGGTCCTGCCCAGACCGGCGTCGGCCCGCCACGCCTCGAAGGACCAGCCGGTCAGTGCCACCACCGCGAGCCCGAGCATCCAGCCGCCGACCACGTCGCTGAACCAGTGGACGCCCAGCGCGACACGGGTGAATCCGACGCCCAGCACCGAGACCACCGCGACGGCCCAGCACAGGGGCCGCAGGCCGCGGCGCACCATCGGCAGCAGCACGAGCAGCAGGACCGCGAAGGAGGTGGTCGCCGCCATCGCGTGGCCGGAGGGGAACGAGTAGCCGGGGGCGTGCGCCACCGGATCCGGGAGGGAGGGCCTCGCCCGCTCGACCACCACCTTCGCCAGCAGGCCGATGAGTCCGCCGGCCACCGCGGTGACGGCGGACCACGCGGCGAGCCTCCAGGCCCGGCGGTACAGCAGCCAGAGGGTGAGCACGGCGACCGCGGCGCGCAGCGTCACCGGGTCCCACACCACGTCGGAGAAGAACCGCAGGGTGCCCGTCCACGCCGGGTGGTCGAGGGCGGTCCGGTTCAGCCACCGGGCCGCGCCGGCGTCCAGCCGCCGTAGCGGATGCCACCCGCTCTCCACCAGGACGAGCAGGAGGCCGAAGAGGACCGCGGTGACCGCGGCGACCGCGGCGGAACCGAACAGCCTGATGCCGAAGCGGCGGTCGGCGTCCTTTCGCCTCCGTCGCAGGGTGGGGACAGCGGGTCGCGCGGGCATTCAGGCTCCTGGGTCGGGTTGTACGGGACCGGGCCGCCTGGCCCGCACCGCCTCCAACTGGGCCGCGAAGGAGAGGCCGAGGAAGAGGGCGATGGAGGTGAGATAGGCCCAGAGCAGCAGCGACATGAACGCCGTGAGCGGGCCGTAGACGGTGTCGAAGGAGCCGCTGACGGCCAGGTAGAGGCTCAGCAGCCAGGTCAGGGTGGTCCACAGCACCAGGTACACGGCGGCGCCGAAGGCCAGCCAGGTGTAACCCGGCTGCCGGCGCCTCGGCGAGCGGCGGAAGATGGCGCTCGCCGAGAGGAGCACGAGGACCACCCCGGCGGGCCAGCGCAGCAGGTCCCAGGCGGACTGTGCCCCGGGCCCCAGGTCGTACACGTCGACCACCGCCGCCACCAGGTCGCCTCCGGCCACCATCGCGATGAAGCCGATACCGAGCGGGATGCCCGCGGTCAGCGACATCACAAGCCCTCGCAGGTACTTCAGGTGGAAGACCCGGTCGCGTTCGACCCCGTAGATGCGGTTGGCGCCGCGCTCGATCTGGCACATGGCCGTGGTGGTGTTGGTCAGGGAGAAGACGAGACCGAACCAGAGGGCCAGCTTCGCCCCGTCCCCGGCCCGGCTGCTGCTGCCGTCCAGCGCGTCGCCGACGACCTCGGCGCTGGGCCCCTCCGTGATCCGCCGGATGGTCAGCTGCGCCACCCTGCCCAGGTCCTCGGTGTGCAGGGCGGTGGACAGTCCCACGAAGGCGATGACCAGAGGCACCACGGCCAGCACGGTCTGCAGGGCGAGCGCGCGGGAGTGGCTGAAGCCGTCGGCGTAGCGGAAGCGGACGAACGAGTCGCGGAGCAGCGGCCAGCGGCCGTAGCGCCGCAGGGTGGCCAGTGCCTCGTCGCCGGAGAGTTCGCTGCCTGCCATGTCGCGGGTCTGCGGGACCCGTGTGGCGGTGCCCATGTCACTCTCCTCGCGCGGGCAGGAGCACGGTCAGCGCGCCGGGCCTGACCTCGGCGCTCAGACGCCGGCCCGGTGCCACCGGGTCGCCGTCGAGCTCGCGCTGTTGCGGGGCGTCGAAGCGGAGGTCCGCGCGGTGGAAGGTGAAGTACTCCACGGAAGGGGCCGGGCCCGTGTGGCCCGTCTCCCGCTCCGGACGGCGGCGCAGCAGCGAGACGACGGCGCTCAGCCAGCCGCCCGGTCCGCGCGGGTCGAGGATCATGAGATCCAGCAGGCCGTCGTCGGGCCGCGCCGCCGGAACCAGGGCAGCGCCCCCCTGCACCTTTCCGGTGTTGGCGATCAGCACCATCCGGGCGCTGCGGCGCAGCGGCCTCGCCCCGTCGATGCCGACGGTCAGGCGCATCCGGGGGGCGCGCAGCTCCCGCAGGCCCGCCATCACGTAGGCGGGCCAGCCGATCAGGGCCTTGGCGCGGTCGCTGGTGCTCTCCAGCATCGCAGCGTCCAGCCCCGCCCCGGACATCACCGTGAAGTGCGCGGGTGCGATCCCGTCGCCCTCGATCCGGCCGAGGTCGATGCGGTGCACGGCGCCGCGCAGCGCGGCGGCGAGGGCCTGCGCCGGCTTCGCGGGAAGACCGAGGTTGCGGGCGAGGAGGTTGCCGGTGCCGCAGGGCACCACCGCGAGCGGAATCCCCGTGCCCGCCAGCGCTTCCGCGGCGGCACGGACGGTGCCGTCGCCCCCGCAGACCACGACGAGCGAGGCTCCGTCCCGTACGGCGCGTTCGGCCTGGCCCTCCCCCGGGTCGTCGGCCGTGGTCGGCACGAACTCCGCCCCGTGGTGGCCGTGTTCGTCGAGCACCCGCCGCAGTTCGGCGCAGTCGCGCTCGCCGGTGACGGTGGGGTTGAAGACCACCGCCGTACGGCCGGGCGCGAGGGGCGCCGGGTCCTCGGGACGGGCCGAGGAGGCGGGCGCGGCGGCGGGCACATGCGGTCCGGTGAGCAGCGCGCGGCCGACGACCAGCAGGGACAGCCCGCCGTTGAGCAGGCCCCCGGCGATGTCCGTCGGGTGGTGCATCCCCCGGTACGCCCGGGCGGCCCCCACGAGCAGGGGGACGAGCAGCAGCAGGAAGGCGACGGGCCTGCGCCACGGGCCCTTGGTCCGGTGCAGGACCAGGACCGCGAGCCCGGCGTAGAGGGCGGTCGCCGCCCCGGTGTGTCCTGAGGTGTAGCTGGAGGTCGGGGGCGAGGCATCGAGCCGGTCGACGTCCGGCCGGGTGCGGTCCACCGCCTCGGTGACGGCCAGGAAGACCAGGGCCTGGAGCGATACGGCGACCGAGAGGAAGAGGGCGTCCCGCCACCGGGGAAGCCGGGGGACCAGGAGCAGGACGAGGCAGGCGAGGAGGGTGCCGGCGACGACGGTGACCGTGTTGCCGGCCTCGGAGGCGACCAGGGACACCGTGTCGAGGGTGCCCGTGCGGGCGCGCTCCAGCGCGTCGGTGACCTGGTCCTCGGACGTCAGCGGCCACACCCGGGCCGCCGGACCGGTGATCAGGAGCCCGAATCCCACCATCAGGGCGGCCTGGCAGACGGCCGTCGACGCGATGACTCCCACAGCCCTGCCCATCCCGCCGGCGGTCTCCGGGGCCCGGTCAGGGCGCTCCGTGCCTGCCGGGGGCCGCGGTGAGTGGTCTCGCCCCTCGGGACGCGGCTCCGGTGACGGCACGCGCCCGTCGGGACGCGGCGGCACGGTGGAGGCGTGCCCGCCGGTGAAGGCCCTGCGTCTGTCCGGTATGTCGGTCGGCATGGCGTTCCCGTCGTTTCGGTGCCCCTCGGGCTACGTGTGGGCCGGGGCTGCTCCCGGCGTCTCGCCGTCTGCCCCCTCCGCGCGCCTCCAGACCTGCAACCTGCGCCGACGGTCCGGTTCCGGGGCGTGGGCCGGGTCCTCTCCCGGTCGCAGCGGCTGCGGATCGGCCATAAGCTGCCGGGGCCGACGGGGTACGACCACGCGGTGCCTGACCAGGCCTTCCGCGCCGCCCGGCAGCCGGGCCGCACGGGCGGGGAGGACGGCCGGCCGGCGGGAGGACCGCAGTACTGACCCGCGCGTCTTCGGGCAGGAGAGCGGCGAAGCCGCCGGGCCCGGTACGGGCGACGGCGGATACGGCCTACCTCAAGGGAAGGAGCGATCCGATGCCGGAAGAAGGACGCGGTGACGACGTCTACCAGCCGGACGGTTCGGACAGCGACAACCGGCCGACGGACGACCTCGACCCGGAGAACGTGATCGACGAGCCGGACCTCGACGACACGCTGGACACGGGGTACTCCCCGCCGGAGAAGCCCCTGGGCGTGTCGAAGTACGGCACGACCGGCGAGGAACAGCGGGAGGGCGAGTCCCTCGACCGGCGCCTCGCGCAGGAGGTGCCCGAGCGCGACCCCCTGACGGACGGGACCGACGACGGGCCGGAGGACAACGGCCCGGAGGAGGACGACGCCGGGGACGAGCGCGCCGGACGCGTCGCCGTCGCCGACGAGGAGCCCGGCAGCCCTGTGCGCAACAACCGGGTGCTGGGCCGGGACGTCGGCATCGACGGGGGCGCGGCCTCGGCCGAGGAGGCCGCGGTGCACATCCAGGACGACGACGGGACCTGAGCCCGGGGGCACGCCCGTGCCGGGCGGCCCCGTGGGTGACCCGTCGGAGGCGGAACCGGAGCGCTCCGGTTCCGCCTCCGCGTCGTCGTGTGCTCCCCCGGCCCCCGATTCCGGTCTGCGCTGTTCGCGTGCTCGCCGGCGCCGGGCCGGGCGCTCCCGGGCGTCCCCGGCCCTCCTATGCGCCTCGTCCGCCGCCTATGCGTCCTGCCTCCCGATGCATGGCACGGCCGGCCCGGTGGCGGTTCAACTGAACCCCGAGAACCCGGAACCGGTCGATTGCACATCACCCACACGGGAGGCGTCCGATGACAACACCTCTGGCCGACTACGCACGGTTCGCCGGAAAACGGATCGCGATCGTCGAGCACATGCAGAACCACCCCTTCGTCCTGGGCCTGAAGCAGGCGCAGGAACACGGCCTGGAGGTGTGGATGCTGACGGGTGACCGGTCCTGGTACACCCACGGACACGACTGGGACACCCACCCGCTGTCCATCGTGGACCGGGTGATCGACGTCGACACCACCGACCTCGACGCGGTCCTCGGCGTCGTCACCGGCGACGACGGGGCGCCCCTGGTCGACGGCATCACCTCGTTCTCCGACTACCACACGGAGCTCGCGGCGCAGGCCGCCGCCCGTCTCGGGCTGCCCGGCCCCGACCCGGCCGCCGTGCGCACCGCCAACATCAAGGACCAGCTGCGGATCGCCCTCGGCGACGAGCCGTTCAACATCCCTCACGTGCTGGTCGGCCACCGGGGCCAGCTGGAGGAGGCGGCCCGTCGGCTCGGCTTCCCGATGATCGCCAAACCCCCGGCGGAGGCGATCAGTTACGGGGTACGCAGGGTCGACGACATGGCCGGTCTCGTCGAGGCCTGGGAGGAGCTCTCCGCCGTCCGGCACAGCCTGCGAGGGCAGCCGCGCAGCGGCGAGGTGCTGCTGGAGCAGTACGTCGAGGGCGAGGAGGTCAGTGTCGAGACGATGACCGTGGACGGGCACACCCATGTCTTCGGCGTCACCTCCAAGGACCTCTTCGGCGACCCCCTCTACATCGAGTGCGGGCACACCTTCCCCGTGCCGCTGTCCGACGACGAGCGGGACGAGCTGTACCACGTGGTCCGCACGACGCTGGAGATGATCGGCTACCGGCACGGCCCCTGCCACACCGAGGTCCGGCGCACCGAGTCCGGCTGGCGGATCATCGAGGCCAACCCGCGCACCCCGTCCAGCTGCATGACCATGCTGGTGACCGACGTGACCGGCCGCAGCCCGATCCTGGACGCCTGGCTGCTCACCATCGGCGTCACCCCGCCGATCGAGCCCGTCGTCCACCGCGGCGGCGCCGCCGTGCGCATGATCTACCCCTCCCGGCGCGGAACCCTGTCGCACGTCGACGGGCTGGAGGCCGCGGCCGCCGTGGAGAACGTCCAGGTGCTGCTGCACGTCGAGAAGGGCGACCACCTGCTCCAGCGCATGGACAACTCCTCCTGCGTCGGCTTCACGTACTGCAACGGCCCCGACCGGGTGGCCGCCCAGGAGCTCGCGGACAAGGCCGCCGCCCTGCTGGACTTCGTCGTCGAGGAAGACCTTCGGTGAGCCCGTATACCGCGGGGCCGGACGGTGTACGCCCCGTCGCGGCCGCGGCCGGTCTGGACGAGGCGGGCTGGAACTCGCTGCTGGGGGCGGAGGACTTCTTCCAGACTCCCCGGTGGCTGACCGTGCAGGAGCACAACTCCGGTACGGCGATGGACTTCCTGGTGCGTGAGCGGGGCGGCGTCCCGGTGGCCGGGCTGGTCACCGCCTGGGCCGACACCTCGGTCGCCTGGCTGCTCGCCCGGCCGGACGCGATGCTCAAGCGCGCCCTGGAGCAGGAGGTTCCCGAGGCGTCGGGGGTGCTGCGCGAGGTCGCCGGGGGCGATCCTGACAGCCTGCTGCCCTCGCTGGTCTGCGGAGGGCGGCATCTCGGCCGCACCCGGGCCCTCGCCTCCCCGGAGGCCGCCGAGGGCGACCTGGCCGCCCTGCTGGAGAGGGCGGAGGGGATGGCGGTGGACCGGGGAGCGGCCACCGTCTGCTTCCCGCACGTCGACGTGCGCGACACCGCTCTGGTCGCCCTGCTGGAGAAGCGGGGCTACCGCCACCATCCGTCCGACCACTACGCCTGGCTGGACATCCCGACGGGCGGCTTCGAGCAGTTCGTCGAGGAGATGAGCGCCCACCGCCGCCGGCGGGTGCGCCTGGAGCGGCGCGCGCTCGCGGAGGCGGGCGTCGAGGTGAACGTCGAACCGCTCACCCAGGCGCTCGCCCCCCGCCTCGGGCAGCTCGACGCGAACCTCCTGCGCAAGTACGGGAATCCGGCCAGCGACGAGGGCTCCGGCCGCATGATCGGCCGGATCGCCGAGATCATGGGCGATGACGTCCTGGTGTCCGTGGCCCGGCAGCGGGGCACCGTGATCGGCTTCGGCATGGTGCTGCGGTCGCGGGCCCGCGGCGAGGAGCAGTGGTACGGCCACCGCGCCGGGTTCGACTACGAGGCCCAGGGCAGGCTGCCGCTCTACTACGACGTCCTCTACTACCAGGTGCTGGATGCCGCCGCCAAGGAGGGCGCCACCGTCCTGCATGCCGGGATCGGCAGCGTCAAGGCCAAGCTGGCCCGCGGCTGCTCGGTCAGCGAACAGCGCTCCTACCTGCTGCCGCTGGGCCGCACCGAAGGCACCGCGGGCGCGCCCGCCGACGACCGGGAGACGACCACACGATGAGCGCCGCCACCGAACTCGAGGAAGGCGGCGGCTGGAACGCCGCCGTCGGGGCGACGGTCGCCCCCTCCGGCCGTCGCGGGGGCACACTGAGGCTGGTCTCGTCGGCCGACGTCGACTCCCTGGACCCCGCGAGGACCTACTACGTCTGGGTGTGGCTGCTGCAACGGCTGCTCAACCGCACCCTGATGGCCTACCCCACCGACCCGGGACCGGCCGGCCTGGTGCCCGTACCCGATCTCGCCGAGGCGCCCGGAGTTCCGAGCGACGGCAACCGGACGTGGACCTACCGGCTCCGCGAGGGCGTCCTCTTCGACGACGGCACACCGGTGACCTCGGCCGACGTGCGGTACGCCGTGCAGCGGATCTTCGCCCAGGACGTGCTCCCCGGCGGCCCCACCTACCTGGTGCCGCTCCTGGACGACCCGGACCGCCCGTACGCCGGGCCCTACCGGGAGGGCGGTGACGGGCTGCCCTCCGTGCTCACCCCGGACCCGCGCACGATCGTCTTCCGGCTGCGGACGCCGTTCTCAGACTTCGACCATCTGATGGCACAGCCCTGCGTCGCCCCGGTGCCCCGGCACGCCGACACGGGGGCGCGCTACGGGGAGGACCCGCGCTGCACCGGGCCCTACCGGGTCGCCGAGCACCGTCCGGGCAGCAGGCTCCTGCTGGAACGCAACCCCCACTGGGACCGGGCGACCGATCCGGTGCATCCCGCCCTGCCGGACCGGGTGGACGTCACCATCGGTCTCGGTCACGACGAGATGGACGAGCGCCTGACGGCCGGGGAGTTCGACATCAACCTGGAGGGGCGCGGCCTCCAGCACGCCGCCCAGAACCGGCTGGCCGACGACCCGGTGCTGCGCTCACGCACCGACAACCCGAAGACGAGCTTCCTGCACTTCGTCTCCCTCCAGCCGCACATCCCGCCTTTCGGCAACGTGCACGTGCGGCGGGCCGTGCACTACGCGGCCGACAAGATCCTGCTCCAGGAGGCCCGCGGGGGCCCGGTCACCGGGGGTGACCTGACCACCGCTCTCTTCCCGCCCCGGCTCCCCGCCCACCAGCCGCTGGACCGCTACCCGACCGGGCCCGATCTGCGCGGTGACCTCGACGCGGCCCGGGCCGAACTCCGGGCCGCCGGGCTGCCCGACGGCTTCGACGCCGTCATCGGCACCCAGCGCGGCAAGTTCAGGCTGGTCGCCGACGCGGTCGTGGAGTCGCTCGCCCGGGTCGGCATCCGGCTGACCGTCAAGGAACTGGACGTCGCGACGTACTTCAGCCGGGGTGCGGGGTCGCCGGAGACGATCCGCGAGCACGGCCTCGGTCTGATCGTCACCGACTGGGGCGCCGACTTCCCCACCGAGTACGGCTTCCTGGCCCCTCTGGTGGACGGCCGGCTGATCCGGCCCGGCGGCGGCAACTGGAACATCGCGGAGCTCGACGACCCGAAGGTCAACGAACTCATCGACACCGGGCTGCACACCGCCGACCCCGCCACCCGCGCCGGACTGTGGCGCGAGGTGGAGCGCCGGGTCATGGACCACGCGGTCATCCTCCCGCTGGTCCACGACAAGACCCTGCACTACCGGGGGCCCCGCGTCACCAACGTCTATGTCCACCCCGCCTTCGGCCTGTACGACATCCAGGCCATGGGCGTCACCGAACACCCCACCGACCGGGAGACCGACACCGTATGAACGACGCAGCAGCGAATCTCCGCTTCGTCCCGCTGGACGCCGGCGACCCGGCCACGCTGGAGGCCTGGCTCCGGCTGACCACGGACGGCGCGGACGACGTACCGCTCTCCGCGGCCCCGCCCTGCGCGGCCGACCTGGTGGGCTCGGTGCGCTTCGCGCCGCCGGACACCGTCCTGGCCGGCGAGGTCGCCTTCCTCGGCGGCCAGGCCGTCGGCGCGGTCCGCCTCGTCCTCCCCGACAGAGCTCCCGTCGCCGTCGTCGACCAGCTGCTGACGGCCCCGAAGGAGCGCCGGCAGGGGATCGGGACCGCCCTCGTGCGGCGGGCCCGTGCCCTGGCGGGGGAGCACGGCCGCACCCTCCTGGTCGCCGACCTGGTCCAGGCGCTGCCCGGCGGGCCGGCCCGGGACGGGGGCCCGGCCGCGTTCGCGGCAGCGGTGGGCGCCGCCCCCGCCGAGGGCCCGGAGGGCGTCCACCAGTGGCTCGACCTGGCCCGGCACGACCCGCTGGCCGGCGGCATCCCGGAGGTCCCGGCCGGCTACCGGCTCCAGCGGTGGGGGACGATCACGCCCGACGGGTTCGCGGTCGCCGTGTCCGAGCTCGGGCAGTCGCTCGGCGCGAGTGGGCCGGAGTCCTGGGACCAGGGCCCGGAGGCGGTCCGTACCAGCCATGTGCGGCGTTACGAGCGGATGCGGGTGGGCCGCGGCCGGCGCGCGTACCACGTGGGTGTCGTGCACGAGGAGACCGGTGAACTCGCGGGCTTCACCAGCGCCTCCAAGACCACCGGCAATCCGGAGCACCTCCTCCAGGGCATGACGGTGGTGGCCGCCCGGCACCGCGGCCACGGCCTGGGGCTGTTGATGAAGCTCGCGAATCTCGCCCATGTGCGTGAGTACGAGCCCCTGGTGAAGCTGATCGAGACGGCCAACGCCGACGACAACCGCCCGATGATCGCCCTCAACGAGGCGATGGGCTTCGTCCCTCAGGAGCGCTTCGTCTCCTGGGAAGCGCCGGTCGCCCCCGCGGTCTGACCGCCCGACGGCCGTCCTCCGCCCTCCTCCGGGACGCGGGGGACGGCCGTCGCGTTCCTGCGCTCCCGCAGGAAGCGGGGCAGCCAGCCCGTGCCGAGCAGCACCCCCGCGACCACGGCGGCACCGCCGGTCACCGCCCATCCGCTGGGGCGCTCGTGCAGTGCCAGCCAGGCGCCGGCCATGCCGACCACGGGCACGAGCATGGAGAACGGGGCCACGACTCCTGCGGGGTAGCGCTTGAGCAGGGCCGTCCAGATCCCGGATCCCACGACGCTGCCCAGCACCGCGATGTAGACGAGCGCGACCAGGCTCGGCCAGCCGTCGGGGCCGAACGCCGATCCCAGCGCCCGCCATCCGGTGCCCGGCCCCTCCATCACGGCCGACAGCGCGAGCAGCGGCACGGGCGGGATCACCGCCATCCAGAGCGCGAACCGCAGCGGGTACTGCGGCTTGGCCTGCCGGCTGGCCAGGTTGCCCACCGCCCAGCCGGCCGCGGCCAGCACGGTCAGCACCAGCGGCAGCAGCGGTGCCGTGCGCGCGCGGTCCACCGCGATCACGGCCATCCCCGCGACCGCGAGCCCGATGCCCGCCAGCTGCCGCCCGGTGACGCGTTCACGCAGCAGCAGGGCCCCCAGCAGCACGGTGAAGGGCGCCGAGGCCTGGACCACCACGGACGCCAGACCGGAGGGCATGCCCTGCTCGATGGCGAGGAAGAGCAGCCCGAACTGGGCGACGCCGAAGCCGAGTCCGTATCCGAGCAGCCAGCGCAGCGGCACCCCCGGGCGGGGCACGAACAGGACCACGGGAACCGCGAGCACCAGATAGCGCAGCGCGGCCAGGAAGAAGGGCGGGAAGTGGTCGAGGCCGACCCGCACGGCGAGGAAGTTCAGCCCCCAGAGCACGGCCACCAGCACGGCCAGCGACCGGTCCCGGGCGGTCACCGGGAGGTACCGGAGAGGAGACCGGACTCGATGACCCGGCCGCCCGTCCCCCTCAGGAACTGGCCGTCCCCGATGAGCTTCTGGTCGTCGGCGCACTGCTGGAGCACGAGCGTGTACCGGACTCCGTCGGGGTCCTCCAGCAGCCAGCAGAACATCATCACGCCGGGGCACGACCCGCCCTTGAACACCACACGGGGCCAGCGGGCCACGTCGACCGGGATGCCCGGGTACGCCGTCAGGATCGCGTCGACGGCCCCGCTCGTGTCCGCCGTCCCGTCGTCGGCCAGGGCGCCGAGGACCCTGGCCACGTCCCAGGCGCTCATGTGCCAGTCCAGGCCGAGCCGGTGGACGGTCGGTCCGAGATCGGAGCCGCGCACGGTCATGGGGCCGGCGATCCGCTCCAGCAGGCTCCTGCGGCCCGCCTCGTCCGCGGCCTCCCACTCGGCCCGGATCCCGGGTGCGCCCCAGCCGATCTCGAAGACCTCATGGCTCGTCAGGAACGGCCGCAGCAGCGACGGATCGCTGTGTCCGCCCGCCACGACCGCCCTCTCCACCGCCTCCCTGCCCAGGAGGTCCTGGATCAGGTCGGCGGCGGTGTTGTCGCTCATCGCGATCATCTTGTACGCCGTCTCGCGCACGGAGACCCGGGTGCCGTCGGGCAGCTCCTGCATGTCGCCGGTGGGCAGGCTGCGCAGGGCCGGCCTGACCGTCACCTCGTCGTCCCAGCCCACGGCGCCCGCGGCCACCGCTTCCGCAAGCGCCCGCATCAGGTAGAGCTTGTACGAGGAGCCGTTGGGCATCGGCCGGTCGGCGTCCTTGGCGTACAGCGTCTCGGTCGCAGCGCCGTCCGTCCGCGTCACCAGCGCCGACCAGGTCACCCCTGGCTGTTCCAGCGCCCGCTCCAGGTCCTCCCACGCGTGCACCGGAGGGGTCACCGTCTCGGGCCCCAGGTGCAGTACCCGGATCAGCCCGGAGGAGTCGAGCGTCAGCGACAGCGTGGAGCGGACCCCGGCCGGACCCGTCAGGGTGACCCAGGACTTGTGGGCCACCGGCTGGTAGTCGGTGACGGTGAACGGGCCCAGTCCGCGCCACTGTTCGAGCACCGCCCCGAAGCCTCGGGGGTGCCGGGCGAGGAAGACGGGGACGAAGTTCCGGGACAGGTCCTCCTCCCGGGGCGCCTCGCGGGTGGTGAGCAGTTCCACGGCCCAGCGGGTTCGGCGCCCGAGCGGAGTGCCGTCCGCGTCGAGCGAGGCCTGCGCGTCCGGGTGGACGGAGACGTCGGAACCGGGCAGATCGATCATCATCGCTCCTCGACGGCCGTTGCCGACCGGTGGTGTCAGTCCTCGGTGACAGTGATGGCCGTGCACGGGCAGAGTTCGGCGCAGAGCCGGACGGTCTCGTGCAGGCCGGGCGGTGGTTCGGTCTGGAGCAGGACCACGGTGCCTGTGTCCGGGTCCTGGTCGAAGACCTGCGGCTCCGTCGCCGCACACCGGCCCATCGCGCAGCAGGCGTCCGTGTCCACGGCCACGGTCAGCCGGGCGCCGCTCACCAGGTCACCGGGAGCGCGCCGAGGCCGTAGCTGGACACCTCGTGCCGGAAGTCGAGTTCCTCGAACGGGACGGCGAGTCGGGCGCCGGGCATCCAGCGCAGTACGGCGGCGAGCATCTCCTCCAGCTCCACCTTGGCCAGCCACTGGCCGAGGCACTGGTGGATGCCGTGGCCGAAGCCGAGATGGCGGCGGGCGTCGCGCTGGGGGTCCAGGGTGTCGGGGTCGGGGAAGACCGATGCGTCGCGGTTGCCCGCGGACAGCGACACGACGACGCCCTCGCCGGCGCGGATCGTCACGTCGCCCAGTTCCACGTCCTCCAGCGCCGCACGGGCGAGCCCGTTCTGCACGATGGAGTGGTAACGCAGCAGTTCCTCGACGGCCTTGGGCAGCAGCTCAGGGTCCTTGGCCAGCGTGTCGGACAGCCCCTGGTCGGTCACCAGGCTCAGCAGGCTGAGGCTGGCCTGGCTGGTCGTCGTCCCGTGTCCGGCCACCAGCAGCAGCCGGCACATCGGGACCATCTCCTCGACGGTCAGCTTCCCCGTGCGCACCTGGTCGACGACCAGCCGGCTCAGCAGGTCGTCGCCCGGCTCCGGCATCCGCATGCGCTCCTCGACCACGTCGCGCAACAGGCCGTCCAGCTCGTCGCGGGCGGCGGCGACCTGCGCGGGCGGGTAGCCGCGGTCGATGAGGACTCCCGCACGGTTCTCGATCAGCTCGCGCTGCTCGTCGGACACACCGAACAGCAGGGCGATGACCCGGGACGGCACCGGGATCGTCAGCCCGCGCACCAGGTCCACGGGGCGGTCGCCCCGGACCAGCGCGGCCAGCATCTCGTCCAGGTGCTCGCGCAGCACCGGCCGCATCGCCTCGGCCCTGCCGTGCAGGAAGTCGCGGGTGAGCATGGACCGCAGGCGTGAGTGGTCGGGGTCGTCCATGCGGATGAAGGAGGCGGTATGGGGCTTGTCCCGCACCAGGGGGGACGTGGTCGTCATCATCGGGAAGCCGGGGGCGCTGGTCACCGCGGTGAACCTGCGGTCGCCGAGCACGGCGCGGACGTGCGGGTGCGCCGTCACCAGCCACACCTGGCTGCCGTCCCACATCGTGATGCGGCTCGCGGCGGGGCCTGACCTCAGGAGGGCGAGTGGGGGCGGCGGATCGATCGGGGAGACGCGCTCCATGGGGTAGGACGGCGCGGCCGTCGCCTTCGGAGATGCTGCGTCCTGCGTCATGGGGGTCCCACCTATCGCTGCACGGGCATGCCGACGTGAAGTAGCGGCCCCATCCTCACCGCCCGCGTCGCGGCCTCCCCTTCGGGGCGGCCCGACCTGCATAACCAGCCACGAACGCACATAACAGCGGCCGCCGGGAGCCGTTCACCTGCCGTCCGCCCGGCTGCTACGGTCGGCGCGCCGTACCGTCGGACGTTTGATGGCCGAATCCCAGCTTCGGCCCAACACCCCGAGAACGAGGACCACATGAGTTCATCGCTAGAGGGAAAAGTCGCACTCGTCACAGGAGCCAGTTCAGGGATCGGCCGGGCGACCGCCCATGCCCTCGCCGCGGCCGGGGCCTCGGTCGCCCTCGCCGCCCGCCGCGCCGACCGCCTCGAGGAGCTGCGCGTCGAGCTGGAGTCCAAGGGCGCCACGGTCCAGGTCATCGGCCTGGACGTCACCGACGAGCAGGCCGTGGCGGCCGCCGTGCGCTCCGCCCTGGACACGCTCGGACGGCTCGACATCCTGGTGAACAACGCCGGGCTGATGCTGCTGGGTCCGGTGGAGGACGCCGACACCACGGACTGGACCCGGATGATGGACACCAACGTCATGGGTCTGATGTACATGACCCACGCGGCCCTGCCGGAACTGATCAGGAACCAGGGCACGATCGTCCAGATCTCGTCCATCGCCGCCCGTGTCGTCGGCCGCGGCAGCGCGGTCTACAACGCCAGCAAGTTCGCCGTCAACGGCTTCAGCGAGGGGCTGCGCCAGGAGGTCACCGAGCGCGGCGTGCGGGTGGTCGTCATCGAGCCCGGCACCGTGGAGACCGAACTGCGCGACCACATCACCCACGCGCCGTCCAAGGCGGCGATCACCGAACGTGTCGCCCGAATACGCCAGTTGCAGAGCGAGGACATCGCCGACGCCGTCCTGTACGCCGTCACCGCGCCCCCGCACGCCACGGTCAACGAGATCTTCATCCGCCCCACCGACCAGGCCTGAGCCACGTCCTTCCCCGGCGGGCACCGCACTGCGCGGCGCCCGCCGTCGTGCTGCCCGGGGCCGGTCCAGGGGGCCGTCCGGGAGCCGCTCCGGGGCGAGAGAAGTGAGAGGAGCGGAAGAAGAGAACGCCTGCCTAACGTGAGCCGCAACAGGCCGTCACAGGTGAAGAAGAGGCGTCATCCATAACCGTAAGGAAGCCGTCCGTGCCTTCTGCGATACATGTGCCCTCCGCTCCCGGCCGGTTGACCCGGTTGCCCTTCTCGCGTCCGGATCTGCGGCTGCTGGATGCGATCGGACAGTGCGGTGATCTCGCCGAAGCGGCCCGCAGGGCGGGGCTGAGAGCGCCGGCCGCCCAGCGCCGGCTCGACCGGCTGGACCAGGCCACGGGGCTGCGGCTGACGCTGCGCGGTGCCCCCGCCGCGCGGCTGAGCCAGGACGGCGCCAGGGTGCTCGTGGCCGGGCGGCGGTTCTTCCGCCAGGTCGACCAGGCCGTGCAGACGGAGATCTACGGGCGTGGGACCGAGGCGCTCAACGCCCCCCGCATCCTCAACATCGCCACAGCCGAACCCCTGATGGAGGATCTGGTCGAGGACGCGGCCGACACCCTGGGCATCCTCCTGTCGGTCAGTCACGACACACCGCTCCAGGTGCTCCGCCAGCTCGACGGCTACCGGGTGGACGCCGCGCACACCTGGGGCCTGGACGCACTCTCCCACGCGGTCGACCGCACCGTTCGCACGTACGAGGTCCTGGACGACCCGCTCTGGGTGACACTGCCCGTCGGGCATCCGCTGGCGGGCCGTGACACGGTCTCCCTCGCCGATCTGAGCGAGGAGAACTGGGTCTCGGAAGCCGGGCCCCGGGGGGAGGTCCTGGTGAGCCGGGTCTACCAGTCCGCCGGCCTCACCCCGCCCGCCCGCATCCAGGTCACCGGGGCGTCCGTGGCGCGGGGGATGCTGCGGCGCGGTGACGCGATCGGACTCGGATCGCCCGCCTGCCCCGCCGTCTTCGCGCCCTCGCTGGTGCGCCGCTCACTGGTGGAGCGTCCACGGCGTGCCGCCGGGCTCCTGGTCGATCCGGCCGTAGTCCCCGGAGCACTGGCCCAGCAGCTGGCCGCCCTGCTCACGACACGCTGCCTGAGCAGGTTCGCCGGGCACCACGGCGAGATGCTCCACGATCCCTGGTGGGCGGAGTGGCTGCGTGAGCAACGGGCGGGTCTGGAGCGCCGCACCACCGCCGCCCTCGGCCTCCAGGCCCCGCCGGCGCTGCCCGACGAGTCGGTGCAGGTCGACGTGGAGGACCTTCATCTCCTGCGCGCGGTGGCCGACCACGGCAGCATCAACCGCGCCGCGGCCGTCCTCTCCATCAGCCAGTCGGCTCTCACCCGGCGCATCCACCGACTCGAACTGCGCCTGGGAGCACGACTTCTGCTGCGCAGTTCGAGGGGTACGGACCTCACGGCGCCGACCCGGCAGTTCCTGGCCCGGCTGGCCGCCTTC
>NZ_NEUF01000131.1 GCF_002910915.1 Streptomyces sp. SM10 | reverse complement strand
GGCGGCCCCACGGGTCCGCGGCCCGCGCCGAACGCCGGCATGCGGCCGCCGGGCATGCCGGGTCCCTCCGGGCCCACCACCGGCCCGG
The DNA here is from genome assembly GCF_002910915.1 of Streptomyces sp. SM10. Classification (GTDB taxonomy): domain Bacteria; phylum Actinomycetota; class Actinomycetes; order Streptomycetales; family Streptomycetaceae; genus Streptomyces. Next base: position 30,707 of record NZ_NEUF01000131.1, on the reverse strand, counting down.
TCACCGGGAGTTCGTCGCTGACGCCGGACCTCGACCGTCTGCCCGGAGCGGGCGGCCCGGCAGGTCCCGGTGGCCCGTCCGGTCCCCGGCCTGGCGGCCCCGGCGGCGTACCGCCCCGGATGTCGGACGACACCGCGATCCTGACGCCGCAGGCTCCCGCCCCCGCACCCGGGCAGGGCGCCGGCGGCAACGTCTCCGGAGACACGCTCACCAGCGGTATCCCCGTCATCCCCTCGGAGCCCCGCTCGGCGTTCCCGGGCGGACCCGGTGGGATCCGGCCGCCCGAGGGCCCCCTGGGCGGCGGATCGTCGGATCCGGGCGCCCCGGCTCCCGCGCCCGCCCCGCGGCCAGCTCCCAAGGCCGCGCCGCCCGCCAGGAAGGGCCGTTCCAAGCTGGTCCTCCTGGGTGTGGCCGTGTTCGTGCTGTTCGGCGTGGCCTACGGCGCCGGGCTGCTGATGAACCACTCCGAGGTCCCCAAGGGCACCACCGTGCTCGGGGTCGACATCGGCGGCGGCTCGAAGGAGGAGGCGGTCACCAAGCTCGAGGCCGCCCTCGGCAAGCGCGCCCAGGCACCTCTGAAGCTGTCCGTGGACGGCAAGGAGGAGGAGCTCGCCCCCGACAAGGCCGGTCTCACCCTGGACAGCCAGGAGACCGTCCGCGGAGCCGCGGGCAGCGACTACAACCCGGTCTCGGTGATCGGCTCCCTGTTCGGCGGGGCGCGCCCCGCCGACCCGGTGATCCCGGTCGACGAGGAGAAGCTCGGGGTCGCGCTGACCGACCTGGCCGGCGTCTCCGGCTCCGCCAACGACGCCACGATCGTCTTCGAGCCGAACAAGGCCGTGGCCGTCCCCGGCAAGCCGGGGACGTCGCTGGACGTCAACCGGTCGATGATCTCCGTGCGCGACGCCTACCGCGCGCAGGTCCAGACCGGCGAGGCAGCCGTCGTCGAACTGCCCGTGACCGCGCACGAACCCACCATCACCAAGGCCGAACTGGACCGGGCGATGAAGGAGTTCGCCGAGCCGGCGATGTCCGGGCTGGTGACCATCAAGGCCGGTCCCAAGCAGATCGACTTCGGGCCCGCCAGGTCCCTGCCGCAGATCCTGTCCATGAAGCCCGTCGACGGCAGGCTGGTCGAGGTCTACGACAAGAAGGCGATCGACACGCTCCTGGACGGTGTCTTCGACGGCATCATGATCACCAAGGGTGACGGGAAGAAGCACCAGGTCAGCGCCGACGACGTGGCCCAGGCCATGCAGGGCGCGCTGCTCGGCAGGACTCCCGCCGAGCGTACCGCCGCGATCGACCTGAACGGCGAGGGCTGACCACCTCCGCACCGTACGACTGCCCCCGTCCGATCTCCGGGCGGGGGCGGTGTCATCCGGTCCAGGCCGCGCCGACGGTGGGGCCGGGGAAGGCCGGCCTACGCAAGGAGGCGGATCCATGTCCACCAGGTGGAACCTGACGATCGACTGCGCGCACCCGAAGGCGCTGGCGGGCTTCTGGGCCCTCGCGCTGGGGTACGTGGAGAAGCCGCCGCCGGCCGGATTCGGCACCTGGGAGGAGTGGTTCGTCCACCACGACGTCCCGGAGGAGGAGTGGGGTGACGGTGCCTACCTGTCCGACCCGGACGGCAGGGGTCCGAGCCTGTCCTTCATGAAGGTCCCGGAGCCGAAGACGGCGAAGAACCGCCTGCACCTCGACGTGCAGGCGGGCGGTGGCCGTGAGACCCCGTGGGAGACCAGGTGGCCCCGGGTGTCCGCGGCGGTGGAGCGGCTGACGGCCGCCGGTGGCACGGTGGTCCGGGTGCACGAGTTCCAGGGGCGGCCCGACCATGTGGAGATGGCCGACCCGGAAGGCCATGAGTTCTGCGTGGTCTGAGCGGCTCCGCCGGGTTGCGGACACGGCAGGGGCCCGGCCGCAGGTGCCCGACCTGGACGAGGACCGAGGAGTTCTGCGTCCCCGCGTCGACGAGGAGTCCGGCGAGCTTGACGCCGTCGACGTCGCCGACCTTGATCGCGGTCACGCCGTTGTCCGGGATGATCGTGGCGAGTCCGAGGCCGAGGGCGACGGTGTTCGCACGGTCGATCTCGATGGGCCGGTCGACGTGGTGGACGCCCGGGGTGAAGAGCAGGTGCAGCCCGGCATGATCCAGACGGGCGGCCCTAGTTCAGCAGCGCTCTGGCGGCCTGGGCGCGGTGTCGGATGGCCTCGGCCGCCGTCGGCTCGATCCCGTCGACGATCTCCGCGTACTCGTCCATCTCCGCCGCCCCGCGCAGGAACTCTCCGCGCTGCACGAGGAGCTGGGCCCGCTCGTAGCGGAGCCTGGCGGGGTGGGAGGGCAGCAGCAGGGAGAGTTCCAGCGCCCACAGCGCCACATCCGTGCGCTCGGGGCGCGCCGCCGCCCAGGCCCGGATGTTGTTCAGGATCCGCAGGACCGTCTCCAGCGGCCTGGCCGGCACCAGCATCGAGTCCTTCAGCCGCTCTCCCGTCGTCCCGGTCACCATCAGCTCCGCGTCCTCGCCGCTCAGCGGGGCGCCGCCCGCGAAGGGATCGGCCAGCACCCGCTCGGCCGGGTCGCCGAAGCCGACCACGTAGTGGCCCGGGAGCGACACCCCGTAGACCGGGGCGCCCGCCCGCCGGGCGACCTCGATCCAGACCACGGACAACAGGATCGGGAGCCCTCTGCGGCGCCGGAGCACCTGCTGGAGCACCGAGGAGTCCAGCCGCTGGTAGTCCTGTGACGAGCCCGCGAAACCGCAGCGCTCGCCGAGCAGTTCGGCGAGCGCGGACGCCCACGTGCGGGGGGCGCGGGCGCCGTACGGGAGGAGACCGGCCAGCCGGTCCAGCTCGATCTGCGCGGCATCGACGCCGTACGGATCGGCGTCCCCGGCCGAGGGCGGGGACGCCTCACCGCCCAGCAGCAGGCAGAGGAGCGCGAGGTCCGGCCGTTCGGCGCGCGCCTCCTCGGCGAACCGCTGCCGCCGCTCGGCCCTGCCCGGATCCTCGGCACTCATGTGTGTCACGTGTCCCCGCTGCTGTCTCCGCTACGCGGACCGGAAGTGGTGGTAGCGGTGGTGGGTGGCGAAGCCCATGCCGTCGTACAGCGCACGGGCACCTCCATTGTCCGCCTCCACCTGGAGCCACGCGGCCGAGGCGCCCTCGTCCAGGGCCGTGCGGGCCAGTGCGGCCATGACGGCCGTCGCGAGACCGCGCCTGCGGTGCTCCGGGCCCACCTCGACGGCCATGAACCCGGTCCAGCGGCCGTCCACCACGCAGCGCCCGATCGCGGCGGGTACCCCCGCCGCATCGTCGCCCGGCACGGAGGCGAACCACACCGAGGGGCCCGATCCCAGCACCTTCAGCACCTCGGGTCCCGGGGTCTCGAAGCGCTGGTAGCGGGAGAGCCACGCCTCGTCCGGCCGCCGGGACAGCCGCACGGCGGAGACGTCCACGTCCAGGTCGCCGATCGGGGCCAGGGCCGCGACGCGCACCTCGGCCGTCACCTCGCGCCGCCATCCGAGTTCCTCCAGGTCCGCGCAGAGCCGCTCCTGCGTGCCCTCGGCGCCGGTGGCGGTCTGGATGTAGGCGGGCAGGCCCCGTTCGCCGTACCAGCGCCCGACCCGCCCCAGCGCCTCGCCGAGCGGCATCCCCGGATCGCCCAGCGGCAGCACGGAGTTGGCGCGACGGGTGAAACCGCCGGCCGCGCGCAGCCGCCATTCGCCCAGCGGCTCGCTCTCCACCGGCTGCCACGCGCGCGCGGTGGCCAGGGCGAGTTCGGCGAAGGACGCGGCGGGTCCCCTGCGGCGCGCCGGGGCCGGTGGAACCACTTTGCCCGCCACCAGCGCGGATTCCGCGATGCGGACGATCTCGCCGCTCCTCGTCGTGACCGACACCACTCCGTCGTCCCACGATGTGAGAACCCCGAGCGTGTCGGTGAACTTCGCGCCCTCGCCGACCGGGCCGACGGCGCGCCGCACGGATACGCGTTTGCCCACGTCAGCAGGTGTCATGCGAACCTCGAGCCGTCCGCCCATGGTGAATTCCACAGCTCTGTCCGCCCCTCCTGTTCGGATCGTGCCCCGGAACGGAGATACTAGGGGCGGGCATCGACGACGCCGCGCTCCCGCGCGAGAGCCAACGCCCTACCGAGGAGGAACGACAGCGTGACCTACGTCATCGCGCAGCCTTGTGTCGACGTGAAGGACAAGGCCTGCATCGAAGAGTGCCCCGTCGACTGTATCTACGAGGGCTCCAGGTCCTTGTACATCCATCCGGACGAGTGCGTCGACTGCGGCGCCTGTGAGCCGGTCTGCCCGGTCGAGGCCATCTTCTACGAGGACGACACCCCCGAGGAGTGGAAGGACTACTACAAGGCCAACGTCGAGTTCTTCGACGATCTCGGCTCCCCGGGTGGCGCCTCCAAGCTGGGTCTCATCGAGCGCGACCACGCGTTCATCGCCGCGCTGCCGCCGCAGAACCAGTAGACGGCCGCACCAGCGCCGCCCGGTCCCGCACGGCTCGTCACCGTGCGGGACCGAGGTGTTTCCGGGCTGCCACGCCCCCGTACGAGAAAGCAGAGTTCCGTGTCCGCAGCAGTTCCCGTCTCCTCCCGCCTCCCGGCCTTCCCCTGGGACAGGCTCGCGCCCTACAAGGCGACGGCCGGGGCCCATCCGGACGGCATCGTGGACCTGTCGGTCGGCACGCCGGTCGACCCGGTGCCCGAGCTGATCCAGCGGGCGCTGGTCGCCGCGGCGGACAGCCCCGGCTATCCGACGGTGTGGGGCACCGAGACGCTGCGTGACGCCCTGACCGGCTGGACGGAGCGCCGGCTCGGCGCGGTCGGGATGACGCACGAGAACGTGCTGCCCGTCGTCGGCTCCAAGGAGCTGGTGGCCTGGCTGCCGACCCAGCTCGGCCTCGGTGCCGGCGACAAGGTCGCCTACCCGCGCCTCGCCTACCCGACGTACGAGGTCGGCGCGCGGCTCTGCGGTGCCGAGCCCGTCGTCTACGACGACCCGACGGAGCTGGACCCGGAGGGCCTGAAGCTTCTCTGGCTCAACTCCCCGTCCAACCCGACGGGCCGCGTCCTGCCGAAGGACGAGCTGATCCGGATCGTGGCCTGGGCGCGCGAGCACGGGGTGCTGGTCTTCAGCGACGAGTGCTACCTGGAGCTCGGCTGGGAGGCCGAACCCGTCTCCGTGCTCGACGCGGACGTCTGCGGCGGTACGTACGAGGGCGTCGTCGCCGTCCACTCGCTCTCCAAGCGCTCCAACCTCGCCGGGTACCGCGCGGCCTTCGTCGCGGGCGACGCGGCCGTCCTCGGCGAACTGCTCCAGATCCGCAAGCACGGCGGGATGATGACCGCCGCGCCGGTCCAGGCGGCGACGGCCGTGGCGCTCGGCGACGACGCGCACGTGGCGGAGCAGCGGGCGCGCTACGCGCGGCGGCGCAGTGCGCTGCGGGCGGCACTGGAGGCCCACGGCTTCCGGATCGAGCACAGCGAGGCGAGCCTCTACCTCTGGGCCACGCGCGACGAGCCGTGCTGGGAGACCGTGGCGCATCTGGCGGAGATCGGCATCCTCGTGGCGCCCGGCGACTTCTACGGGAGTGCCGGTGACCGTTTCGTACGGGTGGCGCTCACCGCCTCGGACGAGCGCGTGGACGCGGCCGTCGAGCGGCTGTCCTGAGCCGGGGTCCGCGGAGCGGACCGTGAACGGCCGAGGGGCCTCGGGAGTGCGCACCCCCGAGGCCCCTTCGTGTGTCCGTGCGGTACGGATGCCGGTGGATCAGCCGATCGGCAGGCCCTTGGTGGGCAGGCTCTCGGTCGGCAGGGTGTCGGTCGACAGCTCGCCGCCCGCGGCGTCGCCGGCCTTCTCCAGGGTCTTGCCGGCGGCGGGCAGGGTCGTGCCGACCACCTTGCCGCCGGTCTCGTCGGCCACCGAGGAGCCCTGCTTGGCGGTGGAGTCCAGCGTGTTGCTGACGCCGGCGCCGTCGAGCGAGGTGAGGCCGCCGAGCGCGGGGGTCTGCGGAAGTCCCGCGGCACCCGCGGCACCGGCCGCGCCGACCACGGGGGCCGCACCTGCGGCGATCAGCAGCGCGGCACGGGCGATCCGACGGGTCAGGGGGAGGGACATGATGCTCCTTCGGCGGGACGTCAACGGGTTCGTGGCGGATGCGGAATCCGCCTGTCCGGTGATCGGACGCACTGAACAACCGGTCCGGGGGCGGGGAAGGGTGCGGGGCACCGAGGTAAAGAGTGGGTAATGCGTCAGATAATCCGCAACGGAGGAACCCGGGCGAACGGTGCATGCGACATGTGCCTGATGAACCGTCACTTCTGGTCTCCCGTAAGGGAATCACCCGATCCGGAGAGGGTGGGGGTGAAGCGGTGCGGGCGGCGGCCGGGCGGCGGCCGAACGGCCCGCACGGATGACGGGGCGTACTACTGAGCGAGCCGCATTCGGACGGTGCTCGCGGGTGACTTCTCGCCATCCGGGCGTTCCGTCCGCCATCCGGTGTCGGCGCTCCATACCTTGCCCGCGTACGAGACCTCGTCGATCCGCAGGGTCCCGGCACGCGCGACCGCCCAGTGGGCGAGCTCCCAGCCGCGCCGGTCCGCCGCGTCGCCGGCGTCCCGCACGGGCACCGACACCGTGCTCGCGGCGGACGCGCCCGCGGACCCGGCGGACGGCAGGACGTCCTTCCCGAAGGTGCGCGCCAGATCGGACCGCACCTCGGCAGCGTCCCCGGGGGCCGCGCCCGCGGCCGCGGGCGGCGAACAGGTCAGCGAGGCCGGGGCGCGCCCGGTCAGCGCGGCCGACAGCAGCTCCGCGTCCGGCTCGTGCTTGGCGTACGCCTGGGGGAAGCCGCTCTTCTGTACCCGCTGGGCCGCGACGGTGAGCGGCAGCCGCGAGTAGCCCGGGACCTCGGCGAGGTGCTCGTAGAACTTCCCGGACGAGTAGACCGGGTCCATGATCTGCTCCGGGGTCCCCCACCCCTGCGAGGGGCGCTGCTGGAAGAGTCCGAGCGAGTCCCGGTCGCCGTGGTCGATGTTGCGCAGCGCGGACTCCTGCAGTGCGGTCGCCAGCGCGATGGTCACCGCGCGCTCCGGAAGCCCGCGCGTGGTGCCCACGGCCGAGATCGTCGCCGCGTTGGCGGCCTGGTCCGGGCTCAGCTCGTACGTACGCCCCTCGCCCCCGGCGGAGGGGCCCACGGTGCAGCGGGGCGCCCCCTTGTGGCCGGAGAGGTACTGCACGGCCAGATAACCGGCCAGCGCCACGAGCACGGCGAAGGCGGCCGTCGTACGGAAGAGGCGGCTGCGGCGGGTGGTGGAGCTGGTCCGGGGCACGGGGCCCACCGTACTGGAGGGTACGACCGGGGCCGAGAGTGAAGTCCCTTAGGCTCGTGGCCATGGATGGACACACGCTCGACCTCGCCCTGGACGGCCCGGAGCTCACCGCCCGGCTGGTCGACTTCCCGTCGGTCAGCGGGCAGGAGAAGGACCTCGCCGACGCCGTCGAGGCGGCCCTGCGCCCGCTGCCGCATCTGACCGTCGAGCGCCACGGCAACAACATCGTGGCCAGGACGCAACTGGGGCGTGCCGAGCGCGTCGTCCTCGCGGGGCACATCGACACCGTCCCGATCGCGGACAACGTCCCCTCCCGGCTCGACGCGAACGGCGTGCTGTGGGGGTGCGGCACCTCCGACATGAAGTCGGGCGTCGCCGTCCAGCTGCGGATCGCGGCGACGGTCCCTGAGCCCAACCGCGACCTCACGTTCATCTTCTACGACAACGAAGAGGTCGCCGCCCACCTCAACGGCCTCGGACACGTGGCCGAGGCGCACCCCGAGTGGCTCGACGCGGACTTCGCCGTCCTGCTGGAGCCCTCCGACGCGCAGGTCGAGGGAGGCTGCCAGGGCACGATCCGGGTCCACCTGCGGCTGGCCGGGGAGCGGGCCCACTCCGCGCGCAGCTGGATGGGGTCCAACGCGATCCACGCCGCCGCGCCCGTCCTGGCCCGGCTCGCCGCCTACGAACCGCGCCGCCCGGTCATCGACGGCCTGGAGTACCGCGAGGGGCTCAACGCCGTGGGCATCGAGGGCGGTGTCGCCACCAACGTCATCCCGGACTCCTGCACCGTGGTGGTCAACTACCGGTACGCACCCGACCTCACCGCAGAGGAGGCCGAGGCACACGTCCGGGAGGTCTTCGCGGACTGCGGCGTCGCCGAATTCACCCTCGACGACCACTCCGGTGCCGCGATGCCCGGACTCTCGCATCCCGCGGCCAAGGCGTTCATGGAGGCGGTCGGTGGCACCGCCCAGCCCAAGTTCGGCTGGACGGACGTGTCCCGCTTCGGTGCCCTCGGCGTCCCCGCGGTGAACTACGGTCCCGGGGACGCGCTGTTCGCGCACAAGCGCGACGAGCACGTCTCGGTCGACCGGATCACCCACTGCGAGGAGCGCCTGCGCTCCTGGCTCACCAGCTGACTCACGGCATTCCCCTGCGCGTAACCTCCGCCGATCTACGCTGAAGCGACACACGCACATCGCAGGTCGGCGGAGGGAGCAGGTCATGGGCAACCCGGAGGACGCACAGATCCCCGAGGGCGCACAGATTCCCGAGGGTGCGGTGAAGCCGGACGAACAGTGGATGGGTCCGGTGCTGCGTCGCAGGGACCAGGTCCAGCCCGGCACGACCGATCAGCGGCTGCTGGACTCCGAGGGGGACTCCGAGTGGGTCCACACGGACCCGTGGCGGGTCATGCGCATCCAGTCGGAGTTCGTGGAGGGCTTCGGCGCGCTGGCGGAGCTGCCCAGCGCCATCAGCGTCTTCGGCTCCGCGCGCACCCCGGCGGACGGGCCCGACTACGAGGCCGGGGTACGGATCGGCAAGGCGCTCGTCGAAGCGGGCTTCGCCGTCATCACCGGCGGAGGACCGGGCGCCATGGAGGCCGCCAACAAGGGCGCGCGCGAGGCGAAGGGCGTCTCGGTCGGACTCGGCATCGAGCTGCCCTTCGAGTCCGGGCTGAATCCACATGTCGACATCGGCGTCAACTTCCGCTACTTCTTCGTCAGGAAGACGATGTTCGTGAAGTACGCCCAGGGCTTCGTGGTCCTGCCGGGCGGCCTGGGCACGCTGGACGAGCTCTTCGAGGCGCTGACCCTGGTGCAGACGGGCAAGGTCACCCGCTTCCCGATCGTCCTGTTCGGCACGGCGTACTGGGGCGGTTTGGTGGACTGGCTGAGGGACACGGTGGTCGCGGGAGGGAAGGCCTCCGAGCGGGACCTGATGCTGTTCCACGTCACGGACGACGTGGACGAGGCGGTCCGGCTGGTGACGAAGGAGGTCGGCCGGTAGACGCCCGGGCGGGCCTTCGGGCCCGCCCGGACCCGGTCGGCCCGGATCTAGGTCGGGCCCCGCCGGGCCCGACCGGATCTAAGCCAGGCCCCGCCGGGCGACAGCCGGTGCCCGGTGGCCCGCGATGGACGCGACCATGTCCAGGACCTGCCGGGTCTCGGCCACCTCGTGCACCCGGTAGACCTGCGCTCCCAGCCAGGCCGACACGGCCGTCGTCGCCAGCGTCCCGATCACCCGCTCCTTCACCGGCCTGTCGAGCGTCTCCCCGACGAAGTCCTTGTTGGAGAGGGAGACCAGCACCGGCCAGCCCGTGGCCGTCATCTCGTCCAGCCGGCGCGTCGCCTCCAGGGAGTGCCGGGTGTTCTTCCCGAAGTCGTGCCCCGGGTCGATCATGATCCCGTCCGGCCTGACCCCGAGCTCCACGGCCCGCTCGGCCAGCCCCAGGGTCACCCGCAGGATGTCCGCCATCACGTCGTCGTAGGCGATCCGGTGCGGCCGCGTACGGGGCTCCGCGCCGCCCGCGTGCGTGCAGACGAGCCCCGCCCCGTACCGCGCCGCGACCTCCGCCAGTTTCGGATCGACGCCGCCCCAGGCGTCGTTCAGCACATCCGCCCCGGCCTCGCAGACGGCCTCGCCCACGTCGTGGCGCCAGGTGTCCACGCTGATCACGACGTCCGGGTGGCGCCGGCGGACCTCGGCGACGAAACCGACCGTGCGGCGGGCCTCCTCCCGGGCGGTGACCTCCTCGCCCGGGCCGGCCTTCACCCCGCCGATGTCGATGATCGCCGCGCCCTCCGCGACGGCCTGCTCGACCCGGGAGAGCGCGGGTTCGTCGCGGAACGTCGCGCCCTGGTCGTAGAAGGAATCGGGGGTCCGGTTCACGATCGCCATGATCACCGGCTCGTCCGGCCCGAATTCCCGCCGCCCCAGCCTGAGCGCCGCGCTTCGCATCCCTGGTTCCTCCTGATAGCTCGCCTGCGCCTGAGACCCTAACTGTCAGTGGCGCATGGCACGATCTGACCTGGACAGCTATTCCGCTCCCGGGGAGATGCACGTGTTCTGGTTCTTGCTGCTGACGATGGCCGTGGTCGTGGCCGCGGTCACCCTGGCGGTGGTCGGCGGAGGCGGAAGCGCGGTGCTGCAGGACGTCGAGCCCGAGCGGCTCACCGACCCGCTGCCCACGAACCGTCCCGTCGGCCGCGCCGATGTCGAGGCCATGCGGCTGCCGATGGCCGTGCGCGGCTACCGCATGACCGACGTGGACGAGGCCCTCGGCAGACTGGGCGCCGAGCTGGCCGAGCGGGACGCCCACATCGCGGAGCTGGAGTCGGCGCTCGCCGGTGCCCAGGCGACCGCGGTCAACGGCCCCGACCTCTTCAAGCGCCCCGGCGAGCAGCCGTCCACCTCCGCCGACGGCCCCCAGGACGAGGGGAGCGGGCGGTGAGCGGTGCCGAACCGGCGGCGGACGGCCGCCTGCGCTGCCCGTGGGGCCTGTCCACGGAGGACTACCTCGCCTACCACGACACCGAGTGGGGCCGCCCCGTCCACGGCGACGACGCCCTCTTCGAGCGGCTCTGCCTGGAGGCGTTCCAGTCGGGGCTGTCCTGGCTGACGATCCTGCGCCGCCGTGAGGGTTTCCGCGCCGCGTTCGCCGGATTCAGGATCTCCGCCGTGGCGGAGTTCACCGACGCCGACAAGAAGCGGCTCCTCGCCGACGCCGGGATCATCCGCAACCGCGCGAAGATCGACGCCACGCTCGCCAACGCCAAGGTGCTGGCCGGCTGGGACCAGGGCGAGCTGGACGCGCTCATCTGGTCGCACGCCCCCGACCCGGCCACGCGGCAGGCCCCGCGGGGCCTCGGCGACGTCCCCGCGGTCACCCCGGAGTCCACCGCGCTGGCCAAGGACCTGAAGAAGCGGTCCATCCGCTTCGTCGGCCCCACGACCGCCTACGCCCTGATGCAGGCCTGCGGTCTGGTCGACGACCATCTGGCCGACTGCGTGGCCCGGGGCGGCGGCCGGTAGCCCGTCGCGTCCGGATCGGTCCCGGGCCGCGCGCGAGTGTCGGCGGGTGATCCGGACGGGGGGCACCCGCCCTACCTCCCGAGGAACTTCGGCTTCCCCTTGGCGAGGAAGGCCTCGACCGCGATCGTGTGGTCCTGCGACGCGCCCGCCCTCGTCTGGAGTTCGTCCTCCTTCTCCAGCGTCTCGGCGAGCGTGTGCCCGGCGCCGTACGCCACGGACGCCTTCAGGGCCGCGTAGGCCACCGTCGGCCCGTCCGCCAGGGCGCGGGCCACCGCGTGCGCCTCCTTCGCCAGGTCGGCGGCGGGCACCACCTTGTTCACGATGCCCAGGTCGTAGGCCTCCTGCGCCGAGATCGAGCGCGGGAAGAACAGCAGGTCCGTGGCGCGGCTCGCGCCGATCAGCCGCGGCAGGGTCCAGGAGACGCCCGAGTCCGCGGTGAGCGCCACGCCGGCGAAGGACGTGTTGAAGGAAGCCGTGTCGGCGACCACCCGGTAGTCGGCGGCGAGCGCGAAGCCGAAGCCCGCCCCGGCGGCCACCCCGTTGACCCCCGCGACCACGGGCTTCTCCATCTCCGTGAGGGCCCGGACGATGGGGTTGTAGTGCTCCTGCACCGTGCTCAGCGCGTTGCCGCCGTCCTCCTCGCGCGCCTCGGAGAGCTTGGCGACGTGCTCCTTGAGGTCCTGGCCGACGCAGAAGGCGCGCCCGGTGGCGGTGAGCAGAACCGCCCGGACCCCGGGGTCGTCGGCGACCGCCCGCAGGGCGTCGCGGAGCGCGACCTTGGCGGCGGTGTTCATGGCGTTCATCGCGTCGGGTCGGTTGATCGTGATCGTCGCGAGCCCGTCGCTCACGTCCGTGAGTACGGCGTCAGCCATGCTGTCGGCCATGTCGGCCATCGCTGGGTCTCCTTACGGCTCCGGCATCGTGCCTGTCCAGGCAAGCATGGCGGACTTCCGGCGGGCCGGACATGTGACCTGCGTCTAACGATTGGACCTCGGCTGGGGGCCGGCGGCGGCGCAGTATCGCAGCCGGATCGCCGAATTAGGTGGTTTTGAGAGAGCGCGTTGCGCAAGCGATGCCGACCGATGTTGGTCATCGGGGTCTCTGATGCGGGATAATGCGGAGGAAGCATTGTGTTCGACGCCGGTGAGGCAGCGCCTGTCATGGGGCCGCCGGCTGCGATGAGCTGGTTTCAGGAAGGGGAACGAGCATGGCGGCCATGAAGCCGCGGACGGGCGACGGCCCGCTCGAGGTGACAAAGGAGGGGCGGGGCATCGTCATGCGCGTTCCGCTCGAAGGCGGCGGTCGGCTTGTCGTCGAGCTGACTCCGGACGAGGCCGATGCACTCGGTGACGCGCTGAAGAAGGTCGTCGGCTGAGGCGGAAGTGCCCACACTTCACTGCTGCCCCGGTACGGATTCCGTACCGGGGCAGCAGTGCGTCGTGGCCCGGTCCGGCGGGGTCCTGTGTGCCGCCTGTTCGTCCGGGCATCCGGTCATCCGGTCATCCGGGCGGAGAGCCGCCGCGCCGGGGGAGAAGTGCCGGGGGCGGTCAGCCCCGCCGCACCGCGCACAGCAGCCCGTCGCCGACCGGGAGCAGCGTCGCCATGAGCTCCTGGCTCTCGCGCACGGCCCGGAGCAGTTCCCGCAGCCGCAGCACCTCGGCCGGCTGCGCGGCGGAGTCGATCGTGCGGCCGTCCGCGAAGACGCCCTCGAAACAGACCAGGCCGCCGGGTCTCAGCAGACGCAACGATTCAGCGAGGCAGTCCAGGCTCTCGAGCCGGTCGCCGTCGCAGAAGACGAGGTCGTATCCGCCGTCCGCGAGCCGCGGCAGCACGTCGAGGGCGCGCCCCGGGATGAAGCGGGCCCGGTTCGTGGCGAAGCCAGCCGCGCGGAAGGCCTCACGGGCGAACTGCTGGCGCTCGGGTTCCGGGTCGACGGTGGTCAGCACACCGTCCGGCCGCATGCCCTGCAGCAGATAGATACCGGACACGCCGGTTCCGGTGCCGATCTCGGCGACCGCCTTGGCGTCCGCGGTGGCGGCGAGCAGGCGCAGTGCCGCGCCGGTGCCCGACGACACCGGTCGGAGCCCTGTCTCCTCGGCCCGGTCCCGGGCCCAGAGCAGAGCTTCTTCCTCGGCGACAAAAGTGTCGGCGAAGGCCCAGCTCGTCTGCCGGTTGGCGGTAATGACCCTCTCCTGTCCCCGTAGTTGGCGCAACGGTGACTGTATCCGCTGGACCCGGGAACCCGCAGATGGGACCGGGCGTTAGGGAGGGGCAGAGGGGAACACGCTGACCGGGCCCTGCGGCCGGGCCCGGAATGTGCCTCTTGCCCCGGGGACACCGGGCACCAGCAGGTAGAAGGCTTATCCGGAGCTAACGGGCGAGGTGGCTATGGTAGGGGCTCCACTGGACACCACCAGAGCCGATAGGGGAGGTGCGGCTGCGCCTGTGGACCGGAGAGGTGCGCTGCGGCGCTTTCTCAGGTCGGCTGGTGAGCCGAAATCCGTGACCGACATTGCTGACCGTTCTTCCAACGCTTCCGCACCGACCGCGACCTTCGCCTCAGATGCGGATTCCCAGGCGTGGACCCCGCCCTCATGGGAAGAGATCGTCAGCACGCACAGCGCCCGTGTGTACCGCCTCGCCTACCGGCTGACGGGTAACCAGCACGACGCCGAGGACCTCACCCAGGAGGTCTTCGTCCGCGTCTTCCGGTCGCTGTCGACCTACACGCCCGGCACGTTCGAGGGCTGGCTGCACAGGATCACGACGAATCTGTTCCTGGACATGGTCCGCCGCAAGCAGCGGATCCGTTTCGACTCCCTCGGCGACGACGCGGCCGAGCGTCTGCCCAGCCGTGAGCCGTCCCCGCAGCAGGTCTTCAACGACACGCACTTCGACGCGGACGTCCAGCAGGCGCTGGACACCCTCGCGCCCGAATTCCGTGCGGCGGTCGTGCTCTGCGACATCGAGGGCCTCTCGTACGAGGAGATCGCCGCCACGCTCGGCGTCAAGCTCGGGACGGTGCGCAGTCGCATCCACCGCGGCCGGTCGCACCTGCGCAAGGCGCTCCAGCACCGTTCGCCCGAAGCTCGCGCCGAGCAGCGCTCCCTTGCGGACGCGGTCCTGGCGGGGGAGGGCGGTACGGCGTGAGTGGCACAGGTCCGACCCCCGCGGAGCAGCATCTGGGGGACCGGCTCGCCGCGCTTGTCGACGGCGAGCTCAAACACGATGCCCGGGAGCGTGTCCTGGCCCATCTGGCGACCTGCGCCAGGTGCAAGTCCGAGGCCGACTCCCAGCGGCGGCTGAAGAGCGCCTTCGCGACCTCGGCCGCCCCTTCGCCCTCCGAGGGGTTCCTCGCCCGTCTGCAAGGCCTCCCCGGGGGCCCCAGCGGCGGTGACGACGGCCCCGGCTTCGGCGGTGGCAGGCGCTTCGGGGAGGGGATCTTCCCCGTGCTGCAGCCCGGCGGGCCCGCGGACCCGGGGCGCTCCCCGCTGGACGACTTCGGCTACCTCCCCACGGCCCACGGCTCGACCGCCGTGCTGCCGGACGGCTCTCCTCTCTCCGGTCTCTCCGGTTCCTCCGGCTTCCGTATCCACGACGTGGGGCGGGACGCCGACCGGTCACCCTGGCGCGCGCGGCGCTTCGCGTTCGTGGCCGCCAGCGCGGTCTCGCTCGCGGCCATCGCGCTCGGTGGCTCCCTCCCGCTCGACTACGGCCCCGAGCCGCCGGTCAGTGCCGAGGGCGCGGGCAGCAGCACGCAGGTGCTCGACGCCGACGACCGGACCGGCAGCGCCGCCGTGGCCAGCCGCAGCGGCGGGGGAGCCCTCGCCGTCGGCGACGACCGGGGAGCCCTGCCCGGCCCCGTGCCCTCCTCGTCCGCCCCGCCCTCGCTGCTGAGCACCTCGACTCTCACCGGAGGCAGTACCTTCGCCTACCCGGTGCTCAACGTGACCGTGCCGCCCCTGATACGTCCGGCCGGCGCCGGTCCGCTCTACTCGGCCGCGCTCGGTGAGGCACCGGAGCCGACGCCCTCCGCGACGGCCTCCGCCCCTCCGCTGCAGGACCGCGCGATGCCGCTTTCCCCGCTGCGCTGACCGGGATCCTGCGCACTGATTCGCAAACCTGGTTGAATTCCGGCAGGGACGCCTCTGTGGGGCGTGCAAGGGCCAGTTGCGGGGAGATCATGGACGACGGCAAGCCCAGCGGGCCGAAGACGAAGTGGTGGAGCCGCCCCTCGGCGGAACGGAACCGTCCGGCCGGGCAGGACGACGCGCCGCCCGCCGACGCGACGGGTCCCGTGGACGGGGGGGTGGCTACCGGGCCTGCGGCCGGAGAGCGTCCGGCGTCCGTCACGCCGGACGGGGACTTCACACCCGCCCAGCCGGTCACCGATTTCATCCCCGCGCCCCCGGCCCCGGGGTCGACGGGACCCGCCTCCGCGAGCGCCGGACCTGCGGTGTCCGCGCCAACTGCTCCCGCCCCGCCGGCCGCCGACACACGCGTGCCGCCCGCCGCCGAGCCCCGGACGGACCGGGCGCAACCGCTGCACGCGCCCGACGAGTACAGCACCCCGCCCTACGGCGGTCCGGGGCCATGGGCGCCCGCGCCGCCCGTTCAGCGCCCTGTGCACACCCCGGCCCACGGGACCGCCGTGCCGCCGCCGTACGCGGGGACGAACGGCCACGGCATGCCCGCGCCCCTCCCCGCCCCCGAAACCCCGCCACAGGGCGGCCAGGGGCACTCCGAGGCCTACGCGAGCCCGTCCCTGCCGCACTCGGTCCCGGCCCAGCCCGCCGCGCCCCAGCCCTCGCAGTGGCTGCGCTACGACCCCTGGGACGCGCCCCAGCAGCCGCTGAGCCACCCCGGCCCAGGCCAGGGCGCGGACGGCCGGCCGCGCAGGGGCCGCCGGGGCACGGTCCTCGTCGGAGCGGCACTGCTCGCCCTCGTCGCGGGCGGGATCGGCGGCGGAATCGGTGCCTACGTCGAGCGCAACGGCGGTCTGACCACGGTCGAGCTGCCGCAGTCCGGCCGCGACGACGGCGGCCGGGCACCCGACAGCGTCGCCGGCATCGCCTCCAGCGCGCTGCCCAGCGTCGTCACCCTGCACGTCAACGGCTCCACCGAGTCCGGCACGGGAACCGGCTTCGTCCTCGACGGCAAGGGCCACATCCTCACCAACAACCACGTCGTCGCCCCCGCCGGCTCCACCGGCGACATCACCGTCACCTTCAGCGGCGGGGAGAGCGCGCCCGCGGAGGTGGTCGGCAAGGACAGCGGGTACGACCTGGCCGTCGTCAAGGTGACCGGTGTCTCGGGCCTCAAGCCGCTGCCCCTCGGGAACTCCGACAACGTGCAGGTGGGTGACCCGGTGGTGGCCATCGGCGCGCCGTTCGACCTCTCCAACACGGTCACGTCCGGGATCATCAGCGCCAAGCAGCGGCCCATCACCGCGGGCGGCGAGAAGGGTGACGGGACGGACGTCAGCTACGTCGACGCCCTCCAGACCGACGCGCCGATCAACCCGGGCAACTCCGGCGGTCCCCTGGTGGACTCGGAGGCCAGGGTCATCGGCATCAACAGCGCCATCCGCGCCGCCGACAGCGGTTCCGGTCTCGACGGCGGCCAGTCCGGTTCCATCGGCCTCGGCTTCGCGATACCGATCAACCAGGGCAAGCGGGTCGCGGAGGAGCTGATCAACACCGGCAAGGCCACCCATCCGGTGATCGGCGTCACTCTGGACATGGAGTTCACGGGCGACGGGGCCAAGGTCGGTGGCAAGGCCGCCGAGGGTGGAGCCGCGGTGACCGAGGGGGGCCCGGCCGACAAGGCGGGTGTCCGGGCGGGCGACATCATCACCGAGGTGGAGGGCCGGCGCGTGCACAGCGGTGAGGAACTGATCGTCAAGATCCGCGCCCACCGGCCGGGTGACCGGCTCGGGCTCGTCCTGACCCGCGGTGGTAAAGACCTGTCCATGACTTTGACGCTGGGTTCGGCAAGCGGTACCTGACGGCCACCGGCAGGTACCGCACGGACAGCTTCGCCGGGTACCGTGGAGCGGTCCGGGCCCCTGACGACCTGGCGGCGGAGAACACGCGGAGACCACGCAGGGAACACGAGGAGCAGCAAGGTGTTCAATGACATAGGCGCACTCGAGCTGCTGACGCTCGTGGTTCTCGCCGTGCTCGTATTCGGCCCGGAGAAGCTGCCGAAGGTCATCCAGGACGTCACGCGCACCATCCGCAAGATCCGTGAGTTCTCGGACAGTGCCAAGGAAGACATCCGCTCGGAGCTCGGGCCGCAGTTCAAGGACTTCGAGTTCGAGGACCTCAACCCCAAGACGTTCGTCCGCAAACAGCTCATGGACGGGGACGACGACCTGGGGCTCAAGGAGATCCGCGAGAGCTTCGACCTCCGCAAGGAGATGGCCGAGGTCACCGACGCGGTGAACGGACGCGAGAGTGCGACGTCCGCCGGCGCTGCCGGTACCGCCGCCGCGGCCGGTGCCGCGGCCAAGCCCGACCTCCTGAAGAAGCCCGCGCAGCCGGCGAAGGACGACCGCCCGCCCTTCGACGCAGACGCCACCTGAGACCCGTCAATCCCGACTCGTCCGGACGGTATGGCTATTCTCCATCTGTCCGGTTGCGAGATCGCCCATGCCCACGGGGGGAGGGCCGCTCCGGATCGGTGAAGATCGAGGAGGCGGCCGGGCAGTGGAGACGACGAGTCGGGCAGGGGCGGACGGTGCGCCCAGCGCAGTCACACCGGAGGGGGTGCCGGCGACCCGGCGTACTGTCGACGGCTACCTCAAGGCGCCGTTCCCCTGGTACGGGCTGGACGGGGCCTTCACCGGGCCGCGCTGGCTGATGCACGTCACCGCCGCGGCGGACGACACGGTGCATCACGGTTCCACCGGCCACGGCGAGGAACCCGTCGTACGGGCGGACGCCGGGGCGGAGAAGGCGCGTTTCGCGGTGGTCGTGACCGTGGGCAGCAGCCCCGTCCGGCACAGCGACGACGGCACGGGGGTGCTGGACGCGACCACGGTCTCGTCGGCGGCGTGGCTGGCGGGCTCCGGCCTGCTGGACTGCACGTGGCCCCCGCAGATGGACCACACGCTGCGTGGCGAATGGCTGAACCAGCAGACCGAGACCGCGTTCGAGCTCGCGGACGACCTGGGCCGGGAACCCTGGTCGACGCTGTCCCTTCCGGTGGACGGCGTCCCGGTGGACTTCCACTACCGGGAGTCCGAGTTCGGCTGGGTGCTGGCGGGCTCAGCCCCCGACGGGGTGCACATCGGCGCGTACGGGCGCGGTATGAGCGCCTACGGCCTGGGATTCTCGGTGATCGGCGACATCGCCTCGTACGAGAACTGAGCGACACGCGAAACGGGTGGGGGCGGACTCCTCAGGAGTCCGCCCCCACCCGTCGCAGGAGGTTCAGAACTTGTTGCGGGGCGTGAGTCCCAGCGACATGCCGGAGAGGCCGCGCTGACGCCCGCTCAGCTTGTCCGCGATGGAGCGCAGCGCGGAGCCCGCGGGTGAGTCCGGGTCGGACAGGACGACGGGCTTGCCCTCGTCGCCGCCCTCGCGCAGCCGTACGTCGATCGGGATGGAACCCAGCACCGGCACCTCGGCGCCGACCGTCTTCGTCAGGCCGTCGGCGACCCGCTGTCCGCCGCCCGAGCCGAACACGTCGACCATCTCGTCGCAGTGCGGGCACGGCATGCCCGACATGTTCTCGACGACGCCGACGATCTTCTGGTGGGTCTGCACGGCGATGGAGCCGGCCCGCTCGGCGACCTCGGCGGCAGCCTGCTGCGGGGTCGTGACGACCAGGATCTCCGCGTTCGGGACGAGCTGCGCCACGGAGATCGCGATGTCACCGGTGCCCGGGGGCAGGTCGAGCAGCAGGACGTCCAGGTCGCCCCAGTACACGTCCGCGAGGAACTGCTGCAGCGCGCGGTGCAGCATGGGCCCGCGCCACACCACCGGGGCGTTGCCCGGGGTGAACATGCCGATGGAGATCACCTTCACGCCGTGCGAGGAAGGCGGCATGATCATGTTCTCGACCTGGGTGGGCTTGCCGTCCGCGCCGAGCATCCTGGGCACGCTGTGCCCGTAGATGTCCGCGTCGACCACGCCGACCTTGAGGCCGTCGGCCGCCATCGCCGCAGCGAGGTTCACCGTCACGGACGACTTGCCGACGCCGCCCTTGCCCGACGCGACCGCGTAGACACGGGTCAGCGAGCCGGGCTTGGCGAACGGCACCTCGCGCTCCGCCGTGCCGCCGCGGAGCGACGAGGCGAGCTCCTTGCGCTGTTCGTCACTCATCACGTCGAGCGTGACCTCGACCCGCGACACACCCTCGACACGGGCCACCGCATCGGTCACGTTCGTGGTGATCGTCTCGCGCATCGGGCAGCCGGAGACCGTGAGATACACGGTGACAGCGACTACACCGTCAGGATCGATCTCGACCGATTTCACCATGCCCAGCTCGGTGATCGGTCGGTGGATCTCCGGGTCGTTCACTGTCGCCAGTGCTTCGCGCACCGCGTCTTCCGTAGCCATACCGACGATGGTACGGCGCCGGTACCTACGCGCGGGTAGCCCCTGGGCGGTCGGCTTCGTCACTCTTCACGGGCAGGACCACCCGGCGCTCCTCCATGTCCTTCACCATGGCCTCCAGCTCCGAGCGGATCCAGTCCCGGGTGGCGACCTCCCCGAGGCCCATCCGCAGCGCCGCGATCTCCCGGCTGAGGAACTCGGTGTCCGCGATCGAGCGCTCGTTCTGCTTCCGGTCCTGCTCGTGGGTGACCCGGTCGCGGTCGTCCTGGCGGTTCTGCGCGAGCAGGATCAGCGGGGCGGCGTAGGACGCCTGGAGGGAGAGCATCAGGGTCAGGAAGATGAACGGGTACTCGTCGAAGCGCAGTTCCTGGGGGGCGAAGATGTTCCACACCACCCACAGGATGATGATGAGCGTCATCCAGACGATGAACCGCCCGGTGCCCAGGAAGCGGGCGATGCGCTCGGAGAACCGGCCGAAGGCCTCGGGGTCGTACTCGGGCAGCAGCCGGCGCCGGGGCGCCTTCGGCTGGTCGAGCCGGAAGCGCGGCGGGCGCACGATGCCCGACGCGCCGGTCGGCACGGCCCTCGCGCGGTCCTCAGCGGCCACCGGTGATCTCCTCCTCGCCCAGGAAGTCGGTCTCGCGCCAGTCCTCGGGGAGCAGGTGGTCCAGCACGTCGTCGACGGTCACCGCACCGAGCAGCGAGCCGCTCTCGTCCACCACCGGTACCGAGACCATGTTGTACGCGGCCAGGTAGCTGGTCACGGCGGTCAGCGGTGTCTCCGGGGACAGCGGGACGAGGTCGCTGTCGACGATGGAGCTGACCAGGGTGTACGGCGGATCCCGCAGCAGCCGCTGGAAGTGCACGGTGCCCAGGTACCTGCCGGTGGGGGTCTCGTCGGGCGACCGGCAGACGTACACCTGGGCGGCCAGCGCGGGGGAGAGGTCCTGCTGACGGACCCGTGCCAGCGCGTCCGCGACCGTCGCGTCGGGCCGGAGGATGATCGGCTCGGTCGTCATCAGCCCGCCCGCGGTCCGCTCCTCGTACGACAGCAGCCGGCGTACGTCGGCTGCGTCGTCCGGCCGCATCAGGGCCAGCAGCCGTTCCTTGTCCGCCTCCGGCAGCTCCGAGAGCAGGTCGGCCGCGTCGTCCGGGTCCATCGCCTCCAGGACGTCTGCGGCGCGGTCCTCCTCCAGCTTCCCCAGGATCTCCACCTGGTCGTCACCGGGGAGCTCCTCCAGGACGTCCGCGAGCCGGTCGTCGTCCAGCGCCGCGGCGACCTCGGCACGGCGCTTGGGCGTCAGATGGTGCAGGGCGTTGGCGACGTCGGTGGGGCGCAGCCGCTCGAAGGTCGCCACCAGGCTCTCGGCGCCCTGCCCGTGCTCCTCCAGCGAGAAGCCGCCGACCGCCGACCACTCCACGGTCAGGGTCTCGCCCTTGCGGCGCAGGGCCCCGCCACGTCCCTTGCGTACGAAGAACTTGTCGATCTCCCAGTCGCGGCGGGCCGGGAGCTGCTGGATGGCGACGTCGAGGACGGTCACCTCCTCGTCCGTCTCCACCAGGCGCACCCGCCGGTCAAGGAACTCACCGAGGACGAGTCGCTCGGTCGGGCGCTGCTCGAAGCGCCGCATGTTGACCACGCCGGTGGTGATGACCTGGCCGGACTCGACGCCCGTCACCCGGGTCATCGGCAGGAAGATGCGCCGTCGGCTGACGACCTCGACGACCATGCCGAGCAGCCGGGGCGGCCTGCCGCCGACGCGGAGCATGGCCACCAGGTCGCGGACCCGGCCGACCTGGTCGCCGTTCGGGTCGAACACCGGTACGCCGGAGAGGTGCGAGACGAAAACCCTGGGAGTGCCTGCCGCCATCCTGTGCGCCTCGCTCCGTCCCTCACGTCCTCCTTGGCCGTGATCAGGCTAGCCCGAACCGGACCGGGACGCCCGGGCGGACCGTCCGTCCGGCGCTCTGCCGGACGGCGTACGCGGCACGGGTACGCTGCCGTCTGCCAACCCCCGACACACAGATGAGAGGCAGTGCGCCCGTGACCTCTTCCGCCCTGGCCGTCCGGGCCCACCGCCGGAACGCCTTCGCCGTGGTGCTCTGCGCGGGGCTGACCGTCGCACTCACGGCCTGCGCCGGAGATGACCCGGACAAGGGGACCAACGGCGTCGGCAAGCTGACGGCAGCGCAGATCGACAAGAAGGCGCGGGCCGCCGCCGACGCCGCGGACACCGTGCGGCTGACGGGCAAGCTGGTCAGCAAGGGCGGGACGTACAGCCTGAACATGCGGCTCAGCGCCAAGGGCGGCACGGGGTCGGTCACCTCGAAGCAGAACACCTTCGCGCTGCTGCGCATCGGCGACGAGCTCTTCCTCAAGGCCGACGCGGGCTTCTGGAAGGGCGAGGAGGGCGGCGACGGGAGCGACCGGGCCGCCGGCAAGCTCGAGGGCAAGTACGTCAAGATCCCCGAGGACGATCCTACCTACCAGCAGCTGCGCGGGTTCACGGAGAAGAAGACGCTCCTCGACGGGATGCTCGCACTGCACGGAACGGTCAACAAGGGCGAACGGGACACCTTCGGTGGGGTGCGCACCGTGCAGATCCTGGGTGGAAAGGGTGAGGGGGGCGCCCTGGACATCTCCCTGGAGGGCACCCCGTATCCCCTGCGCGTGGCCCGCGGCGGGGGCGGCGGAAGCGTCACCCTCGCCGACTGGGGCGAGGCCTTCCCCCTGGAGGCACCCGGCGAGGACGACACCGTCGACTACGGCGGCGAGCTGCCCAGGTCCTCCGGCTGACGGTCCTTCAGCGCCTGCGCCGGCGCTTCAGCAGCAGCCGGGGGAGCGCGGCGGGAGCGGTCTCCCGTGTGGTCGCCCCGGTGGTCAGCGGCCGGGCCGCGAGCGAGCCGTCCGGGAGGTCGGTGCTCGACACGCCCGGGACCAGCCGCAGGACGCGGCACTCGCTTGCCCAGCGCTCCGTCAGCCGCTCCGCGTCCGGGGCGTTCAGCCGCTTGCCCTTGAGTTCGCCGACCGCGGCCTCCCACTCCTCGGAGTGCGGCTCCAGCACCGTGACGGCGGCGGTCCAGGCCACCAGCCTGCCGCCCTTGTCCTTGCTGCGTACGGTCACCTCGGCGGCGGCACCGGCGTCCAGCCCGTCCGGGAGCGGCTGCTCCCCGGGGCCGTCCCCGACGAGCACGGCCGCACCCTCGTGCCACACGTGCCACAGCGCCCGGGAGGGGCCTGTGCCCCGCACCCAGATGAGGCCGGACTTCTTGGTGGCCTCCTCGACGAGAGCCCGGGCAAGCAACACGTCAGCAGCAGTCATGCCCGAACTCTATTAGAGCCAGCCGTTGCGCTTGAGGGTGCGGTGGATGGAGAAGCAGACGACGCCGATGAGCGCCAGCACCATCGGATAGCCGTATGTCCACCGCAGTTCGGGCATGTGCTCGAAGTTCATGCCGTAGACGCCGCAGATCATCGTCGGTACGGCGATGATCGCCGCCCAGGACGTGATCTTGCGCATGTCCTCGTTCTGCGTGACGGTCGCCTGCGCCAGATTGGCCTGGAGGATCGAGTTGAGCAGCTCGTCGAAGCCGATGACCTCCTCGTGCACCCGGGCCAGGTGGTCGGCCACGTCACGGAAGTACTTCTGGATGTCGGGGTCGATCAGCCGCATCGGGCGTTCGCTCAGCAGCTGCATCGGCCGCAGGAGCGGGGACACGGCACGCTTGAACTCCAGGACCTCGCGCTTCAGCTGGTAGATCCGGCCGGCGTCCGACCCGCGGGGGCTGCCCTTCGCCGGGGTGGAGAACACCCCGATCTCCACCTCGTCGATGTCGTCCTGCACCGAGGCCGCCACCGCGATGTAGCCGTCGACGACGTGGTCGGCGATGGAGTGCAGCACGGCGGAGGGCCCCTTGGAGAGCAGCTCCGGATCCTCCTGGAGGCGGTGGCGCAGGGCGCGCAGCGACCCCTGCCCCCCGTGCCGG
Source organism: Streptomyces sp. SM10 (assembly GCF_002910915.1). Lineage (GTDB taxonomy): Bacteria > Actinomycetota > Actinomycetes > Streptomycetales > Streptomycetaceae > Streptomyces. The sequence goes on along the minus strand of NZ_NEUF01000131.1, from coordinate 6,764 downwards.
ACGGTGATGACGAAGTCCCTCCCGGTGAAGCACATCACCTCACCGGTCTCGACCACCTCGCTGGTGGCGGTCAGTTCGGCGTGCTCGACGTAGTGGATCGTCTTGAACACGGTGAACAGAGTGTCGTCGTACCGCTCCAGCTTGGGCCGCTGGTGGGCGTGGACGGCGTCCTCGACGGCCAGCGGGTGGAGACCGAACTCGCGGGCGATGCCGGCGAACTCCTCCTCGGTCGGCTCGTGCAGACCGATCCAGGCGAAGCCGCCCTCCTCCCGCACCTGGAGCATCGCCTCGCGCGGCGTCAGGCAGGATGCCTCGGTGATCCGCCGCCCGTCCCGGTAGACCGCGCAGTCGACCACGGCGCTGGAGGCGGACGGGTCACGGGTGGCGTCGTAGCTGTTGTACGGGGTGTTGCTCTTGCGCAGGGACGGGCGCACGGCGGCGCGCAGGTCACGGATCATCGACATGGCTGGCTCCTCTTCACGGAGGGCCGTCGGCGGGCACGTGGAACAGCCCGGAACGGGGACGTGCGCTCACGTCCGCAAAGCGGGCGGCACCGCGGGGGCACGATGACGGCGTTCGCTACAGACAGGCAAAAACGAGGGGCTCTTCCGGTGCGCGAACTGCCGTGGTGACGTCCTGGGAGGCGTCAGATCACAGGACGAGGGCGGTGGGGGCGGAAGAGCTGTCGGTACTGCACGGTCGACTTGGATCCATTGCAGCCCCACCTCCTCCGGCCGGTCCCCCGTGGGGGATCACGTGTTGTCAGGACTGAGAGCGACGCTTCTGCGTGCTGTCCCGACCGACGCCTCAGGCTATCAGCCGGGTGAGGAGCCAATCCCTTCCTTTGCCCGTTCCCTACGCGTTCTATGCTCGCGGCATGGGAGAAATTCTTGATCTGGTCGAAGCCCGGCTCCGGACGGCGCTGGGGGAGCCGGACGCGCGCGCCGATGTGACGTTCCTCGGCACGGACCGCATCGAGGTGCTCCGCTTCATCGACGGCGACGTCGTGCGCTACGCCACGCTCGGCATGTCGGCCCAGCCGATGGCCGATCCGACCGCGCCCCTCGCCGACCCGGTGAAGGGTCCGCGCGCCGAACTGGTCCTGTCCGTACGCGCCGGGCTCGCCGACACCGACCAGGTGCTCAGGCCCCTCGCGGTCCTCGCGGCCTCCCCGCAGGTCGAGGGAGTGATCGTGGCCCCCGGGGCCTCGCTGGACCTGGGGCAGCCGCTGTGGACCGGGGCTCCCTTCACCTCCGTCCTGGTGGCCGAGCCGGGAGGGCTGGTCGAGGACCTGGAGCTGGATGCCCCGATGGAGCCGGTGCGCTTCCTGCCGCTGCTGCCGATGACGCACAACGAGGCGGCCTGGAAGCGGGTCAGGGGCGCGCAGGAGCTCCAGGAGCGCTGGCTCTCTCAGGGCACCGACCTGCGGGACCCGCTGCGTACGTCCGTACCGCTGGACTGACGCGCCGGGACGGCCGAGCCCCGCCGGGCGGTCCGGAGGCGGAGCCGCGGCGGGGCGGGGACGGGTGGCCAGGGGGCAGTCGGAGAGGACGGTGACACTGTCCTCGGCGGCGTGGCGCGGCTCCAGTTCCTGGGCCTCGGGGGTCAGTGCCGTGCGCCGGACCGCGATGACCAGGGCCCCGACGAGGGCTGCGGCCGAACCCGACCGCCATCAGGGCATCGGGTCCACCGGGCCGATCCCCGTGAAGGCCGCGACCGGGGCGCCCGCCGTGGCCCAGACGGCCTTCGGGTGACGCGGGACGCTGGTCGCTCCTTCGTCGAGCGGATCCTCTCCCCGTACGGTTCGCCCGCTCTCCACCAGGGCGTTGCGTTAGGCACAGAATAACTTAGACGTGCTAATGAATGTAAATTACACGCATCTCTGTCGGCCGGAGCCCCGCTGCGGACGGGTGATCGTCCTTGACGCGGCGGCGACCGGAGAGGACCGTTGGGCGGTATGAGGGGCGAACCCAGTTGCCCGAAGTGCGGTGGCCGGGTCAGGGCGCCCGGCCTCTTCGCCGATGCCTGGCAGTGCTCCACGCACGGCCAGGTGCACCCGATGCAGCCGGTGGTCCCGCCCAGTGTCGAGGCGCTGGGCGTGGTCGTGCACCGGGCCCAGGTGCCGGTCTGGATGCCCTGGCCGCTCCCGGTCGGCTGGCTGTTCACCGGCGCGGCGTACGCGGGCGACGACCGCAGCGGCGGCAGGGCGAGCGCCGTCGCGTGTTCCGGTCCCGGCCCCCTCGGCGGTATGGGCGAGCTGCTGCTCGTCGCCGAGGAGCTCGGTGTCGGGCTCGGCGCTCGCTACGCGGGCATCGACGGCCCCGACCCCGGTTCCGGCCTGCGGGTCGACGCCGCCCCTGACGCCAAGGTGCTCGCGGCGGGACGTCCCACCGCCCTCTGGCACGTCAAGGACGCACCCCCCGACCGTGCGGTCTTCGCGGGCGAGGCGCGTGGTCTGTGGCTCTGGGCGATCGTCTGGCCCGAGCGGTCGGGGCTCCTGATGTACGACGAACTGGTGCTGACCGACCTGCGCGACGCCGGAGGGGAAGTGGATCTCCTGCCGTGCGGAGCGCTCACGCCGCGGCTGCTCGGCCGGCCCTGAGGGCGGCCGAAGGGGTGACTGACGGCGGTTATCCTTGACCGTCCCCTGTCCGTCCGCCAGCACTGGAGTACGCGTCGTGCGCATCGACCTGCACACCCACTCCACCGCTTCCGACGGCACGGACACCCCCGCCGAACTGGTGGCCAACGCCGCCGCGGCGGGCCTGGACGTCGTCGCGCTGACCGACCACGACACGGTCGGAGGCCACGCGGAAGCCGCAGCCGCCCTCCCCGAAGGCCTCACCCTCGTCACCGGCGCCGAGCTCTCCTGTCGTGTCGACGGCATCGGCCTGCACATGCTGGCCTACCTCTTCGACCCGTCCGAGCCCGAACTGGCCCGCGAGCGCGAGCTCGTCCGGGACGACCGGGTGCCGCGGGCGCGGGCGATGGTGCGCAAGCTCCAGGAACTGGGCGTCCCGGTCACCTGGGAGCAGGTCGCGCGGATCGCCGGGAACGGCTCGGTCGGCCGCCCGCACGTGGCGAGCGCCCTCGTGGAACTCGGCGTCGTCGGATCGGTCTCCGACGCCTTCGTCCCGGCCTGGCTCGCGGACGGCGGGCGTGCCTACGCCGGCAAGCACGAGCTCGACCCCTTCGACGCGGTCCGGCTGGTCAAGGCCGCCGGCGGCGTCACTGTCTTCGCTCATCCGCTCGCCGTCAAGCGCGGCCAGGTGGTGCCCGAACCCGTGATCGCGCGGCTGGCCGCCGCCGGGCTCGACGGCATCGAGGTCGACCACATGGACCACGACGAGCCCACCAGGGCCCGGTTGCGCGGCCTCGCAGCCGAGCTGGGGCTGCTGCCCACCGGGTCCAGTGACTACCACGGCAGCCGCAAGGCGGTTCGGCTCGGGGAGTACACCACCGACCCCGAGATCTACGGCGAGATCACCCGGCGCGCCACGGGGGCCTTCCCCGTGCCGGGCGCCGGCGGACCGCGCCCCGCGTAACGGGGCCCTTCTCCTCCCTTCCGAGCTTCTCCCCGTCGCCCCCGTGCGTCCGGACGCCCCCCTGGGTTCCGGCGCGCTTCCCCCTGTCCGGCCCGTTCTTCTCTCGCAAGGCTCACCGTGTTCGACTTCGCTGTCTTCGGATCCCTCTTCCTCACCCTCTTCGTGATCATGGATCCGCCCGGAATCACCCCGATCTTCCTGGCCCTCACCGCGGGCCGCCCCGCCAAGGTGCAGCGCAGGATGGCCCTGCAGGCGGTCACCGTCGCGTTCGGCGTGATCGCCGTCTTCGGCCTGCTCGGCCAGCAGATCCTCGACTACCTCCATGTCTCCGTGCCCGCGCTGATGATCGCCGGCGGACTGCTGCTGCTGCTCATCGCGCTGGACCTGCTGACGGGCAAGACGGACGAGCCCACGCAGACCAAGGACGTCAACGTCGCCCTGGTGCCACTCGGCATGCCGCTGCTGGCCGGACCCGGCGCGATCGTCTCGGTGATCCTCGCGGTGCAGAACGCCGACGGGACGACCGGTCAGATCTCGGTCTGGGCGGCCATCGTCGCGATGCATCTCGTGCTCTGGGTGACCATGCGGTACTCGCTGCTGATCATCCGCGTGATCAAGGACGGCGGTGTCGTGCTGGTGACCCGGCTGGCCGGAATGATGCTCTCGGCCATCGCGGTGCAGCAGATCATCAACGGTGTCACCCAGGTCGTCCAGAACTCCTGAGGCCGGACACCACAGCGCCCCCGCACGGGCCTTCCGTGCGGGGGCGCTTCGTCTTTCCTCAGTTCGTCATGCGCTCGGGACGCGGCGACGCGAAGCGATACAAGGTGTTACGAAGCCGACGTGTCGGCCGGCCGGATGTAGATGCGCTGGCCCACTGCCGCGGCCCGCTGCACGATCCGGTTGACGGAGGCGGCGTCCACGACGGTGCTGTCCACGGCGGTACCGTCGACATCGTCGAGTCGCATGATCTCGAAGCGCATACGGCTTCCCTTCGTCTGATCCTCCTGCTGGAGAACTACTGGGTGGACGGCCTGGCCGTCCGCAAGGATGGGGAGCGCAAGGCGTCTTCGTCTCGCGCTCCTCAAGGGGTACAACGGCTTGCCTTCTGCAAACATTCCCTACGCTAAGGAAATTTTTTGGATGTCTAAGTACCCGTCGGTAATCAGCCATGCGCGGACAATGAGGTCCGTATGAGTCACGCGGACCCGCGGACGGACGACGAGCCGGACATCCCCGAACACCTGGAGCGCACCAACGAGCTGCTCCAGCGCGTACTCGCCGAGGTGTCGAAGACCCCCTCCACCCACGCGATCTTCGTGGACGCCGGATACGTCTACGCGGCGGCCGGGCTCCTCGTCACGGGCACGGAGGACCGCCGGTCCTTCGATCTGGACGCGGAAGGGCTGATCGAGGCCTTCATCGACAAGGCCCGCACGATCTTCGCCGACAGCCGGCTGCTGCGCGTGTACTGGTACGACGGGGCCAGGCGCCGGATCCACACCGTCGAACAGCAGTCGATCGCCGAACTCCCGGACGTCAAGGTCAGGCTGGGCAACCTCAACGCCAACAACCAGCAGAAGGGCGTCGACTCACTCATCCGTACCGACCTCGAGTCGCTCGCCCGGCACCGGGCCATCAGCGACGCGGCGCTCGTCGGCGGTGACGAGGACCTGGTCTCCGCCGTGGAGGCCGCCCAGGGCTACGGAGCCCGTGTGCACCTCTGGGGCATCGAGGCGGGCGAGGGCCGCAACCAGGCGGAGCCGCTGCTCTGGGAGGTCGACAGCCAGCGCACCTTCGATCTCGACTTCTGCCGCCCCTACGTGACGCGGCGCTCCGTCACGATGTACGAGGACGACGGCCCGGCGCCCGCGCGCGAGGACGTGCGGTTCGTCGGTGCCCAGATCGCCGCCGGCTGGCTCTCCACGCGCGGCCGCGACGCCCTCGCCGACCTGCTGCCCGGACACCCCTACCTGCCGGGCTCCGTCGACCAGGACCTGCTCGTCGAGGCCGAACGGCTCCTCGCGCACTCCCTGCGCGGCCACGCCCATCTGCGCCGGGCGCTGCGCGACGGCTTCTGGCAGCACCTGCAGGCGCAGTACTGACACCGGCCGCCCCGGGGGGCCCACCCGCACGGGTGAGCCTCAGAGGCCGTTCCAGAAGGAGACGAGGGCGGCGGCGGTCTCCGCCGGACGGGCCGTGTTGGGGGAGTGCTCGGCGCCCCCGATCACCGTCCGGCGGGCGCCCAGCCGCTCGGCCATCGCGTCGAGCAGCGGAACCGGCCAGACGTCGTCGCGCTCGCCCGAGATCACGTGCACGGGAAGGGCGAGCGCGGCGAGCTCGGCGACCCGGTCCGGTTCGGACGACAACTGCGCGCCCGTGGCGGTCAGCTGCGCCGGGTCGTGGCGCAGCCAACGGCGGCGCAGGTCCTCGCCGTCGCCGGTGTCCGCGTCCTCGGGCGGGTCCATCGCCTGCATCATCCGCCAGACCTCGTCCATGCTCCAGCGCCCCACCGCGTCGCCGAGCAGCCGTGCCTTCTTCTGCTGGGCCGGGTCGATCTCGGCGGGGCCGGACGACATCAGGGTCAGCGAACGGAAGGGCGCCGCGTCCGTCAGCACCGCCGCCCGGGCGATCTGGCCGCCCAGGGAGTGCCCGAGCAGATGGAGGCGCCCCGACGCCGGGACGCCTCCGGCCGAGGCGGCCTGAGCCAGCACATCGCGGGCCAGCTCCGCCTGCGCGTAGGACTCCTGACGGCCCGTCCCCTCGGTCTCGTACTGCCCTCGGCCGTCGACGGACAGCACGCGGAAGCCGGCTGCGGCGAGGGGTTCGAGCAGCGCGATGAAGTCCTCCTTGCTGCCGGTGTACCCGGGCAGCAGGAGCGCGGTGGAGTGCGCTCCGGCGGGCGGCGCGGCGTCCAGCACGGCGAAGTCCCCGCGCTCGGTACGCAGTACGCGGGCACGGGCACAGGGGGGCGGGGTGAAGGTGGGCGGCCGGCTCATGGGGCCGAGCGTATCGCCGGGGGCCCGCACGCGCCCGGGCAGACGTACGGCCCCGGCCCCCGCGGAGCGGGAACCGGGGCCGTACGGAGGTGGCTGCGTCCGGTGATCAGCCCTCGGCCGACTCGGCGGCGGCAGCGGCGCGGGAGCGACGCCTGCGCGGCTTCGCGGGTGCCGCCTCGCCGTCCGCCGTCACGGCCTCGGGCACCGCGGCGCTCTCCGC
>NZ_NEUF01000130.1 GCF_002910915.1 Streptomyces sp. SM10 | reverse complement strand
CCGGCCCCGTCGGGAGCCCTCCGCGCGTTCCGGGCGCCGCCGCCCCTCCCGCGGAACCGGCCGAGCCCCGTGAGGCGGCGGCCTCCGAGGCCGGGGACGACCGGCGGTTCACCGTGCGGCTGGTCAATTTCGAGGGTCCCTTCGACCTCCTCCTCCAGCTGATCTCCAAGCACAAGCTCGATGTGACCGAGGTCGCGCTGTCGAAGGTGACCGACGAGTTCATGGCGCACATCCGCGCCATGGGGCCGGACTGGGACCTCGACCAGACCACCGAGTTCCTCGTCGTGGCCGCGACCCTGCTCGACCTGAAGGCGGCCCGGCTCCTGCCCACGGCCGAGGTGGAGGACGAGGCGGACCTCGCCCTCCTGGAGGCGCGCGACCTGCTCTTCGCGCGGCTGCTGCAGTACCGCGCGTACAAGCGGATCGCGGAGATCTTCAGCGACCGGCTGGACTCCGAGTCCCGCCGCCAACCCCGTACCGTCGGGCTCGAGCCCCAGCACGCCGCGCTGCTGCCCGAGGTCGTGATCAGCATCGGCCCCGAGGGTTTCGCCCGGCTCGCCGTGAAGGCGATGCAGCCGAAGCCGAAGCCGCAGGTCTACGTCGATCACATCCACGCGCCGCTGGTCAGCGTGCGCGAGCAGGCGGAGATCGTGGTGGCGCGACTGCGCGCGGAGGGGGAGATCAGCTTCCGGGTGCTCACCGAGGACGCGGAGGACACCCTCACCGTCGTCGCCCGCTTCCTGGCGCTCCTGGAGCTCTACCGGGAGAAGGCGGTCGCACTGGACCAGGAGGAGGCGCTCGGCGAGCTCCTGGTGCGCTGGGCCGGGGGCGAGGGGGCGGAACCGGTGGTCACGGACGAGTTCGACCAGGAGACGCGCGAGCCGCAGGAGGGCGCAGAGGCATGAGCACGGACGACGACGAGCGCGACAACACGGTCGCCGGGCTCGACCTCAAGCCCGCCCTGGAGGCGGTCCTCATGGTCGTCGACGAGCCCGCCACCGAGGCACACCTCGCCCAGGTCCTCCAGCGGCCCCGCAGGGCCGTCGCGGACGCCCTGCGGGAGCTGGCCGACGAGTACACCGTCCAGCGCCGCGGATTCGACCTGAGGCTCGTCGCCGGGGGCTGGCGCTTCTACACCCGGCCGGAGTACGCGGAGGCCGTCGAGGGCTTCGTCCTGGACGGCCAGCACGCCCGGCTCACCCAGGCGGCGCTGGAGACGCTCGCGGTCGTCGCGTACCGTCAGCCGGTGAGCCGGTCGAGGGTCTCGGCGGTACGCGGAGTGAACTGCGACGGCGTCATGCGGACCCTGCTCCAGAGGGGTCTCGTCGGGGAGGCGGGCGCGGAACCCGAAACAGGTGCGATCCTGTACAGGACGACGAACTACTTTCTGGAGCGCATGGGCCTGCGAGGCCTGGACGAGCTCCCGGAGCTCGCGCCCTTCCTCCCGGAGGCGGACGCGATCGAGGCTGAGACGCTAGAGGGTGTGCCGTCGTTCGATCCGGACGCACCGGACACCCCGGATACTCACGCACACGACAAGACGGATTTTTGATGCGAAGCAGTGGCAGGAACAGCGGAAGCGGCAGCGGCGGCAAGGGCGGCGGCGGCCGGAGCGGTGGCAGCAGTGGCGGCGGCCGGAGCGGTGGCGGCTGGAGCGGCAACAGGAACAACACCGGCACCGGCAGGAACAGCAACCCGAACCCGCGGGTCTCCGGCTCCGGGCGCGACGACGACAAGAAGGAGCAGCGCCCCCGCCGGCCCCGCCCCGAGGAGCGCCGCTACGACGTCGGCAACGACAAGCCGGGCGGCGACGGCGGCACCCGCAAGGGTCGCGGTGACGCGGCCCGCGGCGGGGCCAAGGGGGGTCCCAAGTCCCCACAGAACGTGAGCAAGGGCGGACGGCGCGTGGGCGCCCCGTCCCGTCCGCGTGAGCTCGACGCCAAGATCGAGCAGCGCAACCGCGACCGTTACGCGGAGAAGCCCGAGATCAGGACGCCGAAGACGCACCCGGGCGCCGAGCAGGAGGGCGAGCGTCTGCAGAAGATCCTCGCCCGCGCCGGCATGGGCTCCCGCCGTGCGTGCGAGGAGCTGATCGAGCAGGCCAGGGTCGAGGTCAACGGCGAGATCGTCCTGGAGCAGGGCAAGCGCGTCGACCCGCAGAAGGACGAGATCAAGGTCGACGGCCTGACCGTCGCGACCCAGTCGTACCTCTTCTTCGCGCTGAACAAGCCCGCCGGTGTCGTCTCCACCATGGGGGACCCGGACGGCCGCCAGAACCTCGGTGACTACGTCACCAACCGTGAGACGCGGCTGTTCCACGTCGGGCGGCTCGACACCGAGACCGAGGGCATCATCCTGCTCACCAACCACGGTGAGCTGGCCCACCGTCTGACGCACCCCAAGTACGGCGTGAAGAAGACCTACCTGGCCGCCATCCAGGGTCCGCTCCCTCGCGACCTCGGCAAGCAGCTCAAGGACGGCATCCAGCTGGAGGACGGGTACGCCCGCGCCGACCACTTCCGGGTCGTCGAGAACACCGGCAAGAACTACCTGGTCGAGGTCACGCTCCACGAGGGCCGCAAGCACATCGTCCGCCGGATGCTGGCCGAGGCCGGCTTCCCGGTCGAGCGCCTGGTGCGCACGTCCTTCGGGCCGATCCCGCTGGGCGACCAGAAGTCGGGCTGGCTGCGCCGCCTGACCAACACCGAGGTCGGCATGCTGATGCGCGAGGTCGGTCTGTAATCCACCGCCCGACCCCGAACGGCCCGCGGCCGGTTCCTCGTTCGTACTTTCGAACAGGAACCGGCCGCGGGCCTTTTGCCGCCGCCGTTTCTTCTTTATAGTCAGAGTGACCATTAAAGAAGGAGGCGGCGCGGTGACGCTCGCGGACATACTCGGCCCCCTGCAACAGCCCCTGGTGACGGTCCTGGACACCCCGGTCAGCTGGACCGAGGTGCTGGACTTCGGCAGCGGTGCGCTGTGCGTCTGGCTCGTGGCCCGCCAGCACCTCGCCAACTGGCCGATCGGCATCGCCAACAACCTGTTCTTCATCCTGCTGTTCGCCCAGTCCGGTCTGTACGCCGACGCCGGCCTGCAGATCGTCTTCATCTCCCTCGCCGCGTACGGCTGGTGGACCTGGACCCACGGGGGTGGACCAGGTGACACCGTCCTGCCGGTGCGGAGCACCACCCGCGCCGAATGGACCTGGCTGCTCGCGGCGGGGGCGGCGGGCACGCTCGGCCTCACCCTGCTGCTGTCCCGCGCCACGGACTCGACCGTGCCGTTCTGGGACGCCCTGACGACCTCGCTGTCCCTCATGGCGACGTACGGGCAGTGCCGCAAGCGCGTGGAGTCGTGGTGGCTGTGGATCGCCGCCGACATCGTCTACATCCCGCTCTACGCGTACAAGGAGCTCTATCTGACCTCCCTGCTCTACGTCGGATTCCTGACGCTCTGCCTCGTCGGGCTGCGCAACTGGAACAGGGACCTGACCGCCCACCGGCGCGAGGACGCGGCGGTGCCGGCATGAAGCGCCACGGGCACGGTCTCGTCCTCGGCAAGTTCTACCCGCCGCACGCCGGCCACCACCACCTCGTGCGCACCGCGCGGGACCGCTGCGAGCGGCTCACCGTCCTGGTCTGCGCCGCCTCCGTCGAATCCGTGTCCCTCGCCGACCGCGTCGCCTGGATGCGGGAGGCCCACCCCGACGTGCGGGTGGTCGGCGCGGTCGACGACACGCACATGGACCTGAACGACGCGGCGGTCTGGGACGCGCACATGGAGGTCTTCACCGCCGCGGTGCCCGAACAGGTCGACGCCGTCTTCACCTCCGAGTCGTACGGTGAGGAGCTGGCCCGCCGCTTCGGCGCCGAATCCGTCCTCGTCGACCCCGGGCGCACCCTGTTCCCCGTCTCGGGTACGGCGGTCCGCGCCGACCCGGCCGGCTGCTGGGACTACCTGGAGCCGCCCGTACGCGCCGCGCTCGCCCGCCGGATCGTCGTCCTCGGCGCCGAGTCCACCGGCACCACGACGCTGGCCCGCGCCCTGGCGGCCCACTACCGCCGGCGCGGCGGCGTATGGGCCCGCACCGGCTACGTCGCGGAGTACGGGCGGGAGTTCAGCGAGGCCAAGCTCGCCGCGCTGCGCGGCCGGTGGCCGGGAGCCCAGTGGGAGGACGTCACCTTCACCACCGACGACTTCCCCCTCATCGCCGAGACCCAGAACGCCCGGGAGGAGGCCGCCGCGCGGGCGGGGTCCCCGGTGCTCTTCTGCGACACCGACTCCTTCGCCACCACGGTCTGGCACGAGCGGTACATCGGCGGCCGCAACCCGCTCGTCGAGCAGAGCGCCGACCGGGTCGCCCACCACCTCTGGCTGCTCACCGATCACGAGGGAGTCGCCTTCGAGGACGACGGACTGCGCGACGGCGAGGAGCTGCGGCCCTGGATGACGGACCGCTTCCGCGCCGAACTCACCCGCACCGGAAGGCGGTTCATCGAGATCACCGGAGACCCCGGTGAGCGTCTCGCCGCGGCCGTCGCCGCCGTGGACGGCCTCCTCGACGCCGGCTGGCACTTCACCGCACCCCTGCCGGAGCACCGATGAGCACCGCCCCCGAGGGCTACGACCCCCACGCCTTCGTCCCCTTCGCCGTCACCGTCGACCTCGCCGTCTTCACCGTCCGTGAAGCGCGGCTCCACGTACTGCTCGTGGAACGCGGCCAGGCCCCCTACAAGGGCCGGTGGGCGCTGCCCGGCGGATTCGTCCTCCCCCGGGAGTCCGCCGAGGAGGCGGCCCGCCGCGAACTCGCCGAGGAGACCGGTCTCACGAAGAAGTCCGTGTGCTCCTTCCACCTCGAACAACTGCGCACCTACAGCGACCCGGACCGCGACCCCAGGATGCGGGTCGTCTCCGTCGCGTACGCCGCGCTCGTGCCCGACCTCCCCGAACCGCGGGGCGGTGGGGACGCGGCACACGCGCAGTGGTGGGAGGCGGACGGCACCGGGCCGCTCGCCTTCGACCACGACCGCATCCTGACGGACGCGCACGACCGGATCGGCGCCAGGCTCGAGTACTCCTGCCTGGCCACCACGTTCTGCCCCGCAGAGTTCACCCTCGGCGAGCTCCAGCAGGTCTACGAGACCGTCTGGGGCGTCGCGCTCGACCGGCCCAACTTCCGGCGCAAGGTCCTCACCACGCCCGGCTTCGTCCAGGCCGTGGACGGCCCGCCGCGCCGCACCGGCGGACGGGGAAAACCCGCCGCCCTCTACCGGGCGGGTGCCGCTACCGCCCTGCACCCTCCACTGCTGCGCCCGGAAGGACGCCCTGAAGGACGGACACCATGATCCCGACACGGATTCTCACCAAGCAGGCGGCCACGGGCGCGCTGACCGGGCTCGCGCTCGGTGACGCACTGGGCTTCCCCACCGAGTTCGACAACGTCCCCGCGATCCTCGCCAAGTGCGGGCCCTGGCGGGAGATGCGGCTGCCGAAGCCCGCGTTCGTCACCGACGACACCCAGATGACGCTCGCGCTGGGCCGCGGCATACGCACCGCCATGGACCGGGGTCTGCTCACCCCGGAGCGCCTGGTCGGTCCGGTCCGCGAGGAGTTCGTCCGCTGGTACCGCTCCCCGGACAACAACCGTGCGCCCGGCCGTACCTGCATGACCGCCTGCCGCGTGCTGGAGGGCGAGAGGCCCTGGCAGGAGGCCAGCCAGACCGGCTCCAAGGGCTGCGGAGCCAACATGCGGGTCGCACCCGTCGGCCTCGTACCAGGTCTCAGCGAGGAGCAGCGGTCCGGCGCCGCCCAGCTCCAGGCCGCGCTGACCCACGGTCACCCCACCGCGCTGGCCTCCTCCGACCTGATGGCGCGCGCGGTGTTCCTGCTGGCCCAGGGTGCCGAACCGATGGGTCTGGTCGGCCAGTTGCGCAGTTACGCCTACGAGAACGCCGACCGCTACCCGGCGCGCTGGCTCGGCGACCTCTGGCGCCACGCGGGCGACGCCTCGCCCGAGGCGTACATCAGGCGCGGCTGGGACGAGTGCCTCACCGCCCTCGCCCGGGTCCAGGACGCCCTGCGGACCCCGTCCCCCGAGACCGACCCCTGCGAGTCCACCGGCGACGGCTGGGTCGCCGAGGAGGCGCTCGCGACGTCCCTCCACTGCTTCCTGCTCTTCCCCGAGGAACCGGTCACCGCGCTGCGCCGGGCCGCCTGCACACGGGGCGACTCCGACTCCCTCGGCTGCCTCACGGGCGCGCTGGCCGGAGCGCACCTGGGAGCGGGGGCCTGGCCCAAGGAGTGGTCGGAACGGATCGAGTACCGCAGCGACCTGCTCTCCCTGGCCGCGCTCTGGGACGCTTGACACATCGACACGACACTCCTGCGAGGGGCCTGACCGCCGGTCACCGCCCTGACTCCGGCACTCGCCGGGGAGCCCTCCCCGCTCCTGTTCGCGACGGGCCTCGGGCGCCCACCTGTACGGCTTCCCCTCGCGGGAGACCACTTCGTGGTCAGGGCGAGGCAGACACAGGCCGCGCCGCGTTCCCTCAGTCGCGCTCGCGCAGGTGGGAGCGGCGGCCGTCCCGGTCGAAGATGCCGAGGATCTCGGCCGGGCCGCCGACGGCGCCCAGCGCGTGCGGGAGCATCGTCGTGAACTCCGCCGCCTGTCCCTCCTCGACCCGGAGCCGCCGCTCGCCGAGCAGCAGCACCACCGTGCCGGACAGCACCGTGAACCACTCGCGGCCGGGATGCGCCTTCAGGGCCGAGGGCCCTTCGGGCGGAGGCACGGTCAGCCGTATACGGGCCACCGTGACGCCCGGCTCACCGCGCACCGCCCACTGGGTCAGGCCGTGAGCCGGATGGTGCGTGGGGTTGGTGACGACGTCGTCCTCCGCGGCCTCGACGAGCTGGTCGAGCGAGGAGCCCAGGGCCCGGGCGATCACGGTCAGCTGGTCGAGAGCGATCCTGCGGTGGCCCGTCTCGATACGGCTGAGTGTGGAGGCGCTGAGGTGACAGCGGGAGGCGAGGTCGTCGAGCGACCAGCCGTGCGCGGCCCGCAGGGCCCGGACCCTTTTGCGTACGAGGCCGTCGAGATCACTTCCTTCTTGCGTCATGAGCAAGAGGGTATGCGTTGCGCGCAAGTCTTCGTAGGCTCGGTCCCATGACACGCTCCACTTCCCACGCCCAGGGCCCTGAGCAGCACGGCGCCGCCCACCACCGCGCTCACGGAGGCGGGCACGGGCACGCGCACACACCCCAGGACGACGACACCCTCGTCGCGGTGCTCGACCTCGACGCCGCGATCTTCGCCCCGTACCTCACCGGGGTCACCGCCCGGATCGAAGAACTCGCCGAAGACGCCGTCACCCACGTCGTCGACCTCGGCGCGGGTACCGGAGCCGGCACCTTCGCCCTGCTGGAGCGCTTTCCCCAGGCCCGGGTGACCGCCGTCGACAGCTCTGGCTCCATGCTCGCGCTGCTCGTCGGGAGGGCCCGCGCGAAGGGCCTTCAGGACCGGGTGCGAACGCTGGAGACGGACGCCGGCGCCGGGCTCGGCGACATCGAGGACGCCGACCTCGTGTGGGCCTCGGCCTCGCTGCACCACGTGGACGACCCGGCCGCAGCCCTCGCCGGTGTCCGCACCGCGCTGCGCCCCGGCGGGCTGCTGGCCGTCGCGGAGATGGACGGGATGCCGCGCTTCCTTCCCGAGGACGCCGTCGCCGGCCGCCCCGGCCTGGAGACCCGCTGCCGTGAGGCGCTCGGCGCGCTCCACGCCGAGCAGGTGCCGCACCTGGGCGCCGACTGGGGCACCCTGCTGACCGAGGCGGGGCTCGCCGTCGAGCAGGAGCGCACCGAGGCGATGGAGCTGCGGGCCCCGCTGCCCGACGGCGTCGGCGACTACGCTCACCTCGTGCTCGGCCGCATCCGGGGCGCCCTCGACGGCCGTGCCGACCCCGTGGACCTCGACGCGCTCGCCACCCTGCTCGACGGCGGCCCCGCCGACGTGCGCCACCGCGACGACCTGGTCGTCAGTTCCACCCGTCAGCTCTGGGTGGCCCGCCGCCCGGCGGACCACGCCTGAGTCACCCGGTCGCCGCCGACGCCCGCCGGGTCCGGACCAGGAACGCCTCCACACGTTCCAGGTCCGGCCCGGGCGGCAGCGGGGAGCGGGAGACGGCCTCGTCGTTCTCCTGCGCCAGCCGGGTCATCCGGCGTTCCACCTCGGACCACGGGACCTCGCCCCGCTTCACCGCCAGCAGCTCCTCACGCGCGTCACCGACCCCGATCCGCAGCTCGCCGGTCCGCAGCAGGTCCCGGCAGGACGCCAGCAGCCGTAGCAGGTGCATGGCGTGCTTCCAGCGCGGAGCGCCGTGCACCCGGACATCGGCCTCCAGCTTCCGGCGCTGGCCCAGCGCGTAGCGTACGAACGTCCCGTGGGCCTGCCGGGACAGGAAGGCGTCCCGCAGTCCGATGAGCTCCTCGCCCGTGGCATCGATCCGCTCCACGACCGGCGAGTGCAGGCACTCCAGCACATTGGGGTTGGCCCGCAGCGCCAGCTCGCAGAAGCGCTCCAGCTCCCAGGAGAACTGCTCGTCGGCCGGCCCCTCGACGTGGGAGGGCGGCTTCGTGAAGCCCCAGAAGAGCGGAGTCGGCGCGAGGAACACCCCGCGCCGGTCCGTGTCGCTGTCGTCGGTGGCGAGCCCGAAGGCGCGCGAGCCCGTCACACACGCGTAGACCGTGTGCTCCCGCACCAGCCGTTCGTCGTCAGGGGTGATCATGCGCGCGAGGCTACGCGCCCTGCCCGAGCCGGATGCCCTCGCCCTCGACCGTGATCCGTTCGGCGGGCAGCGCGCGCGTGGCCGGTCCCTGCTCGACGGTCCCGTCCCCGATGCTGAACCTGCTCCCGTGGCAGGCACAGTCGATGGTGCCGTCGGCGACCGCGGCGACGATACAGCCCGCGTGGGTGCACACCGCGGAGAACGCCTTGAACTCCCCGGCGGCCGGCTGGGTCACCACCACCTTGCGGTCCTTGAAGATCCTCCCGCCGCCCACCGGGATGTCGGCGGTCCTCGTCAGCTCCTCGCCCCCCGGGGCGGTCGGGGAGCTCACGTCCCCGGAGACGGCCGGGGAGCTCTCCTCGGTCCCGTCCCCGTCCCCGGACGAGCCGCAGCCGGTCACCAGTGCCGCCGCTCCCGCCGTCAGGACCGTCCTTCGCCGTGCCTTCATGCTTCTCCTCGCAGGGTGATCGATGCAGGGGCTGATGACAGGCATCGTCACCCCGCCCGGCGTCCCGGCCCCACGACACGGCGGTGGATGCGCCCGACCGGGTGCGCCACGGAGCGGCGCCCCCGCCACCGCGTCTCACGGACAGAGCACGGTGACCGGGCCGCCCCCCGCCCCTCTAGGCTGAAAGGGCACACAGCACGAAGCGACGAGGGGTACGACGTGGCGGTACGAGCAGTCCGTGGAGCCGTCCAGCTGGACCGGGACGAAGCCGGTCACATGGACGAGCGGGTGAGCGAACTCCTCACCGAGGTCCTGGAGCGCAACCAGATCGTCGCCGACGACCTGATCAGCGTGTGGTTCACCGCCACCCCCGACCTCCACAGCGACTTCCCCGCAGCCGCCGCCCGTGGACTCGGCATCGTCGACGTACCGCTGATCTGCGCACAGGAGCTGGACATCACCGGGGCCATGCCCCGCGTCGTCCGCATACTCGCCCACGTGGAGACGTATCTCTCCAAGGCGGAGATCAGCCACGTCTACCTCGGCGCCACCGGCTCCCTCCGCAAGGACATCGCCCAGTGAGAACAGCCCTCGTCATCGGAACGGGCCTGGTCGGCACCTCCGCCGCCCTCGCCCTCGCGGGACGCGGCATCCAGGTGCACCTGGTCGACCGCGACGCCTCCTCGGCGCGCACCGCCGCCGCGCTCGGCGCCGGTACGGACGAGGCGCCCGAGGGGCGCGTCGACCTGGCGGTCGTCGCCGTACCGCCCGCCCACACCGCGTCCGTGCTCGCCACGGCCATGCACGACGGGATCGCCCGCGCCTACCTCGACGTCGCCAGCGTCAAGGGCGGTCCACGCCGCGAACTGGAGGCGCTCGGCGTCGACCTCACGCCCTACATCGGCACGCACCCCATGGCGGGCAAGGAGCGCTCCGGTCCCCTCGCGGCCACCGCCGACCTCTTCGAGGGCCGCCCCTGGGTCCTCACACCGACCCGTGAGACCGACACCGAGGTCCTCAACCTCGCGCTGGAACTGGTCGCACTCTGCCGCGCCGTCCCGGTCGTCATGGACGCCGACGCCCACGACCGCGCCGTCGCGCTCGTCTCCCACACCCCGCAGCTGATCTCCTCCATGGTCGCCGCCCGGCTGGAGGAGGCCGACGAGACCGCCGTGCGGCTGTGCGGTCAGGGGATCAGGGACGTGACCCGCATCGCGGCCTCCGACCCCCGGATGTGGGTGGAGATCCTCTCCGCCAACCCCGGCCCGGTCGCCGACGTCCTGGCCGGTGTCGCCGCCGACCTGGACGAGACGGTCCGGGCGCTGCGCGGTCTGCAGTCCGCCGACGAGGAGGAGCGCCGCACGGGCACCGAAGGCATCGAGGACGTCCTGCGCCGCGGCAACGCGGGCCGCGTCAGGGTCCCCGGCAAGCACGGGGCCGCCCCGGCGTCGTACGAGGTCGTCGCCGTGCTCATCAGCGACCGGCCGGGCGAGCTGGCCGCGATCTTCGCCGACGCGGGAAAGGCCGGCGTCAACATCGAGGACGTCCGCATCGAGCACGCCACCGGCCAGCAGGCCGGGCTGGTCCAACTGATGGTGGAGCCGAGCGCCGCCCCTGCGCTGAGCACGGCCCTCAGTGAGCGCGGCTGGTCGATCCGCCCCTGAGGGCCCTCCGGGACAGGGGCAGGGAGGCAGGGGTGCAAAGGCGCTTCCGGCACTCGGTAACCTTGGGGGAGGGCGCTCCAGTCTGTCCTGCCCCGCTCCGCCCGCTCCCCGTGTACCAGGAAGGTGTCCACCACCGTGGAAACCGTAAGCGCTGCCGCCCGGACCGCCCCGGCCACAGTGATCGTCGCCATCGACGGGCCCTCCGGCACCGGCAAGTCGAGCACCTCCAAGGCCGTCGCCGCCCAGCTCGGTCTGAGCTACCTGGACACCGGCGCCCAGTACCGGGCGATCACGTGGTGGATGCTGAACAACGGTATCGACGTGCGGAACCCGGCCGAGATCGCCATGGCCGCCGCCAAGCCGGTCATCGTCTCCGGCACGGACCCGTCCGCCCCGACGATCACCGTCGACGGCGAGGACGCCGCGGGCCCGATCCGTACTCCTGAGGTCACCTCCCAGGTCAGCGCCGTCAGCGCCGTACCCGAGGTGCGCGCCCTGATCACCGAGCTCCAGCGCTCGATCGCCGCGGAGGCCGAGCGGGGCATCGTCGTCGAGGGGCGTGACATCGGCACCACCGTGCTGCCCGACGCCGACATCAAGATCTTCCTGACCGCCTCCCCGGAGGCGCGCGCCGCCCGCCGCAGCGGTGAGCTCAAGGGTTCCGACCTCGCCGCCACCCGGGAAGCGCTGGTCAAGCGGGACGCGGCCGACTCCGGCCGGAAGACCTCCCCACTGGCCAAGGCCGGCGACGCCGTCGAGGTGGACACCACCGAGCTGACCCTCGCGCAGGTCATCGAGTGCGTCGTCACCCTCGTCGGGGAGAAGCAGGCCGCGAAGTGACCGAAGCCACCGCCGCGCCGACACAGCGCGGAGCGGCCGTCGGGCGCGGCATCGGCATCGGGCTCATGTACGGGCTGTTCAGGCCGCGTGTGCTCGGCGCGTGGCGGGTCCCCACCGCGGGACCCGTCATACTCGCGGTGAACCACGCGCACAATCTCGACGGACCGATGCTGATGGGCACCGCGCCCCGGCCCGTCCACTTCCTCATCAAGAAGGAGGCGTTCGTCGGCCCCCTCGACCCGTTCCTGCGCGGAATCGGGCAGCTCAAGGTGGACCGCACGACCGTCGACCGCACCGCCATCACGCAGGCACTCGGCGTGCTGGACGACGGCGGCGTCCTCGGGATCTTCCCCGAGGGCACCAGGGGCGAGGGCGACTTCGCCTCCCTGCGCGCGGGGCTCGCCTACTTCGCGGTGCGCGGCGGGGCGCCGATCGTCCCCGTCGCGGTGCTGGGAAGCACCGAGCGCCGCGGACGGTTGACAGGGGCACTGCCTCCGCTGCGCAGCCGGGTCGACGTCGTCTTCGGCGACGCCTTCCAGGCCGGTGACGGCAGCGGGCGGCGCACGAGGAAGGCGCTGGACGAGGCCACGCTGCGGATCCAGGGGGAGCTGACCGCGCACCTGGAAAACGCCAGGCGTCTCACCGGGCGCCCTGTTAAGACTTGAGTAGTGGGCCGCGCGATCGTGGCCCATCGATGATGATGCAAAGAGGAACGGACTTCATGAACGACCAGATTCACTCCGGCGGCTCGGACCACGAGCACGGAGCACTTGGCGATGCCGAGTACGCGGAGTTCATGGAGCTCGCCGCGCAGGAGGGGTTCGACCCCGAGGACGTCGAGGGTGCGATCGGTGAGGCCGGTCACGGCCCCCTTCCCGCGCTCGCCGTCGTCGGCCGCCCCAATGTCGGCAAGTCGACCCTGGTGAACCGGATCATCGGCCGCCGCGAGGCAGTCGTCCAGGACAAGCCCGGCGTCACCCGTGACCGCGTCAGCTACGAGGCCGAGTGGGCCGGCCGCCGCTTCAAGGTCATCGACACCGGCGGCTGGGAGCAGGACGTGCTGGGCCTCGACGCCTCCGTCGCCGCCCAGGCCGAGTACGCCATCGAGACGGCCGACGCGGTCGTCTTCGTGGTCGACGCCACCGTCGGCGCCACCGACACCGACGAGGCCGTCGTCAAGCTGCTGCGCCGCGCCGGCAAGCCCGTCGTCCTGTGCGCCAACAAGGTCGACGGACAGAGCGGCGAGGCCGACGCCACCGCGCTCTGGTCGCTGGGCCTCGGCGAGCCGCACCCGGTCTCCTCCCTGCACGGCCGAGGCACCGGCGACATGCTGGACGCCGTCCTGGAGGCCCTGCCCGAGGCCCCGGCCCAGTCCTTCGGGGCCGCGCTCGGCGGCCCCCGCCGGATCGCGCTCATCGGCCGCCCGAACGTCGGCAAGTCCTCGCTCCTCAACAAGGTGGCCAACGAGGACCGCGTCGTCGTCAACTCGCTCGCCGGCACCACCCGCGACCCGGTCGACGAGCTGATCGAGCTCGGCGGCATCACCTGGAAGTTCATCGACACCGCCGGTATCCGCCGCAAGGTGCACCTCCAGGAAGGCGCGGACTACTACGCCTCGCTGCGCACCGCGGCCGCCGTGGAGAAGGCTGAGGTCGCCGTCATCCTGATCGACTCGAGCGAGTCCATCAGCGTGCAGGACCAGCGGATCGTCACGATGGCCGTGGAGGCGGGCCGCGCGATCGTCCTCGCCTTCAACAAGTGGGACACCCTCGACGAGGAGCGCCGCTACTACCTCGAGCGCGAGATCGAGACCGAGCTCGCACAGGTCGCCTGGGCCCCCCGCGTCAACGTCTCGGCCGTCACCGGCCGGCACATGGAGAAGCTGGTCCCCGCGATCGAGACCGCGATCGAGGGCTGGGAGACCCGCGTACCCACCGGCAGGCTCAACGCCTTCCTCGGCGAGATCGTCGCCTCCCACCCGCACCCGGTGCGCGGCGGCAAGCAGCCCCGCATCCTCTTCGGCACCCAGGCGGGCACCAAGCCGCCGCGGTTCGTGCTCTTCTCGTCCGGCTTCCTGGAGCACGGCTACCGCCGCTTCGTCGAACGCCGGCTGCGTGAGGAGTTCGGCTTCGAGGGCACGCCCCTGCACATCTCGGTGCGGGTCCGCGAGAAGCGCGGCCGCAAGAAGTAGACAGCCTCACGGCGAAGCCCCGGACCCCGCAGAGCGCGGGGTCCGGGGCTTCGCCGTATACGTCGGGCGCCCGTGTACGTCAGGCTTCCGTGGACCCGGGCGGCAGTGCCGCGGGCCGGGCGTGTCCCGCGTGGCGTCCCACCCGCTGCCAGGAACCGGGGTTGCCACCGCCGGCGCTGTGGCTTCCCTGGGCGTTCGCGGCCGTACGGCCGCTCAGCGGTGCACGGCTGCCGAACATTCCGATGCCGAACGTTCTGAAGCCGAGATTCTCCTCACCCGTGCGATCCCCGGGAAGCGCCCGGAACGATCGCCTGTACTCGGTGTACAGGGCGTCGTAGATCGGGGTGGGGGACTTGCCGCCCGAGGGGTCCTGCGACGGGCGCATGGCCGGAATCGGGGTCTGCTGCTGGCGAGGAGGGTCGTATGAGTGCACGTAGGTGCCAACGACCTCACCGCCCGTCGGATGCGGGCCGGACGGAGAAATCGCTGTTCGGCGGGCGGGGGAGCGCGACACGGACACGCTCAGGTCCCGGCCAGCGGCATCGTCGCGGCGACCAGGAGGCCGTTGACGGCGGCCTTGTCCAGCGCGTCACGGAGCAGGTCCTCGCGCGGCTGCTGACCGATGGACCCCGCGGGTGCGGCGAAGACCAGCACGCTCTGCGCCTTGTTCGCCGCGGTCCGCCATCCCTCGGTGACCTGGAGCGGCTGGTGGGCCTGCCACCACGCGACGGGGCTGCCGCCGCCGGCGCCGGGCTGCAGCACGGCGTGCAGCTGGCCCATGGCGAGGAGCACGGACCAGCCGGGCAGGACACCGGGCAGCCGGTTCAGATGGGGAGTGGGCAGGAAGCCCTGCTCCAGCAGCAGCTGGAGGAACTGGTCACCGCCGCTGCCGTCCGTCCCGGGCCGGGCGATCGGGCCCGTCGGTTCGACGACCAGGGCCGGGCGGAGGTCGTCCTCGATGAGGACGAGGCCGCTGGTGATGCCGAGGACGGCCTGTTCGGGCATGAGGCCCTCCGGATTCTGTGGCTCGCTGCCGGTGATGGACCGCACGGCGCCCTGGAGCTGGTCCTCCGCGACCTGGACGACCTGCGAGGGGATGCAGGTCGCGTGGGCGAAGGCCAGCACGGCGGTCTCGTCGCCCACGAAGAGCACCGTGCTGGTGCGCTCCTGGTCGGAATCGCCGGGAGTGCGGCACGAGGTGCAGTCGTAACTGCCTGGGGCACTGTCGCCGACGAGCAGCCGGTCGGCTTCGGCATCGCCGATCTCGGCGCGTACGTCCTCGCTGACGTCGAGCATGCGCGGCACGGGTGGCTCCTCGAACTCGGTGCGTGGGCCGGGTGGTTCCCGGCTCATGAAGAGACAACGGAAGACCTGGGGCCGGGGTCACGCGTGAATACGGGAGATTAGGCGCCGGAGCCTGCGGTCCGGGGAGCCGGAAGATCGCGCATGCGAAGTGGAGGAAAAGATTCCGCACAAAGCCCTCCTGTGCACGCGCGTTCGTTCGAAATATCACGGGTTTGTGCGACTCCTGTGCGCATGCTGTGCCGCCATCTGACGGCACGTAAGGTCCGTTGCAGACCAGTCGAACAGGGGAAACGACTACGTAATGCACATTTTGTTTCTGCTCCACAACGCGTACGGCATCGGGGGAACGATCCGTACCACCTTCACGCTCGCCAGGACCTTGGCGGAACAGCACGACGTCGAGATCGTCTCCGTCTTCCGGCACCGCGACGACCCGAAGCTCGGCGCACCGGCCGGTGTCCGGATGAGCCACCTCGTCGACCTGCGCAGGTCGAGTCCGGGATACGAGGGGAAGGACGCCGAACACGCCCTGCCGGCAGC
This sequence comes from Streptomyces sp. SM10, assembly GCF_002910915.1. GTDB lineage: Bacteria > Actinomycetota > Actinomycetes > Streptomycetales > Streptomycetaceae > Streptomyces. The sequence goes on along the minus strand of NZ_NEUF01000130.1, from coordinate 48,204 downwards.
GGTGTTCCCTCGGGGGGACTCCAGGCACGGGCAGTACAGCAGACTCACCGACAGCCGTATCGCGGCACGGCTGGGCGGGCTGGAGGCCGATGTCGTCGTCGGCACACGCCCCGGACTCAACGTCCACATCAGCCGGCAGGCGCGGCGCGGCCCGGTGAGGGTCGGTCAGGAGCACCTCACCCTCGAGAGCCACGGCTACCGGCTCCGCCGGGAGATAGCCCACCGGTACGCGCTGCTCGACGCCGTCACGACCGTCACCGAGGCCGACGCCCGGGACTACCGCGCCAGGCTGCGGCTGCCCGGCGTGCGGATCGAGGCCATCCCGAACAGCGTGCCCGACCCGGCCGGCCCGCCCGCCGGGTGCGACGCGAAGTGGATCGTCGCGGCGGGCCGGCTGCACCGGGTCAAACGGTACGACGTCCTGGTCCGGGCCTTCGCGGAGGTCGCGGCGGTCCGCCCGGAGTGGCGGCTGCGGATCTACGGTGCCGGGGACGCGTCGGGTGACGAGCAGCAGCCGCTGCGCGGGCTCGTCGACGAGCTCGGGCTCCGGGAGCGGGTCCTCCTGATGGGGTCGGTCGACCCCATGGAGGCGGAGTGGCCCAAGAGCTCCATCGCCGCCGTCACCTCCGAGCGCGAGTCGTTCGGCATGACCATCGTGGAGGCGATGCGCTGCGGAGTGCCGGTGGTGGCGACCGACTGCCCCCACGGACCCGCCGAGATCATCGACGACGGCACGGACGGGCGGCTGGTGCCCCTCGGGGACACCGGCGCCTTCGTCAAGGCCCTGCTCGGTCTGATCGACGACGACGCCCTACGGCGCCGGATGGGCCGTGCCGCGAGGATCTCCGCCGCCCGGTTCGATCCTGCGCCGATCGCGGAGAGGCACGAGAGGCTCTTCGCCGAGCTGGCCGCGCGGGGTGGGAGGAAGGGATCGCGAGGTCTCCTGCGCGGTGCGGTCCACCGTTCGAGGGGCAGCGTGCTGGACGGCGCGTATGCGCTGCGTGACAAGGCTGCGAAGGTGGTCCGCGGGGGACGGGGCTGAGCTGGTGCGCCCGGACCACGGGTCCGGGCGCCGCATCCCGGACGGTTCCATTCCGGATGAGGGCCCCGGGCCGGGAGCTCCCGGCCCGGGGCCCCGGTCGGCGGCGGAGAAAGTAAGGCTTGCGTAAGGGCGGGTGAATTCGAGGTTGCGCAGTCGTATATTCCCTTTCCCGCAGGCCGGTAAAAGGGGATTCGGACCGATGTCCGGATGCCTGCAATTCATCTCCCGGAGCGGCCTTTTTGTGGATGGTCGCACAATGTGGGTCCGGGACCGCCCGACGGCCCGTTCGGGTGAAGTGGCCCACCGTAAACAGGTGTGGTGATCCTGTGACACGAGCGTGACAGCGGGGGTACGGAGTGCTGCGTCGGCCCTGTGGCCGCCACGGCTTCCGCCGGGGCGTGGGGCGGCTTACGGTGAGAGGTATGGCACCTGTACCGACCCCTTCCCCCCAGCCGGACGACACCCCCGACTCCTACGTCGGCCTCGACGCGGCGAGTGCCGACCGGCAGGCCAGAGCGCGTGGCTGGAGCACGGTCCGGGCCCTTCCACCCGGCACCGTCATCACGATGGAGTTCCGCGGCGGACGCATCAACTTCGAGGTGGAGGCCGAGACCGTGACCCGCTGCTGGGTCGGCTGAGGCCGGCTCCCGACAGACGAAAGGCCCCGACCGGAGTCGGGGCCTTTCGTCGTGCACGGGAGGGGCGACGTGCGGCCTCGCAGGCAGGAACGGCAGGTCAGGGGGCGACAGGTCCACCCGAGACCGGGCGGGAGGGGCCCGCACTGCTCCGCGGGGAGCGGTCCGTGTGCGGCGGACGGCGTGAGGCGGACGGTGTCAGCGGCGTCCGCTCCGAGCGCGCGGGGTGTGCCTGGTGCGCCCTGGCCCGGCCGCCCGTGCCGGGGTGGCCGGGGGCTGCCGGGGTCTCGGGTGCCGACGCCCGGCCGGCGGGCTCCTGGGAGCTCTCGGCCGTCGCAGCCCCGCCGCTCAGCGCCTGTGGCAGCAGGACCGTCGGCTCCGGCGCCGCGGGAGCGGCCGGAACGAGGGTCCGGACCCGACGGCGGGCCCGCCACTGCTTGCGCACCGAGAGGATCACGGCCTCGGCACGCGTGATCAGCGGCTCGAACCAGGGCAGGGCCAGCAGGATCAGCAGACCGGCCGCCCAGCCCAGGAGGACATCGCTGAGCCAGTGGGTGCCGATGTAGACGGTGGTGAGGCCCACGCCCAGGGAGACGAAGGCGGAGAGGGCCGAGAGGTAGCGCCTGGCCCGCGGGGTGGTGGCCAGGTAGGCCAGGATTCCCCAGGTCACCACGGCGTTGGCGGTGTGTCCCGAAGGAAATATATCGCCGCCGGCGAAGAGCTCGGCCGAGCCGATCTGGGTGGCGTAGTGCGGGCCCAGCCGCCCCAGGCCGTACTTGACCGCGCCCACCGACACGTTGAGCAGCAGCAGGGAGGTGCCCAGTGTGAGCAGGGGCCGCAGCGTGTGCTGGCGCCAGGAGCGCCAGCCGAGCCAGGAAGCGATCATCACGGCCGTGGGGCCACGCTGGCCCAGCACGACGTAGTAGTCGAGGAAGGCATGGAGTCCGGGCCACTGCTGATAGGGCCGGAACAGCATGACCTTCCAGTCGAGGGTCACCAGCCAGGACGAGACGAGTACGGCAACGACGATGGCGAGGTAGAACGCCAAAGTCCCGCCGAAGAGAGCGATGCGGTGACGGCTCATCCGCGGGGTCTCTATCTTCGGCGGTTCCGGCTCCCGGTCCAGACGGGCGAAGATGTCGGTACGCACGCAATGGACGTTACAGCGAGTGAGTGTGTGATCCGGCCGATCCCGCGTCTTTGTGATGACGATGTGATGTGGACTTTGTCTCAGACAGGTATCCATTCCGGGGTGGCCGGCGAATGTTTTCGACCCGTCGGCTATTCATTCCGGCCCTTATTCGTAGAAATGTTTGAGCGTCGACGAAAGGGGCGCGGTCCGATCGCTCCGGGCGAGCGTTGGGCCGTTCGGGGGAGGGGCCGGCCGGTGCGGAGCGAGGCGCCGGCGTACCGGCGGGGCGGTCCGGCCGTCACCCCGCGTGCAGGAGGTGGAGTGGTGTACGCCACACCTGGTGGCCCGTGAACGTATGAGCTGCACCACGCGTGACCACCTGGAACTCGCGTACGCTGACGGCTCACTCGCCCGTCGATGCCGGGCCCGAGGGGCACCGAGAGCCGGATCCCCAGCAGGTCTGCCGAGCGCGAGGGACTCATTGTGGGAGGTACGTACATGACGGGGACGTCCACGGCCGTGAGCAGGCTGCGCGCAGCAGCCGACGGTGCCAACCGCTGGGTCGTCCTGGTCGTCCTCTGCCTCAGCCTGCTGCTCGTCGCGCTCGACGCGACCGTGCTGCACGTCGCCGTTCCCGCCGTCACCGAGGACCTGCGGCCCAGCGCCGTCGGCCTGCTCTGGATCGTGGACGCCTATCCACTGGTCTGCGCCTCGCTGCTGATCCTCTTCGGCACGCTCGGTGACCGGATCGGCAGACGACGCGTCCTCCTGTTCGGCTACGCCCTCTTCGGGGTCGCCTCCGCCCTCGCCGCGACGGCCGGCTCGCCCGGTGTGCTGATCGCCGCGCGTGCGCTGCTCGGTGTCGGCGGCGCCATGATCATGCCGGCCACCCTGTCGATACTCCGCCAGGTCTTCCCCGACCGCCGTGAACGGGCCATGGCCGTCGGCATCTGGACCGCGGTCGCCGCGGTCGGCGCCGCGACCGGTCCGGTCATCGGCGGCTTCCTCGTGGAGCACTACTGGTGGGGCTCCGTCTTCCTGATCAACATTCCGCTGATGGCGCTGATCCTCCCGGTCGGGCGCTGGCTGCTGCCCGAGTCCCGCGGCGAGAGCGACGGCCCCTGGGACGTGCTCGGCGCGCTGATGGCCGCGGCCGGTGTGCTCGGGGCCGTCCTCGGGATCAAGCGGATCGGCGGCGGCGAAGGCCTGCTCGACCCCGCCACGCTCGTTCCGCTGCTCGCCGGTGCGGCCCTGGTCGCCCTCTTCGTGCGCAGGCAGAAGCGCCGTACGCACCCACTGATCGACATCGCGATGTTCTCCCGGCCCGCCTTCTCCACCGCCGTCGGCTGCATCGTGCTGGCCATGCTGGCCCTGGTCGGCCTGGAGCTCATCGCGGTCCAGTACCTCCAGCTGGTCCTGGAACTGAGCCCGCTGGAGACCGGCCTGCGGCTGCTCCCGCTGACCTTCGCCGCGATGGCCGCCGGGGCCACCGGTTCCCACACCCTCGGCCGAATCGGTCCGCGCCGGATGGTCGCCTGGGGCTTCGTGCTCACGGCGGCCTCCGTGCTCCTGCTGACCCTGATGGGCCAGCACGACCGCCCCGCGCTCCTCACCGCCGGCTTCGTGCTGCTGGGCTTCGGGCTCCAGTCCACCCTCTTCGGGGCGTACGAATCGATGCTGAGCGAGGTCCCCGCCGAGCGGGCGGGCGGCGCCGCCGCGATCGGCGAGACCTCGTACCAGCTGGGTGCCGGCATGGGGATCGCCCTGCTCGGCAGTGTCATGAACGCGGCCTACGCCCCCGGGCTCTCGCGGCTCCACGAGGAGGGGGTGCCCGCCTCGGCGGGGTCGGCGGCGGCGCACTCCCTGGGCGAGGCCTACCAGGTCGCGGGCCGGCTGGGTGGACCCATGGGCGATCTGCTGCGGAACACGGCCCGGCACGCCTTCGTCGACGGTCTGCACATCACCCTGCTGGTCAGTGCGGGGCTGCTGCTGCTCGGCGCGCTGGCGGCGCTGCGCCTGCCGCGCGTCATGGACTGCCCTGCGGTCAAGGCCCCCTGCCGTGAGCAGGCGGCCGCCGTGCCGGAGCAGGGCGCGGGGCCTGACGCCGACGCCGCCGGGTCGGCGCCCCGTCGCCGGCCAGGTCATCCGGAGGCCCCCGGACACCGGGCCCCTCTTCCCGCCCGTCGCACCCCCGCCGAGGCCACCGGCTCTGGACGGGCCGCACGCTGAGCCGTAACGTCGGCACGGCGCCGTAACTACCGCTGCTAGTTTTAGTACCGTGGCGCGTTTCCGTACCGTGCGAGCCGCCGGAGGCACCCATGTCCACCACCGAGTCCGCGAAGCCGTCGAAGCCGATGCGGGTTCCGCCGTTCGATCCGGGTGACCCCCTCGGCATCGACGACCTCCTCGACCCCGAGGACCTCGCGATCCGCGACACCGTGCGCACCTGGGCCGCCGACCGGGTCCTCCCGTACGTCGCCGAGTGGTACGAGAGCGGCGAGCTCCCCGGCATCCGGGAGCTGGCCCGCGAGCTGGGCTCGCTCGGCGCCCTGGGCATGTCCCTGCAGGGGTACGGCTGCGCGGGGGCGAGCGCCGTCCAGTACGGCCTGGCCTGCCTGGAGCTGGAGGCCGCCGACTCCGGGATCCGCTCCCTGGTCTCCGTCCAGGGCTCCCTCGCCATGTACGCCGTCCACCGCTTCGGATCCGAGGAGCAGAAGCAGCGCTGGCTGCCCGGCATGGCGGCCGGCGAGATCATCGGCTGCTTCGGCCTCACCGAGCCGGACCACGGGTCGGACCCCGCCGGGATGCGGACGTACGCCCGGCGGGACGGGGACGACTGGGTCCTCACCGGCCGCAAGATGTGGATCACCAACGGATCGGTCGCCGGGGTCGCCGTCGTCTGGGCGCAGACCGACGATGCGGCCGCAGGGGCGGGGATCCGCGGTTTCGTCGTGCCGACGGACAGCCCCGGATTCTCCGCGCCCGAGATCCGGCACAAGTGGTCGCTGCGCGCCTCGGTCACCAGCGAGCTGGTCCTGGACGGCGTCCGGCTGCCCGCCGACGCCGTCCTGCCCGGCGCCACCGGGCTGCGCGGTCCGCTCAGCTGTCTCAGCCACGCCCGCTACGGCATCGTCTGGGGGGCCATGGGCGCCGCACGTGCGAGCTTCGAGTCCGCGCTGGAGTACTCGAGGTCACGCGAGCAGTTCGGCAGGCCGATCGGAGGGTTCCAGCTCACCCAGGCCAAGCTCGCGGACATGGCCCTGGAACTCCACAAGGGCATTCTGCTCGCCCACCACCTGGGCCGTCGGATGGACGCGGGCAGGATCCGCCCGGAGCAGGTCAGCTTCGGAAAGCTCAACAACGTGCGGGAGGCGATCGAGATCTGCCGCACCTCGCGCACGATCCTGGGCGCCAACGGGATCTCGCTGGAGTACCCGGTGATGCGGCACGCGACGAACCTGGAGTCGGTGCTCACCTACGAGGGCACCGTGGAGATGCATCAGCTGGTGCTGGGCAAGGCGCTCACCGGCCTGGACGCTTTCCGGTAGGACGTTCCGGGGAGCGCCCCGCTCAGCTCTGGTTGAAGAAGCCGTCGGCCGGCCGGCCGACGGCTTCGCCGTTGACCACCTGGGTGTGAGCGGGCGTCAGCAGGAACACTCTGGTGGCCACGCGCTCGATGGAACCCCGCAGTCCGAAGGTCAGTCCCGCGGCGAAGTCCACGACGCGCTTGGCGTCGGTGGGATCCATGGCGGTGAGGTTGACGATCACCGGGACACCGTCCCGGAAGAGCTCGCCGATGCCGCGTGCGTCCCGGAAGCTGTCCGGGGTGACGGTGGCGATCCGCCGGCCCTTGTCCTCGGCCTTCTCGGATGCGACCTGCACCCGGGGGTCGGTCACCCAGGGCTGATGCGTGCCGGTCTCAGCATCCTCGGAGTACTCGTCGTCGTAGTACCGCTCGTCGTTGTCCTCCACGAGGCCCAGCCAGGCACTCGCCTTGCGCACCGATCCCATGGACGCCTCCTCTCACCGCGGTTCGTTGGTGTTCCGCATCTCATTCCTATCCCCATGGTCGTCCATGATGCGGATACAGCGCCAAGGGGATAGCCGCCGCGCAGGCGATTCGTGACGCTACTGGTGCAGAACATGTGGCGATTCGTCAGGGTACCTACCGTATAAGGGGGCTTGCGGAACGAAAATATGATTCTCCCCTCCGTACGGGTGATCCGGGGGGCGTACGGGTGAACGGATCGCTCGATACGATGCACGCCGCGCGGATGCACGAGCGCGGCTCGTCAGGTGAACGACTCCCGGGGGATCGTCGTGTTCGGAATTGTGAGGCCCTGTACCCATCGGCTGTCCGAGGGGCTCAAGGCGGAGTGGATGGCCCATCTCTGCGGCCTCTGTCTCGCCCTTCGCGCGGACCACGGGCAGTTCGCCCGGGTCGTGACCAACTACGACGGGCTCATCGTCTCGGTCCTGACGGAGGCTCAGGCGGAGCGCTCCGCCGGGCAGCGCCGCACCGCCGGCCCCTGCCCGCTGCGCTCGATGCGGACCGCGCCGGTCGCCCGGGGCGAGGGGGCCAGGCTCGCCGCCGCCGTGTCCCTCGTGCTGGCGTCCGCGAAGGTGCGCGACCATGTGGCGGACCGGGACGGGCTGTTGAAGCGGCGCCCGGTGGCCGCCGCCGCACGCCGGGTCGCCGCCGGCTGGGACAGGGCCGGGGCGCGCACCGGGGCCGAGCTCGGCTTCGACACCGCGGTCCTGGTCGACGCCGTCGACAGGCAGACCGGCATCGAGTCCCTCGCCGGGCCGGGGACCCCGCTGCTGACCGTCACCGAGCCCACCGAGACGGCGACGGCCGCCGCCTTCGCGCACACCGCCGTCCTGGCGGGCAGGCCGGAGAACGCCGGGCCCCTCGCCGAGGCCGGACGCCTCTTCGGCCGGCTCGCCCATCTGCTGGATGCCGTGGAGGACCGCGAGGCTGACGCTGCGTCGGGTGCCTGGAACCCGCTCACCGCGACCGGCACACCGCTCGGCGAGGCCCGCCGCCTCTGCGACGACGCCCTGCACGGCGTACGCCTCGCGATGCGCGACGCGGAGTTCACCGACGGCGCGCTGGCGCACGTGCTCCTCGTACACGAACTGCGGCGGTCCGTGGACCGCGCCTTCGGGGCGTCGTCCTGCTCGCACCAGGGAGCCGGGCAGCCGTCGGGGAGCTTCGGCCCACCGCCCGGCAACCCGTACGCGCCGACGCCCGGGGGCCCCTCCGGCCCGCCGCTCCCTCCCGAACCGCCGCGCAACCGGCGCGGCCTCATCGCCGGATGCCTGGTCTGGGCCGGGCTCGCCTGCACGTGCCAGATGTGCTGTGCCGGCAGCTTCCACGACCCCTGGAGCGGGCAGGAGCGCGAAGGGCTCTGCCACAAGTGCGACTGCGGCGACTGGTGCGAGGGTTGCTGCGAGGGGTGCGACTGCTGCGGGAACTGCTGCAGCTGCTGCGACGGCTGCGACTGCGGGTGCGACTGCTGACGGCAGTCGGGCAGCCGCACCCGGCGGCCTCACTCTCTCCCGGCGCTCGAGGAACGCGGAGTCCTCCGCTCCGAACACACCGGCTCCACGCCGAGGCCGCACACCGGCCCGGCCGGGCCGGTGTGGAAAGGTTGACCGCATGAGCACGGACGCACAGCAGGACAGCGAGGAGTTCCACGCCTGGCAGCGCTGGCACGAGGCGCGCATCGTCGCCGTGGCGGCGCCGCACGGCCCGCTCTCCCTCACCGGCACCCACTGGCTCGCCGATCATCCGGAGGGCCGAATTCCGGCCGTCCCCGGGCTGTGGCGGGCGGAGGGCGACGAGGTGCTGCTCACCGCCTCCCCCGAGGACGGGCTGAGCGTCGACGCGACGCCGTTCACGGGGGAGATCCGCCTCGGCGCCGACCGGGGCCCCATCGACGCCTCCCGGGTGGCCCAGGGCGAGCGCAGGCTGGTCGTGCTGAGCCGGGAAGGCCTCTGGGCGGTACGGGACTTCGACCCGCAGTCCCCGGCCCGTCACTCCTTCCGGACCATCGACGCCACCCCGTACGACCCCCGGTGGGCGCTGGACGGAACCTTCCGCCCGTACGGCTCCGACCGGACCGTCCGCGTGGGCAACGCCGACGGACGCGAGCGCGGACTGGGGCTCTCCGGCGAGATCGCCTTCACCGTGGACGGGACCGAGCACACGCTCCAGGTGGCGATCGAGCCGGACGGTTCGCTCTGGGCCGTCTTCGCCGACGCCACCAGCGGGGACAGCAGTTACCGTTTCCGCTTCCTGCGGCCCCCGGCTCCCGACGGCGACGGCAGGGTCCGCGTCGACCTCAACCGCACGCTGCTGCCGCCGTGTGCCTTCGCCGACCACTTCATCTGTCCCTTCCCTCCCCCCGGGAACACCCTCACGGTGGCCGTCCCGGCGGGGGAGCGGAACCGCATCGACGGCTGATTCCCACCGGGACGAGGCCCGAACAGCACACCGGCCCCAGCAGCCCCAGCGCTGCCGGGGGCCGGTCCCGCGGTGCGCGGACGCGGCCGAAAACGCACCCTTGCGGCGACCCGTCGGTGCCCTCAATACTCCCGAGCAGCGCCCGTCTGGAGCGCGCGCATCCGGAAATTCGCACGTCTCCCGGAACGCGGCAACGCCCCATGACCGCGCCTCACGGGTCCGGCCACCCCACAGGCGGACCCCCGATTCCCCTCGGGAGGAACGTAAAGTGAGGATCAAGCGCACCAACCCCCGCACCGGCAGCACAGGAAGACGCAGGCGGATCACCGCCGTCTCCGCGGGACTCGTCGCCGTCGCGGCGCTCGCCGTCCCCGCGGCCAACGCCGAACAGTCCGCAACGTACGGCGCCGACCAGCTGAGCGCGGCGGGAGAAGCCGTGCTCGACGCCGACGTCGCCGGCACCGCCTGGAACGTCGACCCGGCGAGCGGCCGGCTCGTGGTCACCGTCGACAGCACCGTCTCGCAGACGGAGATCAACCAGATCAAGGAGTCCGCCGGAGCCAACGCGGGCGCCCTGCGCATCGAACGCACCCCCGGCAAGTTCAGCAAGCTGATCTCGGGCGGTGACGCCATCTACGCATCGAGCTGGCGCTGTTCCCTCGGCTTCAACGTCCGCAGCGGCAGCACCTACTACTTCCTGACGGCAGGACACTGCACCGACGGCGCCGGGACCTGGTGGTCCAACTCCGCACACACCACGGTCCTCGGCACCACGGCGGGCTCCAGCTTCCCGACCAACGACTACGGCATCGTCCGTTACACGAACTCCTCGGTCACCAAGTCCGGCACCGTCGGCAGCCAGGACATCACCAGCGCGGCCAACGCCACCGTCGGCATGTCCGTCACCCGCCGGGGATCCACCACCGGCATCCACAGCGGTTCCGTCACCGGCCTCAACGCCACGGTCAACTACGGCGGCGGCGACATCGTCTACGGAATGATCCGCACCAACGTGTGCGCGGAACCCGGCGACTCCGGCGGCCCCCTCTACTCGGGCACCCGGGCGATCGGCCTCACCTCGGGCGGCAGCGGCAACTGCAGCTCCGGCGGGACGACGTTCTTCCAGCCGGTCACCGAAGCGCTGAGCGCCTACGGCGTCAGCGTGTTCTGACCCGTCCGGCCACCGTCGCACTCCTGTGAGCCCCCGCCGATCCCCGGCGGGGGCTCCCTTTCGGCCCAAGGCTTTTGAGAGGATGTCAGGGACGGCCGGTCGCAGTGGCACCACGGGGGCGGACGCTGTGCCCGTCCGGAGTCATGCCTCCGGGAGCCCCCGCAGACACCAGGGGGTTCCAGGTCCGTGAAACGCATCGGTGTGACCGGTCACCGCTCCATCCCCCGCGAGCTCCACGCACACGTGCGGGAGGAGCTGCGAGCCGCGCTGTGCGGACACGAGGGCTCCCTGGAGGCGCTCTCCAGCCTGGCGGTCGGGGCCGACCAGCTCTTCGCCGACCTCGCCCTGGCCCATGGTGCGGAACTGACCGTGGTCATCCCCAGCGGGGACTACGAGTCCGGCTTCGCCGACGGGGCGGAGCTCGAGCGCTACCGCACGCTCAAGGCCCGGGCCGCACGTGAGATCCGCCTCGACTTCGCGCACTCCACGGACGAGGCCTACTACGCGGCGGGCGCCTACATCGCCGACCACTGCGACCGGCTGATCGCGGTCTGGGACGGCCGGCCCGCGCGGGGCCTCGGAGGCACGGGCGACATCGTGACGTACGCCCGCAGCCTGGGGCGGCCGGTCACCGTCATCTGGCGCGACGGCGTGGAGCGCGGTTAGGGCCTCCCGTCTGGATCATGCCGGGCTCGCGGGGCCTGATCCAGACGAAAGACCCCAGAGCCCGCGCGCCCTCACATCCGGTGTCTGGCCAGCCAGTCCGTGTGCTCGGGTGAGACGATCCGCTCGGTCTCGAAGACGGCGGCCGCCCACTGCCGCTCGGTGAGGGTCGTCTCCATCGCGGCCTGCATGTTCTCCAGGTCCTCCTCGACCAGCGAGTGCGCGGTCACCAGGGGGTGATGCCGCCGCATCTCGTTCCAGGCGAGGCAGGCGGCAGCGGCGGCGGAGAACGTCCCCGTCAGTGCGAAGGATCCGGCGCTGCCGAAGGTCTGCAGCACCGCGAGGACCAGCGCCGGGAGCGTCAGCGCGGCGACGGTGCTCGACCAGACGAGCGCCCCGCGCCGCGACACGAGTCTGCGCCTGCGGTACCAGCGCCGCTGCTCGATCAGCCTGTCCCGGACGTAGGTCTCCTTGCGCACGGTGAACGCCTTGTCCCGTAACTCCCGCATGGCCGCGGTGATGAGACCGCCGCCCGAGTCGGCCATCTCCTCCCGGGGGTCGTCCCAGCCGACCTTCCGTAACTCCTGGAGCCCTTCCTCCAGCCGGCTCGCGAAGACCGCCTCGGGATGCTGGACGGCCGAGTCGAAGGGGGAGCCGTGGACCGCGTAGCGCCAGCAGTTCGATTTGATGAACTCCGCTGCGGAGCGGTTGAGTTGCCAGTGCGACTTTGCTTTGCGCCGGGATCCCAGGTAGGTCGTGATCAGGACGCCGAGGTACGCCGACACCGCTGCGCCGTGCAGGAGTTGGATGCCGGACCCGACCTCGGCGTGCCAGGGGAGTGCGGCGGGCACCGTGCCGAGGGCGAGCAGCGCCAGCTGGCCGCGGGTGGTGTTGACCGCCTCACGCTGGCGGGCCACCGCGACGGCATCGGTGTGGTGGAAGAGTGCGGGCAGATCGGCGCTCCTGAAGACCATGCTCTGCAGTGGTCCTGGAATCGCGGTCATGTTCACCCCCGTCTGCGGATGTGGCATGTCTGGCAGGACGTGACGTCCGGGTCCGGCGCGGGCGGCCGTCGCCAGGGAAGTGCTGCCCCGGGGCTCGGGAGGACACGCGTGGCCCGCCGGGGCCATGAGAGTAGGTCGCCCCTTCGTGTACGGCAATGGCGCCTCGGCGGTCCCCGGTGGCCCATCGCCGTCGGAAAGGCGCCCTCGTCTGATGACCCCTGCCGTGCAAGGGTCGAGTAACAGCCCTGCTGAGTCGGGGAGTTGGCGCTTGGCGGGCGTACCGACCTCCCCGGTCGAGAGGGAGGGCGCGTGGTCGACGCAGGTCCGAGGAGCGCAGTGCCGGTGTCCGCTGCCCAGCGAAGGATCCGGCGGAGCCCCCTGCTGTTCACGGCTCCCCTCGTGATGCTCTTCCGGTTGTCTCTCGTCCTGGTCCGGGAATCGGGCCGGGCCGACATCGGCCCCCGGGGCTCGGGGCGACTGGCCCTGGCGTCCGCAGCTGCTCGACACGGAGGCGCTCGGCAGCCTGCCGGCGGTCGCGGCGGGCGGCGTGCTGGCGCGGGCCCGGTACGCCCGTACCGTGCGGCCGTATCTGGGGTGGCGGGGCGTGTGGGTGACCAGGGAGTTCGTCGCGCGCGTGGAGGCGCTGTACGTGCGGGTCCGGGTGACCGATGCCGTGGGGGACACCCATGAGCGCATCGGCGACTGCATGAAGGGGACGAGGGGCGACTGCCTGGTCGCCCCTCGGCTGACGGCACCCCGGCTGTCGGCAGGCGCCCTCAGGGCAGCCTGCGGACCGCCGGACGAGTGAATGCCACCTGCCCTGGGCTCCGTCGACGGGACGGGGCGAGTCGTCTTCCCCGCTGCCGTCCGGGTGCCGCCTGCGATGGAGGGCCGGGTGGCGGAGCGGCCGGTGATGTGCAGGGGTGACCGGGACGTCCGGGCGCTGGGGCGACCGGTCCCGGCCGGTGCCCCGGCCTCCGGCCCGCGGGCGGCGTGTGTCCGTCCGTCACCCGGGCGGGCCAATCCGCCGCGGAGTTTCGGTCTCCGCAATTCGGCGTAAACGCGTGATGTCGTCTCGCGGTGGCGTTTGCGGGGGCCTGTCGGGAGAGTAAAGTCATGCCGCCGGACACTGTGAATATGCAGCCGCCGGCGGCGATCCAGTGTCCGGAAACAATCATCAAGGACGGCCGTGAAGACTTACGAGACCTCCCCCTCCTTCGCCATTGCGAAGAAGAGTCGCGTGCCACTCGCCAAGATCGACGCCCGTGGCGCCGACGCCTCCAGGAAGATCGGGCGGGTATTCGGTACCTCCATGGCTCGGTCCGCGGGGACTTCGACCTTCAGCTCGTCACTCTGAGTCGAAGGCCGAGGTGACTAGACTGGGGGAATGACAGGACCCCTGGTCCCCTTTCGCGAGATCGTGCTCAAGGTGCACAGCAGGTGTGATCTCGCGTGTGACCATTGCTATATCTATGAACACGCAGATCAGAGCTGGCGCACCCGCCCTAAGTCCATCTCTGACGAAGCGATTTCATGGACGGCTCGACGATTGGCCGAGCATGCCTCGGAGCATGCACTCGATTCGATGTCAGTGATCCTGCATGGAGGCGAGCCGCTCCTGGCCGGCCCTGCGCGACTGCGCCGCGTCTGCGAGGAGCTGACCTCGGCGTTGGACGGAATCGCTGAGCTGGACCTCAGGATCCATACGAACGGTGTCCAGCTCAGCCCCCGGTATCTCGACCTCTTCGACGCGTTCGGTGTCAAGGTCGGCATCTCCCTCGACGGCGACCGGGCGGCGAACGACCGGCACCGCGTCTTCGCCAACGGCCGCAGCAGCCACCCCCTGGTCCTGCGGGCTGTGGAGCTCCTGCACTCGGACCGGTACCGCCATCTGGATCTCGGGCTGTTGTGCACCATCGACATCAGGAACGACCCGGCCGCGGTGTTCGACGCGCTTGCCGAACTCGATCCCCCGCGTGTGGACTTCCTCCTGCCGCATGCCACGTGGGACGAGCCCCCGCCCCGGCCCGACGGCTCACCCACCGCCTATGCCGACTGGCTCCTGGCCGTCTTCGACCGCTGGTCGGAGCACGGGCAGAAGGTGCCGGTGCGGCTCTTCGAGTCGGTCCTGTCCACCCTGAGCGGGGGCCCCAGTCTCACCGAATCCCTCGGACTCGCTCCGACGGACCTCGTCGTCATCGAGACGGACGGTCAGATCGAGCAGGTCGACTCGCTCAAGAGCGCCTACGAGGGCGCGGCGGCCACCGGGTTCGACGTCTTCCACCACGCCTTCGACGAGGTCGCGGCTCACCCGGGGGTCAGGACACGGCAGCTCGGACTGGCCGGCGTCAGCGAGACCTGCCGCTCATGCCCCGTCGTACGTTCGTGCGGGGGCGGTCTCTACACGCACCGCTACCGCTCCTCCAGCGGCTTCGACAACCCGTCCGTGTACTGCCACGACCTCGCGGCGCTGGTGCGGGGGATCGAAGCGCGTACCGCCGCGGTCACGGTGTCACCGGCACTGGCCGACCGGCACGAGCTGATCGCCGAGCAGCACGACCTGACCCGCACGCTTCTCGCCGGCCTGCACGATGTGCTGGACGGCCGTGGCGGTGTCCGCTGGGACGAGGCATGGGAGCTCGCGGGGGTGCTGGAGGCCTCCGGCGAGGGAGCCGCCGGACTCGACCACGTCCTCGCCCACCCGTACGCGCGCACCTGGCTGCTGGACGTCATGGAAGGACTGCGTGCCGAACGGCCCGAAGCCGTCGGTCAGGCACTGCGGCTCTCCTCGTACGTGGCGGCTGCCGCCGTGCGGTCAGGTCTCGATCTTCCGGTGCCGGCGGACTACCGGGACGGCAGGCTCTTCCTGCCCACGCTCGGCGAGCTGCGGGTCGCGGGGCCCGGTGAGGACGGCCGGGTCCGGGTGAGAGCGGCCGGCGACGGACTCTCCGTGCAGCGGGGGGACGGTGGTGAACGCCGGATCGTCCTGAGAGGGGCGGACAGCCCCGACTGGCTCCCGGTGCGGGACTTCGCGGCAGTGGGCGCACCCCGGCTCGCTCTCGACGACCTGGATCCCTACCGGGACTGCTTCGAGGCCCCGGCGGCGCCCCGGCTCGGGCAGGCGGCGGCAGAGGCCTGGATCGAATCGGTCGGCGGCGCGTGGCGACTGCTGGAGCAAGCCGCACCCGAGCAGGCGGCGGATGCCACGAAGTCACTGACCACGCTGACCCCGACCGGTCCCGGCCGGAACACGAAGCGGTCGCACGGTTACGGGGCCGTGGGGCTCGTGTTGACGGAGGACACCCAGGAGCTCGCCCTCGGGCTTCTGCGTGGTCTGCGGCGCACGAGGCTGCAGGCTCTCCTGGACCTCACCGATCTCTACGCCCTGGACGGGGCCTGGGAGTATGCGATTCCCTGGGACCGGAATACGAAGGCCCCCTTTTCCGGGCTACTTGCTGACACCTACGAACGCGTGGGACTTTCCTTCCTCGTGCCCGGATTCCTGGACGGTGTTTCCGAGGCGCTCGACATGATGGAAGGGGCTGCCGAGCCCACGGTCGGAGGAATGCGGATCCTGGAGGCGCTCCGGGCCGAGGCCGAGGGTGTACATGGGGCAACTGGGATGAACATCCCCATGAATGCGGTGGATCAGGAACCTGTTCGATGAATCCTGGGTATGGATGACTCAAAATTGGCGTTGATTGACCGAACGCCATGGGGGTGGAGCACAGTCCGCTCCGGAATGATGAATTCGCTCGCTCCCTCGCACCACAGCCCTGGGATGCGAGTGCTCACACAGGACGGGGGTCGTGTGCACGCATGACGCAGCAGCGAGCGGCGGACCATCGGCCGTACTTCTTTCTGAGCTACGCGCATACACCGGGGTACGGCGGTGGATCGGACCCGGACATGTGGGTCGAACGGCTATTCCAAGATCTCTGCGGCCATGTGATGGCCATGACCAACCTGCCCGCCGGAGCGCCGGCCGGATTCATGGACCGGGAGATACGCTCCGGCGAGGGCTGGTCCGAGCGGCTGGGCAACGTGCTCGCCAACTGCCGGGTCTTCGTACCGCTGTTCTCGCCGCGCTACTTCGCCAGCGAGATGTGCGGCAAGGAGTGGTACGCCTTCGAACAGCGTGCGATCCATCACCGCGCCCGGTCGAACCAGCCGGCCGAGGCGATCGTGCCCGCTCTCTGGGTGCCGGTGCCCGCGAGTCAACTCCCGGGACCGGCGGAGCGGTTACAGTTCAACCACCGTGACTTCGGCGACCGTTACGTCAGCGACGGGCTCTACGGGCTGATCAAACTCACGCTGTTCGCCCAGGACTACGAGCAGGCCGTCTACCACCTGGCGAAGCGCATCGTCCATGTCGCCGACACCGTGCAGATCGGTTCGGGCAGACCACTCGACTTCCGTCTCGTCCCCAGTGCCTTCGGCGCGCCGGGCGGCGGCGCGGGCGCACCGCGACCCATGCGGATCACCATCGCGGCGCCGACGCGGCACGATCTGCCGGAGGGCCGTAGTCCGGAGTACTACGGCGACAATCCGCAGGAGTGGAACCCCTACCACCCGGCCGCCGCCAGACCACTGGCGTATGTCGCCGAAGAGCTGGTGCGCTCCCTCAACTACCAGGCCTTCGTGACCCCGTTCGACGAGGACATCGGACAGCGGGAGGGCAAGCAGTCCCCCAGCACCCCGGAGATCCTCCTGGTCGACCGCTGGGCCCTGCAGGACGAGGATCTCAGGCGACGGCTCGCCGCCTTCGACGCGGAGAACCGGCCCTGGGTGACCATGGTCGTCCCCTGGTGCAGGGACGACCACCAGAGCAGAGCGGCCGAGGCCGAACTGACCGAGAAGCTCGAGCAGACGATGCCGGTCAAGATGCAGCAGGGACGGGCCTTCTGCCGTGTCGCTGCCAAGGGGGTACCCAGCATGGAAGCGTTCGGCCAGATCCTGCCCCAGGTGGTCGAGGTGGCCGCTCAGCAGTATCTGAGACACGCCACGGTCTATCCACCGGCCGGCGGACGGCACAGCGAGCGGACGCGACTGATGGGGCCCATGGGCAACACCCGGTTCATACCCGACATGCACGACCCTGCGACGGATGCGGAGGACGTATGACAGCCGGTCGTGACGGGCGGATCGTCACTTTCTACTCGTACAAGGGCGGCACCGGGCGCACCATGGCCCTGGCCAACACCGCCTGGATCCTCGCGGCCAACGGCAAGCGGGTGCTGGCCGTCGACTGGGACCTGGAGGCCCCGGGACTCCACCGGTTCTTCCACCCCTTCCTCGACCCGTCGACACTCGGGGCCACCACCGGTGTGATCGACCTGATCACCGAATTCGCCTGGGCGGCGACCAACCCGGCCCAGCGTGCCGACGACTGGCACCGCGACTACGCCCGCATCCAGCCCCACGCGGTCTCGCTCAACCCCGACGCGCTCGGCTGGGAGTTCCCGCGGGGCGGCACCCTCGACTTCGTCTCCGCCGGCCGGCAGAACCGCGAGTACTCCGCGACCGTCTCGACCTTCGACTGGGACAACTTCTACGACCGGCTCGGCGGCGGCCACTTCTTCGACGCCCTGCGGGACGACATGAAGGCCAACTACGACTACGTCCTCATCGACAGCCGTACCGGCCTCAGCGACATCGCCGACATCTGCACCGTCCACCTCCCGGACGTGCTCGTCGACTGCTTCACCCTGAGCGACCAGTCCATCGACGGCGCGGCCTCCGTCGCCCGGCAGATCGCCGAGCGCTACACCGGCCGACCCATCTCCATCTTCCCCGTCCCGATGCGGATCGACGAGGGCGAGAAGGAGAAGGCGGACGCCGGACGTGCCCTGGCCCGGCTGAAGTTCGACCGGCTTCCCCGCGATCTCTCCGGTGACGAACTCACCGCCTACTGGGGCGCGGTGGAGATTCCCTACCGCCCCTACTACGCGTACGAGGAGACCCTGGCGACCTTCGGCGACGAGGCCGGGCTCAGCAATTCGCTGCTGTCCGCCTTCGAGCGCCTCACCGCGGTCGTCACCCAGCAGGAGATCACCTCGATGCCCCCGGTGGGTGAGGAGGTGCGGCTGCGCATCCGCGACGCCTTCACCCGGCGCCGGCCCGCGCTGCCGGCGGATCTCTTCCTCAGCTATGTGGCGGAGAACCGCATGTGGGCCGACTGGATCGAGTCGGTCCTGACCCGCGCCGGGTTCCGGGTGGTCCCGCGCGACGTCTCCGCCGACACCGGTCCGGTGGACCCGGCGCAGTCGGCGGCCGAGAGCGCCGCCCGCACCGTCGTGCTGCTCTCCAGCGCCTATCTCAAGTCCCAGCGGGCCGTGGACCTGTGGGACCGGGCGGTCTCCGAGGACCCAGGTGGCGGACGACGTCAGCTGCTCCCGCTGAGGATCAGCGATGTGCGCCTCTCGGCGCCGTACATCGACCGCAACCCGGTCGACCTCTTCCGGCTGGACGAGGTCCATGCCACGACGGCACTGATGCGTGCCCTGGACCGGCCCGTGCAGCTGGGCGACGGGGCGTCGCCCGGGCCCCGCTTCCCCGGCACCGTGCCCAGGATCTGGAACGCGCCGCCGCGCAACCCCGGCTTCACCGGCCGCTCCCTGGTCCTGGAGCGGATGCGCGACCAGCTCGGCGGCGGCATGGCCGTCGTGCTGCCGCAGCCGCAGACTCTGTACGGCCTCGGCGGCGTCGGCAAGACCCAGGTGGCACTGGAGTACGTGCACCGCTTCATGGCGGACTACGACCTGGTGTGGTGGATATCGTCCGAGCAGACGGACGACGTGATCGCGGGCCTCGCCGAGCTGGCCGTACGGCTCGGTGCCCAGGGCGGTGACGACATGGCGGCGGCCTCCCAGGAGGCGGTCGACCTGCTCAGGCGCGGCGTGCCCTCGGACAGGTGGCTGCTCGTCTTCGACAACGCGGACGACCCCGAGCGCCTGAGGCGATACTTCCCGCAGGGTGGCTCCGGCCACATCCTGGTCACGTCGCGGAACCAGGCGTGGTCCCAGCACGGCGACGCACTGCCCGTCGACGTGTTCCTGCGGGAGGAGTCGATCGAGCATCTGCAGCGCAGGGCGCCGGGGCTCAGCGCCGAGGACGCGGCCCAGGTGGCCACTGCCGTCGGCGACCTCCCGCTCGCCGTCGAACAGGCGGCCGCCTGGATCGCGGAGACCGCGACTCCCATCGACGCCTATCTGGAGCAGCTCGCCCGGCAGGCCCCGCAGGTCCTTGCACTGAACCAGCCGGCAGGCTACCCGCAACCCGTCGCCGCGACCTGGAACATCTCCATCGAGCGGCTCAAGGAGCGTTCGCCCGCAGCCGTACGGCTCCTTCAGCTCTGCGCGTTCTTCGCTCCCGAGCCCATCTCCGCGAACCTCCTGTACAGCAAGGAGATGATCGAGGCGCTGAAGCCCTACGACTCCTCGCTCCAGGAGAAGCTGGTGCTCGGCCGGGTCATCCGGGAGATCGGTCGCTTCGCCCTGGCCAAGGTCGACCAGGTGTCGAACTCCATCCAGGTGCACCGGCTGGTGCAGGCGGTGATCAGGGCTCAGCTCAGTGAGGAGGAGCAGGCGGAGGCCAGGCACGTCGTCCACCTCATTCTGGCCGGTGCCCGGCCCGACGACACCGAACCGATCGACAATCCGGAGAACTGGCCGCGCTTCGCCACGATCTGGCCGCACCTCGGAACGTCCGACGCGCGCAACTGCAGGGACCACGAGACCCGCAGGCTGCTCATCGACCGGGTGCGCTATCTCTGGAAGCGCGGGGACGTGAGGACCGCGGGCCTCCTCGGGGAGGAACTCCGCGCCACCTGGCTGGACATGCTGGGCGAGCGGGACATCCAGTACCTGTACCTCTGCTTCCACCTGTCCAACATCCTCCGCACCCGCGGGCGGTACGTGGAGGCGAAGGAACTGGACGAGTTCACCCTGCGACTGCAGCGGGAGGTACTGGGGCCGGAGCATCCGCACACGTACATGACCACCAGCGGACTGGCCATCGACCTGGGGCTGCTCGGGGAGTACGGGCGGGCGATCGAGCTGGCGACCGAAGCCCATGACGGCTTCAACCAGATCTTCCACGAGAGGCACGCCCGGACGCTCGCAGCGGCCAACAACCTGGCGCTGAACCTGCGAAGCGTCGGCCAGTACGCCAGGGCCCGGGAGATCGACCAGGACTGCTACGACCTGCGGTCCGAGGTGCTGGGACAGGAACATCCGCACAGCCTGTCCTCCGCGCTCAACCTGGCCCGTGACCTGCGCGAGGTCGGACGGTACGAGGACTCCGTCGCGCTGCTCAGCCGTACCTACGACAGCCTCAAGGCGACGCTCGGCCGCACCTACCCGACCACACTCAGCGCCGCCAAGAGCCTGGCGGTCTCGCTGCGCAGGGCAGGTCAGCTCGAGGACGCTCGACGGCTCACGGTGGCCACCCGGGCCAGGTACCGGGCCAAGTACACCTCGGCCAACCCCGAGTCCCTGGCCTGCGACCTCAACATGGCGGCGGACCTGTTCGCCGTGGGGGAGGCGGGCGGTGCCAGGGACACCGCGCAGGAAGTGGTCGACCAGTACATGAAGGTGCCGGGGGAGGCGCACCCGTACACGCTGGCCGCGCAGAACAATCTCGGCGTCTACCTCGCCGGGGCGGGTGCGTCCCAGGAGGCGGAGAGGCTGCTGACCCGGGTGGTCGCCTCCATGCGTGAGGTGTTCGGGCGCGACCACCCGAACACCCTGCTCTGCGTGATGAACCTGGCCAACGCGACAGCCGACCGGGGTGAGCTCGGGATCGTGCTGGAGACGGAGCGCAAGGTGGCCGGGCAGCTCAGGGAGGTCCTCGGGGCGCACCACCCGGAGACCCTGGCCATGACCTCGAACATCGCGGTCACGCTCTACGCGATGGGACGCGGTGACGAGGCGCTGAGGCTGCGGGTGGAGACGGGCGACGAGCTGGCGCGACAGCTCGGTGACGACCACCCGCTGACCCGGATAGCGAGGACCGAGGAGAGGTTCCAGCGCGAGCTGGAACCGATGTCCGTCTGAGTCGGTGGGCTCCGGGCCGGGGAGGTGCCCGGCCCGGAGCCCCCGCTGGCGGCTCGGCGTCGCCGGCGGACGTGCCGGGCCCGGAGCCCCGCCGCGATCAGCAGGCCGCCGCTTCCCTCTCGTCCAGCAGCCAGTTGAGCACGTCGGGGAGCACGGACAGCGCGTCGAAGTGAGCGGCCGCCGGCTCCAGTACGGCGGTGGCGCCCGGGATCTGACCCGCCAGCCAGCGGGAGTGGCCCACGGGTGAGAACACGTCCTTCACGCCGTGCCAGAGCATCACGGGGCCCTTGATGTCCGCGGGGTCGAATCCCCACGGCCTGCAGAAGGCGAGCGCGTCGTCGATCCAGCCGTACGCCGAGGTGCGCAGTCCCTCGCGGAAGTTGGCGAGGAGCATCATGCGGATCCCGGCGTCGTTGACCACGACACGGTCGGAGTCGGTCAGCTCCCTGCGCAGGTCGTCCAGGAGCCGTGCCGGGTCCTGCCGGATCTGTGCCGAGCGGCTGATGAAGGACTCCGCCAGCCCGTCGGGATCATCCACCGCCCTGGAGTACGCGAGCACGTTGGACGCGGCCATGCCCTCGAACCAGTCGAGCCCTTCGGCATCCCGGGGAGCGAGGCTGACCAGGGCGGCGGTACGGGTGACACGGTCGGGCATCAGCGCGGCGCAGGCCAGGGCGTGCGGAGCGCCGCCCGAGCGGCCGACCACGGCGAAGCGTCCCAGCCCGAGCGAGTCGGCGATCGCCCGTACGTCCTCGACGACGTCCCTCACCCGGCGTCCCGCCAGCCGGTCCGAGCCGCCGTACCCGGGACGGTCGAAGCTGATCAGCTGCATGTTCCGCTGGTAGAGCACCATCCCGCGCGGAGCGGGACCCAGCCGGCTGCCCGGCATCCCGTGCAGGAGGAACACCGGTCTGCCTCTGGGGTCCCCCTGACGCTCGACCATCAGATGCCGTCCGTCCGCCACGCGCAACCGACTTCGCACGCCACCCTCCGCTCGGTCACCCCGCTCGGTCCGGGCACCAAGTACCCGGCGTGTACTGCCTTTTCGATGATGACCTATCGGACGCGGCAGCGGCACTCCTTGTCGCGATGCGCCGGTGGTGTTCGGGACGTTCGGGAGCATTCGGCGGTGTTCGGCTTCAGGAGTGCTCTGCACAGCATCCGGACTCCAGACACTGTTTCAGGACAGGACTAGTCCTCACCCGTTGCCGACCGGCGATCGCACCGGGTGTTCGCAATCGGAACCGACGTGGTGAGACGCCCGGCTTGTGAACGGGTCGCGGGTGAACCGTCGTCGTCGTGTGTGAGTCCGGAAGTCGACCTTGTGTGCTATCGGCCGGATCGGAATAGTGGGCGCCCCATCCTCCGTGTTCCGGGCACCCCACTTGCCCGTTGCGCGGCCCCACAGGAGGTCGAAGTTGAAGCACCGACGCATATCCGGGAAGCGCGTGGCGATGGCCGGATCGGCCGTCCTCGCCCTGGTCGCAGCAGGAGTGACGTTCCAGACTGCGAACGCCAGTGACGACGTACCCCAGTTCACCGTGAAGACCCTCGACGCCCACGCGGCCGGAAGTCTCGCAGCCACCCTGGACAAGACCCTGGGCGGCGACACGGCGGGCGCGTACTACGAGGCCAAGAGCAAGAGCCTCGTCGTCAACGTCGTCGACGAGGCGGCCGCCGAGCAGGTCCGCCAGGCGGGCGGCAAGGCCAGACTGGTCCAGCACACGCTCGCCGAGCTGACGAACGCCCGGCAGACCCTCTCGGACAAGGCCACCATCCCCGGCACCTCCTGGGCCGTCGACCCGGTCAGCAACAAGGTGGTCGTCACGGCCGACCGCACGGTCGACGGCGCGGCCTGGGACAAGCTCAGCAAGGTGGTCGACGGGCTCGGTTCGAAGGCCGAACTCACCAAGTCGAAGGGGGAGTTCAAGCCGCTGATCGCCGGTGGCGACGCCATCTGGGGCAACGGCGGGCGCTGCTCGCTGGGCTTCAACGTCGTCAAGGGCGGCGAGCCGTACTTCCTGACCGCCGGACACTGCACCGAGTCGATCACCAGTTGGTCCGACGCGCAGGGCGGCGCGGAGATCGGCGCCAACGAGGGCTCCAGCTTCCCGGACAACGACTACGGCCTGGTCAAGTACACGTCCGACGTGGAGCACCCCAGCGAGGTGGACCTCTACGACGGCTCCACCCAGGCGATCACCCAGGCGGGTGACGCGACCGTCGGCATGTCGGTGACCCGCAGTGGCTCCACCACCCAGGTCCACGACGGTGAGGTCACCGCCCTGGACGCCACCGTCAACTACGGCAACGGCGACATCGTCAACGGCCTCATCCAGACCACGGTCTGCGCCGAGCCCGGCGACAGCGGCGGCTCGCTCTTCTCGGGCGACACCGCGATCGGCCTGACCTCGGGCGGCAGCGGTGACTGCTCGGCCGGCGGCGAGACGTTCTTCCAGCCGGTGCCCGAGGCG
This sequence comes from Streptomyces sp. SM10, assembly GCF_002910915.1. Lineage (GTDB taxonomy): Bacteria > Actinomycetota > Actinomycetes > Streptomycetales > Streptomycetaceae > Streptomyces. The sequence continues at coordinate 24,558 of NZ_NEUF01000130.1, read as the reverse complement.
CTGGCGGCGTTCGGCGCCGAGATCGGCTGACGCCTGCTCGTTCGAGCGAGCTGCATGAGTGAGGACCCGCTCTCCGTGGAGGAGGGCGGGTCCTTCTCATGCGCCGGGGCGCCTTCCCGCGGGATCGGCAGGGGAGCGGGCCGTGCCGCAGTGCGTTGTCGCGCGGGTGGTTCCGCCCGCGTGTACGTGCCCTGGAGTTCGGCGCGCACCACGTGCGCCGCGGGCGCGCCCGGCCCCGGAGCCGGCCGTCAGGCGGTCTGCGGCTGTCCGGCGAGCGCCCCCTTCGCCGGGGTGACGCCGAAGATGTCCACGGCGTGGTAGTACGTCCACGCCGTGCTGTTGCACGCGGTCGCCTGGGCGCCGGAGTAGGCGGCGCACACCCGCTTCAGGTCCGAGTAGAACGCGGAGTCGATGCGGGACTTGTTGGCGCCGAACGTGCCGGCCGCCTTGTAGTTGCGGTAGCCGAAGTCGTGCCGGGCGCAGGCCGTCTTGAAGGGGAAGCCGAACGGGTTGTCCGGGGAGGTGCTGCAGTAGTCGGTCGACCAGTCGAAGCCGTACGCGGACCAGGCGCCCTGGTTGTTGCGTGCGGCGTTCCACGCGTTGTAGCTCGAGGCGCTCGTCTGGGTCCAGGAGCTGAGGACCTGCGGCTTGTCCGACGGGGCGGCCGAAGCGGAGACGGCGGGTACCAGGGCGAGCGGGAGCGACAGGGCGACCGCGGCGAGCGGGACGGTGAAACGGCGACGCATGAGCAACCTCCGGTGAGTGAAGGGGGGTTGTGCCGACCGAGCTCCTCGCGGGTCTCGCGAGGCCGCTTCCAGAATGACGTCATGTACCTGCCATGCCTAGAGGCATCGTCAATTGGTCGCCAGAAGTTCGGCTACGCCTCGGGCACTGGTCAGCAGGGATGCCGGCCGGGGCGGGGCCGGCGTGGCCGTACGCGCGGGTGTGGGGCTGACGGGTCGTCCGGGTGAAGGGGGAAGGGTGCCGCGTTCATACGGAATCGCCCCGGCCGCAGTACTCGATGCGTGCGAGCGCTGCGGCCGGGGTGTGCCTGGTTGGTGCCGCGGGGAGAATCCGCGCGTGACCCGTCAGCGGCTCCGGCCGGTGTTGAGCCGGGCGGCCTGGCGCGTCAGGTGGTCGCGCTCGGCGAGGTTGGGTGCTGCGCGGGCCGCCTCGGCGTACAGCCGTGCCGCCGTCGCCAGATCGCCGTCGCGCTCGTGGAGGTAGGCAGCCACGGCGGTGTGACGGGGCAGGGAAGGGTCCAGCTCCGCGAGCGCCGACAGGCCGGCGCGCGGCCCGTCGGCCTCCCCGACGGCGACAGCCCGGTTGAGCCGGACGACCGGGCTGTCGGTCAGGAGCGCCAGCTCGTCGTACCACTCGACGATCTGCACCCAGTCGGTCTCCTCGGCGGTGGGCGCGTCGGCGTGCAGCGCCGCGATGGCGGCCTGCGCCTGGAACTCGCCCAGCCTGTCGCGGGCGAGGGCCGCCTGGAGGATCCCGACGCCCTCGGCGATCAGCGCGGTGTCCCACCGGCCGCGGTCCTGCTCGGCGAGCGGCACGAGGCCCCCGTCGGGGGCGGTCCGGGCGGCGCGCCGGGCATGGTGGAGCAGCATGAGGGCCAGCAGCCCCGCCGCCTCGGGGTGGTCGACGGCGGCGGTGAGCTGCCGGGTGAGCCGGACGGCCTCTCCGGCGACGTCGACATCGCCGGAGTAGCCCTCGTTGAAGACCAGGTAGAGGACGCGCAGCACGGTGGCGACATTGCCGGGCCGGGCGAACCGCACACCGGACACGGTCCGCTTCGCCCGGCTGATGCGCTGCGCCATGGTCGCCTCGGGCACCAGGTAGGCCTCGGCGATCTGGCGCGTGGTGAGTCCGCCGACGGCGCGCAGGGTGAGCGCGACGGCGGACGCCGGGGTGAGCGACGGGTGGGCGCACAGGAAGTAGAGCTGGAGCGTGTCGTCCACCGAGGCCGCGGGCCCGGGTGCCGGTTCCTCGTCGACGAGATCCTCGCGGCGGCGCCGGGAGGCGTCCGCCCGGGCGCCGTCGAGGAACCGGTGCCAGGCGACGGTGACCAGCCAGCCCTTCGCGTCCCGCGGAGGGTCGGCCGGCCAGACGCGGACCGCCTGGAGCAGTGCGTCCTGCACGGCGTCCTCGGCCGCCGCGAAGTCGGCTCCGCGGCGGACGAGGATCGCGAGCACACCGGGGGTGAGGCTGCGCAGCAGCGCCTCGTCCAGGGGCGGGGTCACTCCGTGACGGTGGGCAGCTCGGTCAGGAACGGGCGCAGCTCCAGCCACTCGTGGATCGGCTCCCCGCCCGCCCCCGGGGCGGCCGACAGTTCTCCGGCCAGTTCGAGGGCGCGCTCGTAGGTGTCGACGTCGATCACCATCCACCCGGCGATGAGGTCCTTGGTCTCGACGAACGGGCCGTCGGTGACCGGCGGGCGGCCCTCGCCGTCGTACCGGACGAACGTGCCGGTGGGCGCAAGTGCCTGGCCGTCGACGTACTCGCCGGTCCCTTCGAGCCGGGTGGCGAAGTCCTGCATGTACTGCATGTGCGCCGAGATCTCCTGGGGCGTCCACTTCTCCATCGGCACGTCGTTGGCCGGGGCCGGGGCGCCGCGGTAGTGCTTGAGAAGCAGGTACTTGGCCATGGTGTTCCTCCTCGCTGGTGCGACCCATTGTGGTCGCGTTCACTACGGGGACGGAGCCGGCCACAGGTTCTCGACATCGCTGTCCGACAATTTTTTCGGCGTCGGGCGTCGGGCGTCGGGCGTCGGGCGTCGGGCGTCGCGCCCACCCGCTCGGTGCCGGACGCGGGGGCCTCAGCCGAGGTGCGAGCCGCCGGGGGCGGTCGCGGCCTGCCGCACCCCGTCCGGGCTCCGGCGCCGCATCGACAGCAGCAGGGTCAGCGCCGTACCCACCACCGCCCAGGCGGAGAGCACCAGCAGGGGGCCGGTGACCGCGTTGCCGTGGAAGTACGCGATCGAGCGGGCGGTCCACGTCCCCGCGCCGGGCGGCAGGGCGGGGCCGATCGTCCGCCAGAAGTCCGGCAGCATCGGCAGGGGGAAGGCGCCGCCCGCGCTCGGGTTGCCCGCGACGACGATGATCAGGACGGCCAGGCCGATGCCGACGATGCCGGTGAGCGCCTGCAGGGCGAGCGTGATCATGCCGACCGCGAAGACGGTCAGGGTGCCCAGGCCGGCCAGGGCCCACACGCTGCCCGGCAGTGCTCCGAGGACCGGCCCGATGATCACCGCGCCGCCGATCCCGCCCGCGATCGAGTACAGCGCCATCACCGCGGTGCGGATCACCGCACGCTGCCGGTTGGCGGGCTTGGCGCCCGCGCTGATCGCCAGGATCGAGGCGCAGAGGTAGCCGCCGACGCACCAGCCCACGACCAGGTAGAACGACGAGAGGCCGTCGAAGTCGTCCGGGGACGCGGGAGCCACGTCCACCGTCCGCACCGTGCGCTCCCGGGGGCCCTCGGTCTCCTTGACGATCTTTGTCAGGGAGGTGGCCAGCACGGTGCCGCCGCCGGAGGCGACGAGCAGGGTGTCGGTCGCTCCGGTGGGGCTGACGATCAGGGCGCCGTCGATGTCGCGGTTCTCGACCTGCCGGCGGGCCTCGGCCGCGTCGGAGACCGCGCGTGGATCCAGCGGTCCGCCCGGCAGGCCGTCGAGCTGGGTGACGAGCTGCCCGGACACCTGCTGCGGGGCGACGACCCCGAAGGGGACGTCCGTCGGGTCGGGCCGGTGCAGTGCGCCGACGTAGGAGGTGATGAACAGTAGCTGCAGCGCCAGGACGCCGACGACCAGCAGTGCGGCCCGTGCGGTGACGGCGTTCTTCACCTCGTCAGCGAAAGTCATGTTCCCACGGTCGGGGGAGGGCGGTGTCCGCGCAGTCGGGGCGGGCCGAATGGCGGAGGGGCACCGCGCCCTCGGTTATCGTACGAACGTTCGAAACTTGGTCTATGGTGGAGAGCGAGGGGGGATGAGTACGGATCGGTCCAGGAGGTGCGGATGCCAGGGTTCACGCATCTGCGTACCGTCTCCGGGTTCTCCCTGAGGTACGGGGCGTCGCACCCGGAGCGGCTGGCCGAGCGCGCCGCCGAGCGGGGGATGGACGCCCTCGCGCTGACCGACCGCGACAGTCTCGCCGGTGCGGTCCGCTTCGCCAGGGCCTGCGAGAAGGCCGGGGTGCGACCGCTCTTCGGGGCGGAGCTCGCGGTGGCGCGGCAGCCGGGGGCGCGGGGGCTCACCCGCAAGCCGCGCACACCGGTCCGCGGGGGTGCCTTTGTCGATGAATCCGCACCCCGGGTCACCTTCCTCGCCCGGGACGGCGCACGGGGCTGGGCCGAACTCTGCCGGCTGGTCACCGCCGCCCATGCCCCGGACGCGGAGACCCAGGACCCCGGGCAGCCCCTGGTCGCCCGGGCCGCGCTGCCCGCCGAAGGGCTCACCGTGCTCCTCGGCCCCGCGTCCGAGGTGGGCGCCGCCCTGGCCGCCGGCCGCCCCGACCGGGCCGCCGCGCTGCTCGCCCCCTGGCGGGAGATCTACGGCGACGCCCTGCGTCTCGAAGCCGTCCACCACGGCCGCGAGGGCACCGGCCCCGGATCGCTGCGGCTCGCCGCCCGTACCGTCGGCTTCGCCGCCGAGCAGGGGGTCCGGGCCGTGCTGACCAACGCCGTCCGGTACGCCGACCCCGGCCAGGGCCCCGTCGCCGACGTGCTCGACTCCGCCCGCCGGCTCGTCCCCGTCGACCCGCGCCGCGCCCCCCTCGACAGCGGGGAGCGCTGGCTCAAGGACGCCCCGGCGATGCGGGAGACCGCCGAGCGGATCACCTGCGCCGCGGGACTCGGGCAGGGTGCGGGGGAGCGGCTGCTCGCCGAGACCCGGCGCACCGCCGACGCCTGCCGCGTCGACCCGGCGGACGACCTGGGGCTGGGCAGCGTCCACTTCCCCGAGCCGCGCCTCGTCGGCGCGGGCCGCCGCACCGCCCAGCGGGTGCTGGCCTCGCGCGCCGCCGCGGGTATGGTGCGGCACGGCTACGACCGCAGGCGCGACTACTGGGAGCGGATGCACCACGAGCTGGACATCATCGCCCACCACGGCTTCGCCACGTACTTCCTGACGGTCTCCCAGGTCGTCGACGACGTGAAGGGGATGGGCATACGGGTCGCGGCGCGCGGTTCCGGGGCCGGTTCCCTGGTCAACCACCTGCTCGGGATCGCCCACGCCGACCCGCTCGAACACGGTCTGCTCATGGAGCGCTTCCTGTCCGAGCGGCGCTTCGTGCTGCCCGACATCGACATCGACGTCGAGTCCGCCCGCCGCCTGGACGTCTACCGCGCGATCATCGGCCGCTTCGGCGCCGAGCGGGTCGCGACCGTCTCCATGCCCGAGACCTACCGGGTGCGCCACGCCATCCGCGACGTCGGCGCCGCGCTCTCCATGGACCCGGCCGAGACCGACCGGCTCGCCAAGGCCTTCCCGCACATCCGGGCCATGGACGCGCGCGCCGCGATGGAGGAGCTGCCCGAACTGCGGGCCGTGGCCGGGCAGAAGGAGAAGTACGGCCGACTCTGGGAGCTGGTGGAGTCGCTGGACGCGCTGCCGCGCGGCATCGCCATGCACCCGTGCGGGGTGCTCCTCTCGGACGACTCGCTGCTGCGGCGAACCCCGGTCATGCCCACCAGCGGCGAGGGCTTCCCGATGGCGCAGTTCGACAAGGACGACGTGGAGCACCTCGGGCTTCTCAAGCTCGATGTGCTCGGCGTACGGATGCAGTCGGCGATGGCGCACGCGGTGACCGAGGTGAAGCGGGCCTCGGGGCAGGAGGTCGACCTGGACGCCGTGCCGCAGGGCGACCCGGAGACGTACCGGCTGATCCGGAGCGCCGAGACGCTGGGGTGCTTCCAGATCGAGTCGCCGGGCCAGCGCGACCTGGTCGGGCGGCTCCAGCCAGCCACCTTCCACGACCTGGTGGTCGACATCTCGCTGTTCCGGCCGGGCCCGGTCGCCGCCGACATGGTGCGGCCGTTCATCGAGGCCAGGCACGGACGCGCGCCCGTGCGCTACCCGCACCCCGACCTGGAGGAGGCGCTGCGCGACACCTACGGGGTGGTCGTCTTCCACGAGCAGATCATCGAGATGGTGAACATCATGACCGGCTGCGGACGCGGCGAGGCCGACCGGGTGCGGCGCGGGCTCTCCGACCCCGAGTCGCAGGCCCGGATCAGGGTCTGGTTCGCGCGGTGCGCGGCGCGGCGGAAGTACGGCGCCGAGGTGATCGCCCGTGCCTGGGAGATCATCGAGGCGTTCGGGAGCTACGGCTTCTGCAAGGCGCACGCGGTCGCCTTCGCCGTACCGACGTACCAGTCGGCCTGGCTCAAGGCGCACCACCCGGCGGCCTTCTACGCCGGGCTGCTCACGCACGACCCCGGGATGTACCCGAAGCGGCTGCTGCTCGCGGACGCGCGGAGGCGCGGGGTGCCGGTGCTGCCGCTGGACGTGAACAAGTCGGCATCCACTCACCGGATCGAACTGGTGTCTGGTGACAACGGTGACACATGGGGATTGAGGCTGGCGCTCTCGGACGTCCACGGCATCAGCGGGGCCGAGGTCGCCCGGATCGAGTCCGGGCAGCCCTACACCTCGCTGCTGGACTTCTGGCAGCGGGCCAGGCCCGGGAAGCCGGCCGCCGAGCGGCTGGCCCAGGTCGGCGCGCTGGACGCCTTCGGCGCCAACCGCCGGGACCTGCTGCTGCACCTGTCCGAGCTGCACCGCGCCCAGCGGAGCTCCGGTGCCGGGGCGTCGGGTGCCCAGCTCCCGCTCGGCGGCGGGCACAGGACCGGCACCATCGGGCTGCCCGACCTCAACGACGCCGAACGGCTCAGCGCCGAGCTCGGCGTCCTCAGCATGGACGTGTCCCGCCATCTGATGGGCGATCACCATGCCTTCCTGGAGGAGCTCGGCGCGGTCTCGGCCAAGCGGCTGCGGGAGGCAGCGCACGGGGAGACCGTGCTGGTCGCGGGCGCCAAGGTGGCCACCCAGACCCCGCCGGTCCGCTCCGGGCGCCGGGTCATCTTCACCACCCTGGACGACGGGACGGGCCTGGTCGACCTCGCCTTCTTCGACGACAGCCACGCCGCCTGCGCGCACACCGTCTTCCACTCCTGGCTGCTGCTGGTGCGCGGAGTGGTCCAGCGGCGGGGCCCGCGCAGCATGAGCGTGGTGGGCTCGGCGGCCTGGAATCTGGCGGAGCTGGCCGAACTCCGGCGCACGGGAGGCCTCGACGCGGTCGCGGCCCGGCTGGCGGAGGTGCCTGCGGACGGGGGTGAGGCTTCCGGGGAGGTTTCCGGGGCGGCTTCCGGGGCGGCGGAGGAAGTGCCGGGCCGTCGCATCCAGATGCCGACCGGCTACGAGATGAACCCCTGGTCCGACCTCCAGCCGGCCGGTGAAGGGCCGCCCACCGGAAGGAAGCTGTGGCACCGGAGCCAGGGGAGCGCGGGATGAGCGACCAGCCGGCCGTCCTGTGCCTGCGGTTCCGCCGGATCGGCGGCGGGCTGCCGGACAGCGCGGCCTACGAGGGGCTGCTCGCCCTCCTCGGGGCCTTCACCCCGGTCGTCGAGGCGGCCCCGCCCGGCGCCGCCCTCGCCGATGTGGGCGGTGCGCTGCGCTACTTCGGGCAGGACGCGGCGGGCCTCGCCTCCGTGATCCGGGTGCGCGCCCTCGCCCTGCACGGCGTGGACTGCGCGATCGGGGCGGCCGCCAACCCCATGCTGGCCAGGATGGCCGCGCGGCAGGCGGCGGACGGAACCACCTTCGTGGTGCCCCCGGGTGAGCACGGCGGGTTCCTCGCGTCCAAGCCCGCCGCCGCGCTGGACGGCGTCGGGGCGGCGACCGCGCGCACCTTGTGCGGATACGGGCTCGACTCCGTCGGCCGGATCGCCGCCGCGCCCCTCGCCACCCTGCAGCGCATCACCGGGGTGCGGACCGGACGCGAGCTGTGGGAGCGGGCCAACGGCATCGACCGTACGCGGGTCGTGCCCAACGCCGCCGCACGGTCGATCGCCGCCGAACGCTCCTTCCCCCGCGACGAACTGGACCCGGAGCAGCACCGCCGCGCGCTCCTCTCGCTCACCGAGGAGCTGGGTGCCAGGCTGCGCACCGACGGGCAGGTGTGCCGCTCGCTCGCGGTCTCCGTGCGCTACGCCGACCGGACCGGTTACGCGACGCTGACCCGCAGCCGTACGCTCCCGGAGCCCACCGCCCACTCGGTGGCGCTCACCTCGCTCGCGTACCGGATCCAGGACTCGTTCGCCCTGCAGCGGGCGCGGGTGCGGGGGATCGGGCTGCGGGCGGAAGGGCTCCAGGACGCGGAACGCGCCGCCCACCAGCTGACCTTCGACCCGGTGGACGAACGGGCCCGGCGGATCGAGGCGGTCTCCGACCGCCTGCGGGCCAGGTTCGGTCCGGGGGCCGTGAAGCCGGGACGGCTCGCGGCCTGACCCGGCGGTCGGCCCGGGATGTTTTTACCGACGCGTAACTTCCCCAACGGCCCTACCGATGCGTAACTTGGCATGAGCACGTTGAAAACGTGAGATCCGCTGTGGTCCGGACCGCAGGGCGCACCGACATCGCCACTCCCTTGAGCCGCAAGGAGAACACCCGATGCTGCCCTGGACCCGTGCCCCGCGCACCCCACGCGCTCGCCGCACACTGGCCGCACTGCTCCTCACCCTCGCCGCGCTCGTCGCCCCCACGGCGACCGCGACCGCCGCTCCCGCACAGGCCGCCGCTCCCTCCCGTGGATGGAACGACTACTCCTGCAAGCCCTCCTCCGCCCACCCCCGCCCGGTCGTCCTCGTCCACGGGACCTTCGGGAACTCGATCGACAACTGGCTGGTCCTCGCGCCGTACCTCGTCAGCCGGGGCTACTGCGTCTTCTCGCTCGACTACGGACAGCTCCCGGGCGTGCCGTTCTTCAACGGACTCGGCCCGATCGACAAGTCGGCAGGACAGCTCGACGTCTTCGTCGACAAGGTGCTCGGCGCCACCGGCGCCCCGAAGGCCGACCTCGTCGGCCACTCCCAGGGCGGCATGATGCCCAACTACTACCTGAAGTTCCTCGGCGGCGCCGAGAAGGTCAACGCCCTCGTCGGGATCGCCCCCGACAACCACGGCACCACGCTCCTCGGCCTCACGAAGCTGCTGCCGTACTTCCCCGGCATCGAGGACCTCCTCACCATGAACACTCCCGGTCTCGCCGACCAGGTCGCCGGCTCGGCCTTCATCACCAAGCTCAACGCGGGCGCCGACACCGTGCCCGGGGTCCGCTACACCGTCATCGCGACCCGGTACGACGAGGTCGTCACCCCGTACCGCACGCAGTACCTGAGCGGGCCGAACGTACGCAACGTCCTGCTCCAGGACCTGTGCCCGGTCGACCTGTCCGAGCACGTCGCGATCGGGACCATCGACAGGATCGCCTTCCACGAAGTGGCGAACGCCCTCGACCCGGCGCGCGCCACCCGGACCACCTGCGCCTCGGTCGTGAGCTGAGAACACGCTGCCGGGCCCCCATGACGGGGGGCCCGGCAGCCGCGTGATCAGGCGCGGTGCGCGCCGCCCGAGGACCGGCGCCGGACCGAGACGAACAGGGCGCTCGCGCCGAGGGCCAGCGCGGCGGCTCCGCCCATCGCGAGGTACGAGGTGCTGCCGCTGCCACCCGTCTCGGCGAGCGCGTCGTCGCCGGGCACGGCGCTCGCCGGGGAGCCGGCGGCGTTGTTCGGCTCGGGTGCGTTCGCACCGTCGTCCTCGGCCGGGGCGGCGGCCCCGGTCACCTCCGAGTTGGTCGCCGCGTCGTCGTCACCGTGACCGTTGTGCTCGACGGATGACTTGTCGGCGCCCTCGTCGATCTCCTCCTCGGACGGGGCGGACGCGGCCGGGGCCGGGGCCGCCTCCGTGGTGCTTCCGTCACCACCGGCGCTCTCGCCGCCGAAGACCACGTCGGAGCAGGCGTAGAAGGCCTCGGGGGAGTCCGACCGCTGCCAGACCGTGTAGATCAACTGCCGTCCCGCCGCCTGCGGAACGGTGCCGTCGAAGACGTACGACCCGTCCACGAGCGCCGGGTCGGTGGCGGTGGCGAACGGCTTCTCCTGGAGGTCCGACCACTTCAGCGGCTGCGTCGGGTCGTAGCCCGCCTTGGTCAGGTACAGCTCGAAGGCGCCCTTGTGCGGGGCGGTGGCACGGAACGAGAAGGTGTGGCTGCCCGCCTCCATGGACGTGGACGGCCAGTCGGCGCGTGGCAGGTCGAGCCCCTTGAACTTGTCGTTGCCCGCGCTGCACAGCTTGCCGTCCGGGATGAGCTGACGGTGGTTGCCGGCCGCGTTGGCGATGTTCACGCCGTTCCAGTCGTAGAGCGCCTGGGTCCCGCCGGCCGTCACCGCCGCCTCGCAGGCCGCTGACCGCGGGTCCTCAGGCCCCTCCGCGAAACACGCCGAGACCCGGCTGACCGGGTCGCTCAGCGAACCGTGGGCGGCGGCCGGAGCCGCGGCGAGCCCGGTCAGCGCGAGCGGCGCGACGCCGAGCGCGACGATGCTTCCGGCGACCCTGCGGCGGGCGGTGGTGATGACGGCCATGGTGGCGGTTCTCCTTCGGCGGCACGGCTGTCGACTGCTGTCGACCAGGTCTGGTGATCAGCAAACTAGCCCCCGCCGAGAGGGGATCCGGACGCGAGAAGGCGCAGGTGGCGATCGTTATGGCGCGCTTAAGGAAGGGTTAGGCGAGGGCTCAGGAAGGTGGCCGGAGCGCCGGTGTCCGCGGGGCCGGAAGACGGACGGACACGGGTCACCGCGGCTTCACCTCCCTGCCCTGCCGGGACGACAGGACCAAGACCTCCGCGTCCGGGGCCGGCCGCAGGCCGGCCAGGGCGAGGAAGCCGGGACGTGCGATCTCCCCGCCGTCGGTTCCGTCGTCCCGCAGGGTCCATAGCCTGGAACCGCCCAGGTCCCAGGTGCCGGTGTCCTCGCTCGGGTGCTGCTCGACGGTGCCCTCGCCGTGGCGGTAGCGGAAGTAGAGGTACCGGCCCTCCGTCGTCCAGGCGTCCCCCTGCGAGGGACGGGCCAGGCAGGTCCGGACGGCCCGAGGTGCGGCTCGTCGTCGGTCATCCGCCGATGGTCGCACCGTCCCCGCCGGGGGAAACCGGATGAAGCCGCCCCGGACAGCCCCGACGGGCCTGCCCGGCAGCGTGGATGCCGGGACGTCAGACCTGCACGCCCGGGGTTCCGTCCTCCACGACCACGCTCGCGCGCGTGCTGATCGTGGCGTCCGGCTTCGTCACGAAGGGCAGGACGCGGAAGTCGGTCGTCCACCGCTCCCGGTTCACCGTCACGCGCGCGTAGCCCCGCTGGCTGTTGAAGAACTTCATGTGCGGGTTCGCCGCGAGGAACGTCTCGCCCTGGGCCGTCATGTCGGCCCCGTCGCCGCCGCTCGTGACCGAGGTGCCGACGAACTCCGAACCGACGGTCGCCGACCCGGGGTCGCCGTAGTCGCGCTTCAGGTCCCACGCGTAGTTCTGGTGGCGGTCGCCCGTGATGACGACCAGGTTGCGCACGCCGCGGGTGTCCGCCTCCGCGAGCAGCCGGTTGCGCTCGGCGACGTAGCCGTCCCACGGGTCCGTCCAGACCGTCGTGCCGGGGCCCGGGTCCTGGTCGGTCTGGCCCATCGGCGCCTGGTTGCCGAGGATCTGCCAGCGGGCCTGAGAGCGGCTGAAGCCCTTGAGGACCCAGTCCCGCTGCCCGGCGCCGAGCAGGGTGCGGTCCTGGTCGAAGCGGTCGGCGCAGTCGCCGGTGGTGCCGTCACCGCAGGCCTGGTCGTCACGGTACTGGCGGGTGTCGAGCATGGTGAAGTCGGCGAGCCGGCCGTAGGCGAGCCTGCGGTACATCTGCACGTCGGGGCCGTTCGGGAGCTGGGTGTGGCGCAGCGGCGCGTGCTCGTACAGGGCCTGGAAGGCGGCGGCCCGGCGCAGCAGGAAGGTCTTCGGGTCCTCGTTGTTCTCGGAGGTCTCGTCCGCCCAGTTGTTCTCCACCTCGTGGTCGTCGAAGGTCATGATCCACGGGAAGTTGGCGTGCGCCTCGCGCAGCGGTGCCTCGGACTTGTAGAGGCCGTACTGCAGCCGGTAGCGCGCGAGGTCGAGGGTCTCCGTGTGGAACTTCGGATCGGTGGTCACACCGCGCTTGTTCGTCTTGACGCCGGACTCGTAGAGGTAGTCACCGAGGTGCACCACCAGGTCCAGGTCCTCCTGCGCCATGTGGTGGTACGCCGTGAAGTAGCCGTCCTGCCAGGCCTGGCAGGAGGCGAAGGCGAACTTCAGCTCGCGCGGGGAGTGCCACGGCGCGGGTGTGGTGCGGGTGCGTCCCACGGGGGAGATCGAGGAGCCGGCCTTGAAGCGGAACCAGTAGGTGCGGTCCGGCGCGAGCCCGTGCACCTCGGGGTGGACGGAGTGCGCCAGCTCGGGGGATGCGACGACGCTGCCGCGGCGCACGACGCGGCGGAACCGCTCGTCGAGCGCCACCTCGTACGCGACGCGTACGGGCTTCGCCGGCATACCGCCCATGCCGTCCTGGGCGAAGGGGTCGGGCGCCAGGCGCGTCCACAGCACGAAGCCGTCCGACGCCGGGTCGCCGGAGGCGACGCCCAGAGTGAAGGGGTCGCCCTTCAGGGTGGGCGCGGCGAACGCGGACTGTGCCTCCCACGCCCCCGTCCCGAGCATCAGCGCGGCGGCTGCGGCACCGCCGAATCCGAACATCTGCCTGCGGGACACGGAACTCGCGACCACGGGTCCTCCTCGGTTGATCTGCGCCAACCTGGAACACGGTGCCGGGGGTTGATGTCATGCTCACACGGAACGTATGGCCGGAGGCCGAGCGATACATGAACAGGACAGCCATAGGGCCAAAGGGGCTCGTAAAACCGTCCAATGCGGACACATACCGGCTGTGCAGCTTCGCAACCATGAAGTCGTCGTCCACCACCAGCACGTTCGTCACGCCGACACGGTAGGGCGCGACCACAACGACCACAACGTCCATTGATTCCGCAACGGCGACAGCCGGTCGGCGCGCAGGCAGCATGTGGGCCACCTCACACGCGTACACACCCCTCCACGTAGAGCCCGAAAGGCGGCACCCGGTGCGACTGCGCACTCCACTCGCCCTGTTCGGGGCAGCGTTGCTGGTGGTCGTCGGACCGCCCCTGCTCTCCACCGGCAGCGGTTCCGACACCGGCACGCAGATCCCCGGACTGCGCTTCATGGTCCCGAACACACCCGGCGGCGGTTACGACATCACGGCGCGCACCGCGGCCAAGAACGCCGAGGACGCCGGACTCACCCACGGCATCGAGGTGTTCAACCTGCCCGGGGCGGGCGGCACCGTCGGGCTGACCCGGCTGGTCGCCGAGCACGGCAACGGCAAGCTGGCCATGTCCATGGGCCTCGGTGTCGTCGGAGCCGTGCACACCAACAAGTCGCCCAGGACCCTGGCCGACACGACCCCGATCGCCCGGCTCACCGAGGAGCAGGACATCGTCGTCGTCGCCAAGGACTCCCCGTACAGGACGATCGGCCAGCTGCTCACCGCCTGGAAGAAGAACCCGGGGACGATCCCGGTCGGCGGCGGTTCCTCGCCCGGGGGCCCCGACCATCTGGCGCCGATGCTCATGGCGAAGGCCGCCGGGATCGCCCCGGAGCAGGTCAACTACATCCCCTTCGACGGCGGCGGCGAACTGCTCGCCTCGATCCTCGGCAACAAGGTCGGCTTCGGCGTCTCCGGCGTCGGCGAGTACCTCGACCAGATCGAGGCCGGTGAGCTGCGGCTGCTCGCCGTCACCGGCCCGAAGCGGGTCCCGGGCCTCGACGCGCCCACGCTCCGCGAGGCCGGACTCGACACCGACTTCACCAACTGGCGCGGCATCGTCGCCCCGCCCGGGCTCACCGACGCGGAGCGGGACAAACTCGTCGGGCTGGTGAGCGAACTGCACGACTCGAAGGAGTGGCACGACTCCATGGAGAAGAACGGCTGGGACGACGCCTTCCTCACCGGCGACGACTTCGGCGACTTCCTGGACGGTCAGGACCGCCGGGTCGCCACCGTCCTCGAGGAGCTGGGACTGTGAGCGACGAGAGCACTCCCTCCCGGCCCGGCACCGCGCGCGCCTGGCTGCGCGAGCACTCCGAACTCGGCGTCTGCGTCATCCTGCTCGCGCTGGGCGTCCTCGTCCTCGCCGACGCCCTCACGCTGAGCGTGGACATCACCCAGCGCGGACCCGTCGGCCCCAGGACCGTCCCTGTCGTGGTCGGCACCGGGCTGCTGGTGGTCGCCGTGCTGCTGGCCCTCGACGTCCTGCGCGGCGGGCGTGGCGAGGCGGAGGCCGGTGAGGACGTCGACCTCGGCGAACCGGCGGACCGGCGCACCGTCGCCCTGCTCACCGGCGTCTTCCTCGCCTTCGCCGTCCTCATAGGCCCGCTCGGCTTCCCCATCTCCGGCGCCCTGCTCTTCTGGGGATCGGCCTACGCGCTGGGCAGCCGCCACCACGACCGCGATCCGCTCATCGCAGCCGGGCTCTCCCTGGTGACCTACTTCGTCTTCGACAACCTGCTCGGGGTGCCCCTCCCGGGCGGCCCGCTGATGGGGGTGCTCTGACCGATGGATTCCCTCAACTCCCTCATCGACGGCTTCGGCACGGCGCTGACGCCGGTCAACCTGCTCTGGGCCGCACTCGGCGTCCTGCTGGGCACGGCCATCGGGGTGCTCCCCGGGATCGGCCCCGCCATGGCCGTGGCGCTGCTGCTGCCGGTGACGTACGGGCTCGAACCGACCGGTGCCTTCATCATGTTCGCCGGGATCTACTACGGCGCGATGTTCGGCGGGTCCACCACCTCGATCCTCCTCAACACCCCCGGGGAGAGTGCGGCCGTCGTCGCGGCGATCGAGGGCAACCCGATGGCGAAGGCCGGGCGCGGCGCGCAGGCACTCGCCGCCGCCGCCATCGGCCACTTCGCCGGCGGCATGATCGGTACGATCCTGTTGGTCGTCCTCGCCCCGACCGTCGCCTCGCTCGCGGTCGACATCGGAGCCCCCGACTACTTCGCCATCATGGTGCTGGCCTTCATCGCCGTCACCTCCGTCCTCGGCTCCTCCCGGATCCGCGGTCTCGCCTCGCTCCTCATCGGTCTCACCATCGGGCTCGTCGGGCTGGACCAGATGACGGGACAGCAGCGGCTGACCTTCGGATCGCTCCAACTGGCCGACGGCGTCGACGTGGTGATCGTGGCGGTCGGCCTCTTCGCCATCGGGGAGGCCCTCTGGGTCGCCGCACACCTGCGCCGCTCCAGCGGGAAGCCGATCCCCGTCGGCCGGCCCTGGCTCGGGAAGGACGACGTGCGGCGCACCTGGAAGTCCTGGCTGCGCGGGCCCCTCATCGGCTTCCCGTTCGGCGCGATCCCGGCGGGCGGCGCCGAGATACCCACCTTCCTCTCCTACGTCACCGAGAAGCGGCTCTCCAAGCACCGGGACGAATTCGGCAAGGGCGCCATCGAGGGCGTCGCAGGACCGGAGTCCGCCGCCTCCGCATCCGCCGCCGGCACCCTCGTCTCCATGCTCACCCTCGGGCTGCCCACGACCGCCGTCGCCGCCGTCATGCTGGCCGCCTTCCAGCAGTACGGCATCCAGCCCGGCCCGCTGCTGTTCGAGCGTGAACCCGAGCTGGTCTGGGGCCTGATCGCCTCGCTCTTCGTCGGCATGGTGCTGCTCCTCGCGCTGAACCTGCCCCTCGCACCGCTCTGGGCGAAGCTGCTGAGGATCCCGCGCCCCTACCTCTACGCGGGCATCCTGTTCTTCGCCGCGGTCGGCGCCTACGCCGTCGGCGGGGAGGCCGTCGACCTGGTGATCCTGCTGGTGATCGGGCTGATCGGCTTCGGAATGCGGCGCTACGGACTGCCGGTGCTGCCCGCGATCATCGCGGTCATCCTCGGCCCGTCCGCCGAACAGCAGCTGCGCCGCGCCCTGCAGATCAGCGACGGCAGCGTGACGGGACTGGTCAACACCCCGTTCTCCGTGACCGTGTACGTCGTCGTCGCCCTGATCCTCACGTGGCCCCTCGTACGGAAGGCGCTGGGGCGGCTCCGGGCATGACGGACTGTCGGTGGCGGCTGAGAGGATGTCGGGTATGACCACGATCGACTGGGACGCCGCCGCCGACTCCTTCGACGAGGAGCCCGACCACGGGCTCCTCGACCCGGTGGTCCGCGGCGCCTGGGCGCAGCGGATGGAGACCTGGCTGCCCACCGCCCGCTCCGCGGTCCTCGACCTCGGGTGCGGCACGGGCAGCCTGTCCCTGCTGGTCGCCGGCCAGGGACACCGGGTCACCGCCGTCGACCGGTCCCCGCGCATGGTGGAGCAGGCGCGGGCCAAGCTGGCCGGGACCGGCACCGAGGTGTTCGTCGGCGACGCGGGGCGCCCCCCGGTCGGCAAGCAGCGGTTCGACGTGATCCTCGCCCGGCACACGGTGTGGCTGCTGCCCGACCCCGCGGCCGCCCTGCGGCACTGGTTCTCGCTGCTGCGGCCCGGCGGCCGGCTGGTCCTGATCGAAGGCGTGTGGAACGGCAACGGCCTCTCCGCGGCCCGCCTCACCGCACTCCTCGCCGCACACACGGAGCGCGTCCACCACGAACCGCTCTCCGAGGACGCACGGCTCTGGGGCAAGGAGGTCGACGACGAGCGGTACGCCCTGGTGGCCCGCGCCGAGCCGCCCCTGCGCCACCGCGAGGTCGTCGACGTCCACCTGATCCTGCGCCGGGGCCCCGACGTCCTGCTCGCCCGGAGGTCCGGCACGGGATACGCGGACGGCCTGCTCCACGCCCCCTCCGGCCACACGGAGGACGGCGAGGACGTCCGGACGGCCATGATCCGGGAGACCGCCGAGGAGATCGGCGTCGAGCTGGACCCGGACGAGCTCCGGGTGGCGCTGGTCATGCAGCACCGCGGGCCGGGCGGCAACCCCCGGATCGGCTGGTTCTTCGAGGCGACGTACGACCCCGCGCGCCCTCCGCGCAACGCCGAACCGGACAAGTGCTCCGAGCTGGACTGGTTCCCCCTGGACGCGCTGCCCGACGACATGGTCGCGTACTGCCGTGCGGGCCTCGAGGGATACCGCGCCGAACAGCGCTTCCTGATCCACTGGCACGAGGACGCCGACACCGTCGCCTACGCGCCACGGGCGGTGCGGCGTGCCGTGCCGCTGCCGGTGGCGGCGGCACCCACCGGCCGGATCCACCACGTCGAGCTGCGGGTTCCCGACCTGGCACAGGCCGACACGGAGTGGGGCTGGCTGCTCGGCCGTCTCGGCCATGTCCCCTACCAGCGCTGGGCGCAGGGCCGGAGCTGGCGGCGCGGGGACGGCTACGTGGTGGTCGGGCAGGCACCCGGCCCACCCGGCGGCGGGCCCGAGGGCCCCTGCCCCGGCCGTCTGGCCTTCCACGTCCAGGACCGTACCCTGCTCGACATCCTGGTGGCCCGGGCGCCGGGGCACGGCTGGCGGCTCCAGCCGCCGGACTGCCACGCGTACGCCGACGACGGCGGGCCCTGCGTCGTCCGGCTGGTGAACACGGCGGGACACGAGGTGGAGCTGGTGGCGCCGTAGGCCGAGACCCGCCGGGGGTGCCAGGCCGGAGGGCAGGGAGCCGCGCGCCGGGCCGCCCGCCTTGACCTGAAGCGTACTCGAGGTCCTGCGTTTCCCTCCATGGTCCGCGCGGTGTGCGGGCCCCGCCCCGAATCACCCGGAGGGAACTCCCATGATGACTCAGCAGACCGGCGACCCCGCATCGCCGGACAGCCCGCCGCCCACCGGACCGGCGTCGCCCACGAGGCCCCCGAGCCCCTCGGCCCGGGCGAGACGCTCCAGCTCGTCCAGTGCCCGGACGGCCGCCCGCGCCGCCGGGGGGTCGCGGTCGGCCAGGCCGCTCTCCTCGAACTCGTCCTCGTCCAGCCGCAGGACGGAGCGGCCGTCCGCGGAGACCCACAGATCCAGGTCCAGGTCCTCGACGAGGAGCTCGGTGCCCCGCAGCACGGCGGGCCGGGTGATGTCGCAGTACCAGCCCTTCAGCTCCCCGCCCCCGGTGCGGACCTCCTTCACCGCGTACCACCGGTCGCGCCAGTAGTGCTCGGTGAAGACGTCGCCCGGCTCGAACCGTACGAAGCCGAAGTCCCTGACCCCCGGGGCCGCCCACGGGGCCCGGACCGTGATCCGGGTCCCGTCGTCGCCGACCGGCTCGGCCGGGTAACGGATCTTGGTGCGGCCGCCCTTGACGAGGGCCACCGTCAGGGTGGGACCGGTCTCAGCCGATGCTGCGGACATGGCGTACCTCCGTGGCGCAGATCTCGTAGCCGAACCAGCGGTTGACCGCCAGCATCGGAGCGTTGCCGGCGTCGTTGCCGGTGAAGGCGTCGGTGTACCCGGCGGCCCGCGCCCGGTGCAGCGAGTTGTTCTTGGCGATCTTCGCCAGGCCCCTGCCCCGGAAGGCGCGCAGCGTGCCGGTCATGGCCGACCAGTAGCGGGTCAGCCCGTCGGTCTCGGCGGCGCTGAACGCCGCGACCTGCCCGTCCACCGTCACGACCGTGGTGAGTGCGCGGTCGAAGCCTGGCCGGCGCCAGGTCGTGGCCAGCCAGTTCTCGTAGTCGGAGAACTCGACCGGGCTGTCGCTCGGCTCGTCGGCGGTCGTCTCCGCGTCGGCCTCGAACAGCGGGCGAGGGTCGTCCTCGAAGTCGGCGGCGGTGAGCAGCGCGACCCCGGCGGGCAGCCCGGGGAGCGGCGGCAGCGGGCGGTTCGCCAGGTCGAGCCGGAGGAAGTGCGCCTGCCTGCGCGGCGCGTACCCCCGCTTCCCGGCGAACGCGCGGTTGGCCGGCTCGTCGAGCACCCAGGTGTAGACGGCGGTGGCGCCCGCGGCCGCCAGATGCTCCTCGCCGGCCCGCGTCAGCAGTGATCCCGCGCCCCGGCCCCTGCGGTCCGGGTGCACGTACGGATTGCAGAACCCCTGGCCCGGCACCGGGCTCTCGTGGGAGACGCCCACCTGGGCGGTCCCGATCACCTCGCCGTCCTCCTCGGCGACCAGCAGCCGGTAGCGCCGGTCGGGATGGGCGTCGGCCAGATCGCTCAGGACCTGCTCCGGAGTCGTCACCATGTAGGGCAGCGCGGCACGCCGCACCCGCACCCAGGCCTCCCCATCGGCAGGCAGGAAGTCACGCACGAGGATCGTCATGAGCGGAAGTCAACCCTGCACGAGGGCCTGCCGCCTCCTCTTTTCCGGCGGCGGGGCGGGTGACGGGAACCCCGGTGGGAGAGAATCGGCGCGTGACCCTGAAGATCGCCGTTGACCCGGACTCCGCCACCGCCCCGTACGAGCAGCTGCGCGCCCAGCTGTCCGAACAGGCCCGCTCCGGAGCCCTGCCCGTCGGCTACCGGCTCCCGACCGTACGCGGCCTCGCCGGGGAGTTGGGCCTCGCCGCCAACACGGTGGCCAAGGCCTACCGAGCCCTGGAGGCCGACGGGGTGATCGAGACCCGTGGCCGCAACGGGACGTTCGTGGCCGCAGCGGGCGACGCGGCGGCGCGCCACGCGGCGACGGCGGCACAGGAGTACGCCGAGCAGGCCAGGCGCCTGGGCCTGGCACAGGCCGACGCGCTCACGCTCGCCCGGGACGCCGTACGGGCGGCCTACGCACGCCGGGAGTGACGACCCCCGCTCAGAGGTACAGCCCCGCGTCCGCCCCCGCGTCCTGCTTCGGCACGGATGCGGGGCCGCTGCCGCGCCTCAGGGCGTAGAGCTCCGCGAGCGTCGCGCCCTCGCGGCCGAGCCCCTCCTCCGTACCCAGCCAGGACGCCGATTCGGCGTGGGTCAGCGAGCCCACCTCGATGCGGGCCAGGCAGCGGCCCGGGCGGACCACCGCGGGGTGCAGCCGCTCCAGGTCCTCGTTGGTCGTCACGCCCACCAGCACGTTGCGGCCCTGGCCCAGCAGTCCGTCCGTCAGGTTGAGCAGCCGGGACAGCGCCTGACCGGCCGTGTGCTTCGCCTCGCCGCGGATCAGCTCGTCGCAGTCCTCCAGGAGCAGCAGTCGCCACCGGCCCTTCGCCGTACCGTCGTCCTCACCGATGGCGATGTCCATCAGATAGCCGACGTCGTTGAAGAGCCGCTCCGGATCGAGGACGCAGTCGACCTGGCACCAGTCACGCCAGGACCGGGCGAGGGTGCGCAGCGCGGAGGTCTTCCCGGTGCCGGGAGGGCCGTGCAGCAGGAGCAGCCGGCCGGCGATGTCGTCGGGGGTGACCTTCATCAGCCGGTCCATCGCATCGGCCACCGGCGCGGTGTAGTTGGACCGGACCTCGTCCCAGGTGCCCGCGGCGATCTGCCGGGTGGTGCGGTGCGGGCCCCGGCGCGGCGAGACGTACCAGAAGCCCATCGTGACGTTCTCGGGCTGCGGCTCCGGCTCGTCCTGGGCCCCGTCGGTCGCCTCGGACAGGATCTTCCGGGCCAGTTCGGGGGTGGTTGCGGTGACCGTGACGTCGGCGCCCCGGCTCCACCGGGAGACGAGCAGCGTCCATCCGTCCCCCTCGGCCAGGGTCGCGCTGCGGTCGTCGTCCCGGGCGGCACGCAGGATCTCGGCGGCCTGGGGCAGCAGGGTCGCGCCCGGCCTGACCCGGTCGAGCGAGGAACTGTGGGAGTACGGCTGCTCGCCCGTCGCGAAGCGGCCCAGGAACAGCGCGTCCACGACGTCGGACGGCGAATCGCTGTCGTCGACGTTGAGCCGGATCGGCAGGGCGGACTCGGGGTTGGCAGACATGGCGCCCATGATCCGGCACCTCGGCACCGCGCGCACCCAGGTTTCAGCAGCTGCCCCCGGGTGGCGGACGGTCGTGGTCCCGGGCGGGGCGGCGCCGTCCGTGGACGCCGGGACCGGCCCCGCCCTCAGCCTGCCCAGGGGCCGGCCGGCCACGCGGCGGGCCCGGCGGGCGCCGCGTACGACGGCGAATCCGCGAGCGTTCCGGCGGCCGGTCCCGGTGGCCGGCCGCTTCCCTCCGTCCTCGCCGATGATGCGCACGGGCTGTTTCGGCCGTCGGCGGACCGGATGCCGCATTCTGATGTGACGTGCCGCCAGGAGAACTTCATGGTCGCTCTGTTGATGTTTTTTGGCATGAACACTTCCAGAACTCGGGCCCGTGCTGCTACTACGGAGTAGGCAGAGATCCTGCCCAAGGAGGTTCCATGAAAATGTCCAGACTCGTGGCGTTCTCGTCCTCTCTCCTGCTCGGAACGGTCCTCGCCCTGACCGGTGCCGGTGTGGCCCAGGCGTCCGAGCGGTCCGCCGCGGCCGTCGACTACGTCGCCCTGGGTGACTCCTACTCGTCCGGTGTCGGTGCCGGCAGCTACGACAGCGCCAGCGGCGACTGCAAGCGCAGCACCCGCGCCTTCCCCGCCCTCTGGAAGGCGGCCAACAACCCCGCCTCGTTCGCCTTCACCGCGTGCTCGGGCGCCAGGACCGGAGATGTCACGGCCGGTCAGCTCGGACCGCTCAGCTCCGCCACCGACCTCGTCTCGATCTCCATCGGCGGCAACGACGCCGGCTTCGCCGACGTCATGACCACCTGTGTGCTCCAGTCCGAGACCACGTGCCTCAACCGGATCGCCACCGCCCGCGCCTACGTCGACTCGACCCTTCCCGGCAAACTGGACTCCGTGTACGCGGCGATCAGCGCGAAGGCACCCTCGGCCCATGTCGTCGTCCTCGGCTACCCCCGCTTCTACAAGCTCGGTGGCGGCTGCATCGCCGGTCTGAGCGAGAAGGAACGCTCCGCCATCAACGGCGCCGCCGACTACCTCAACGCCGCCACGGCCAAGCGGGCGGCCGACCACGGATTCACCTTCGGGGACGTCGCCTCGACCTTCACCGGGCACGAGATCTGCTCGGGCAGCGCCTGGCTGCACAGCGTGAACTGGCTCAACATCGGCGAGTCCTACCACCCCACCGCCGCCGGGCAGTCGGGCGGCTATCTGCCGGTCCTCAACTCGAAGGCCTGACCGCTCGCCTGTGGCGTCACCGGCCGGACGCCGCCGTCGGAGAGGGAGGGGGACCCGCCCTGCGGGGCCCCCTCCCGGCCGCTGTGAGGCCCCCGGCTCGCAGGCCTTCGTGCGTCACGTGAGCCAGGGGGCCGAGGCGCTCGCCGGGGTCTTCCCGCTGCTCCTCCCGCCGGAGTCGTCGTCGCCCGTCAGTGCCCAGGCGAGACCCACGGCGACGAGCAGGGCAACCGCAGCACCTACGGCCACCAGGACACCCGTGCGATGTGCACCTCCGGCGGCGGGTGCCGGCGGGGCCGCCCCGGGGCCGGATTCCGCAGCCGTCGCGGTGGCCTCGCCCGACGGGTGCGGCGGGCCGGCCGCCCCGCCGCCGGCCGATCCCGTTCCGCCTGCCGCCAGGATCCGCAGCCGGCGCTCGGCCTCACCCGCGGTGAGCCGCTCGGCCGGTTCCTTGCGCAGCAACTCCTCCACGACAGGGGCGAGCGCCCCCGCCCGCCGGGGCGCCGGCGGCTCGTCGTCCGTTACCGCGCGCAGGGTGTCCGACGGGCTGTCCCGCCGGAACGGTGACCGCCCCTCGGTGGCGGCGTACAGAAGCACTCCGAGCGACCAGAGGTCGGATTCAGGCCCCGGCGCGCGCCCCAGTGCGCGCTCGGGTGCGAGGTACTCCGGCGAGCCGATCGGTTCACCCGCCGGGGTGAGCGCGGCCGACTCCTCGGCCGTGGTGATGCCGAAGTCCGTCAGCATCACCCGGCCGTCGTTGGCCAGCAGGACGTTGCCCGGCTTCACGTCGCGGTGCAGCACACCCGCCGCGTGGGCCCCGCGCAGCGCCGCGAGCACCTCCGCGCCGATCCGTGCCGCCCGGCGCGGGGACAGCGGGCCGTCGGCGTCCAGCACCTCGGAGAGGGTGAGCCCGCGGACCAGCTCCATCACGATCCAGGGCCGGGAGTCCCGGAGAACCACGTCATGGACGGCGACGGCGTTGCGGTGCGAGACGCGGGCCGCGGACCGGGCCTCCCGCTCCAGCCGGGCGTGCAGCCGCTCGACGCCGGCGGCGGGCAGGCCCGCCGGGGCCCGCACCTCCTTCACGGCGACCTCGAGCCCCAGCACTTCGTCACGGGCACGCCACACGATGCCGGTCCCGCCCTCGCCCAGGGGGTCCAGGAGACGGTATCGATCCGCGATCACACGTCCGGTGTCCGGGACTTCGCTCATCGGTGACCCTCCATCAGCAGCCTTGTGCGGTACGGACGAATCCCCTCCAAGCTAACTCAACCCGTCCCGGAACCGACAGGACGCGGTAACGGGCCGTCAACACCCGTGTACGGGTGTGCAATCCTGCGGCCGGGATACACGAGTGTCGTCGCGGGACGATAGGGTTAACCTGCCCGGGCCGGGTGCCCTCGTACGGGTGGGGAGTGACATGGAACAGATAACGGTGCGCAGCAGGCCGCGTGTGCCTGCGATCACATGTGGGAGCGGTGCGACCAGTTCGCGCCTCGACCGTCATCTCGCAGTGCTGGGCGGCCCCCCCGTTCCGCAGCGCGAGTCGGCGGAGGCGACGCTGCTGATGCTCGAACTCACCTCGCGTGACGCCGCGCACACCCGCAGGAGCAGGAGCGCGCGTGTCTCGCTCTTCGCCCCGCTGCGACGACTGCGGCGCTCGCTCTTCGGCAGCCGCCGCTGACCGACGGCTGCACGACCGGTCCGGTCCTCCGCTCAGGGCCGCGTCCACGATCACTCCGTCCCGGCGCAGTGCTGCTGTCCGCCCGTCCGTCATCCCCAGGGCCCGCAGCGTTGCGTCGGTGTGTTCCTCTCGGCCGGTACGGCATCCACCGGCGCGCCGGCGGACCTCACCGCCCCCCCGGCCTCGCCACACCCTTCAGAGCAGTGCGAACTGCCCCTCCGGCCCCTCCTCCTCGTGGTCCAGCACGGACGCGGGGCGCCGGGCCGCCGCAGGCACGGGCAGCACCCCGGCCGTGTGCAGCTCCTCCCGTGTCAGCGCCGCCTCCCGTGCCAGCCGGTCCCGCAGCGCGCGCTGCCGGGGCTCCAGGGCGGCGAGCAGGGCCAGGACCGTGATCAGCTCCAGCAGTTCGGAGGTCCGCTCCCGCGGCCAGCCGCGCGGCCCCACCGCGGCCAGCCCCTCCGCCGTCGCCGTGCGGCGTTCGAACCAGAGTTCCAGCATCCGCACCCCGCCCACCCGGAAGTCCCAGGCCCCCGCCGGGACGGGTGAGACGCGCCCCTCTCCGAGGACGATCGCCTCCTCCCCGGCGTCGTAGCGCAGCTCGTCCGGCCGGGCCGGAATGGCGGCGCGCACATACGGGCGACGGCCCCCCGGCAGCCGGGGGCGCTCCCCGCCGCGCGCGCCGCGCACCTGGAGGCGCAACAGCTCCCGGCCGAGCTCCACGCCCTCCGCCCAGAGCGCGCCGTCGGCG
>NZ_NEUF01000129.1 GCF_002910915.1 Streptomyces sp. SM10 | reverse complement strand
GTCCGGGGCGCCCGGTGGTGGGCCGGGTGCCCCGGGGGGTGGGTCAGCGGACGCCGAGGAGGTGTTCCATGGCGAGCTGGTCGAGGGCTTCGAAGGCCATGGAGCGCTCCGCTGCGGCGGTGGCGTCGAAGTTCTCGTAGGCGGACCGGTCGGCGAGGAGGCTCTTGAGGCCGTCGTCGGCGGTGGGCTGGGCGAGTTCGTCCAGGCGGGAGGCGGTCAGGGCCTGCTGGACGGCGGGGTCGGCGCGGAAGGCGAGGGCGCGTTCCTTGAGGATGAGGTAGTTGCGCATGCAGTTCTTCGCGGATTCCCAGACGCCGTCGATGCCGTCGGTGCGTACGGGCTTGAAGTCGAAGTGGAGGGATCCGGTGTAGTCGGAGGTCTCCAGGAGGTCGACGAGCCAGAAGGCCTGGCGCAGGTCGCCGGCGCCGAAGCGGAAGTCCTGGTCGTACTTGATGCCGGACTGTCCGTTGAGGTCGATGTGGAAGAGCTTGCCGGCCCACAGGGCCTGGGCGATGCCGTGGGGGAAGTTCAGCCCGGCCATCTGCTCGTGGCCGGTCTCCGGGTTCACGCCGACCATCTCGGGGCGCTCGAGGCGCTCGATGAAGGCCAGGGCGTGGCCGATCGTGGGCAGGAGGATGTCGCCGCGGGGCTCGTTGGGCTTGGGCTCGATCGCGAAGCGCAGGTCGTAGCCCTGCTCGGTGACGTAGTCGCCCAGCAGGTCGAAGGCTTCCTTCATCCGGTCCAGGGCGATACGGACGTCCTTCGCGCCGCCGGACTCGGCGCCCTCGCGGCCGCCCCAGGCGACGTAGGTGGTCGCGCCGAGCTCGGCGGCCAGGTCGATGTTGCGCATGACCTTGCGCAGCGCGAAACGGCGTACGTCGCGGTCGTTCGCGGTGAACCCGCCGTCCTTGAAGACCGGGTGGGTGAACAGGTTCGTGGTGGCCATCGGGACCTTCATCCCGGTGCGGGACAGGGCGTCCTTGAACCGGCCGATCAGCCGGGCGCGCTCCGTCTCGGAGGACCCGAACGGGATCAGGTCGTCGTCGTGGAACGTCACCCCGTGCGCACCGAGCTCCGCGAGCCGCTCGACCGACTCGACCGGGTCCAGCGCGGGACGTGTCGGCTCACCGAACGGGTCGTTGCCACGCCAGCCCACGGTCCACAGACCGAACGTGAACCTGTCCGCAGGGGTGGGAGTGAAGCGGTCCGACATTGCACAGCCTCTTCGTCGACGTGGGGCCCGGGCGACGGATCTGCCGGACCTGCCAATTTGTTTGCTTGCAGTACTAATACGCCATTCCGACGATGGTTTCCAGAGCATTTCCGTGACGTTGCCATCACGTGGCGTCAGTATTGCTGCTCCAAGGTCACTCTCCGCGCTCCAGTTACTCGGGCAAACCGGGAATTCTCGAGGCTCGACGCCCCTGTCGGTCGTATTTGTTTTGTGTACGATCAAAAATGAGAGGACCCGCAGCCGCGCTCGTCGCAGGCGTCCGGACGTCCCGCAGTCCCGCACCACCTGATCGGTTAAGGACCACCCCCATGAAGTTCACCGACGGCTTCTGGCAGTTGCGCAGCGGTGTGCACGCCTCGTACGCCACCGAAGTCCGCGACGTCCGCCTCGACGACGACCACCTCGCCGCCTACGCCGCCGTCAAGCGCGTCGAGCGCCGCGGCGACACGCTGAACGCCCCGCTGATCACCGTGGACGCGTACGCCCCGGCCGAGGGCGTCATCGCGGTGCGCCTCACCCACCTCGCGGGCAGGCGCCGCAAGGGCCCCGACTTCGAGATGCCGGGCGCCGCGGCGCAGTCCGCTGCCACCACCCGGACGCGGGGCGCAACCGCCGAGCTGACCAGCGGGCCGCTCACCCTGCGGCTCCCCACCGAGGGCGCCTTCGGCCTGGAGTTCCTCGACGGGGACGGCCGGATCCTGACCACGGCGGGCCGCAAGGGCAGTGCCTTCGCCACGGTCGAGGACGGCGGCCACCACATGCTCGCCCAGCTCGCCCTGGGGGTGGGGGAGACCGTCCACGGTCTCGGCGAGCGCTTCACGCCGTACGTGAAGAACGGCCAGGCCGTCGACATGTGGCAGGCCGACGGCGGCACCAGCAGCGAGCAGGCGTACAAGAACATCCCGTTCTACCTGTCCTCGCGCGGCTACGGCGTCTTCGTCAACCACCCCGGCAAGGTCTCCTTCGAGGTCGGCTCCGAGGCCGTCGGCCAGGTGCAGTTCAGCGTCGAGGACCAGACGCTGGAGTACTTCGTCATCGCGGGTCCCACGCCGAAGGACGTCCTCGCGCGCTACACCGCCCTCTCCGGCCGCCCGGCCCTGCCCCCGGCCTGGTCGTTCGGCCTCTGGCTGACGACGTCCTTCACCACCTCGTACGACGAGGCCACCGTCACCTCCTTCGTCGACGGCATGGCCGAGCGCGGGATCCCGCTCAGCGTCTTCCACTTCGACTGCTTCTGGATGCGTGAGTACCAGTGGTGCGACTTCGAGTGGGACCCGGCGGTCTTCCCCGACCCTGAGGGCATGATCGCCCGGCTCAAGGACAAGGGCCTCAGGATCTGCGTCTGGATCAACCCGTACATCGGGCAGAAGAGCGCCCTGTACGAAGAGGGCGTCCGCGAGGGCTACTTCGTGAGGACCCCCGAGGGCGACGTCTGGCAGTGGGACAAGTGGCAGGCCGGCATGGCGCTGGTGGACTTCACCGACCCCGCGGCCACCGCCTGGTTCCAGAGCAAGCTGAAGGTCCTCCTCGACCAGGGCGTCGACGGCTTCAAGACCGACTTCGGCGAGCGCATCCCCACCGACATCGTGTGGCACGACGGCTCCGACCAGGAGCGGATGCACAACTACTACACCCACCTCTACAACAAGGCCGTCTTCGAACTCCTGGAGAAGGAGCGCGGCCAGGGCGAGGCCGTCCTCTTCGCCCGCTCCGCCGCCGCCGGCGGCCAGCAGTACCCGGTCCACTGGGGCGGCGACTGCTGGTCCTCCTTCGAGGCCATGGCAGAGTCCCTGCGCGGCGGCCTCTCTCTGTCCCTGTCCGGCTTCGGCTTCTGGAGCCACGACATCGGCGGCTTCGAGGGCACCCCCGATCCCGCGGTCTTCAAGCGCTGGCTCGCCTTCGGCCTGCTCTCCTCGCACAGCAGGCTGCACGGCTCGTCGTCGTACCGCGTGCCGTGGGAGTTCGGCGACGAAGCGGTGGACGTGGCCCGGCAGTTCACCCGGCTCAAGCACCGCCTCATGCCGTACCTGTACGGCTCCGCGGTCGAGACCCACCGCACGGGCGTCCCGATGATGCGTCCCCTGCTGCTGGAGTTCCCGGACGACCCCACGGCCCGGGTGGCGGACCGGCAGTACCTGCTGGGTCCGGACGTCATGGTCGCGCCGGTCTTCTCCGAGGACGGCACCGTCGAGTACTACGTCCCCGAGGGCACCTGGACCCACTTCCTCACCGGTGAGACGGTCACCGGCCCGGTCTGGCGCCAGGAGAGCCACGGCTTCGACAGCCTTCCGCTGCTGGTCCGCCAGGGCGCGGTCCTGGCGCTCGGCGCCGACGAATCCCGGCCGGACGGCGAGTGGCTCGACGACCTCGAACTCCGCGTGTACGCCCCTGCCGGTACGGGCGACTTCACCCGCACGGTGACCGTCCCGGACCGCACCGGCGCGGTGGCGGCGACGTACGAGGTGACCTGCGAGGGCGGCGAGGCCCGCGTCACGACGGACACCGACCGGCCCTGCACCGTCACGGTCGTGGGGGAGACGGCCTGACCGACCTCACCCCCTCGGCCCCACCACCCCCGGCGGGCAGCCGGAACGCCTGAGCGAAGGCGCTTCGGCTGCCCGCCCGTGCGTGTGAGGCGGTTGCGCACCGAGGAGAGCGACCGCGTGCCGCTCCCTGCCGCGGACGGTTCCGGCCGCTGGTCGTGTGGGCCGGTGCGGCGGGGTTCCGGCCGCTGGTCGCGCGGGTCCTGCGGTCAAGCGGACGGGCCCCGAACGCATTGTCACAGGCGGCGCCTAGAGTCTCTCCCACTCGTCACGGTGCGTTGCCGTCGACGGGTCCAGTCAGCGTGCCGCCGGACGGGCGGCGTCCGGAACAACGGGGAGATCAGCGCATGGGGTGGGTACCGGCGGGCGACTACGAAGTCGCCCTGGAGGCGGGCACGGTGGTGTGCCGCAACGGGAAGGGCCGGCGGCTGAAGTCCGTCCCGGCCAAGCTGAAGGACGACCCGGCGGTCATCGGACTCCGGCAGCTGACCGAGTGGCTGGAGCGGCACGAACGCCGGTGCCTGACCGACGTCGAGCAGTGGATGGTGCGTTCGCTGCCCGTCCCCACGGCCGTGCTCGCGCGGGTCTGGCCCGACCCGGCATGGCAGGCCGCCCTGCGGGACGTGGTGGTCACCGGCGCGGACGGAGGGGCCGCGGGCTTCCTGCGCGACGTCGACCCCGAGCGCGGTCTCGGCCTCGTCGACCTGGACGGCGACACCGTCCGCATCACACCGGACATCGTCAGAGTGCCCCACCCCGTCCTCCTCGACGACCTCGACGACCTGCGGGAGTTCGCGGTCGAACTGGAGGTGCGCCAGAACGTGGAGCAGCTGTTCCGCGAGGTGTGGCACCGCCCGCCCGGCCTCGCCCCCGACGCCACCTCCGTCGACACCTACGCCGGCGGCGTGTTCAAGGAACTGCGGTTCCTGCACGGTCGGGTCACCCAGCTCGGGTACCGGTCGCGCGGCGGGTACGCGGTCTGCCCGGTCGTCGAGGACGGCGCCACCGCGGAGGCCCGCATCTGGATCGGTGAGCACGACGGATACGACGAGTACGGCACGGAGACGGGCTCCCTGGGCTGGACCGACCCCGCTGGGCGCGCCCTGACGGCCGCCGAGGTCGGACCCGTCACATGGTCCGAGGGCATGCGCATGGCGGCGGCGCTCTACGCCGGGCGCGACGTGGAGAACGAGGAGCGGGCGGCATGAGCAGCACGACGACGAACACCGGCGTGAACACGCAAGCACCGGGTACGGCGCCCCTCCCCGCGCAGGCGCGGGGCGAGGGCGCCCGCGCCGAAGAGGCCCGCGCCGCCGCTCTGCTGGACGCGGGCGCGGTCCTTCCCGCCGGTACCACCGACCGGGACGACGCCGACGCGCTGACCGCCCGCACCTACACCCACACCGCCCTCGGCGACCGCCCCGTGGTCCGGCTCGTGCCCGGCACGCTCGGCGAGGCCGAGGACCTGGCCCTGGAGTTCCTCGGGCTGGCCCGGACCACCGAGGCCCCCGTCGTGGGCCAGGTGCGCCGCGAGACGCTGGGCTTCCCGGCCTGGGCCCTGGTCAACGACCCGGCCAACGGGCACCACGCCCTGGCCCTGGTCAAGGACATCGAGCGGCTGGGCCGGCAGGCCAGGACCCGCGCCGGAGCGGCCAAGGAGGGCTTCGACGCACTCGGCACCCGGCTCGGCCGGGCCGTACCCCACTTCCTCCCCACCTACTACGAGCAGGTGGCGCGCCTCTTCCTCGAAGCGGAGAACACCACCTACGCCGCCTCCTTCTTCGGCAAGGCCCGCGAGGCCGAGCGCGTGCACGGGCTGGTCGTGGACGAGGACCGGCAGCGGGCCGTCTTCCTGGAGTTCGCCTTCGCCGGCGCCCTGACCGTCAAGGCGCTGCGGCAGTACGTGCGGGACCTGGTCGCCCGGCTCGCACCGCTGGACGCCTGGGCACAGTTCCGCCGTCTGCTGGTCGAGCGCTGCGCCGCCGGCATGCCTCCGTACGCCGCGCTGCCGCAGGACGTCCGCGCGCTCGTCAAGGCCACCGGGCTGGACCGCGAGGCCGCCGAACGCGACCTGGTCGCCGACCTGGTCGACTCCCCGGGAGTCGTCCGCGCCCCCGCCTCGTTCTGGGCGGCGTACCGCTCCGCCCTCGTCACCCTCGCCCGACAGGACGCGGCCGTGCGCGCCCGGCTCCTCGGCTTCTTCCCGGAGACCTTCGGCGAGAGCAGCCGGGAACCGGAGAGTGATCACGGCTGGCTCGCGCTGCTGGCCGAGTCCGGCGCCGAGGACCTGCTGACGGCTCTCCCCGGCACCTCCCGTTCCGCCGCCTCCGGTGACTCCTCCGTCTCCCCGGCGGACTGGCTCGCCCGCTGGGAGGCGCACCGCCGGCGCAACCGGGCGACCGCCGGCCGCAGCCCGCAGACCCTCGACCTCGCCGCCCGGATGGTGGACCGGCTGCGCGCCGACGGGCGCGCCGTCGAGCTCTTCCAGGGCCGCTGGCTGCGCACCGCCGACCTGGACCTCCTCGACCTCTTCCTGGCCTCCGGCGTCCCCGTCGCCGAGCCGGACGAGCAGGACACCGGCACCGCGCAGCGCTCCGGCCTCGCCCTCGGCCCGTGGCTCACCGACACCGCGCCCGGAGCACGGGATCTCACCGCTGTCGCCGGACGGCCGGTCTTCCGTGCCCTGCTGAGCAGGACCGTCGGCGACCTCGGCGGCGGACGCGGCCAAGGGCTGGGCGACACCGGCATGGCGAAGCTGGCGGCGCACCCGGTCCTCTCCGTGATCCTGCGGGAGTGGCTGACCGCCTGCGCCGAGGAGTACACGGCCGCGCAGGGCCTCCCCGGTCTGCGGGCCGCTCTCGACAAGCTCTCGCCGTACCGCGCCGTGGTCACCGAGGTCGCCCCCGATGCGGTGCGGCTCCTGACGGGGCACGACGTCGTCCCGCTGCTCGCCTCGACCCTGCGTACCGGCGTCCTGGACGAACTGGGCTGGCCCGCGCTGGACGAGACCTACACCGAACTGGCCGAGGAGGCCGCCGCCACGCGCCAGCGGCGCAACCGTTCGGAGGGCGTCGGTGTCACCGGTGCCTGGCCGGCGCTGATCCTGAACACCGACGAACGGGCCGTCGTCGTCGGCCCGGAAGGCGTTCTGCTGCGGCACACCCTGCGGATGCCCGCCACCGTCGACCAGTGGCGGACGCCTGCCTTCCGTTACGTCGACGGAGAGTTGCTGGTCATCTGGTGGGAGGAAGGCAAGCAGCGCGGCTACTGGTCGCACCGCCCCGCCGAGGTGTTCACCGTGGGCGGCGAGCAGGTCCCCCGCTGGGGCGGCTCCAGTCCCTCGGACGCGGTGTGCCTGCCGCTGCCCGGCGGCGGCCGCGCCACCGGCGGCAAGGCGCTCCACGCGGGCGACACCTCCCTTCCACCGCAGCGGGCCGTCCTCTCGGACGGCACCGGCCACTGGCGGGAGGGCCACCAGGGCACGCAGCAGGTGTGGCTGGAGTACGACCCGGTCACCGGCACGCACGGCCGCGCCTCCCTGCCCGCCTTCCTCCGCTCCGGGGTGCGGGACGGCACCCGGCTCCTCACCGAGCACTGCCAGGTGCTGCCCCTCCAGCCCGGTCTGGAGGGGACTCCGTTCGGCACGGACGGCACGGTCCTCGGCCGCTGGGTCCGCCGCACGGTCGCCGAACCGGGCGCGCCCGCCCCCGCCGACGGGCACCGGATCGCCGTGGGCACCCCCGACGGCCACACGGTGACCCTGCCGCAACCGCTGTCCGGCGGCTTCCCGGTGCCGCTCGGCGCCCTCACCCTCCCCGGCGGATCACGCCCCGTCATGGCCCTGGACCGGCGGATCGTCGAGGCCTACCCGGCGGACACGGAGGGCACCGGCGGAAGCCTGTGGTCCGTCACTCTGGGCTCCTCCGGCGGAGGAGACGTCGCGGGCACCCCCTTCGTCCCTCCCGTCGCCTACTGGCACGCCCTGCGTCCGAGGGACGAGCGGGGCTCCACCGCCCTGCGGAACCTGACGGACTCCCGGGCGGAGGAGCTGTTCAACGAGGTCGCCGCCGCGGTCACCCGGCACGCCGAGGCCTTCCGCGCCGTCCAGGAGTACACCGGGCCCTCGTCGCACGAGCTGAGCCGCGACGCGGTCGCCCGGGCGCTGCCCGAGGTGTCGGACGCGCGGCTCCTCGCGGGTGTCACCGCGCTCGTCCGCAACGCGGTGGACCGGCTTGTGGCGGCCGCCCGTTACCTGGAACCGCCCAAGCCCGTCGCCCCCCGGCGCACCGCCCGCACCCAGGGCATGTTCTTCGACCACTCGCCCGAGCACGGCGACGACACGACGCTGCTGCACGCCACCGCCTGGGGCACCGAGCGGATACACGGCGGCTGGTGGGGAGGCGGGAGCCGCTGGACCGTGATCCAGCAGATGCTCGCCGTCAACCACGTCCTCGGCGGTGAGCCGGCGTTCGGCCCGCCCGTGCAGTCCAAGGTTCCGTTCGTCCCCGTGGACGGCTGGCAGCGGGACGAGTGCACCGTCCCCGGTCAGTCCGCGGACTGGACCCGCCTGCTCGGCATGGTGCCCGAACTGGCCTACCGGGCCGCCTCGGCGACGACCTCGGCCGAGCACCGGGCCGGCCTGGTGATCCTGCTCGAGGCGCTCGGTGAGGGCCCGTTGGCGGACCCGGCGGGCACGGTCCGCCAGGTCACCCTCGTCGAGCCGTACGTCGCCGCGACGACCCGGCAGACGCGCCCCGAGGCCGTGCACCGCCTCGGCCAGGTGTTCCGCAAGGGCGCCCGCACCGTCGTGGTGCTCGCCGCGCGCGGCCGGAACCACGGGGACGACTCGGCACGCTGGCTGGCCCTGGACCACGACCCCACCGGATCCTTCGGTGCCGTCGCCGGTTTCACCCTGGACCACGAGTACGTTCACGGGCAGGGCATCGCCCGGGACCGGCTCTCCCGGCTCACCACCCTGGTACGGGAGGAGGGGCCGGCTCCCTGGCGTCCCGAGGCGGCCGAGGCCTTCCACACGGCCACCGGGATCGGCCCCCTCCAGTCCGCCGCCCTGGTGTCGGCCGCCGTCGGCGAACCGGGCGCCGAGGCGCTCGCCCTGCTCGGGGTGAAGACCCGCGCCTTCGAGGCGGCCCAGGCCAGGCTGAACGCTCTGCCCGGCGCCGACCGTCACGCCCTGCTCCAGGCACTCCTGCCCGCCGACCCGGCCGAGCTGTGGTCCACCGGCCCGGACGTCCGGGCCGCCGCCGAGGTCTGGCAGGCGCGCCTCGCATCCCTCGTCCGCGTCCCCGAGGAACTGGACCTCGACCTGTCGGGCACCACCCCCGGTGCCGTCGAACAGATCCTCAACCCGGACTCCCGGACCTGGCTGCACCGAGGCACTCCGGTCGAGGACGGCACGGGCCGGCCGAGCCTGCGCCGGGTGAGCGCCCACGGAGCGCTCTCCTCCGCCCTGACCGCGCTGCGGACCCTCGCCTACACGCTGCCGTACGGGCACCCCCTGCGGGCGCACCTGCCCGAAGGGCTCGCGGCCCTGCGCCGGACCCTCGCCGATCCGGACCTGGTGCTGGACCTCGGGCTGGACTGGACCGAGGACGGCAGCTCGATCGGACCAGTCGTCCGGTCCGCCCACCAGCTTCCCGAGTCCGGCGGCGCGGGGCCCGACGGCCTGGTCCGGGCCGGTTCGGCGCTGTTCCTCGCCGCCGGCCACGGCACGAACGAGAAGCTGCTGATCCGCCCGGCCTGCCTGGAAGGCCCCGAGGACCCGGCGTTCGGACTGATCGAGGGCACCGTCGCGCAGTACCGGGCGGGTGAACTCCGCGCCCTGCGCACCCTGCTGGGCAAGGAGACCGAGGCCCTGGTCTCGGCCGGCGCCCCCGACGGCTACCCGCTCCACCCGGGCCAGGATCCCTCGCGGGCAGTACCGGACCTGGTGGCCGAGGCCGCCGACGCCCTCGGGCTGAGCGCCGACTCAGCCGCCCTGTACCTGATGCTGCTCGCCCTGCCCGACCCGACGGACCGCAACTGCGCCCGCTGGAGCGAGTGGAAGCCCGCACGGATCAAGAGGGCGCGGGCGGAACTCGCCGCCACCGGCCTCGTCGTGGAGGCCAAGCGCGCCCGGGCGGGCCGCACCCTGTTCCTCCCCTGCGGCTGGCTCGAACGCGGCGCCCCCGGCCTGCCGCTGGAGACGTGGAAGGAAGGCCTGTACCCCGTGGCAGGGTCCGCACGGACCCTCCCGGACATCCCCGTGCCTGATCTGTTCGCCGCAGCCTGGGCACGGGCCCGGGGCGGCGACGCCCCCGCCTTCGAAGAACTGGAAACCCGCGCACCCCGGAAGGGCCGCCGCCGATGACGAGCGACACCACGACCACCACGGAGCACACCGCCACGGGCGGGGCCCCCGCCTCGGCGACGCCCCTCGCCGGCTCCTCCGGCAGGGAGAACCGCCAGGTCACCCTGGTCGAGGACCGGTACGCCACCGAGCTGGCCTTCCTCGCCGCCCACGACCCGGGGCCGCGCCCGCCCGGATGGCTGCTCACCCCGCGTGCCGTCGTCACCTTCGTGATGGGCAGCGCGGGCGAGGCGCTCGCGCTGCCGAAGTCCGCGCACCCCGGCGCCGGGGTGCCTCGCCGTCTGGTCATCGAGCAGAAGTTCGTCGGCGAACGCGCCCTGGTCGAACGGTGCGTGGTCACCCTCGCCGGGGAGCGCGGACTGCTGCTGGTGGGCGAACCCGGCACCGCCAAGTCCATGCTCTCCGAGCTGCTCTCGGCAGCCGTCTGCGGGACCAGCGCGCTCACCGTGCAGGGCACCGCCGGCACCACCGAGGACCAGCTCAAGTATGGCTGGAACTACGCGCTGCTGCTCGCCCAGGGCCCCACCGAACAGGCCCTGGTGCCCTCCCCGGTGCTCACCGCCATGACCCGGGGCGCCGTCGCCCGCGTCGAGGAGGTCACCCGCTGCCTGCCCGAGGTCCAGGACGCACTCGTGTCCCTGCTCTCCGAACGGCGGATCGCTGTGCCCGAACTCGCGGGCGGCGCGAGCGCCCAGATGCACGCGGCCCCCGGGTTCACCCTCATCGCCACCGCCAACCTGCGGGACAGGGGAGTCTCGGAGATGTCCGCCGCCCTGAAGCGGCGCTTCAACTTCGAGACGGTGAACCCGATCGGGGACGTGGACGTGGAGACCGCGCTCGTCCGGAGCCAGGCACGGGCGGCCGTCGAACGGGCGGGCACCGCCTACCAGGTGGACGACGCGGTCCTCGAAGCCCTCGTCACCGCCTTCCGCGACCTGCGCGAGGGCCGCTCCGTGGAGGGCTGGGAGGTCGAGCGCCCCTCCACCGTGATGAGCACGGCGGAGGCGGTCTCCGTCGCGGGATCCCTGGGCCTGGCCACGGCCTACTTCCCCGGCGACCGGGACGTGCTCTCCCTCCTGCCCGGCCATCTGCTCGGCGTCGTACGCAAGGACGACCCC
The DNA here is from genome assembly GCF_002910915.1 of Streptomyces sp. SM10. Taxonomy (GTDB): domain Bacteria; phylum Actinomycetota; class Actinomycetes; order Streptomycetales; family Streptomycetaceae; genus Streptomyces. The sequence continues at coordinate 2,840 of NZ_NEUF01000129.1, read as the reverse complement.
GCCGACGCGGCACGACTGCTCGGGTACTGGGACGGACCGGTACGCAGGCGGGCGGAGCAGGGGTCCGCCACCTGGCGCGCCCTGTGGGAGCTTCGCGCGGTGCTGGAGAGCTGACGGATGAGCCAGTCGACCACCCCGGACGCGCGGGCGACTCCGGATCTGCGGGCCGCTCCGGAGCCGAGGGCCACCCCGGACACGCAGACCACTGCCCAGGCATCGCCCACCGCTGATGTCCCGCCCGGCACCGAGGCCCCCGCCGCCGGTGCACCGCGGGGCCCGGAGACCGGGCCCGCCACCCCTGAGGCCGCGGTGGCCGCCCTCGCGGCGGCCGGGCCCGGGCTGCCGTTCCTGATCGGGGTGCGTCACCACGCGCCCTCGCTCGCGGCCGCCCTCCCGGCACTCCTGGACGCGGCGGCCCCCGACGTCCTCCTCGTCGAGCTGCCCGCCGAGTTCCAGCCCTGGCTCGGCTGGCTCGCCCACGAGGAGACCGAGGCTCCGGTGGCGCTGGCCGCCGTGTCCGCCGACGGGGCGGGGGCGGCAGGCGAACGAGGGCCCGCCTTCTATCCGTTCGCGGACTTCTCACCCGAACTGGTCGCACTGCGCTGGGCCGCACGGAACGGCGTCCAGGCCGTGGCCTGCGATCTGCCGCTGGCCGACCGGGCCTGGGCGCAAGGCGGGCCGGACACCGGTGCCCCCGCTCCCTCGCCCCTCCCGGGCACCGGCTCCGAGTCCGTGCCCGGAGAGGGGCAGGGGCTGTCCGCCGCCCTCGGGTCCCGGCTCACCGGCCGCGACGGCGACGACCTGTGGGACCGGCTGGTGGAGGCACCCGCACCGGGTTCGACACCCGAGGCACTCCGCCGTGCCGCCCTCCTCACCGGCTGGGCACTGCGGTACGAGGCCGAGGCGCGCGGCGGTGTCGAGCGCACGGACCTGGTGCGCGAGGCCTGCATGCGCGCACATGTCGCCGAGGCCCTGGCGAGCGGGCGGCGGCCCGCCGTGGTGGTGGGAGCCTTCCACACCCCGGCGCTGCTGGCCCTTGCCCCCGGGGCCGCCGGGGCATCGGCCCCGCGTGACCCGGACACGCCTGCCCCCGTGACCGGCGTGGCCCCGACCGCCGCGTGCACGGTCTCCCTGATCCCGTACACGTACCCACTCCTCGACTCACGGTCCGGGTACCCGGCCGGTATCCGGGACCCGGAGTGGCAGCACACCGTCCTGGAAGCCGCCGGGCGCCCGGCCGCCCTCCACGAGGCGCTGATCCGCACCGCGGTCCGTGTCTGCGCCGCCCTGCGCGAACAGGGCCACCCCTACGGCCCCGCGGACGGCCGGGAGGTCGTCCGGGTCGCCGGGGACCTGGCGCGCCTGCGCGGACTGCCCGCCCCCGGGCGCGGCGAACTCCTGGAGGCCGTACAGACGGTGCTTGGGCGCGGCGAGACCTACGGCACGGGCCGCGCCGTGGCCCAGGCACTCGAACGCGTACTCGTCGGAGCCCGCACCGGACGCCCCGCCCCCGCCGCACCACGCAGCGGCCTGGGCCCGGCCGTCGAGGCCGAGACCGCGACGCTCTCCCTCCCCGGTCCGGGGGACGCGCACGAGAAGACGCCGCGCGACCTCCGGCTCGACCCGGCCCGCTCCACTCTCGACGGACGGCGCGAACTCCTGTTGCGCAGGCTGACGGTGTGCGGCATCCCCTACGCGCAGGAACACGAGGTGACGGGTGCCGCGGGCTCGGAAGGGCTGACGACTCGCTGGCAGGTGCGGTGGACCCCGGCGACAGCCGCGATGCTCACCGCGGCCGGAGCACGCGGAGTCACCCCGGCCCAGGCGGCCGAGGGGGTACTGCGGCAGCGGCACGCGGCCGAGCGCGCGGAAGGCGGCCCGACGGCCGCCCAGGTCGTGCGGGGCCTCACGGAGGCCGCCGAGTGCGGACTCCCCGCCCTGGCCGACGAACGGCTCACGGAACTGGCGGCCGTGCTCCCCTCCAGCGGCACCCTTCCGGAGATGCTCACCGGACTCGACCTCCTGGAACGCATCGACGCGGGTCACCTGCCGGGCATGGCGACTCCTGACCGCCCGTCGGTCTCCGGTTCCGAGGTGATCGACGCCCCGTCGGCTTCCGACGCCACCGATGACCCGGATGCCACCGCTACCGCCCCGGTCACCGCCGCCTCTTCCGCCCGTGCCGCCCGGATCGCACACGTGGCCGAGCTCCTGACCTCGGCGGCGGTCCGCCAGGTCGACGGGCTGACCGGATCGGAGGAGCCCGAGGACGCCCGAGCCCTGCTCGAACTGGCCCAGCGCGCCGACCGGGTGGGCGGCATCCGGCTGACCGACGCCCTCGTCCGGCTGGCCGACCAGGGCACCCCGCTGATCGCCGCGGCCGCCGGAGCGGTCCGGGTCCTCACCGGCCACGAGGAGGCCGAGGTGTTCGGGACGCGCGTCGCCTCCTGGGTGGACGGAGCCGTGGACGGCGCCTCCCGGGCCGCGCTCACCGCCCGCCTCACCGGCGTCCTGACGGCGGCGGGCCCGCTCCTGACGGTCGGGGCAGGGACCCTGGACCCCTTGCTGCACCGTGTCGTCGAGCTGGACGACGCCGCGTTCCTGTCCAGGCTGCCCGCCCTGCGCGGCGGCTTCGACACCCTCGGTCCGGCCGCCCGGGACCGGCTGCTGGACACCGTCGAGGAGAGGCTCGGCGAACGGGTGGACGGCCTCGACGCCGACGACCCCGCCGCGCTGGCGGCCCGGACGGCAGCCGACCTCGCCGCTCGCGCACTGCTGACCGCCCTCGGCCTGCCCGTACCGTCCCCCGCGGACGACGGCCGGCTCCCGCTTCAGCCGGA